>NZ_JBSGJA010000002.1:223859-722044 GCF_053605345.1 Amycolatopsis sp. NPDC003865 | reverse complement strand
GGTCGAGCCGGGGTTGGCCGCGTCGTAGTACGGGTTGGCCGGTACGCCCTTGCCGTCGGCGGCCAGGTGGAAGATCTTGCCGTACGGCTGGTTGACGTCCTGGGCCCGCAGCGAGCCGGGGTCGGCCTGCCTGAAGTCGCCGTTGTCGCCGATGGACAGCCAGATCGTGCCGTCGGCGGCGGCCACCACGCCGTCGATGCCGTGGACGTTGAAGATGCCCGGCACTTCGAACAACGTCTGCTCGCCGGTCAGCCCGGCCGGCGCGCCCGCCGCGTCCACGGTGACGGTGAACTTGGCCAGCCGCATGACGAAACCGCTGGTCTGGTTGATCGACCGGGTGAGGTAGATGGTGCGGGACGTCGCGAAGTCCGGCGCCACGGCCAGCCCCACGAGGCCGAGGTCCTCATCGGTCCGCACCGGCAGCGTCGCGATCGTCCGGCCGGCCGTCCCGTCGGCCGGCAGCCAGCGGACCGCGCCGCCCTTGCCGATGACGAACGTCGAGTTGTCCGGCAGGTACGCGAAGTCCGTGAGTGGCTGTGCCCCCAGCCCGGCGTTCGTGTCCCGCAGGACGAACCCCGGCGGGAGCGTGGTCGCTGCTGCCGCCACCCCCGTGGTCACGACGGGCAGCAGCGCCCCTGTCAGCACCGTCGCCACGAAGGCGTGACGTAGTGCTCTGAGCTTTCCCAAGGCCATTTGGCCCCCCTTCCCAAGCGATCACTTATCGCCTGAACAGGGGGGCCAGTTGCACTCGGCCGAGTGATTTTATCTGTTCGTGACCTACTGTCCGTATTCGAACAAACTCGGTTACGGGACAACCTGGACGACGTCACCGATGTGCAAAGTGTTGAAGAACTTCAGGGACGCGCTCGCCGACAGGTGGATGCAGCCGTGCGAGTAGACCGAGAGGCTGCCGGTGTGGAAGGCGTCGCCCGGGTAGAAGAACACCGAGTTCGGCATCGGCGCGTTGTCGAACTCCTTCGACAGGTGCACCTTCTCCTTCGACAGCACGTGGAACGTGCCGGTCGGGGTCGCGTAGCCCTTGCGGCCCGGCAGCATCGGCACCGGCCCGTAGACGACCTTGCCGCCCTGCAGGATCCACGCCTTGTGCGCCGAGATGTCGACGCAGGCCGCGGTGCCCGGCGCGGCCGCCGCGGCGGCGCACGGGACGCCGGGGTCGCTCGCCGGAGCGGCCGGCTTGGGCTTGGGCTTCGGCTTGCTGGTGGTCGGCGCCGGCTTGGTGGTCGACGGCGCCGGCGTCGGGGTGGCGCTGGTCGTCGTGGGGGCCGCGGTGGTGCTCGACGTGGTCGGAGTCCCGCCCCCGGTCCCGGCCGCGGCGACGGCCCCGCCGCCCGCGTTCGGGGTCGCCGCCCCGCCCCCGGAGCAGGCGGCCAGCACGAACGCGGTGGCCAGTGCGGCCGCTCCCGCCAAAAGCCTCTTCACGATCCGTAACCCCCAGCTGTTCGATCCTCGCTTGTGGACACCGGTAAAGACGGCGTTCACCCGGTCGAGGTTCGTCCGCGAAGGTCACGATTCGGTCAGCCGCGCCTCAACCCCTGGGTTGAGCCCGGGATCAACCCCGGCCCGGTCCCCGCGCCGACGAAACCGGGCCGCCGTTCGCCGACGCTGGAGGGACCTCGGAACCAAGGAGCCCGAAATGCCCAGCGCCGCGAACGTCCTGCTCTACGTGGCCATCGCCGCCTACGTGTTCTACCGCGTCGTCTACAAGCAGGTCCGCGGCACGCTGCTCGACCGGCGGACGCTCACGGTCATGCCGCTGGTCCTGGTCGCCGTCGGGGCGTACCTCGCCGCGAAAGCGCTGCCCGGCGCGTCGGCCGCCGAACTGGGCCTGCTGGCCGCGGACCTCGTCGTCCTCGCCGGGCTCGGGGTCCTGCGCAGCACCACCACCACGCTCACCGAGCGCGACGGCACGACCTTCCAGAAGGGGTCGGCCGTCACCATCGGGTTGTGGGTGCTGACGATCGCCGTGCGCGTCGGCCTGGTCGCGCTCGGCACGGCGCTCGGCGTCGCCGGCCCGCTGACCTCGGCGTCGGTCGCGCTCACCCTCGGCGTCAGCATCGCGGTGCAGAACGCCACGACGTACCGCCGCATCCAGCGGCGTGGCCTGCCGCTCGCCGACCGGCGGCAGGCGGCGCTCAGCCGCTGACGCGCCCCAGCATCCGCGCGTACATCCGGCCCGGGCTGGGCACCGACGGCGGCACCAGGAAGCCGGGCAGCGGCGGCAGCGCGCCGACGAACGCGCCCAGCCGCTCGTACAGCACGGCCGCACCGGGCGGCCGGGCTTCGGGGTCCTTCGCCAGCATCTCGGCGAGCAACGCGTTGAGCGGCTTCGGCACCCCCGGCACCGGCGGCGGCAGCTCCTTGACCTGCCGCTCGAACACGGCGTAGGCGGTGGGCCCGTCGAAGAGCCGCCGCCCGGTGAGCATCTCGTGCAGCACGCAGCCCAGCGCGTAGAGGTCGCTGCGCGGTTCGGCGCCGCCGCGCTGGATCTGCTCGGGCGCCATGTACGACGGCGTACCCAGCAGCTGCCCGGCCCGGGTGAACTGCGCGGCGTCCGCCTCTCGCAGCACCGCGAGCCCGAAGTCCATCACCTTGACCCCGCCGTCCGGGCCCAGCATCAGGTTGGACGGCTTGAGGTCCCGGTGGCACACCGCGAGCGCGTGGGCGGCGGCCAGCACCGCGCACGCCTGCGCCGCGATCGCCGCGGCCCACGGCACCGGCAGCGGCCCGTGCTCGGCGAGCAGGTCGGCCACCGTCACGCCGTCGACGAACTGCATGACCTGGAACAACCGGTCGTCGTGGGTGCCGTAGTCGTACAGCGTCGGCACGCCGGGGTGGTCGAGCGTCGCCAGGATCCGCGCCTCGCGGGCGAAACGGGCTTCGAGCTCTTCGTCGCGGCCCGGCAGCCTGAGCAGCTTGATCGCCACGCGCCGGCCCAGCCTGCGGTCGTGCCCGCCGTGCACCGCGCCCATCCCGCCGCGGCCGAGCGGCAGCTCGTCGAGCTCGTAGCGGTCGGCGATCAGCATCCGTTCCCCTATCGGCCCGGGCGGAGCCGTCCTTCGACAAGTCCTGCGAAGCCTAGCCGCACCAGCTCGCGGCCCGTTTCCGCCGTCTGACGCAGGACGGTGTCGAACTCGGCCAGGCGCCGGAAGACCTCGCCGTACTCGCGCTGGACCTCGATCGCCACCCGCGGGATCCGCACGCGCCTGCCGTCGATCCGCGTCGAGGCCGACGCGGCGGGCAGGTCGGCCGCGCGCAGGCAGCCGGCCAGGAAGTCCGCGTCCAGCCGGTCCGGGTCGACGCGGTACACGGTCAGCCCGGCACCGACCGGCGCGGGCGGTCCACTGTGGACGTACGCGATCCCGGTCACGGACGCGACGACGTTCCCCTCTTCGGCGATCGGGTGCTCGCCGTCGGTGCGCGCGGCGTGCTTGACCTCGACCACCCCCGCCTTGACCAGCTCGCCGATGGTCGTGAACGCCGGTTCGCCGTCGACGGCTTCGAGCGCCGGCAGCCGCGGTGTCAGCTCGGCGAACCGGCCTTGCACGACCTGGAAAGCCCGGCCGAGGTCTTCGTCGCGGCCGCGCCGCCGGGCCGGGGTGAGGTCGACGTCGTCGTCGAGCAGGTCGATGATCCGGACGCCGGATTCGGGGTGTGCACGGAACTCCCGCCACATCTCGTCTACTGTGGACAGTTCGTCGCCCGCCTCGGCGAGAAGCACGGTGGACGGCGGGCGCTCGCCGGGCACCGGCCGCCGCAGGAGCCAGAGGTCGGAGCCGGTCAGGGTGATCACCGCGCGGACCGCGCCCGCGCGCAACAGGTTGCCGCGGATGCGTTTGCCGCTGCGCCGGCCGGCCGCCGCACCCGGCATCAGGATCGCGACCGTGCCGCCGGGTTCGACGTGCGCGAGGCAGTGCTGCACCCAGGCGAGCTCCGGTTCGCCGCGCGGTGGCAGGCCGTACTCCCAGCGCGCGTCGCCGACCAGTTCGTCGTGCCCCCAGGCCCGTTCGTTGAACGGCGGATCGCACAGGACGGCTTCGGCGGTCCGGCCGGCGAAGGCGTCTTCACGCAGGGCGTCGACCGCGCGGACGTCGGCTTCGATGCCGCGCAACCGCAGCCGCAGCGTCGCGATCGAAGCCGTCGCCGGATCACTGTCCTGGGCCAGCACGGTTTTCGCGCCGCTCGCCAGCGCGAGCGCGCCGAAGCCGCAGGCGGGGTCGAGGATCGTGGCCACCGGGCCAGCGAGCCGGGCCATCAGCTCGGCGACCGGCTCCGGCGTCGCCGACAGCCGCCGCGAATGCGCCTCGAAGTACCGGTGGCACAACAACTCGAAGGATTCGAGCGGGCCTGCCTGGTGCGTCATCTCGCCGAGCAGGGTGATCAGCTCGGGGTCGTCGAGCCCGCTGCCGAAGGTGTCGAAGATCCCGGCCTGGACGCCGAAGAAGACGCCGGCGCGGCTCACCCGCTCGGCGAGGTCGAGGTCGTCGCCCAGCGCGCGCAGGCGCTGCCACGCGCGTTCGCCCGCGGACAGCTCGAACTTCTTGCCGCGGGCGCGGAACCAGCCGGCGACGGCGGACAGGCCGAACAACGGGCTGGACGCCGTGCCACCGACCGGCGGCGGGAAGTCCGGGTAGCGACGGCGCCAGTTGCTCACCGCGGCCCGGCCGACCCCGGCGAGCCGCGCGATGTCGGCCGCGCTGACCGTGGCGTCGTCGTCCATGGCGGGCACTCTATCGGAGAGTACTCCAATCAGCCGAGTTGCTTGTGAACTCAGTCAACCAATGCTTTCATGAGTGGCATGACACACGATCGGTACGTCCTCCGGTACGCCGCGGGGTCGGACGTCGGCAGGCGCCGCACGGTCAACGAGGACTCGCTGTACGCGAGTTCCCGCCTGCTCGCCGTCGCCGACGGCATCGGCGGTCAGCCGCACGGCGAGGTCGCCAGCGCGACCGCGGTCGACGTGCTGCGCGAGCTCGACGTCGACCTCCGGAGAATGGACCTCGCGGGCGTCGACCTGGCGGCGACGCTGACCGGCGTGGTCAAGTCGATCGGCGAGCGGCTGGCCGAAGTCGCGTCGAACGAGCCGACGACCGAAGGCATGGGCACGACGCTGACGGTGCTGATGTTCGACGGCGCCGAGTTCGCGGCGGCCCACATCGGCGACTCCCGCGGCTACCTGTTGCGGGGCGGCGACCTGCGCCGGCTGACCCGCGACCACACGTTGGTGCAGGCGCTGGTCGAGGACGGCCGGGTCGCGGCCGAGGACGCGGCGACCCACCCGCGCCGGTCGCTGCTGATGAAGGCGCTGCAGACGACCGGCTCCGGCGACCCCGACATCTGGACGTTCAAGGCGAAGCCGGGCGACCGGTACCTGCTGTGTTCGGACGGCCTGAGCGGCCCGGTCACCGAAGCGACCCTGCGCGACGTGCTCGACTCCGGCGGCGAGCCGGCGGACGTGATCCCCGAGCTGATCCGCCTCGCCAACGAAGGCGGCGGCCCGGACAACATCACCTGCGTGGTGGCCGACGTCACGAGCTGACCCACCCGCACACTCCGGGACGGCCATCCGGTATCGTCTCCCGCGGAGGATTGGCCGAGCGGCCTAAGGCGCACGCTTGGAAAGCGTGTTGGGTTCACGCCCTCGCAGGTTCGAATCCTGTATCCTCCGCACGTTGATCGAACGAGACGCCGGGCCCCGTGCCCGGCGTTTCGTCGTTCGCGGCCCGGAGGCGGTGGCGCGACCCGCCCGGACTCGGCCGATTGTCCCAATGTGAAAGCTTCTCGAACCGCCGCGCGGAAATTTCGGGGTACACACACGGAGTTACGTATGGGGCTGGACGCAGGCCGCTGCTCCAGTCGCGCTAGTCTTTCCGCGAACCCAGCCCACCGCTTCCAGAAAGGCCAGCAGTGGCACGAAAACCGCTCTGACCTGCACTAGCGCTGGCCAACGACGTTTCGCGCGCGGTCTTGGTGCCGGGCCACCCCCAGCACACACCGTGATCGGTCTGGCCCCGGACGTTCCCACGTCCGGGGCCTTGCTGATTTCGCGGTCGCGATCACTCCGCACAATCAGATGATCACGCTCAGTCGTTGGATCTGTTTCAATAGAAGTCCCCCTCTCAACCACCCCGATTCCGAGGAGTATGAGGCCCGATGGCCGGAGTCGAAGAGATCCGCGCTGGCATCGCACTCGCCAACGAAAAGGCGTCCGCGAGCATCGCCGCCCTGCAACAGGCAGCGCAGTCTCTCGAAGAAGCGCAGCAGTCGCTGTCGCAGGCGACCCAAGGCAGCAGCCAGCACGAAGTGAGCCAGGCCCACGGTCTGCTCGCGGAAGCCCTGCAGGGCATCAACGGTCTGCAGAGCACAGTCCAAGCGAGCATTTCCTCCGCGGACTCCTACTCGGCGCGTCTCTAGCGGGATGACGCTAGCCGAACTCCACCAGCTGCTCACCGCTGTCGTCACCGGGCTCGCCGACGCGCGAGCCCACTCCGAGCGCGCCACCAGCCTGCTCGGAGAAGCTCGACAGGCTCTCGTGGACGCCCAGGCCAAGGCCGATCCCTGGCTCCCTTCGCAGTACGCACAGGCCGGCGAGGGGCTGGACCAGCTCCTCGGCCGCCTGGCCTCCGCGGAAGATCTGGTGAGCGGATACCGGTCGCGTTTGTAATCCTTGCAGGGGACACCGTTTTTGGGGACGCCGATGGCCAACAGGGCAGCCGAACAACGCAACCGCGTCGAAACCGCGCTCGACCGGGTACGCCACCAGATCGGACTGGTGCTGGGCGCGGCGGCCGGTGCGCGCCAAGCCGCCGAGGCCGACCTCGCCAAGCTCGAGCTGGAGCGGGCCATCGTCGAGGTCGGCATGAACCACGCCACCGCCGAGCAGCAGAACGAATGGTCCAAACACCCCGCCGCGCACGAAGTGTTCGCTGCGCTCGGCAGTGCGCGAAGCGCTTTCTACACCGACTGGAGCCAAGGTCCGTCGATGCTGCGCGAGCTGGTCGCGCAGAACGCGCCCGGCGCGGCCGGGCTGCCGGCAGGCGATTGGCTCGGGCGCGTCGGCCACAACGCCGGCCTCACCTCGCCAGGCCTGTGGCGCGTCGGCTCCGCGACGGCCGCCGGCGGTGACCCGACCCGGAACTTCGACGTCGCCGTGCCCCTGCTCGACGAGTCGCACCTGGCGATCACGTCGGCGCCGAAGACGCGGCCCGTGATCGACGGCATCGTCCAGAACCTGCTGCTCCGCGTGCTTTCGACGTTCGAACCCGGCGCGGTGCGCGTGCACCTGTGGGACATCGGGCAGCTGACCGCGATCCTGCCCGACCTCTACCCGCTGAGCCGCACGAGCGCGCTTTCGCTCTACGACCCGGGCCGGCTCGAGGACCTCCTCGACGAGCTGGCCGGGCACATCCGCCGCATCCACGCCAGCTGCATGTCCGCGGGATACACGTCGCTGCGGGAGATGCGGCAGAAGACCGGACAGCGGAGCGAACCCTTCCGCGTCGTCGTGCTGTACGGCAACGGCGAAACCCTCGAACCCGAACGCGCCCGCGACCTCAAGCGCGTCGCGAGCGGTGCGCTGGCCGCCGGGATCTGCCTGATCATGGTCGACGTGCCGACGGCGGTGAGCGCGCCCGTCGAGACGCTGAGCCTCATCGACGACCGGCACGCGATCAGCAGCATGACCGGGACCGACCTGACCGTCGCCCTCGACCCGCCGTTGCCGTCGGGGCAGGTCATCCGCGCCGTCGCCAAGATCGCCGAAGCGCTGATCGCCAAGCAGGGCGGGCCGCGCTCGTTCGACGACCTGCTGCCCGCCGAACTCGGCCACGAAAGCTCCGCGCGGGAACTGCGCGCGCCGGTCGGGTTCTTCGAAGGCGAACCGGTCGAGGTCGTCATCGGCGACGCGAGCCCGCACGCCCTGATCGGCGGACCGTCCGGTTCGGGCAAGACGAACTTCCTGTACGCGCTGCTCGGCAGTCTCGCGGCGCGGTACACCCCGGACGAGCTGGCGCTGTACCTGCTGGACTTCAAGGAAGGCGTCTCGTTCGCCGGGCTGGCGCCGGGGCGCAAGGACGCGAGCTGGCTGCCGCACGCGCGGCTCGTCGGCGTCAACGTCAACACCGACCGCGAATTCGGCCTGGCGCTGCTGCGGTTCCTGGCCGACGAGCTGCGGCGCCGGTCCGCGGCCGCGAAGGAGCACGAGGTCACCAACCTCGCCGACCTGCGCGAAGCCGACCCGGGCGGGCACTGGCCGCGGATCGTGGCGGTGATCGACGAGTTCCAGTACCTGTTCGCGGGCCGCGACCAGGTGACGGCGGCGGCGACCCAGCTGCTGGAGGACATCGCGCGACGCGGCCGGTCCCAGGGCATCCACCTGGTGCTGGCCAGTCAGGACGTCGCCGGTATCGAAGCGTTCTGGGGCAAGCCCGCGGTGTTCGAGCAGTGCACGCTGCGCATCGCGATGCCGAAGGCGCGGCGGGTGCTGGCCGAGACGAACAACGCGGCGGTGTCGGCGCCGAAGTGGCACACGGTGATCAACCACGACTCCGGCGTCGCGCACGGCAACCAGCTGGCGCACATCCCGGACGCGAGCAGCAAGAACGTGTTCGTCCGGTTGCAGCACCGGCTGTGGGAGGCGTACGCGGGCTACTTCCCGCGGCCGCGCCTGTTCGACGGCGCGCATTCGCCGGTCCTGGAACAGTTCCCGGCCTACCTCGACCTCAAGACCACCTCGAAGCCGCGGGCGCTGCTCGGGCAGTCGATCGACGTGACCGAAACGGCGTGCGGGGTGGACCTGCCGCGGGCGCCGGGCCGCAACGTGGCGGTGCTCGGGTCGGCGACGGCCGAGGCACTGTCCATCATGGACTCGGCGGCGCGGTCGCTGTCCCGCCAGTACGAACCCGGCGAAGTCGAGTTCGTGCTGAGCTGCCCGATCGAGGCGTGCGCCCCGGCGGCGCTGGAGCTGACCGAGCGGCTGCGCACGGACGGCCACGCGGCGACGCTGGTGGACGACCTGACCGGCGTGCTGGAGTCGATGACCGGCGGCATGGCGGGCGGCGCGAAGATCCTGTTGCTCTACGGGGTCGACGCGGCGCTGCCGACGTTGGAGGCGAAGGCGGTCGGCCAGCTGAAGAGCGGCCTCGACCACCTGCGGGTGGTGCTGAAGCAGGGGCCGGGCCACGGCATCCACACGATCGGCTGGTGGCGCAGCATCGCGAGGTTGAAGGACACGCTGGGCTTCGCCGGCACCGACGACATCGGCACGTGGGCGGCGCTCGACGTCCAAGGCAACGAGCTGGCACCGTTCGCGGCCGGCCAGGTGGTGCACTGGTCCCCGCGCCCGGGCCGCGCGTTGTTCTTCGACCGCACGACCCACGGCGCCCCCGAAGTGATCATCCCGTTCCAGCGCCCGGAGAACGTCCAGTGACCGAAGACGGCGCCACCGCGGCCATGCGGTACAAGGAAATC
Source organism: Amycolatopsis sp. NPDC003865 (assembly GCF_053605345.1). Lineage (NCBI taxonomy): Bacteria > Bacillati > Actinomycetota > Actinomycetes > Pseudonocardiales > Pseudonocardiaceae > Amycolatopsis > Amycolatopsis sp. NPDC003865. The sequence goes on along the minus strand of NZ_JBSGJA010000002.1, from coordinate 712,555 downwards.
ATCGCCCTGTCCCGCGGCTCGGCGGAGAACCTGCGCGGCTGGGAGCTCCAGCGCGCGGAGGCGCTGGAAGCGGAGATCGAGGAAGCCCGGACCGCGATCGACGCGGCGGCCGAACGCGAGAGGAAAGCCGCGGAGCGAGCGACGCGCTGGTGGCGGATGGCGCTGCACAACATCCAGGGCTTGCTGTGGCTGGACCCGGGCGACGAACCCCACCCGGTGACGACGGCGCGGCCGGCGTACCTGGAGCGGTACCTCGAGGAGGTCAAGCCCAGTTACCAGGAGCTGGTGCAGGCGGTGCTGTCGCTGGGCTGGCGCGCCAAGCGGGCGGCGCCGAAGCGCGGGGACCAGCCGCCGGCCTAGAGGTCGTAAACGGTGTCGTAGGGCTCGTCTTCGTCGACGGGTACCGGCTTGCGCCGGGTCGGCGTGGCAGCGCGTCCGGTGACGGCCTCCCGGATGGCGGCGGTGACGGTCCGGCTGAGCGTGTCGGCGTCGAGTTGCATGGCCTCCGGCGCGAGCCGCACCTCGCTGACGACCCCGCCGGGTCCGGCGACCACGGTGACCACCCGGGTGGTGTGCTCGCTCGCCGTGAGGAGGCGCTGGTTTTCGGCCTTGCGCTCCTCGATCTGCTTGAGCTGCCAACGCATTTCCTCGATGAGCTGCGCGTTGTTCATGGCCTCCCCTGGTGCCGGGTGAAGACGAACTCGTAGTACCGGCCGAACCGGCGGTCGATCATGGAGTAGCCCTCCGGATCGTGACGCGGCTCCGGCCGTCGAGCCGGGCAGCCAGGCAGAGCCAGGGTCCGGCCGCGTTGCTCAGCTCGGTGGTCACCGCATCGCCTCGCTGCCGCGGAGACTCCACGCGACCTTCGCCGTCGCGTCGGCGATGGCCGGCCACGCGTCTTCCGACTCCGCGACCACCGACAGGATCACCACGGACCGGCCGTCGGGCAACGGGATCTGGTACTCCGCCTTGATCTGCGTGCGGGCACCCCGTTCGGGCAGGTGGAACTCACCTCCGCTGATCGCGACGACGGCCGGGCCGATCGGGAGCCGCACCGGCTGCACCACCGCGCGCCGATGGCGGCTGCGATACTGCTCGGCCAGGGCCGTCACCACGGCGTCACGGCTGCCGGGCGCGGTTTCCGGCCACTGCACGACGCCCAGCGTCAGGGTCGCGACGTCACCCTGGCGCGGGCCCACCGCGAACTTGCCGAACACGCGGATGCCGTTGGCCTGCATGGCCGGCACCAGCGACATCAGGTAGGTACCGAACTCTTCGACCGACTTCCCGGCACCGGCCGCGACGTTTTCGGCCACGGTCCACGCGTATCCGCGGTTCATCCTGTCGTCGGCGCCGACCGGCATTCCCGCGAACCCGGGCGGCAGGTCCATCTGCAGAGGCATCAGTTCCACACCTCGTCTTCCGCCCGCGCACGCCGGCGCTCCGGCGCGTTGTCGGCCTGTGCCCCGGCCTCAGCGGCATTCCAGTAGGCCACGCCTGCCGGAAAAACGAACGAAGCGGCGGCCTGGCTCACGTCTTTGGGCACCCAGTAGTTCACGAAGTCACCGATCGGTCCTTCGAAATCCGCCCCCAGCGCTCGTGCGCCCGCGTCGAGTTCGAGCTGGGCGTCGAACGCGGCGTAGCCGATGCCCTTCATCGCGGCCTCGACACCCGGTGGAGCGAAGGTGCCGACCAGCGAAGTCGCCGCGCCGACCAGATCGAAGGTGAGGGTCTCCGGCGCGACTTCCGCACCAGCGAGCTTGGCCGTGGCGTGGCCGGCGAGCGCTCCCACACCGAATCCGGTCGCCACCGCGCCCACGACCTCCTTCGCCGGATCGGGGAAGAACTCGCTGACGAGCCCGAGGGCGTTCCCGATGTCGCCCGACACGTCCGAGATCTTGCTGATCACCTCGGCGTGGTCCTCGACGAAGTCCCAAGCCTGATCCACCCCATCGGCGAGAGTGTTCGACAAGTCGACAAGTGCCCCACCCACGGCGTCGCTCAGCTTGTCGAGGACGTCCGGCTCCTGCGGCGCCAGCTCCTGCGCCTTCCGCAGCGCCTCCGCGACCCGGCCCGCGGCCTCCGTGTGCTCCTGCTGGAGCGCCTTTGCCGCGTCTTGGACGTTCTGACAGCCGTCGATCGCGGTCTGGAGCTGTTGACCGGCGTTGTCCAGCAAGCGTTGGGCTATCCGCAGCGACTGCTGGTCCGGGAACGTCCGGTTCGCCAGCGCGAGGTCCGGGTTCGCCCGCGCCGCTTCGGCCGCCTTCGCCGCCGCCTCGGCTCGGGCCTCCAGGTCCGCCGCCCGTTTCTGCAGGTCACCGAGGTCCTGGGACCACTTTTCCAGGGCGTCGGCCGCCGAGCCCATCGACCGCGCCGCGCCCTCGAGGTACTGCGGCAGCGGGCCGATGCGGCGGGCGAACGCCTCGCTCGCCTCGCCCTGCCAGATGCCCTGCTTGCGGACGATCTGCCGCAGCGCGTCGTCGGACGACGTGAGGTCGGTGCTCACCTCGCGGTACTTGCCCGCCAGGTCCGTGATGCCGTCCAAGTCGCCCGGCGCCGGGTCGAAGCCCAGGGCCGGGAAGTCGCGGGTGCTCATCGGTCCAGTCCGTCGAGGATGCCCGTGATGCCACCCGTCGCGCCGCCGCCGACCATGCCGTCGTCGCCGAGCACGTCGCCGATCGGCTGCCCGCCCTCGACCGGACCGTCTCCCAGCACCGCCGAGCCGAACTTCGACAACCCCTCGCCGAACTCGGCCTCGATCTGCTCGTACTTGCGTTTCGCCTGCTTCAGCCGCTCGGTGATGTCCGAGGCAGCGTCGCCGAGGCGCCCGATGCCGTAGCCCCAGGCCTCCTCGAACCCGGCGCCCGCCTTGCCCAGCTCCGCCGTCCCCAGCGAGCCGAACGCTCCGCCGCCGCCCAGCTTCCTGGTGGCGTCGGCCATCCGGCCCGCCGCCGTGTCGAGGTCGCCGATGAGCTTGCCCAGCTCGTCGGCCTTCACCGCATACCCGTCCACGCCACCCTCCCCTGTGGTCCGTCCGGAAGTACGACGGCCCTCCACGTTGCGTGGTTCCATCGTCACCCATTGGAGCGGGCACGGAAAAGGCCACCATCGGGGCAACCCGATGGTGGCCTGTTCGCAAGGGCTTACGGGAAGTACTTGCCCAGCAGCTGCTCCAGGTAGTCGAGCAGGTCGTTGAGCCCGTCCTCGAGCGCGTTGCCCGCACCCGGCCGGAACCGGATCACCTGCGGGTCGTGGTCGCTGGCCTGGTCGGCGAACTCCGCGTTGATGTGGACGACGTCGTAGTCCACCCCGCGCGGCGCCTTCGACGCCAGGATGTGGTCCAGCACCTGCGACTGGCCCTCGAACACGTAGCTGTACCGCTCGGCTTCCGGCACGGACGCGATCAGGTCCTTCAGCGCGCCACCGGCGGTGAGCGTCTGGACCGCCGGCGAGAACGGGTAGTCATTCAGGTCACCCGCCACCACGATGTTCGCGTTGCGGTCCGACGCCAGGAGGGAGTCGACGAACCCGCGCAGCACCGTCGCCTGCTTCGCCCGCTGCACCTCGGAACTGCGCACCGGCGGCTGGAAGCGGCCGTGCGTCGGCTGGTCGCCGCCCTTGGAGTTGAAGTGGTTGGCGATGACGAACACCGTGCGGCCCTTGAAGACGAACTCGCCCGCCAGCGGCTTGCGGCTCGTCGTCCAGGCTTCGTTCGTCGGGTCGACGCGGCCGGGTGACGCCGTCAGGTGCGTCTTCCCGTGGTCGCGGACGACGCCGACCGCCGAAGTCGACGTGCCACCCGGACGGTCCACGAAGGACACCCGCGCCGGGTTGAACAGGAACGCCACGCGGATGTTGCCGCCCGGCTGGCCGCCGTCCTGGTCGTTGACCGGATCGATCGAACGCCACTGGTAGCGCGGGCCGCCCTTGGCGACGATGGCGTCGGTGAACTTCTGCAGCGTCTGGTCCGCCGCGACGGTTCCGTCGTCGGTCGCGCCCGTGTTGTCCTGGATCTCTTCCAGGTTCACGATGTCCGGCGTCGCGAGGTGCGTCACGATCGCCTCGCCGAGCCGGTCGTACTTCGCCTGCGGGTCGCTCGGCGCCAGGTTCTCGACGTTGTACGTCGCGACGGCCAGCTCGCCGGACCGCTGCTTGCGCGTGGTCTCGGCCTGCAGCCCGTTGTCCTTTTCGGTGCCGAGCACGCTGGCGAACAGCGTGTAGCCGCCGAAGTTGCTGTACTCGACGGGACCCGAGGTGGTGCCGGTCAGCACGTCGCCGACGTTGAGCTTCGGGAACGGCCGCTGGTCGAACGGGATCAGCGACGACACCTTCATGACGCCGCTGTTGAGCTGGTCGTAGCCCAGGTAGACGCTGCCGCCGCGCACGGACTCGTGCTGGTCCGGCTTGGACGTCACGTACAGCTCGTTGAACGAGTTCGACGGGCCGACGACCCGCGCGTCGGTGACCGAGACGATCTCGCTCTCGTGCGACTCCCAGAAGTCCAGCGCGTACTTGGTGGGCTCCAGCGTGAGCGGCTCGATGTTCCCGCCAGGCGACGGCGCGTAGGTCGTCGGCACGGTGTCGGGGTTCAGCACCGTCGGCGCGGGCAGGGCGTTGCCGTGCGAGCCGACCGTCCACTGTGCACTGCTCAGCTCGGTCAGGGACTGGTAGTTCGACGTCGCCGGCGCGTCCGGGTAGAACTCGCGGACGGTGCCCGCCGCCGTCACCGCGTCGCCGACCGCGACGGCCGGGCTGGTCGATCCCGTGTAGACGAACAGGCCCTCGCTGGTGCGCGGGTCGCTGTCCGGGTTCGGGTCGGTGAGCCAGAAGCCGCGCGAGGAGCCGAAGGTCCGGGTCGCCGTCACGACGCCGGTGACGTCGCTGACCTTCTGGTCCTTGAACGGCGAAATGCGCGTGGTGCCCTGGATTTCGTGGATCTTCGCCGGGGTCCCCGGGTCGCCGGGGGTGCCGCCGCCGGTCGTCTCGCCCTTGGTGTTCGTCGGGGTCGGGTCGCCGACGGCGAAGTCGGTGGCGTTGTCGTCGGTGTCGGCCAGCGACGCGGCGCGCGCGACGGACGTCGTGTTGGACGGCGTGGCCGTCGGGGCGCCTTCGCGCACGGTCGCCGTGCCGAAGCCGACGAGGTCCTTGATCCGGCTGTCGGCGGCGCAGTCCGCGGCGGTCTTGCAGGTCAGCGCGGTGGTGCCGGAGACGAGGGCGATCGTGCCCGCGGTCGCGGACATCGCGATCGCGCCGGTCGCGTCCGGGGTGGGCAGCGCGACCGTGCCGCCGCTGCCCTTGCCCTCGGCGACGAGGTAGCGCCCGCCGGGCGCGACGCTGCCGGCCAGCTGCGTCACCTGCCACGTGCTGGACGCGCTCGGCGAACCGGGCAGGTACTGGACGCTGAACCCGTCCACGCTCGCGGCCGCAGTACCGTGGTTGGCGAGCTCGACGAAGTCGTTGGTCAACGTGGCGCCGGAGTTGCCGCCACCGCCGTAGACCTCGGCGATGACCGCGTCGGCGCTCGGCGCGGCGAGCGCGGCCGGTGCGGCCACGCCACCGAGTACGAGGCCCGACGCGACGGCCGCGGTGAGCACGGCCTTGCCTCTGTGGGTCTTGGTCACCCTGAGTCCCCTTTGTGCTTGAACAGTCGTGGCATAGTCCCCCGGGCAAGTGAGGTGGAGGAAGACAAAGATGCAACGATTCGTAACAACTACTTTCGTCGTCACTCGTTCGGCAGAGCAGGTTTCGTGATCACGCTGGTACTCGGCGGAGACGTCAATGTTCAGGGGCGCGCGACGCCGTCGGCGGCGTTCGAACGCCTGGAACCGCTGCTCAAGGGCGCCGATGTCCGGTTCGCGAACCTCGAAGGCCCCTTGGACGCGGGGATGGCCGAAGCGCTGACGTCGGCCGGCATCGACGTCGTCTCGTGCGCCAACGACCTCACCGTGCCGGCGACCCTCCCGGTCCTCGACCAGGCCGGGATCGCGCACTGCGGCGCCGGCGCGAACCTCGACGCCGCGCACGCGCCGGCGGTGCTGGAACGGGCCGGGCAGAAGGTCGCGTTCCTCGCGTACACGTCACTTCGCCCCTACGGCGCGCCGCTGGACTTTCCGGGCGTCGCGCAAGCGTTTGCCACCACGGCTTACCAGCCCGACCCGCGCGTCGCGGAGATCCCGGGCCGCCCGCCGCTGGTGCGCACGTTCCCGGTGCCCGACCACCTCGGCCGGCTCGTCGCCGACGTCGAACGGGCCAAGGCCGCCCACGACCACGTCGTCGTCTCGATGCACTGGGGCCTGCCGGGGTCCGAGCTGGCCGAGTACCAGGTCACCTACGGGCGCACGGCGATCGACGCCGGTGCCGACCTGGTCGCCGGGCACGGGCCGCACACCATCCAGGCCGTCGAGGTGTACCGGGGCCGGCCGATCCTCTACAGCCTCGGCAACCTCGTCTTCGACTGGCCGGCGATGCGCGGGCGGCACGTCGACGGGCTGCTGGCCGGCTGCATGTTCGGCGACGAACCCCGCCTCGAGCTGATCCCGGTGCGCCGCGACGCCGACAACGAGTGCGTACCGCTCGCCGGGGACGAAGCGGGCAAGGTGCTGCAGTACGTCGCCGACCTTTCGGCACGGCGCTCGACGAGCGTCACCATCCGGGACGGCATCGCATCGGTAAGCGTTGGCACATAACTGATCGCGCGCGAGCTGTTACAGGACGCGGTGCGCCTGTCACCCATCCGGCGCATCTGCCTTAAATGCTCCCTAAGACCGGGAACAACCCGCGTGAAGCGGCGGTACGGTCTGCGTGAGCCGCCGGAAAAGTGGCACAGACCACTCCTCGACAGCTCTCGACCAGCACGAACACGTGGGGGAGGGAGAACCATCATGTGGGGGCTGATTGTTCTCAGTTGCGTGTTCGTGCTGGTCCTGGGGATAGCCGCGGTCGTGGACCTCCGGGACCACGACCGCGGCGAACACCGCGTCTAGCGCACGGCCTGCTTCGCCTTGTAGCGGCCGAGAAGCGACCGCGCGCCGGCGAGCGCGACCCGCCCGGCGCCCTTCGCGCTCGCGGCCAGGACCGTCGTCCAGTCGAAGTAGTCGCGCCACAGCACGATCCGGCCCGCTTCGACCTCGAACGTGCCGCACACCCAGAACTCCGCTTCCCACGCGCCGCGGCGCAGCACGTCGGTGCGTTCGGTGAGCACGACGTTGCCGTCCGCGGCGATGTGGTGGGTCCGCGCCTCGAACCCGGAGCCGTACTTGGCCATGAGGCGCAGCTGCTTCTCGACCGCGGCGAGTCCGCGGGCGGGCGGCAACGGCACGTTCTGGTACACGATGTCGCTCGCCGCGAACGTCAGCGCGCGGTCCACGTCGAGGTCTTCCAGGGCCTTCAGGAAACCGGTCACCACTGCCTGGGGTTCTTCGGTCATGTTCCCCAGGCTAAGGCTCAGTACGGCCGGTCGCCCGCGATGGCGACGCGCTCCGCGATCCGGACGTGCGGGTGGTAGTCGTTGACCGCGTAGTGCTGCGTCGCGCGGTTGTCCCAGAACGCCACCGAGTTCGGCCGCCAGCGGAACCGGACCTGGAACTCCGGGGTGTGGGCCTGCAGGAACAGGTACCGCAGCAGCCGGTCGCTCTCGTCGCGGTTCATCCCGGCGATGTGCGTCGTGAACGCCTGGTTGACGAACAGGGTGCGCCGGCCGGTCTCCGGGTGCGTCCGGACCACCGGGTGCTCGACCGGCGGGAACTCCTCCTGCCACCGCGCGAGCAGCTCCGGATCGGCGAACCGGTCGAAGCCCGGGAGGTAGTCGTGGACGGCGGTGAGCCCGTCGATGCGGGCTCGGACGTCTTCGGGCAGGTTGTCGTAGGCAGCGGCCATGTCGGCCCACATCGTGTCGCCGCCGACGGGCGGCACCTCGATCAGCCGCAGCACCGAGCCGAGGGCCGGGTTGGGCCGCCAGGTGACGTCGACGTGCCAGATGTTCTCGTAGCCGGGCATGGCGGCGGTGCGCTCGAAGCGCGTGACGGCGTCGTCGTCGCCCTTCGGGATGAACGGGTTGGTCTCCAGCTCACCCCAGTTCGCGGCGAACGCGCGCTGCTGGGCCGAGGTGATCTCCTGGTCGCGGAAGAAGAGCACCTTCCACTCGAGCAGGGCGCGGTTGAGCTCTTCGCGCAGCTCGGCGGTGAGCGGTTCGCGCAGGTCGACGCCGTCGACTTCGGCGCCGATCACCCGGCTGAGCGGGCGGATCCGGAAGAGTTCGTACGTTTCCCGCGGCTCGCGCAGGACGCGCGGGCCTTCGACGATGCCATCGGCGGGTGTGCGGGCTTCGCGCAGCGGAATCCGGGCAGGGACGTCTACGGACATGGTTGTGCTCCAGGGGTTTCGGGAGGGGGTCGGACGCCGGGCTCGCGTCAGGCAGGGGGCGAGCCCAGGCGGCCGCGGCGCAGCAGGAGCTCCACGGTGCCTTCCCCGACCGACCGCTTGGAGGCGCGGCCGTGCCACCGGACCAGCGTGCTTTCCGAGGTGGCGGGCATGCGTCAATGGTCGCGTTCTTCCCGGCACGCGGTCAAGACGTCCACTTGGTGGAACAGTGTTCAACGCCGCAGGTCACCGCGGTGCGGGGCGGCTCGGGGCCATGAGGCAAGATCTTCCACGATCGGGTGAGCGCCCTTGACGACGGAGGTCCCCATGCCGGAAGGCAGAGGCTCGCGGATCGAGAGTGACCGGCTGCGCGCCGCCGCCGACCTGCTGGACCAGGCGACGGCCGCGGACGACAAGGCGGCGGGGAGGTTCGCCGAGGCCCGCGTCGACTCGACGCCGTTCGGCATCTCGGCGCAGGCCCGCGAGCTGGCGGCCCGCTGGGCGGCGGCACTGGCCGCCCGCGAAGCCGACGCGCGGGTCCTCGGCGACGCGACGTCCGACTTGGCCGGCCGCCTGCGCATGACGGCGGAGAGCACCCGCAGCACCGGCTTCCGCGGCCGCCTCGCGGTGGCGCCGTGACGTCTCCGGTGTTCGAGCACCCGGCGCTGACGTCGGCGGCGGAGTCGCTGGCGCCGTTGCGTGCGGCGGCCGGCCGCATCGGCGCCCCGGACCCGGTCGCGGCCCTGCGTCGCCTGGACTGCGCACCGACGTCGGTCAGCACGTCCGCGGCGACGGTCGACGCGGGCGCGCTGCTGGTGACGTCGGCGTCGGCGGAGTTCCGCGCGGGGGTGGAGCACGCGGAAACGGGCGGCAGCGCGGAGACGTTCGGCATCTGGGCGGACACAGTGGACGGTCAGTACGCGGCAGCGGCCCGCGCGGCGGCCGAGACGGCGGCGTTGGGCGCTCGGATCGCGTCCGAACTGGACACGTTGGCGGTTTCGGCGGCGACGGAGGTGTGCGAGCTGGCCTCGGCGGCCACCGCCTCGGTGTCGGCGGTCCTGGCGGGCGACCGTTCGGCCGAGGTGGTGAGCACGGTGAGTTCGACGTGCACGGCGGTGGTCCGGACGGTCTCGGCCAAGGTGGCATCGCTGTCTTCGCTGGCGGCGGAGCTGGAACCGCTGACGGCGCCGGTGGTCGAGCTCAGCTGAACCGTTCCCGCGCCCATTCCTCGAAGGACCGCGCGGGGTGGCCGGTGACCTCGGGGACGTCGAGCGAGACGGGCTCCGGGTCGTCGACGAGCGAGGCCCAGTAAGGAAGGGCGCTCTTCGCGAATTCCTCGCCGAGGTGCGCTATCGCTTCTTGCTCGGGCTGTTCTTCCCAGCGCGTCGGCGTTCCGAGCGCTTCGCCGATGATTTCCACTTGCCGGGCTTGGGTGAGGGCCTCGGGACCGGTGACGAGGTAGATCTGCTTCCGATGATCGCCGGTGAAGGCTTCGACGGCCATGTCGGCGACGTCTTTCTCGTGCACGAGGGACCGCTTGGCTTGGCCGTACGGGGCTCGCACGGTGCCGGTTTTGGCCTGGGCGACCCAGCCGAGGGTGTTCGTGGCGAGGCCGGTGACGCGGAGAAAGGTCCAGTCATCGGTGACTTCCCGCACGGCGGTCTCGACGTCCGCCCAGAACCCACCCTCCTCCGCGGCGGCTGATGAGACGTAGACGATTTTCTTGCCCTCGAAGGGTTTCAGGGCGGTGTCGATTCCGGCGGAGGAGTAGAAGGGCCAGACGAAGTAGACGGCATCGACTCCTTCGGCGGCTCCTGCGGGGTCTTTGATGTCGCCGAGCACGATTTCGCCTGCGGGTGCTTTGGCGGGGTCGCGAACGAGGGCTCTGGTGTCGACGCCTCGCTCTCGCAGCCCGGCGACGACGTGCCGGCCGGTGTTGCCGGTGGCCCCGGTGACGAGGACCTTCATGATGTGCTCCCTCGGTGATCGGCTGGTGCCGACCACGCTCACACTTCAAGTCCCCTTCAAGTCAAGGCCGGGCCGCCTGAACACGCACGAACCCCCGGCCAGCTGGGCTGACCGGGGGTCCGGGTGAGAGCGGTGGCGGTGGGATTTGAACCCACGGACGGGATTAACCGTCACACGATTTCGAGTCGTGCTCCTTCGGCCGCTCGGACACGCCACCGCCGAGAACAATACCCGAGGGCCCGCCGCGATCTCACGAGGGGTCAGTTCGTCGCCCCGAGCGGAGCCTGACCTGCGCTTCCCGTACCGCATGGCCCGCTCGGACGCGGACGTCGTCGACCGCCGCGCGGAACTGGGCCGAGCGCTTCTGGGCCCGGCCCGATGACTCCAGACGGCGGTTGCCGGTCAGCTCGCCGGCCTTCTCGCGAGCACTGCCCATTGCCTGCTGGATCCGGTGCTTCATCGTCATACCGGAGGAGTACCCAAAAATCAGCGACGCGTAGCGAAGTACGTCTCCAGCAACCCCGCGCACTCGTCCAAGAGCACGCCGCCGTGGACCTCCGGGCGGTGGTTGAGGCGACGGTCACGCACCACGTCCCACAACGACCCCACCGCGCCCGTCTTCGGCTCCCACGCCCCGAACACCAGGCGCTCGATGCGGGCCAGCACCAGCGCGCCCGCGCACATCGTGCACGGCTCCAGCGTCACCGCCAGCGTGCAGCCCTCGAGGCGCCAGCCGTCGCCGGCCACGGCCGCCGCCGCGCGCAGCGCGAGGATCTCCGCGTGCGCCGTCGGGTCGCCCAGCTCGACGCGCGCGTTGCGCGCCGCCGCCAGTGGCTTGCCGTCCGGGCCGAACACGACCGCGCCGATCGGCACGTCCGCGCCCGGAGCCCGCGCTGCTTCCAGCGCGGCCTCCACGGCCTCGGTGTCGGACAGCCGGCTCAGAGCTCGTCCAGGAGCTTGCCGAACTCGCCGCCGAACCCGCAGCGCTGCGCGACCATCTGCAGCTGCTCGTCCGGGTACAGGTCGACCTCGCCGACGATGACCTCCAGCTCCGGCCCGGGCAGCCCGAGATCCGCCAGGATCTCCAGGTCGCCCTCGGGCCAGACGGAGTCGTCCTCCTCGTCCGGTGGGTCGACGCGCAGGACGTCGAGGACGTCGGCCGCGATGTCGTAGTCCAGCGCCGCCGCCGCGTCCGAGAGCAGCAGCGACGGCCCTCGCGGGCTCGGCCGGACGATGACGAAGAACTCGTCGTCGACCGCCAGGAGCCCGAAGGACGCGCCGGTGGAACGTAGTTTGCCCAGTTCAGTGATCGCCGCGTCGAGCTCGGTCAACGCCCCCGGGTCGAGCGCGCTGCACCGCCACCGACCGTCTTCCCGGACCACGGCTACCGCGAAGCCCGTGACCGGTTCATCCACCGCCATGCGCACACCGTATTCCGCCGCTCGACCGAACGCACGCACGGTGCGCCCGAAGCGCCGCATGGGGCACTATCGGGACCATGACCGGCCCCACTGACCTGCCCACCCTGCCCGGCACGCCGTTCGCCGGCCTCCTCGACGACGCGCGGGCGCTGCAGGACCGCACGGTCGCGCTTCGGCGCCTCGTGCACCGCCACCCCGAGCAGGGGCTCCACCTGCCGCGCACCCAGGCGGCGATCAGGGAGGCCCTCGACGGCCTGCCGCTGGAGATCACCGAAGGCAAGGCCACGACGTCGCTGACGGCCGTTCTGCGCGGCGGGAAGCCCGGCCCCGCGGTGCTCCTGCGCGGCGACATGGATGCGCTGCCGCTGACCGAGGAGACCGGCCTCGACTTCGCCTCCGAAGACGAGGAGTCGATGCACGCGTGCGGGCACGACACGCACGTCGCGATGCTCGCGTCGGCGGCCCGGCTGCTCGCCGGGCGCAAGGACAAGCTGGCCGGCTCGGTCGTGTTCATGTTCCAGCCGGGCGAGGAAGGCCACCACGGCGCCCGCTTCATGATCCACGAGGGCGTGCTCGACGCCGCCGGAACACGGGTCGAGCGCGCGTTCGGCGTGCACATCCTCGCCAACCTCCGCAGCGGGCTGCTGTCGGTCCGGCCGGGCCCGCAGATGGCGTCGGCGGACTCGTTCACCGTGCACGTGACCGGCAAGGGCGGTCACGGCTCGGCGCCGCAGCACACGGTCGACCCGGTGCCGGCGGCCGCGGCGATGGTCGGCGCGCTGCACACGATGATCACGCGCCGGGTCAGCGTGTTCGACCCCGCGGTGCTGTCGGTGACGCGGATCCAGGCCGGCACGACGACGAACATCATCCCCGAGACCGCCGAGCTGCAGGGCACCATCCGCACACTGTCGGAGCAGACGCGCGCGCTGGTCCGCGACGAGGTCTACCGGGTGTGCGAGCAGGTCGGCGCGGCCTACGGCTGCCGCGTCGTCGCCGACGTCGAGCCGGGCTACCCGGTGACGGTCAACGACGACCGCGTCGCCGCCGAGGTCCTGACGCTCGGCGAAGCCGTGCTCGGGCCGGAGAACGTCGAACTGATGACGGACCCGCTGATGGGCGCCGAGGACTTTTCCTATGTCCTGCAACGCGTCCAGGGCGCGTACGCGTTCCTCGGCGCGTGCCCGCCCGGCGTCGACCCGGCCGAAGCGGCGGCGAACCACTCCAACCGCGTGCTCTTCGACGAGGACGCGATGCCGAGCGGCGTCGCGATGCTCGCCGCGTTCGCGCTCGACGCCCTGCGCTAAGGCCCGGTCCTCGACGGCCTCCCGTCCTCGAGGTGGCCGGCGAAGCGGCGACGCCACCCCGGCGCCTCCAGGGTCAGGTCGTACCAGCCGTTCTTCGCCGGCACGGGGTAGTCGTGCGAGGTTTTCGGCGCGATCGTGACGTCGTTCAGCGTGACGGGCGCCGGGCCGCTGTTGGTCACCGTGACGCGCAGCGCGGGCGCCGGCGTGAAGGTCACGGAGGCGTCGAGGCCCGCTGCGCCGGAGGCCTCGACGACGAAGCCGTTCGGGCCGTGGATCGCGACGTCGTACGTCTCGGCGTAGGGGACTTCGCCGGTCATCTCGCTCTTCGGGCCGACGTCGAAACGCTGTGACGTGCCGCCCGCGTGGTAGGCGTACGCGGCCAGCTGCAGCGCCTGCGTCCCGTGGTTGGCCAGGTGCAGCTTCAGCGCGCCCGGCCCGGCCGTGACCCAGGCGACCGGTTGGTACGGCAGCGGGCGAGCCTTCGCCGTGCCGGGGTCTTGCACCAGCGCCCCCGGGCCCAGCCCGGGCTTGGGCAGCCGCGGCTGCGTCCGGTCGGCTTCGGCGCGCAACGCGTCCGCGTCCGGCAGCAAAGGGATCGTCGTGTCGTGCGTGCGGAAGTCGAAACAGCTGGTCAGGTCGCCGCAGATCGCGCGGCGCCACGCCGAGATGTTCGGCTCGCGCACCCCCGTCCAGGTCTCGAGGAAGCGCAGCACGGACGTGTGGTCGAAGACCTGCGAGTTCACCCAGCCGCCGCGGCTCCACGGCGAGACGACGGTCATCGGCACGCGCGGTCCCAGCCCGATCGGCAGCGGCGCGCCGGACGCCCCGCCCTTCTCCGGCCGGTTGCCCGGCAGGTATTCGCCCGGGGTCCCGGGCGGTGGCGTCGGCGGGACGACGTGGTCGAAGAAGCCGTCGTTCTCGTCGTAGTTGATGAAGACGACCGTCGACTCCCACAGCGAAGGGTTGTCCCACAACGCTTTCAGCATCCGCTGGATGTAGGCGGCGCCGTCGACCGGCCGGGCGGCGGGGTGCTCGCAGTAGCCGTACGGCGCCACGACCCACGACACTGCGGGCAGCGTGCCGGCGTCGCAGTCGGCGAGGAACTCGGCCAGCACGTGGTCGAGCTCCTTGCCCTTCCCGGAGTCGGGCAGCAGCTTCGTGCGCAGGTTCGCGCGCTCGGCCAGCCGCCGCTTCGCCGGGTCCATCGAGTACAGCGCGTCGTGGAAGTTCTGGAACAGCCACAGCGGGTTGTCGCCGTAGTCGCCGACGAAGTGCTCGGGGACGCCGCGTTCCTCGTCGTTGGCGTAGATCCGCCACGTGATCCCGGCGGACTCGAGCCGTTCGGGGTAGGTCGTCCAGCGGAACGACGGCTCGTAGTCCGGGAAGTTGTGCGTGACCGGGCCGCCCGCGACGCCCTCGGGGTCGATCGTGCCGGTCCAGTGGAACAGCCGGTTCGGCTGCGTCGGGCCCTGGATCGAGCAGAAGTAGTGGTCGCACAAAGTGAACGCGCTGGCCAGCGCGCGCTGGAACGGGATGTCTTCGCGCGTGAAGTACCCCATCGTCATGGGGCTCTTCGCGGCGACCCAGGAGTCGTACGCGCCGCCGTTCCACGCCCGGTGCGTGCTGTTCCAGTCGTGCGGCAGCTCGCCGAGGTCCTGGCCGTCCACAACGGACGTGTCGACCCGGAACGGCAGCACTGGCGCGCCCTTGCCGCGCTGGCGGAAGACGTCCCGCAGCGCCGCGCGGTCGCCGAAGCCGCGTACGCCGGCCATGGTGCCGTAGTAGTGGTCGAAGGACCGGTTCTCCTGCATGAGCACCACGACGTGGCGGACGTCCTCGATCGTCCCCTTGCGCGGTGGAGCGGCGCACGCGGCCGTCAGCGAGCCGGCGACGGTGGCCGCGGCCGCGCCGCCGAGCACTGTGCGCCGCCGGATGCGGCCCATGCCTGCCTCCTCGCACGAGGTTTTCCCACGTCAGCGGACCAGGTAGCTTTCACCGCCGGGAGAGAGGTGAAGCCATGCTCGGCTCAGCGGAACTGGTCGCCTTCGCACCGTCGACCGACCTGGAACGTTCACGTGCCTTCTACACGGACGTCGTCGGGCTCGAGTTCATCGAGCAGACCCCCTTCGCGTGTGTCTTCCGCGGTGGCGCGACCATGCTGCGCGTCACCGCCGTGGCCGAGTTCACGCCCCAGCCGTTCACGGTGCTCGGCTGGGCGGTCGCCGACATCCGGGTCGCGGTGACCGGCCTGCGCGACCGGGGCGTGGAGTTCCTCACGTTCGACACGCTGCCACAGGACACCGACAAAATCTGGACCACGCCCGGTGGGCGGATCGCGTGGTTCCGCGACCCGGACAGCAACGTGCTGTCCCTGACCGAGTTCACTGGCGATTAAACAACAGTGTTGATTTAATGGGTGAATGACCGAAGCCGACCGCCTCGCCCAGCTCGCTGACCAGGAAGAACGTCTCCAGTTCACGAAGTTCGACAACGAGACGGCGCTGACCCTCGGCGCCCAGCTGCTGGCCGCGGCCCGCGAGCGCGGGCTGCCGGTGACGATCTCGGTCCGCCGCGGCGGCCAGCGCCTCTTCCACGCGGCCCTGCCCGGGACGTCCGCGGACAACGACGCGTGGATCGACCGCAAGAGCCGGGTGGTCGACCGCTACGGCCACAGCTCGTTCTACGTGGGGACGCAGTTCCGCGCGACGGGCGGCTCGTTCGAGGCGGACTCACGCCTCGACCCGGACGAGTACGCGGCCCACGGCGGGGTGTTCCCGGTGTTGGTCCGCGGAGTCGGGCCGGTCGGGACGGTGGGCGTGTCCGGCCTCCCGCAGGCCGAGGACCACGCGTTCGTCGTCGAGCAGCTGGAGCTGTTCCTGGCTTAGCCGGCGCGCAGGTTGCCGATCACGGACTCGGCGGTTTTGAGGACGCCGCCCTTGCCTCCATACCCCGCATCGATGACGGAACGTGCCCAGGTTGGACCTTGCTGTGACCGTCCTACAAACAACCGCGCTCCGAAACGAAGCTGGTCGAGATCACATCCCCTGCTAACGTCGGAGACATGCAGCGCGCAGCGAACACGACGACGCCGGAAAGTGTCCCGGCGCGCTGATTCACGCTCACCACAAGCCCGGGGCGGTCGCCCCGGGCTTTCGTCTTGTGGTCCTCCGCCTCGCTGTCCCCGAGGAGTCCACAATGCACGACCACCGCAAGCTCGGCCGCGAACTCGGCCTGTTCGGCACCGACCCACTCATCGGCTCGGGCCTGCCCTACTGGCTACCCGACGGCGCCGTCGTCCGGCACAGCCTCGAGCAGTACGTCCACGACCTCGAACGGCACGCCGGCTACCGGCACGTCCACTCGCCGGTGCTCGGCAAACGGGAGCTGTACGAGATCTCCGGGCACTGGGCGCACTACCGCGACGACATGTACCCGCCCCTGGACGTCGGCGGCGAGCAGCTCGTGCTGCGGCCGAGCCTCTGCCCGCACCACGCGCTGATCTACCGGTCGCGCGGCCACAGCTACCGCGAACTGCCGCTGCGGATCGCCGAGCTCGGCGGGATGTACCGCAGTGAGCTCTCCGGCGTCCTCGGCGGGCTGAACCGGGTGCGCGCGATCCAGCTCAACGATGCCCACATCTTCTGCACCCTCGACCAGGTCGAAGCCGAGGCCGCCGCCGCGCTGGCACTGATTCGGCAGGCCTACGACGCGCTGGGCATCCACCCCGTGCGCTACCGCCTTTCCCTGCCCGGCCCGGGCGGGAAATACGTGCCGGGGAACTGGGACCGCGCCGCGGCGATCCTCCGTTCGGTCCTCGGCAACCTCCCGTATGACGCCGTCGAGGGAGAAGCGGCGTTCTACGGCCCGAAGATCGACGTCCAGGTGGCAGACAGCGCGGGCCGTGAGTCCACCCTGTCCACCGTCCAGGTCGACTTCCACCAGCCGGAACAGTTCGGCCTCGAGTACGTCGGCCCGGACGCCGCGAAACACCGGCCGGTCATGGTGCACCGCAGCATCATCGGCAGCGTCGAACGCGCGGTGGCCCAGCTCGTCGAGGTCCACGGCGGCGCGTTCCCGGCCTGGCTGGCGCCGGTGCAGCTGCGGTTGCTGCCGCTGTCCGACGCGGAGGTGCCCTACGCGCGGTCGCTTTCGGACAGTTGCCCGGACCTGCGGGTCGAGATCGCGTCCGAGGGCAGCCTCGGCGCGCGGATCCGGGACGGCCGGCTCGTGCCGTTCCAGGCCGTGATCGGACCGCAGGAGGTCGCCGCCGGACAGCTTTCCGTCCGGTTGCGCGACGGAAGCCGGGTGGACGCCCACCCCGCAGAGGACGCGCTGGCCTCGATCCTGGAGGCAGTCAGGCCGCCATCGCCTCGGCCAGCCAGTCGAAGGCCGGTGCCAGGCTTTCCGGTGCCGCCCAGCCGTTGATCACCCCCAATAGCTCCATATAGCGCTCGCGGCGCGGATCATTGGCGACGCCGAGCCATTCCCGCAGCTCGCCGGGATCGCGCCCCAATCCGTCGACGATCGCCTTCGCCGCCGGAGACTTCGGCACGATCCCGGCCACGACGGCCGGGGTGACGGCGTCCCGCACCTCGGCCGCCAGGTCACGACGCAACCCGACGACGTGGCGGTCCGCGAACCGGCGCAGGTTCGCGCGGAACTCCGTGTCCCGCATCAGCACAGCCAGCTCGAGCCACGCCTCGGCCTGCTCGGGGCTGGGGTCCTCGGGCAGGTCCGGGGTCAGGGTCCGGGCGATCCCCGCCAGCTCGGGACGATCACCCAACGCGTCGGCGAGGAAGTCGCCGATCAAGCACTGCCGCTCCGCTTCGGACAGAATGGTCCGCTGGTGCTCGAGACTCCCTTCCTTCGAATACGAGTCGCGGTCCGCCACCGCGTTCAGCACTTCCCTTCGCCGGCGCAGCACGCCGATCTGCACCTCCACCGCCGCGGCGTGCTCCGCCGCCACCTCCGCGACGGTGGTCTCGCCGTCGATCACCCGCCGGATCGTGGCGAGGTCGACACCGAGGTCACGCAGGACCCGGATGACGTCGAGCCGGGCGAGCGCGGCGTCGTCGTAACGGCGCTGGCCCGCGGTGTTGCGCCCGGACGGCGGCACGAGGCCGCGATCCGAGTAGAACCGGACAGCCTTGACCGTCAGCCCGGTCCGGTGGGCGAGTTCGCCGATCGAATACCGCATGCCGCAAGCCTGGCAGCTCCCCTCGGGGGAGGCGCAAGACCTGCGAGTTCGCTCGATCGTGTCGATCAGGTGTTCGACATTTCGCGGTAGAGTCGAACGCATGAGCGAACGAGCTAGGTCTCCTCCCGGATCCGGGTCACCAGCTGGGTCGGGTTCACGAACCGCAGCGCAACGAGAAGGAGCACAAGCATGGAGGCGGTGTAGATGGTCGCCATGGCGTCGACCGACTGGTTGGCCCGGATGCCAGCGGCGAACACGGAGTTGTAGAGCGCCACGACGAGGGTCGTCGAATCCGGGCCCGCGGTGAGGAACGTCAGCTCGAACATCCCGACCGTCCGGACCAGCACGAGGATCGAGGCGGCCAGGATCCCCGGCAGCAGCAGCGGGCCCAGGATCCGGGTGAACACCGAGACCGTGCGCGCGCCGGACATGCGCGCGGCGGCTTCGATCTTCGGGTCGATCTGCTCGATGAACGGCGTCATGGTCAGCACGACGAACGGCACCGAGGGCACCAGGTTGGCCAGGATGACGCCGGTGATCGTGCCGGCCAGGTGGAACTTGTAGAGCACGGTGGCCAGCGGGATGCCGTAGGTGATGGGAGGGATCAGGATCGGCAGCACGAACAGCAGCATCACCAGGCGCTTGCCAGGAAACGAGCGGCGGGCCAGCGCGTAGGCGGCCGGGACGCCGACCGCCACCGACACGGCGATCACCACCAGGGCGACGATCACCGTGGTGAGGAGGACGTCGGACAGGCCGAACTCACGCCAGGCGTCGGCGTACCAGTGGGTGGTGAAGCCGTCCGGGAGCCAGGTGCCGAACCACTGCTCGCCGAAGGAGTCGACGACCACCGAGAGCACGACGCCGGCGAGGTTGACGAAGAAGAACGCGACGACGGTCCAGACGACCCAACGTCCGGGACGCGCGACCCAGCCGGTCATCCCTTGCCTCCGGTCGCTCCGCGGTACAGCGTGCCGCGCCACGCCATGACCAGGCCGATCACGATCAGCATGACCACTGCCATGAGCATCGCGACGGCCGAGCCCATCGAGTAGTCGTACTCCTCGAACGCGGCGTGGTAGGCCGCGATCGAGATGACGCGGGTCTCGTTCGCGGGGTCGCCGACGAGCTGCGCGGAGGGGAACACGGAGAACGCCATCACGAACGAAAGGCAGAAGGTGATCGCCAGGCCGGGAGCCAGCAGCGGCAGCGTGATCCGGCGGAAGCGCTGGACCCAGTTCGCGCCCAGCGTCGCCGCCGCCTTCTCCAGGGAGGGGTCGATGCCCGAGAGGTAGGACAACGTCAGCAGAAAGGAGAACGGGAAGCCGGTGATCACCAGGGAGAGCAGCACGCCGGTGTAGTTGTGGATCAGCGGGAGCGGCTGGTCGGTGACGCCGAGGACGGTGAGCACCTTGTTCAGCCAGCCTGCCGGGCCGCCGTACATGATCAGGCCCTGCGCGGTGAGCACCGTGCCGAGCGTGATCGGCACGACAAGGATCGTCGTCAGGAGGCGCTTGCCGCGGACGCGGCCGCGCATCACGTACGCGATCGGGATGCTGGCGAGCACGTTGATGAACGTCGCGGGCAGCGCGATGCCGAGCGTCGTCCAGATGGTGTCGCGCAGATAGGGGTCGCCGAAGAAGCGCGCGTAGTTGGCGAACACGCCGCCCCGGCGCGGGGCGAACGACAACTGGAGGCCGTACAGGAAGGGGTACAGGAACAGGCAGGCCGTAACCAGCAGGCCAGGCACCAGGAGGAGCAGGGTGCGGTCGATGCCGCGCTCGGCCAGGCGGTGGCGCAGTGCCGGGCGGGCGCTCGCGACGGCCGTCATGGCTCGAACACCAGGACGCGCTCGGCCGGGACGCCGATCCGCGTGGTGTCGCCGGGGGCGAGGCGCTTGTCGGTCCGGAAGTAGACCGGCACACCACTCTCGAGCCGGGCCGAGACCGACAGCTCGCGGCCGTGGTACTCGACGATCTCGACCGTGACGTCGAGGGCGTTCTCCGTGCCGTCGCCGACCACGAAGTCCTCCGGGCGGATCGCGACCTTGGCCGGGCCTTGCGCCGGCGAGCCGCGGCCGGTCAGGCGGACTCCCGCGCCCTCCACGGTGACCGAGGAGCCTGCCGTTCCGGTGATCGTCACGTCCAGGAGGTTGCGATACCCCATGAAGGAGGCGACATAGCTGTTCACCGGCTGGGCGTAGACCTCCTCCGGCGTGCCGATCTGCTGCACCGCTCCTTCGCGCAGCACCACCAGGCGGTCGGCCAGTGACAGGGCCTCCTCCTGGTCGTGGGTGACGTAGACCGTGGTGAGGCCGAGCGTCTGGTGGAGACGGCGGATCTCCATCCGCATCTCGAGTCGGAGCTTGGCGTCCAGGTTGGACAGTGGCTCGTCCATCAGGACGACCGCGGGTTCGAGCACCACGGCGCGGGCGATGGCGACGCGCTGTTGCTGTCCGCCGGACAGCTGGGCGGGGAACTTCGCCGCGTGGTCGGTGAGCTGGACCAGGCGCAGAGCTTCGTCCACGCGCCGGCGGGCGTCGGCGCGGCCGACCTTGCGCATCT
Organism: Amycolatopsis sp. NPDC003865; assembly: GCF_053605345.1. Taxonomy (NCBI): domain Bacteria; kingdom Bacillati; phylum Actinomycetota; class Actinomycetes; order Pseudonocardiales; family Pseudonocardiaceae; genus Amycolatopsis; species Amycolatopsis sp. NPDC003865. The sequence goes on along the minus strand of NZ_JBSGJA010000002.1, from coordinate 691,740 downwards.
TGAGGCCGAAGCCGACGTTGGCGCGGACCGACATGTGCGGGAACAGCGCGTAGTTCTGGAAGACCATCCCGAACCCGCGTTGCTCCGGAGGCTGCCCGTCGATGCGGGTGTCGTCGAGCCAGACGCTGCCGCCGGTCAGGGGCAGCAGGCCGGCCAAGCAGTTCAGCGCGGTCGACTTGCCGCAGCCGGACGGGCCGAGCAGGGCCACGAACTCGCCGCGCGCGATGGCGAGGTCGAGGCCGCTCAGGGCGTTCGCGGTGCCGAAGCTGCGCGAGACGCCGTCCAGCCGCAGCTGCCCGAACGTCACTTCTTGCCGACCTTCGAGCCGCCGACCAGCTGGTTCCACTTGTCGAACGCCTTGACCTGCTGCTCGGCCGGCAGCGAGGTCTCCTTGGGGTACTGGGCGATCCACTGCTCGTACTCCGGGCGCCCGAACTGCTTGATCGTGTCCTGGCTCTTCTGCGGCGCCATTTGCAGGGTGACGTCCTTGACCGCCGGGCCGGGGTAGAAGTAGCCGTCGTCGTAGGCGATCGCCTGCTGGTCCGGCTTCAGCATCCACGCGATCAGCTGGAGGATCGCCGACTCCTGGTCGGGCGAGAGGCCCTTCGGGATCAGGGCGTACTGGGCGTCGGTGACCCAGTGCATCGGTTGCATGATCGCGGTCTTGACCGTGTTGGGCACCGTGCCGAGCTTGCGCGGGTTGATGTCCCAGCCGGTCGTCGACATGATCATGTCCACCGAGCCGGACGCGAGGTTCTTCATGGTCTCGGTGGTGCCGGACGGGTAGTACTTCACGTACTTGCCCAGCTCTTGCAGGAACGCCCAGGTCTTGTCCCAGCCCTTGTCCGGGTCCTTCGGGTCCTTGTCGCCGAGCAGGTACGGCAGGCCCATCAGGAACGTGCGGCCCGGGCCGGAGTTGGCCGGCTGTGCGTACTGGAACTTCTCCGGGTGCGCCTTGGCCCAGTCGAGCAGCTCCTGCGGCGACGCGGGCGCGGCCGGAACCGCGGCCGGGTTGAACTCCAGCAGCGGACCGGACGGGTAGTAGACGACCTCGACGCCGTAGCCGTTGGCCAGCTCCTGCATCTTCGCCGCGGGCTCGAGGTAGTTCTGCATGAGGTTCGGGAACCGGCCGGCGAAGTCCGGGAGCACCTTGGCCAGCGTGCCGTTCGCGATGCCGGCGGACAGGCCGTCCGTTCCGCTGAGGACGAGGTGGGTCTGGGCGACACCGCCGTCCTGCTCGGCCTTGAGCTTGCCCGCCATGCTCGGCGCGGGCGCCGTCGAGTACGTGACCTTCGCGAGCACTTCCGGGTGCGCGGCCTTGAAGTTCTCGATCATCTGCTTGGTGAGCTGGAGGTTGCCCGCGACGTCGAGGATGTTCAGGTCGACGGGCTTGCTCGGCTTGTCCGGCACGGCCGAGGGATCCGCCGCCTGGCCGCCGTTCCCGCCGGGCGCGCCGCAGGCCGCCAGGCCGGCGGCGAGGCTCGCCGCCAGCAGCACTCGTCGGAATCGGAAGCCGGTGCGACGCTGCATGGCTGCTCCCTGGGTCCGTGATAATGTTGTATGTCGCATCGTATATCAGATCGGACATGCCAGTGGCGAGCACTTCTTCGGCCAGGAGACCGCCGCCGCCCGTCTCGCGCACGGATTTCGTGCGGGACGCGATCAAGGAAGCGATCTTGAGCGGGGAGTTCGGACCAGGCGAAACGCTCGTCGAGGCCGAGGTGGGCGCGTTGCTCGGGGTGTCGAAGACGCCGGTGCGCGAAGCACTGCGGATCCTGGCCGGTTCCGGTTTGGTCACGATGAGCACGTACAAGGGGGCCGCGGTCCGGGTCATGGACGCCGAAAGCGCTCACGCGGTGTACGACCTGCGGGCGCTTCTCGAGCCCGAAGCAGTCCGTCGCGCTGTCGAGCGCGGCGCGGACTTCGGCGACGCGCGGCAGGTGCTGGCCGGCGTCGAGACCGGCGCGGACGCGGCCGACCGCGCGAAGGCCAGCCTGGCCAACCGGTTGTTCCACCGCGCGCTCTACGCCGGGTGCGGTAACCCGCTGCTGGTCGACGTCCTCGACGGCCTGCGCGACCAGGCCGCGCTGATCACCGTCACCGGTTGGGGCATCAGCCCGACGTGGCAGGGCGAGGCGGCCGAGCACCGGGCGATCCTGGCCGCCGCCGAGAGCGGGAACGCCCGGCAGGCCGAACACCTGCTGCGCAGGCACATCACGGATTTCCTCGACCGGGTCGCGGGCGGCCTGCCGGGTGAGCACAGCACCGAGACGAAGGGGACCCGATGACGTTCGAGCAGCAGAGGCGGCGGCTTTCCGGGGTGGTGGCCATCCCGGTCACGCCGTTCGACGCCGAGGGCGCCGTCGACGGGCAGACGTACGCGAAACTCGTCGACCGGCTGGTCACCGGCGGCGTCGAGGTCGTGACGCCGAACGGGAACACCGGTGAGTTCTACGCGCTGGACGCGGCGGAAGCCCGGCTGTGCCTGGAAGTCACCGTCGAAGCCGTGGCCGGCCGGGCGAGCGTGCTCGCCGGGATCGGCCACGACGTCACCTCGGCGACGCGGGCCGCCGCGCACGCGCGGGACGCCGGCGCCGACATGATCATGATCCACCAGCCCGTGCACCCGTACATCTCGGGCGACGGCTGGGTCGACTACCACGCCGCGATCGCCGCCGCGGTGCCCGAACTCGGTGTCGTGCTCTACGTGCGCAACCCGGCGATCGCGGGCGAACAGCTGCGGGCTCTGGGCGAGGCGGCCCCGAACGTCATCGGCGTGAAGTACGCGGTACCGGACCCGGTGCGGTTCGGCTCGGTCGCCCGGGACGCCGGCTTCGAGCGGTTCGTGTGGATCGCCGGCCTGGCGGAGCTCTCGGCTCCCGGCTACTTCGCCGTCGGCGCGACCGGGTTCACGTCGGGCCTGGTGAACGTCGATCCGGCGGTCTCGCTGGAGATGTTCCGCGCACTGTCCACAGGGGACTACCCGGCCGCGATGGCGGTCTGGGAGCGGATCCGGCCGTTCGAGGAGCTGCGCGCCGCCGACGGGAACGCGAACAACGTCAGCGTGGTGAAGGACGCGCTCGGCCAGCTCGGCCTGTGCCGCCCCGACGTCCGGCCGCCGAGCCGGCTGCTGACGGCGGCCGAACGGGAGCGGCTATTCGGTCTGCTGTCCTCGTGGGGGCTGTCCTAGAGCGTCTCGCGCAGCCCGAACGCCCGGAACTCGCCGTCGTGGCGGAGGTACGTCACTTCGCGCTCTTCGCTGCTCGAAGGCACACGCCGCGAAGGCAGCTGTTCCTTCGACTCCACCCGCGCCCGCTGAAGCGAGCTACTCACCGAAGCGGGTGTTGTCTCCAGCGTTGCCGTGGCGAGAGGAACTGGACGGCCGCGAGGAACGCCAGCTCGACCGTCTCCCGGGAGGTCTCTTCCATCGTGTCGGTAACCATGCCCGGTGTGACGCCGTCCGGCGCGGAGATTCAGCTCTTCGCAGGTCAACTGGGGTGTGGCCGAAGTTACTCACGCGTTAACAGCGCGTCAGCGGCCGGCGGAAACCCGTCAGGACGGCATTCACGAGAGACCACCGGAAGCGTGAAGAGCGGTGTCCTGGCCAAGTCCGATCCGCCGCGATGCCCGGAGGCACCCGTGACGCTCAGCGAGCTTCTTCCCAGCCTCGGCTGCGAAGCCGCCGACCACCTCGAGCCAGGAGTCTGGCCGCGAAGCACCCGACTCGGCGAAGACGGTGAGCTCCTCTTCGCCGGCGCGAAGGTCAGCCACCTCGCCGCCCGCTTCGGGACGCCGTCCTACCTCCTCGACGAGCAGCAGGTCCGCGACACCGCCCGCGAGTACCGCGAAGCGCTGCCGGACGTCGAAGTCGCGTACGCGAGCAAGGCGCTCTGTACGCGGTCCGTGCTGCGTTGGGTCGCCGAAGAGGGGTTGTCGCTCGACACCTGCTCCGCGGGCGAGATCGCCGTCGCGCGCGCTGTCGGCTTCCCCGCCGAGCGCATGTTGCTGCACGGCAACGCGAAGACGCCCGAAGACCTCAAGGCCGCTCTCGAGTACGGCGTCCGGCGGATCGTCGTCGACTCGCTCGACGAGATCGAGCAGCTCGGCTCGCTCGCGCACGGCGCGCAGCAGGTGATGATCCGCGTGACGCCCGGGGTCGCGGCCGGGGCGCACGCTTCGATCAGCACCGGCACCGAAGGCCAGAAGTTCGGCTTCTCCCTGCTCGACGGCGTTCCCGACAACGTCGACGCCGCAACCGCGGCCATAACGGCGCAACCCGGATTGCGGCTCGTTGGCCTGCACTGCCACATCGGCTCCCAGGTGACCAGAGTCGACCGGTACGAGGCCGCCGCGCGGCGGATGGCCGCGGTGCTCGTCCGGATCCGTGACACCCACGGCGTCACGCTGCGGGAGCTCGACCTCGGCGGCGGGCACGCCGTGCCGTACTTCGGCGGCGAGCCCGCGTTCGACCTCGGCGGCTACTCGCGGCGGCTGCGCGTGGCCCTCGCCTACGAGTGCGCGGCACACGGCTTCCCGGTGCCCCGGCTGACCATCGAGCCGGGCCGGGCGATCGTCGGGCCGGCCGGGATCACGGTGTACCGCGTGTGCGCGGTCAAGCGCGGCAGCCGCACGTTCGTCGCGGTCGACGGCGGCATGAGCGACAACGCCCGCCCGTCGCTCTACGGCGCCCGGTACACGACGCGGCTGGTCGGGCGCCGCTCCAGCGAAAAGCGCGTCCCGATGACCGTCGTCGGGCGGCACTGCGAATCCGGCGACGTCCTCGCCGACGGCATCAGCCTGCCCGGCGACCTGCACGCCGGCGACCTCCTGGCCGTCCCGTGCACCGGCGCGTACCACCACTCGCTGGCGTCGAACTACAACCAGGTCGGCCGGCCGCCGCTGGTCGGCGTCAAGGACGGCGTCGCGACGCTGCTCGTGCGCCGCGAGACCGAGGAGGACCTCAGCCGCCGCGACCTCGGTTAGCCGCCGCCAGCCCGGCGAGCAGCACGCCGAGCGCGTACCCGAAGTCGTCCTCGACCGTCGCCCCGGCGCGCTCGCGCAGACCCCGTGCCATCAGCGGGAACGGGAACGCACCGGATTCGATCAGCGCCGCCTCCTCGTCGGGGGACGGCCGCGTCTGGTCCTCGACGGCCCGGCCGAGCACGAAGTGCACCAGCACCCCGGCCGCGCGGGTAGCCTCCCCGAGCGGGAAGCCCGCGTCGTGCAGCACGCCGACCGCGCGCTCGACCAGCTCGCCGAGCGCGCGGGCCACGATCAGGTCCGCGCCCAGCGCGACGCGGGCGCCGTCGCGGTGCGCGAGCAACGCCGTGTGCAGCGCGAATCCCGCGCGTTCGAGCCAGTCGAGCCACGGCCCCGGCGTCGGCAGCCCGGCGACGACCGGCGCGACGATCGCGTCCGTCATGTGGTCGAGCAGCGCGCGCTTGCTGCGGAAGTGCCAGTACAACGCGGGCGCCTTGACGCCCAGCTCGGTGGCCAGCCGCCGGACGGTCAGCTTGTCCAGCCCCTCGGCTTCGAGCAGGCGAAGCGCGACGCGCACCGCGCCGTCGACGTCCAGCGACATGCTCCTCCTTGACGATTTAACTTGTTAAGGCCAGCCTAGTCCTTAACAAGTTAAGGGGGATCATGGACGCCGATGTGATCGTCGTGGGCGCGGGCCCGGTGGGCCTGTTCCTCGCGGCCGAACTCAAGCTGGCCGGTGCCGAACCGCTGGTCCTGGAGCGATTGACCGAGCCGTCCGAAGAGCCGAAAGCCCGCGGTTTGGGCGCGCTGGCGACCGAAGCGCTCTGGCGACGCGGCCTCGGCGACCAACTCGCCGAGGCCGACGTCGAAGGCACGAAGGACCTCGCGCGCGACCACGGCACCACCCGCGGCCACTTCGCGAGCATCTTCAAGATCGAACCCCGGGAAGACCGCCCGCGGACCAACATCTGGCAGCCGGAGCTGGAACGCGTGCTCGCGAAGCACGCCGAAGGCGTCCGGGTGCTGCGCGGGCACGAGGTCACCGCACTGGAGTCCGATGTGGATGGTGTCACCGTGACGGCCGGGAGGACCTGGCGCGCGCGGTACGTCGTCGGCTGCGACGGCGGCCGCAGCGCGGTCCGGAAACTGGCCGGCTTCGCCTTCCCCGGCACGCCCGCGCTGCTGCGCACAGTCGCCGGGCAGGCGCGGTTCGCCGGGGCCGTCCCGCCGACCGGGCGGTACGCCGGGGGCGCTTTCCTGCACGGCGGCAGCATGGTCGGGATCACCGAACCCGCCTCGAGCCCGGAGCCGTTCACCGCGGGCGAGTTCGCCGAGAGCATCCGGCGGATCACCGGCGCGGACGTCGTCGTCGAGGAGTTCCGCGAGCAACGGCGGTTCGGCGACCAAGCCCGGCAGGTCGACGACTACCGCCGCGGGCGCGTCCTCCTCGCCGGCGACGCGGCACACGTGCACTCGCCCAGCGGCGGCCAGGGCCTCAACCTCGGCCTGCTCGACGCACTCAACCTGGGCTGGAAGCTCGGTGCCGTCCTCCGCGGCGACAAGCCCGAAGCGTTCCTCGACACGTACACGCGCGAAAGGCACCCGGCGGGCGAAGCGGTGCTACGCAACACGCGAGCGCAGTCGGCATTGCTGGCGCCCGGCCCGCACGTCGACGCCCTGCGCGAGATCGTCGCCGAAGTCATGGACCTGCCCGAAGCGAACAAGTACTTCGCGGACCTCCTGTCCGGGGTCACCACCCGCTACGACTTCCCTTACCCCGCCGGGAAGCCGGCCGGCGAACACTGCCCGGACGTCGAAATCGTCGATGCGCACGGCCGCACGTCCCGCCTGCACGAGCACACCCGCACCGGCCGCGGTCTCCTGCTCACGACCGAGCCGGTGACCGAACCGCGCGTCGACGTGGTCCGGGTGACCAACACCGGCCCGCTGCTCCTGCGTCCCGACGGCGTCATCGCGTGGGCGGGCGAGGGTTCCCTGGAAACCGCGCTGGACACCTGGTTCTAGACCGGCTCGATGACGTCGCCGCCGCGCCGCACCACCCCGCGCGGCAGGCGGCGGCCGGCGAAGAAGTCACGGCACGCGCGGTGCACCGCGAACATCAGCGGCACGCCGAGCACGATCGACACCACACCGATCACCGCGACCCCGCCGATGCCGAACACCGTCGTCTCGCCCGCGTCCGGCTTCGCGTACTCCACCAGCGCGAACACCAGCACGGCCAGGAAGAACACCCCACCCGCGAACGGCAGCAAGCCGCGCAGCACGAAGTTGCGCACGCTCGCGAAAAGCGTCCGGCGGAACACCCAGACGCAGGCCAGCGCCGTCATCGTGTACTCGATCGCGATGGTCAGCCCGACCGCGTCGACGGAGTCCGCCAGCACGTTGTCGCTGATCAGCGCGAGAAGCACGTACACCGCCAACGACACGAGCCCGAACGTCCAGGTGGCCACCGACGGCGTCCGGAACCTCGGGTGCACCCGGCCGAAAACGCGAGGCAGCGCGCCATGACTGGCCATCGACAACGTCGTGCGCGCCGCGGGCATGATCGTCGCCTGGCTGGTGGCCGCACCGCTGGTGAGCACCGAGACGATCAGCAGCACGCCCAGCACCTCGCCGGTGGCGCCGTCACCGAACACGGCGCCGCCGAGGCCGGCGAGGACGTCGTCCGAGTTGGCCTCGTTCCCCAGGCCGATCCCCTCGGTGCCGACACCGGCGAAGGCGAGCGCGGCGACCGTGACGAGCAGGTAGTTCAGCACCAGCAGCACGGTCGAGAGCACGGCGGCCCGGCCCGGCGCGCGGCGCGGGTCGGCGGACTCCTCGTTGACCGACAGCGAGCTTTCCCAGCCCCAGTAGATGAACACGGCCAGCAGCACCGCCGACACCGCCGTGCCCGCGCCGACCCCGCCCGGCCACAGCCAGTCCAGGCGTGGCACCGACGCCTGCGGCCCGGCCGTGCCGTCGAAGACGCGGACGAGCGCGACGACCGAGAAGAGCACCAGGACGGCGAGTTCGACGCCGAGCAGGATCCACTGCAGCCGCGCGGACACCTCGATGCCGCGGTAGCACAGCCAGCACAGCACCAGCAGCCACGCGGCGCCGATCGCCGTCGTGACCCACCGGTTGTCCGCCGCGCCCGAAGCGCCGAACAGCAGCAGCGTGTACCGGCCGGTCAGCGCGGACTGGCTGCTCATCACCAGCAGCTGGGCGACCGTGACGACCCAGCCGGTGAACCACCCCGCGTGCGCGCCGAACGCGCGGGCCGCCCACGTGAAGTTGGTGCCGCAGTCGGGTTCCGCGGTGTTGAGCTCGCGGAACGCGAACGCCACGAACAGCACCGGGACGAACGACAGCAGCACGAACGCGGCCGCCTTGAAGCCGGCGCCGGCCAGCACGATCAGGCCGAGCGTGGCCGCGATCGAGTACGCCGGCGCCGTCGACGACATCCCGATGACCATCGACGACACCATGCCCAGCGCGCCACCGCGCAGTCCCTTTTCCGGGACGGCGGGAGCGAGTGCCACGGTCATTTCGTCGGTCCTCCTGGGGTTGCGGGAGACGGCAAAGCCGCCAGACGGTACCCGCCGCGGCCCCGTGAGGGGGCCCGGCTGTGCGCGGGCGCACAAAACCGCCTCGGAATGACTCGTGAGTTTCGCCCTCAGCCACCGAATCCTCGGCAAATCCCGATCCTCGCGCCGGATCACGTGAAGCTGGCGCGGGGGTCTCGCTTTCTGGTCAGGTCTCGATACGCTGCGCACTTGACAAATCACATGCCGAAACACAGGGAGGGACGGCATGGGTGACGATTCACGTGCGCGCGGACTGGACAACACGGACAGATCGCTCATCGCCCTGCTGCAGCAGGACGGCCGCGCGTCGTTCACCGCGCTCGCGAAGGCGGTGGGGCTTTCGGAGGGAGCCGTCCGCCAGCGCGTGCAGCGGCTGCTGCGCGACGACCTCATGCAGATCGTGGCGGTGACCGACCCGGTCAACGTCGATCTGACGCGTCAGGCGATGGTCGGGATCAGCGTCGACGGCGCTGATCCGCGCGAGGTGGCGGACAAGCTGTCCGAGCTCGCGCACGTGCACTACGTCGTGCTGTGCGCCGGGCGCTACGACCTGCTGGCCGAGCTCGTCTGCCGGGACGACGACCACATGCTCGAAGTGCTCGGCGAGGAGATCCGCAAGATCGACGGCGTCTCCGGGACCGAGCTGTTCGTCTACCTCAAGCTGGCCAAGCAGAACTACGCCTGGGGCCGGCTCACGGCGTAGCCGCTCGTGAGTGTGAAACAGGGTTAGAACCCTGTTTCACACTCACGAGGCCGCTACAGGAACCGGCGGTGCCCGGCGCGCACGGGCGCGCCCGCTTCGGCGAGCCCGGCCAGCACCGGCGGGAGCGGATCCCGGTGCAGCACACCGAGGCGCTGCGTGGCGCGGGTGAGCGCGACGTACAGCTCGGCCGCGCCCCGCGCGCCTCCGGCCAGGATCCGCTCGGGCTCGACGACGAGGACGGCGTCGAACTCCAGGCCCTTGGCCGCCGACGGCGCGACCGTGCCGGGTACGCCCGGCGGGCCGATGACGACGCTGGTGCCTTCGCGTCCGGCTTCGGCGCGTTCGAAATCGTCGATGGCGGCTTGCAGTTCGCCGTCGGCGATCCGCCGCGACCACGGCCGGATCCCGCACGCGCGCACCGATTCCGGCGGCCGCGTGTCCGGCGCGAACTCCGCGAGGAGCGCACCGGCGACGGTCATGATCTCGGCCGGGGTCCGGTAGTTGACGGTCAGCTCCCGGTACACCCACCGGTCGGCGACGTACGGGGCCAGCACCGGTCCCCACGCCGTCGCCCCGGCCGGGCTGCGCCGCTGCGCCAGGTCGCCGACGATCGTGAACGACCGGCTCGGGCACCGCCGCATCAGCACCCGCCAGTCCATTTCGGACAGTTCCTGTGCCTCGTCGACGACGACGTGACCGTACGTCCAGTCGCGGTCGGCGGCCGCGCGTTCGGCGAGGTCACGCGTGTCGCGCTCGACGAACCGGCCGGCCAGGTCTTCGGCGTAGAGCAGGTCGGTGGCGACCAGGCCGAGGTCTTCGTCCAGTTCCTCGCGGTCGAGCTTGATCAGGTCCATGACGCCTTCGGCGTACTCGGCGTCCTCCCGCGCCCGCCGGCGGGCCGCGGCGCGTTCGGCGGAGTCGTCGTGGCCGAGCAGGTCGACCAGCTCGTCGAGCAACGGCACGTCGGAAACCGTCCACGCGGCGCCGTCCGCGCGCAACAGCGCGGGGTCCGCCCCCGCGGCCTCGAGCCGGCGCGGCGACATGTACAGCGGCGCCAGCAGCGTCTCCGGCGTCAGCTCCGGCCACAGCGCGGAAAGCGCGGCGTCGAGGCCAACGTGGGTGGCCAGCTCGTCGAGGACGTCGGCGCGCAGTTCGGTCCACGCGCCGCGGTCCTCGCTGGTCAGCCAGCCCTCGCCGATGCGCGCGGCGGCCCGCTCGGCGAGTGCCGCCACGACGTGCTCGCGGAAGACCGCGCGGGCCTCGTTGTGCGGCAGCCCCGACCGGCGCGCCTCCAGCCGGGCCTCGCCCGCGATGCCCGCGTCGAGCTCGACGGTGACGTCGGCCAGCTCGACCGGGACCGGTTCGTCGGGCACCTTCTGCCGGTCGGCGACCGCCGCCTCCAGCACGTCGAGGATCTCGAGCGAGCCCTTGAGCCGCGCGGCTTCCGGCGTGTCCTCGGCGGTCACGCGCAGTCCGGGGACGAGGTCGCCGGTGGTGCGGAAGACGACGTCCGACTCGCCGAGCGACGGCAGCACCCGGCCGATGTGGTCCAGGAACAGCGGGCTCGGCCCGACCACCAGCACGCCGCTGCGCGACATCCGCTCGCGCCGCGTGTACAGCAGGTAGGCGACGCGGTGCAGTGCGACGGCGGTCTTGCCGGTGCCCGGCCCGCCCTCCACGACGAGCACGCCCGGGTGGTCGAGCCGGATGATCTCGTCCTGCTCGGCCTGGATCGTGGCGACGATGTCCCGCATGCCCTCGCCGCGCGGCGCGTTGACGGCCGCCAGCAACGCCGCGTCCCCGCGTTCGTGGTCACCGGGCCGGCCGAGCACCTCGTCGGTGAAATCGACGACGTTCCGCCCCACGGTGTGGAACTGGCGGCGGCGCCGCGTGTTTTCCGGCGTCGCCGCGGTGGCGACGTAGAACGGGCGCGCCGCCGGCGCCCGCCAATCCAGCAGAAGCGGTTCGTAGTCGTTTTCGCCGTCGAAGAGCCCGAGCCGGCCGATGTAGCTGGTTTCGCCCGAAAGGGCGTCCAGCCTGCCGAAGCAGAGCCCGTTGTCGGCGACGTTCAGCCGGACCGCTTCGCGCGCCCGGACGCGCACGTCCGCGTCCCGCTCCACCAGCGTGGTGCCCGGTTCCCCCAACGCGGAGCGGTAGCGGGCGCGCGCTTCGTCACGTTCACGGTCGAGGCGCGCGTACAGCCCTTCGACGTACGCGCGCTCCGCCCGCAATTCCTCGTCGTACCCCTGATTTGACAAATTCCCCTCACAGCGGTTAGACTTGCGGAACATTCGATGGGCCTTCTTGTGAATTCGGAAGGCACGTCGATTTTTTATTGTCCACCCGCTGTCAAGGCCCTCAGCCCAGCATGAATTCACGCGGGTTCAGCGGCCGGTCGGCCACCCGCACATCGCCCAGCAAACCGGCGAAGCTCCGGTCCACCTTGCCCTCGTACGACGACGCGCCGACCAGCCACGACCCGCCCGGGTTCGCGAGCCCGATCGCCGGCGTGGCCGGGTTCCGGACCACCGGACAGCCGTCGACGTACACGACCGTGCGCCGCCCGTCGTTGACCACCGCGACGTGCCACCACTTCTCGACCGGCAGCTCGTGGCCCCAGTTCGTCGAGATCCGGTCCTGGTTGAGCGGGAACACCGCCCACTGCAGCTCGCCACCGTCCGAAAGGGACAGTGTGGCCGCCGATTCCTTCGGGTCGTCGCCGGTCTTGCCCGCGGCGGCGCCGCTGCCCTCGCGGGCGAACAGGCCGCACCAGCCGTGGTGGCCGTCCTTGAAGTTCGCCGGCAGCCGGAAGAACGCCTCGACGGTGTAGCCGCGTTCGAACTTCAGCTTGTTCATCGGCGCCGCGTCGACCGTGCGCAGGTACGCGCCCCGGCTCGGGTCGCGGCCGCCGTCGAACCGCAGGCTCGCCCGCGACGGCTGCCGCGGCGAGAACTCGCTCGAGAACTTCAGCGCGTCCGGGCCGCTGCCAGGCGCGGTGACGCGGGTGAGGTCGTTGCCGCGCCCGGTCTGGTCGCGCACGACGACGTCGGCGGGCACCGGCTTGCCGTCCTGGCCGCCTTCGAAGCGCCAGTAGGCGACCGTGCCCGGCACCAGCTGCTGCTTCGCCGGACGTCCCGGCGGCACCGGCACCGGCGCGAAGCCCTTGAAGCGCTCGGCGAAGTCGATCTCCAGGCTGAAGTAGTCGGCGGTGCCGCTGCGTTCGACCTCGACCTGTTGCATCTCGCTGAGGTGGTCCTGCGCGGCGAGCCACGGCGAGAACGTCCGGACGTCGATGACGCCGCGCGCCAGGTCGAACTGGTAGAGCCGGACCATCGCGCTGCCGCCGTAGTAGCGGTCCTGGTAGTTGGCGATGTGGACGTGGACGTCGTGCCCGGCGGCGTTCTTGCGGACCGTGCGCCCGGTCGGCCAGTAGTGGCCGTTCAGCGTCAGGAAGATCTGGTCGTTGCCGTCGACAAGTTCCTTCCAGACCAGCTCGCCGAAGGTGGAGAACTGCGCCTGGGCGTCGTCGTCGGCCCAGACGAGCTCGTGGATGGTGAGGATCGCGGGCAACGCCGGGTGCTGCGCGAGGACCTGCTTCGCCCAGTTCAGCCCGCCGGCCGAGGGCCGCCAGTCCAGCGCCAGCAGCAGCCAGTCGCGGCCCCCGCCGCGGAAGACGTGGAAGGTGTTGTAGCCGTCCTTCGAGGCGCCGCGGAACGTCGGCGAGTTGCGCTGGCGCTGCGGGCCGAACGCGTCCAGGTACGGCGACGGGCCGCGCTGGTCGTCCTTCGAACCGTCGATGTCGTGGTTGCCCGCGAGCGTGCTGTACGGGAACCGGCGGCGGTCGAGGGCCTGGAACGACCTGCTGATGCGGGCGAACTCGTCCACCCGGCCGTTCTGCGTGAGATCTCCGAGGTGAGCGAGGAAGACAACGTTGTCGTCGGCCTCGTCGAGGACGTACCGCAGCGAAGCGTCCAGCGGGGCCGCGTCACCGCGGTCCTCGTCGAACAGGTACTGCGTGTCCGGCATGACCACGAGCGTGAAACGCGGATCTTCGGCGTCGGGGCGGTGCTCGCCCTGAGCTTGGGCGGCCGGCGCGCCGAGGACGCCCGGCAGGGTCGCCGCCGCGGCGACGGCCGGAGCGCCGAGGAGGAAGGTCCGGCGAGAAGTGTCAGTCACGGGCGGGAAGCTACGGGCGCCGCCCGACCGTCCCGGCAACTGCTGCCGAACACGGGATGAACAGCGGTACTGTGCGCGCATGCGGGTCTTCCGGCTGATCCAGCCCGTCGACGACATCGAGGTCGCGGTCGCCTTCTACGCCGCCGTCTTCGGCGATCCCGGCGAGCGGATCGCGGTCAACCGGCACTACTTCACCTGCGGTGGCGTGGTGCTCGCCTGCGTCGAGGCGCCGGTCGAACACCGCGAACCGCGGCCGCGCAAGGATCCGCGGATCGTCTACCTGGCGGTCGACGACGTCGAGGAGACGTTCGGGCGGGTGCGCGCCGCCGGGCCGCGCTGGCTCGACGACGCCATCGAGACGCAGTTCTGGGGTGAACGGTCCTTCTACGCCGACGACCCCTTCGGCAACCCGCTCTGCTTCGTGCAGGAGGACACGCTCTACTTGGGCGGTCCGGTCGGCTGATCGCCGTTCTCCGGGTTCAGCCGCAGCGGCATGACGAACCAGAGGATCCCGAAGATCAGCACGCAGAGCACGCCCATCACGATCATCGCGATCTCGCCGTAGACCACCTTGGCGATCAGCGCGACCGTCGACGTGATCGCCAGGGCCAGGCAGACCAGGCCGACCAGCACCAGGCGGTTGCCGACGGTCAGGATCCGCTCCCGGCTCCCGGTGCGGAACAGCAGGCGGTGCCACGCCGCGGGCGCGGTCAGCAGCGCCGTCGCGGCCACCGCGAGCGCCACCGCGGACAGGTGCAACGACTTTTCGAACCCGCTGGCGTCGTGGAAGCGGTCGGTGAACACGACCGAAAGCAGGAAGCCGAAGAGGATCTGCACGCCGGCCTGCGCGACGCGCAGCTCCTGCAGCAGCTCGCCGATGTTGCGCTGCAGCTTCTCGTTGCGGGTCTCGCCGGTGTGTTCCGCCACGGGAAGACGATACGCGGGTTTTGCGCGGTTCACCGTTCGCCGGCGGCGGCCAGCAGGCGCTGCCCGAGAGCGCGGACGGCCTCCCGGACCTCCGGGCACCGCACGATCCGGAACGGCGCCGGGATCCGGGCGAGCTGCTCGGCGTACCACGCGGGGTTGCTGGTACTGCCGGTCAGCCTGGTCGTCCCGTCGTCGACGCGCTCGAGCCTGCCGACGGCGCGCGGCAGGCACCGGCCCACGCGGTCGAGCGGCGCGTCGATCACGACTTCGACGTCGTACTCCCAGCCGACCGCCAGGTGGTCCTCGACCGCCGTGACGGGGTCGAGGTCCCGAGGCGGCTCGAACGTGTCGTCGCCGATCGCGACGCCGCGCACGCGGTCGATCCGGTACGCCCGCAGCACGCCCTTCGGGTGGGTGCGGCACAGCAGGTACCACCGGCCGTGGCGGACGACGACCGCCCAGGGGTCGACCTCACCGTCCCACTCCTTGCCCGCCTCGGAGCGGTAGCCGAGCCGGACGCGCCGGTGGTCGGCGCACGCGTGAACGAGGGCCGCCGTGGTGCCGGGGTCAGGCCGCGCGGTAGCGGCGTCCGGGGCGGGCGCGGCGGTCCGCCGGACGGCTTCGGCCTGCGCGGCGACCGGCTCCGGGAGGGCCTGCACGATCTTGCCGAGCGCGCCGCCGACCAGGGTGGCGGCGTCCCGGGCGTCGTGGTGCCCGTCGAGCACGGCCATGACCAGGCCGAGCGCCTCGGCCGGGCTGAAGGTCAACGGCGGCAGCCGCAGCCCCCGCCCGACCCGGTAGCCGCCGTACGGCCCGCGGGTGGCGACGACCGGGATCCCGGCCTCGCGCAGGATGCCGACGTAGCGCCGGGCGGCACGTTCGGACACGCCGAGCTTGCCGGCGAGCCGCTCGGCGGTGATGCCCGGACCGGCCTGCAGGAGCTCCAGCGTGCGCAGCGCCCGTGCCGTCGGGCTCGTGTCGTCCGCCATGGCGATTCTCGATTCCGGCAGTGGATCGTCCGGAACCGATCGTAGGCTGCGCGACCATGACCGACACCTGCGCGACGGCCGACGTCAAGGTCATCCCGGCCAACGAAGCGTCCTGGGAGGACCTCGTCGCGATCTTCGGCACCGCCGACTACCCCGCCCGCTGCCAGTGCCAGCGGTTCAAGGTCGCCGGCTGGATCTGGCGCGACTCCACGCAGGAGCAGCGGACCGCCATGCTGCGCGGCCAAGCGGGCTGCGGTGACCGGGACGCCCCCACGAGCGGGCTCGTCGCGTACGTCGACGGCGAGCCGGCCGGCTGGGTCGCCGTCGAGCCGCGGACCGCCTACCCCAAGCTGCGCGGCTCGCGCGTGCCGTGGAGCGGCCGCGCCGAAGACAAGGACGACGACGGCGTCTGGGCCGTGACGTGCTTCGCCGTCCGCAAGGGCTACCGCGGCCGTGGCCTCACCTACCCCCTGGCCGAGGCGACGATCGGGTTCGCCCGCGAACGCGGTGCGCGCGCTCGAGGCGTACCCGATGATCACCCAGCCGGGCAAGGAGATCACGTGGGGCGAACTGCACGTCGGCGCTCGTCAGGTGTTCGCCGACGCCGGGTTCACCGAAGTCAGCCACCCCACGCCGCGACGCGTGGTCATGCGTATTGAGTTGTCTACTGTGGACTGATACTCACCACCCCCAGGTGCGGTCGGGCACCACGCGGATGCGGACGGAGTACTCGGCGTCGAAGGCCTCGGGCGTCTCGAACCCGATGGCGGCGTACGCCGGGCCGTACTTGTCGAGGTAGCCGGGCGCCTCCGACGCCTTCCCCTCTTCGACGCGCGCCTTGCCGTTCACGACGAGGATCGCGCCGCCGCTTTCGTTGCCGTTGAGGTGAAAGCTCACCTCGGGGTTGGCCTCGATGTGCCGCAGCTTCGCGGTGTCCGGCTTGCTGAACACCACGATGTCGTCGCCGTCCAGCACGAACCACACCGGTCGCGGCGCGGGCCGCCCCTTCGGCGTGACGGTGGTCAGCCAGCCGATCCGCTCCGCGGACCGGTCGGCGAGCTTAGGTTGGGTCATCGGTCGATCCCCCTGGTCGTCGGGCTGTGACCCAGGTAACCACAGGGGTACGACAATTCTTCCGCGTCAGCGCGAAGCGACCCGCCGCGCGTACCGCGTCCCGGCCGCGAGCAGCACCAGTCCCGCACCGAGGAACGCGCCGACGCGCGCGAGGCCGTCCAGCGTCGCCAGGTCGAACAGCACCAGCTTCAGCACGGCGGCGCCGACCAGGACCAGCCCGATCACGCGCAGCGCGACGACGTCGATGCCGCGCAGGAGCAGCACCAGCGCCGCGATCGTCCAGGACACCGTGATCAGCGCGTGGCCGAGCAGGAAACCGGTGCGGCCGGGAACCGCCAGCAGCGACCCGCACAGCACGACCCCGGCGGCGCCGTACAGCGCGGAAACCCCGGCGACGAGCCAGATCGGCAGGTCGTCGGCCGGCCCGCGGAAGACCTCGAGGCGCAGGGCCGCCCACGGCAGCGCGACCGAAACCGCGAGCAGCAGCGCGGCGACCGCGAGCGCGCCGGCGACGTCACCGGCCGGCCGGATCCGGTGCACCATCAGCAGAACCGGGGTGACGTCGAAGCAGACGCCGATCACGCCGCCGATCGTGGCGAAGCCGAGCGCGGCGCCCAACGCGACCTTGTTGCGCCCGCCCAGCGCGGCCACCACCAGCAGCAGCGCCTCGCCGAGCAGCACGCCGGCGCGGGCCGGGCCGTCGAACTGCGTGACGGTCGCCTGCAGGATCGCCAGCAGCCCGCCGAGCCCGGCCAGCTGCCCGGCGATACCCGGCCACCAGCGGCGCGCCGCCCACACGCCGAGGAGGACGACCCCGGCACCGGCCGCGACGGGCACCGCCTGGGCCTTCGGCAGCAGCACGGCCGCGACCAGCGCCGGCAGGATCGCCGTCGCCAGCAGGGAAAGCGCGGCGGGGTCGTTTTCGCGGCGGCGCAGGACGATGAGCGCGAGCGTGACGCCGACGAGCCCCGCGCCGAGCGCCGCGCCGGTGTTCGCCCAGCTGCTGTGCACGACCGCGGTGCTGACGACGGAGGCGAACAGCGGCGGCACGCCGGCGGCGAGCGTCAGCGAGGACCAGTCGCGGCGCAGCTGCGCCGGCACCGTCGCGAGCTGGACCATCAGCAGGAACGCGACGAGTTCGGGCGTGAAGCCGCGGGTGATCATCGGCGCGCAGACCGCACAGCCGAGAACGACGACGGAAGCCAGCAGCGGCGACTCCCACCGCACGGCCACGAGCAGCCCGCCGACGGCGACCGCCAGGCCCACGGCGAGCCCGGCGAGGACCGGCAGGAAGTCGTAGAGCGTCGTCGCGGCGACGGCGTCGAGGTAGAGCGTCGCGATGCCGGTCCAGGCGAGGGCGAAGGCCCCGGTGCGGCCGGCGGGCTTGCGGTGCAGCCAGACGCCGGCCCCGGTCAGCGCGAGCCCGAACGCGGCCCCGACGAGCACGCGCGGCAGCGGCCCGAGCCAGCCCCGCTGGACGGCCAGCACGAGCAGCAGGACGACGCCGAGCAGCGTGACGCCACCGCCGACCCAGGCCAGGACGCGGCTGCCGGCGCCTTCCTTGCCGAGCTTTTCCCCCAGCGTCGGGCGCGGCGGAGGCGGCAGGTAGGGCGACGGCGGCGGGACGTACTGCGGCCGGGGCGGCTGCCAAGGGTTCTGCGGCCACGGCGGCGGCATCTGCGGCGGCTGCGGCCAGGGCTGGGGTTGCGGCTGGGGCTGCGGCGGCACGGCCTGCCGCGGCCGCTCAGCCTGCGGTTCGGCGGCTTTCGGCTGCTCGGCACGCACGGAACGGAGTTCGGAGCCCACCACGGCGAGACGACGCCCCAAGTCGTCGATCTCGCCGGCGAGCCGGAGGAGCACATCTGCTTCGGTGGTCATACCGGACAGAGTCGCCCACAACGGCCCACCAGCGGATCCGTAGCACTACTCAACCGCGGTGAGTACCCGGTCCATGGTCGTCATGATCGAGACGGTCTCGGCGAGCGGCATGAGCGGGCTTTCGGTCTCGCCGGCCGCCAGCCGCCGCGCGACCTCGTCGGCCTGGTGCCGCAGGCCACGGCCTTCGTCGACGTACTCGTGGCGGATCCGGTCGCCGTCGCGCGGGACGAGCGTGAAGGACGCGGGTGCGTAGAACGGCCCGTCGACCTCGATGCGCGCGTCCGTGCCGACGATGACCGCGGTGGTCGGCGAAACCGCGCTCAACGTGCAGTTCAGCACCGCCTGCGCCCCGTTCGGGTAGCCGAACAGCATCGACATCTGCGCGTCGACGCCGGTGAAGGCGGGCGTCGCCATGGCGGCGACGCGGTCGGGCGTGCCGAGGACCATCGAGGCGAACGAGACGGGGTAGATCCCCAGGTCGAGCAGGGCGCCACCGCCGAGTTCGGGCGCGAAGAGCCGGAAGGCGGGGTCTTCGGCGAACCACTGCCCGTGGTCGGCGGCGACGGTGACGACGTCGCCGAGGCTCGGCAGCAGCTCCCGGATGCGCCGGACGTGCGGCAGGAAGCGCGTCCACATGGCTTCCATGAGGAAGAGGTTCCGCTCCTTCGCCAGCGCGACGAGGTCCCGCGCCTCTTCGGCGTTCATGGTGAACGGCTTTTCGACGAGCACGGGCTTGCCGGCTTCGAGCGCGAGCCGGGCGTTGCCGTGGTGCATGGGGTGCGGCGTGGCGACGTAGACGACGTCGACGTCCGGGTCGTTCGCGAGGGCTTCGTAGCTGCCGTGCCGGGTGGCGATGCCGCGTTGGCCGGCGAACCGGTCGGCGCTTTCGGCCGTTCGCGACCCGACGGCCGTGACGACGCCGGAGCCGGTCAGCTTCAGGTCTTCCGCGAAGGCCCCGGCGATGCCGCCGGTGCCCATGATTCCCCAGCGCAGGGGCTTGTCGGTCATGCCGGAACCCTATGTCGGCAAAAGCACCGTGGGTGCCCGCCGCGCGGTCGGGCACGGTGGAAGGTTCCCGAGTCGAGCGGAGGGTCGCCGTGCCCCGTCGCCGCGTGCCGGATCGCGCCACCCCCGTCGGGGCCGGCCGGATCTTCCTGCCGGTGATGCTGGTCGTCTTCGGCCTGGGCACGCTGGTGCTCCTGATCGCCGGGATCAGGGTGCTGGCGAACGACCCCGACCCCTCGCCGTGGCTGGTCCTGTCGGCGTTCGCGGCGGCGATCCAGCTGGTCGCGGTGCTGGCGCTGGGCTTCAAGCGGCGCTGGGGCGCGAAGGTGCTGGCGGGGGCGTTCGTGGCGAGCGTGCTGATGGACTTCGCGTCGGTGAGCGGGCTGACCACGGGCGCGGTCCTGATCAAGATCATCGTGGCCGGCGTCCTGGCCACGGCGGTCCTGGTCCGCTGGGACGACCTCGTCGCTTGACCGCCCCTGGTCGACGTGATCGACACCACAAGCGACAATGGAGGACGTGACCGCCACCCTGAGCAAGCCCGCCCTGAAGATCGGCCCCTACCAGGTCGATCCGCCAGTCGTGCTCGCTCCGATGGCCGGCATCACCAACGTCGCCTTCCGGCAGCTGTGCCAGGAGTACGGCGCCGGCATCTACGTGTGCGAAATGATCACCGCCCGCGCCGTCGTCGAACGGCACCCCGGCACCATGCACATGATGACCTTCGGGGCCGACGAAAAGCCCCGGTCCATGCAGCTCTACGGCGTCGACCCGAAGACCATGGCCGAAGCCGTCCGGATCATCGTCGGCGAAGGCCTCGCCGACCACGTCGACTCCAACTTCGGCTGCCCGGTCGCGAAGGTGACGCGCAAGGGCGGCGGGGCGGCGCTGCCGTTCAAGCGGAAGCTGTTCGAAGCGATCGTGCGGGAGTCCGTTCGCGCGGCCGGCGACGTCCCGTTCACGGTGAAGTTCCGCATCGGCATCGACGACGACCACCGCACCTTCCTCGACGCCGGCCGCATCGCCGAAGCCGAGGGCGCCGCCGCCGTCAGCCTCCACGCCCGCACCGCCGCGCAGCGCTACTCCGGCCAGGCCGACTGGACGAAGATCGCGGAGCTGAAGGAAGCCGTCACGAGCATCCCGGTGCTGGGCAACGGCGACATCTTCTCGGCGGACGACGCCCTGCGCATGGTGGCGGAGACGGGCTGCGACGGCGTCGTCGTCGGCCGCGGCTGCCTCGGCCGGCCGTGGCTGTTCGGCGAGCTGGAAGCGGCCTTCGCCGGCCGCCCGCTGCCGACCCCGCCGAACCTCGGCGAGGTCGCGAAGGTGCTGCGCCGCCACACGGAACTGCTGGTCGAGCACGACGGCCACGACAAGGCCATGCGCGACATCCGCAAGCACATGGCGTGGTACCTGATGGGCTTCCCGGTCGGCTCCGAACTCCGCCGCGGCTTCGCGATGGTGTCGAGCATGGACCAGCTGGACGACCTGATCGCCCAGCTCGACCACGACGCGCCTTTCCCGGAGGCGGCCACGGGTCCGCGCGGACGTCAGGGATCGCCGGGCAAGGTGACGCTGCCGCACGGCTGGCTCGACGACCCGGACGACGACTGCGTCCCCGAGGCGGAAGACATGCACTCCGGCGGCTGACGCCCGAACCCCTGACATCTGTCAGGGCCAAGTCGTGGCGGACGGCATCCTTGCGCAAACCCCCGCCGCGACAAGCTTTTCCCATGACGAACAACGGATCCCCGCTCAAGTCCCTCGCGATCGACATCGCCGTCCCGATCGGTGTCTACTACGGGCTCCACGCGCTCGGCGTCAGCGTCTTCCTGAGCCTCGCCCTCAGCGGCGTCGTCCCCCTCGCGCGGACGCTCCAGCAGTTCGCCAAGAACCGCACCCTCAACGGCCTCGCGCTGGTCGTCCTGGTCACGAACGTCGTCGGCATGCTGCTGACCTTCGTCTCCGGTGACGCCCGGATGATGATCGCCAAGGATTCGCTCGGCAGCGGCATCACCGGGCTCGTCATCCTCGCCTCCGCGTTCACCGCGGCGCCGATCATGACCAAGACGATCCAGCCGTTCATCACCCGCGGCAAGGCCGAAAACGAAGCCGCTTGGGAACGCCTCGCCGGCACCCCGCGGTTCGAAAAGATCATGCGCCGCACCAGCGTCATCTGGGGCATCGGTTTCGTGGTCGAGTCGGCCGCTCGCATCGTCGGGGCCTTCACGCTGCCCATCGAAACCATGGTCTGGCTCAGCACCGTCATCTTCGTGGGCGCCTTCGCGGTGATCATGGTCGTCGGCGGGAAGACGGCCGAGCGGGCGGGCAAGATGGTCGAAGCCGAAACCAGGCAGCTCGTCGCCGCTTGACCTGCGACAACGCTCGGGTGTACAGGTGTGTACATGTACAGCAAGCGGCAGCAGCTCGTCGGTGACCTCTCCGACCTGATCCGCTCGGGCCGCCTCGCCCACGGCGAACGCCTCCCCGGCGAGCACCAGCTCGCCCTGCAGTACCAGGTCAGCCGCGGCACCGTCCGCAGCGCCCTCTCCGAGCTCCAGCAGCTCGAACTGATCTCCACCCAGGCCGGCGTCGGCTCGTTCGTCACCTTCGACGGCGTCCAGCTCGACCAGCGGATCGGCTGGGCCCGCGCCCTCGCCGACGCCGGCGCGCCCGTCACCACCGAGCTCCTCGGCATCGAGGCCGTCGAAGACCAGGCCCTCGAAGAGGAGTTCGGCGAGACGGCCTACGTCGCGGTCCGGCGGCTGCGGCGGGAACACGACCGGGGCGTCTCGCTCGAAACCGCCACCGTCCCCGCCGCCGGCCTGCTCGCCGACCTCCCCGAGACCGGCCTCCGCGACGGCTCCCTCACCAAGACCCTCGAAGCCGCCGGGCGGATCTCCGTCGGCGGCGACCAGTGGATCAGCACCGAACGCCTCGACGCCCGCGCCGCCGAACTGCTGGGCCGCGGCATCGGCGAGCTCTTCCTCCGCGCCGAGCGCACCTCGGTCGACGCCGAAGGCCGGCTCGTCGAACGCGTCGTCAGCCTGCTGGACCCCGACCGGTTCCAGTTCCACCTCACCTTCGGACACCGGTGAGCGCGCGGGACCGGGCGCTCGGCGCGTTCACCGGCCTCGCCGTCGGCGACGCGCTCGGCATGCCGACGCAGTCCATGTCCCGCGCCGCGATCGCCGCCGCCTACGGGCCGGTCACCGGCCTGCTGACCGCCGTCGCCGAGCAGCCGGTCGCGCCGTCGATGCCCGCCGGCTCGGTCACCGACGACACCGAACAGGCCGTCCTGCTGGCGCGCCTGCTCATCGACGGCCGCGGCACCGTCGAGCCGCACGTCTTCGCCGACGCCCTGCTCATCTGGGAAGCGGACATGGTCCGCCGCGGCTCCGCGGACCTGCTCGGCCCGTCGACGAAACGCGCGCTTTCCCGGCTCCAGAACGGCGTTCCGGCCGACGAAGCCGGCCGCACCGGCACGACCAACGGCGCCGCCATGCGCGTCACGCCGGTCGGCATCGCCACGCCGTCCGAGGACCTGCACCGGCTGGTCGACGCCGTCGTCGCGACCGCGCGCGTCACGCACAACACCAGCCTCGGTATCGCGGCCGCCGCCGCGGTCGCGGCCGCCGTGTCCGCCGGGATCGACGGCGCGAGCCTGCCCGAAGCGCTCGACGCCGGCGAGCGCGCGGCCGTGGTCGGCGGCGAACGCGGCCACTGGGCGCCCGGCGGGGAGATCGCCGCCCGGATCCACTGGGCGCGCGGCTGGGTGCGGGGCATGGCGCCGGACGCCGTCGCCGACGCGGTCGCCCGGGTCATCGGCACGTCCGTCGCGTCGCAGGAATCCGTCGTGGCCGCCTTCGCGCTGGCCGAGGCCATGGGCGACGACCCGCCGGCGGCGTTGCGGCTGGCCGCCGGGCTCGGCGGCGACACCGACACGGTCGCCGCGATCTGCGGGGCGATGCTCGGCGCCGCGCACGGCGTGGGCGTCTTCCGGCCCGACGTCGTCGAGACGGTCCTGGCCGTCAACCGCCTCGAATTCGGCCCGCTGGTCGACGAGCTGCTCAAGCTGCGCCGCCGATGACCGGGCGGCTGGTGCACACCGGGCAGGTCGTCCTCGACCTCGTCATGGTGGTGCCGGCCCTGCCGCCGCCGGGTGGCGATGTCATGGCGTCGTCGACGAACCTGGTGCCGGGCGGCGGTTTCAACGTCATGGCCGCGGCCGCGCGTTCGGGAGCGCGCGTGCTCTACGCGGGCAGCCACGGCACCGGCGCGTTCGGCGATCTCGTACGGGCCGCGCTGGCGAACGAAGGCGTCGAACTGGCCCACGAACCGACGCCGGAGCTGGACACCGGCGTCGTCGTCGCGCTCGTCGAAGCGACCGGCGAGCGCACCTTCGCGACCGGCACCGGCGCCGAGGGGCGGCTGACGTCCGGCGCGCTCGCCAACGTCCTCCCAACGAGTGAAGACGTCGTGTACGTGTCCGGCTACAGTTGGTTGCATAGGAGCAATCGCAGGGCTCTCGCCGAGTGGCTTCCCCACACGTCCGGCTCGAGGACCCTTTTCGATCCCGGCCCGTTGGCCGGTGACCTCACCCCCGGAGACCTTCACGACTTACTGTCCTTTGTAGACATATTGAGCTGCAACGCGCGCGAAGCCGACATACTCGGCGAGCTGCCGGAGGTGGCCATCGTCCGCGACGGCGCGAAGGGCTGTCGCGTCCACGACCACGGGCGCGTCACCGACGTGCCGGGCTTCCCGGTCGACGCCGTGGACACCAACGGCGCCGGCGACACGCACTGCGGCGTACTGGCCGCGGAGCTGCTGCGCGGCAGTACCCTCCTCGACGCCGCCGTGCGCGCCAACGCGGCAGCAGCGCTTTCGGTGACCCGCCGCGGCCCGGCGACGGCACCGCGCCGGGCTGAGATCGACGAGCTGGTGGAGGCCATGACATGAGCGGTACCGAAACCCGCGGCCTGAAGGTGGAGACCAACGGCCTCGACGTGATCGACGACGCCGAGCGCCGCGGCCGGCCGCGCCAGCTGTTCTGGCCGTGGTTCGGGGCGAACGTGTCGGTGCTGGGGCTGAGCTACGGCTCGTTCACGCTCGGCTTCGGCATCTCGTTCTGGCAGGCGCTGGTCGCCGGCGTCGTCGGCATCCTGTTCTCGTTCCTGCTGTGCGGGTTCATCGCGATCGCCGGCAAGCGCGGCTCGGCGCCGACGATGCTGCTCTCGCGCGCGGCGTTCGGCGTCCGCGGCAACCGGCTGCCGTCGGCGATCTCGTGGCTGCTCACGGTCGGCTGGGAAACCGTGCTCACGGCGTTGGCGACGCTGGCGACGTCGACGGTCTTCGAGCGCCTCGGCTGGGGCGGCGGGACCGCGACGAAGGTGATCGCGCTGGTCGTGGTCGCCGCGCTGACGGTCGCCGCCGGCGTGCTCGGCTTCGACGCGATCATGAAGCTGCAGACGTGGATCACCTGGATCACCGGCGTGCTCACGGTGGTCTACGTGGTGCTCGTGGCCGGTGACGTGCACTGGGGCGCGGTGAGCGCGCTGCCGTCCGGCTCGGCGCAGCAGTGGGTCGGCGCGCTGGTGTTCCTGATGACCGGCTTCGGCCTCGGCTGGGTCAACGCGGCCGCGGACTACTCGCGCTACCTGCCGCGGTCGTCGTCGGGCCGGGGCGTGGTCGGCTGGACGGCGTTCGGCGCGTCGGTGGCGCCGCTGGTGCTGCTGGTGTTCGGGCTGCTGCTGGCCGGCTCGTCGCCGGACCTGAGCAAGGCCATCGCGGCCGACCCGATCGGCGCGCTGACGACGTTGCTGCCGCTGTGGTTCCTGGTGCCGTTCGCGATCGTCGCGGTGCTCGGCCTGGTCGGCGGCGCGGTGCTGGACATCTATTCGTCGGGTCTGGCGCTGCTCTCGGCGGGGTTGCGCGTGCCGCGCCCGGTGGCGGCGTTCGTCGACGGCGTGCTCATGGTGGCGGGCACGATCTACATCGTCTTCTTCGGCGGCGAGTTCCTCGGCCAGTTCCAGGGTTTCCTGGTGACGCTGGGCGTCCCGGTCGCGGCGTGGTGCGGCGTGATGCTCGCGGACGTCCTGCTGCGCCGGCGCGACTACGCCGAGGGCGACCTGTTCGACCCGGCCGGCCGCTACGGCGACGTCCGCCTCGGGCCGATCGCGCTGGTAGTGGTGGCGACGGCGCTCGGCTGGGGCCTGGTGACGAACACCTCGGCGGGCTGGCTGCAGTGGCAGGGCTACCTCCTGGAACCGTTCGGCCTCGGCGGCCGCGACGGCTCGTGGGCGTACGCGAACCTCGGCGTACTGCTGGCACTGGCGCTCGGTTTCGTGGTGACGTTGTCGACGCGGCAACGCATCCGTGCGCAGGAGGCGGCGTGAGATCGGTACTGGCGGTCATCGACCTGCAGAACGTCTTCGCGACCCCGGCGAGCGAATGGTTCACCCCGCGCTTCGCCGAGATACTCCCGCGGATCCACAGCCTGGTCACGGCCTTCGGCAACGACGTCGTGTTCACGAGGTTCATCGCGCCGGCGCGCCCGGAGGGGGCGTGGAAGCAGTACTACGAGCAGTGGCCGTTCGCGCTGCGCCCGCCCGACGACCCGCTGTACCAAGTGATCCCGGAGTTCCAGCCACAGTCCACAGTGGACGCGACGACGTTCGGCAAGTGGACGGCCCGCATGGCCACCCGGGTGGGCGGCGCGCGGCTGGTACTGGCGGGGGTCTCGACCGACTGCTGCGTGCTGTCGACAGCACTGGCGGCGGCGGACGCGGGAGTGTCGGTAACCGTGGTCGCGGACGCGTGCGCGGGCGTGGACGACGAGAGTCACACGAAAGCCCTCGACATCATGCGGCTGTACGGCCCGTTGGTGAAGGTGGCCACCACGGAGGAGGTGCTGGGCTAACCTTGGCTCGGTGAGCCTCGAAGCCTCGGCGATCGCGTTGACGACAGCGGTGGTGAAGGCCGCGGCGAAGATCTGGCTGGGCGACCGCCCGATCGCCGCCGACACCTCCGCCAAGGTGTTCGAACTGGTGGAGAAGCAGCTCACCGGCCTGAACGACCGCCGCAAGCTCCGGCTGCTGTTCACGAACCTGGAGTCCCGCGTCGCCGACCGGCTCCTGCCGTTCCTCGACGTGGAGTTCCGCGCGTTGCCGGAGAACGAGCGGGCCGCAGCGGTGGACGCGGCACACGAGACGTTCGAACGCGCCGCGTTGACCGACGACGACCTGTTCGCCACCGACCTCGACGCGGCCTACCTGTACCGCTACCTGCTTCGCACGGTCCCCGGCGTCACCGCCCTCCTTTCGGCCGACACGACCGAGCTGTACCAACGGGTCTTGAGGGAATGCTGCGCCTACCTGGTGCAGGTGACGAGCACCCTGCCCCGGTTCCAGCCGGGCGCACTGGTCGAAGTGCTCCGCCGGGAGACCGAGATCCTGGAAGCCGTCCGCAACGTCCTGGCGGCGTTGCCGGAACGTCGCCACCCGGACGACTTCGCGGCGGACTTCCGCCGCCAGGTGGTGACGGCCCTGGACCGCATGGCCCTCTTCGGCGCGGGCCTGACCGACGCGACCCGGCTGTACCCGCTGTCGGTGGCCTACCTGAGCCTGAGCGTCGCCTCGGACGACGATGTCGCGGCGGGCGACCGGATCGAGCACGTCCTGCCGCGGACTTCGAGAATCCTGCTGCGCGGCGAGGCGGGTTCCGGCAAGACGACGCTGCTGCAGTGGCTGGCCGTCCAGTGCGCGAGCCGGCAGCTGGAGAGCGTCGACGGCTGGGCGGGCCTCGAACCGTTCCTGGTGCGGCTGCGCCGGTTCAGCCGGTCGCCGCTGCCGTCCCCGGAGCACTTCCTCGACGAGGTCGGCAGGCACATCGCCGACGAGATGCCGGCCGGCTGGGTGCAGCGACGCCTGCGGGGCGGCCGCGCCGTGCTGCTGGTCGACGGCCTCGACGAGGTCCCGGACGACCGCCGCCGCGAAGTGCGCGACTGGCTTCGCGAGCTGATCGGCGCGTTCCCCCGCGCCCGGTTCGTCGTCACCACCCGCCCGGCCGCGGTGGCCGCCGGCTGGCTGCGCGGCGAGGGATTCACCGAGGTCCGGCTCCAGCCGATGACACCCCGCGACGTCCGGACGTTCGTCAAGCGCTGGCACCAGGCGTTGCCGGCGCCGGAACACCGCGGTGCCGCCCTGATCGCGGCGATCGGCACCCGGAGCGCGTTGCGGCGGCTGGCCGAGAATCCCCTGATGTGCGCGCTGCTCTGCGCGCTCCACCACGAAGGCAACGGGCGGTTGCCGGACAGCCGCATGGAGCTGTACGAAATCGCGTTGCGGATGCTGCTCGACAGCCGGGACACCGAGCGCCGGATCGAACCGGTGGTCCGGCTTTCCCTCACCGAGAAACTGGTTCTACTCCGGAACCTGGCGTACTGGCTGGTCCGCAACGGCCACACGGACGTCCCGGCAGCCGACGCCGAAGCCCGCATCGCGGCGAAACTGCGCTCGATGGGCCAGATCGACGTGACACCACGGACGGTGTTCCGTCACCTGCTGGACCGCGGCGGCGTACTGCGCGAACCCGTCCCGGGCCGCATCGACTTCGTGCACCGGACGTTCCAGGAGTACCTCGCCGCCCAGGCGGCGGTCGAAGAAGACGACATCGGGATCTTGACGGCGAACGCGCACCTCGACGAGTGGCGCGAAGTGGTGGTCTTGGCGGCGGGTCACGCCTATCCCGCGCAGCGCGAGCGCCTGCTGGACGGGATCCTCCAGTGGGACGCCGACGAGCAGGAGCGGCTGAAGCTCGACCTGGTGGCGCTGGCGTGCCTGGAGACATCACCGGTGTTGAGCGAGCGGCTGCGGAACGAGATCGAGGACCGCGCCAGCACCCTGATTCCGCCGAAGAGCAACGAGGAAGCCTACGCGCTGGTACCGCTGGGCGAGTTCGTCCTGGACCTGCTGGCCGATGCCGACCCGGCACCCGGCACGGCAGGAGCGACCATCCGGGCTGCCGCGATGATCGGCGGCCCGGCCGCTCTCGACCTGCTGGCTCGTTACCGCAGCTGTGCCGAGATCGCTGTCGTCGTCGAGCTGATCG
The DNA here is from genome assembly GCF_053605345.1 of Amycolatopsis sp. NPDC003865. Classification (NCBI taxonomy): domain Bacteria; kingdom Bacillati; phylum Actinomycetota; class Actinomycetes; order Pseudonocardiales; family Pseudonocardiaceae; genus Amycolatopsis; species Amycolatopsis sp. NPDC003865. The sequence continues at coordinate 663,310 of NZ_JBSGJA010000002.1, read as the reverse complement.
CGGTGTGGGATCTGTTCGACCCGATCGAGTACGCGAATCGCGTACTCGCCGACTCTCCGCTGGCCCACGGCGCCGCGGTGGTGAACAACCCGGCTCTGGTGCCCGCCCTCAGGTACCTGCGTCACCTGACCTGGCTGCGCTGCCGGTTCGAAGACGGGTACGGCCGGCTCGACTTCGTCCACGACCTGCCTCAGCTGAGGCGGCTCGACATCTCGGATTCCGCCGGGTACGACCTGCCGTCCTTGGCCGGTACCGGACTCACCCGGCTCGCGTTGACCGGCCCACCACGGCAGGAGTCGGTCGACCTCGCCCCACTCGCCGAGGTGCCTGGCCTGACCTCGATCGAAGCCCACGTCGCCACCCACGGCTGGGCGGCGCTGGCCGAGCTGCCCCACCTGCGACAACTCCAGCTGAGCTGGATCCACGACCCCGTCGAGCTGGCCGATCTCGTTGCCCTGACGGGCCTTCGAGCGCTGTCGTTGAGCCACGCCTTCCGGTTCACCGACTTGGGGCCGCTCGCGTTCCTCACCGAACCGGTCTCCCTGAGCTTCCTGGACTGCAAAGCGCTCGAAGACCTCTCGCTCCTCAACGACTGGGCGGGCAGCTTGCGAACCCTGCACCTCATCGACTGCCCGCCCGCGGATCCGGCACCGATCGCCGAGCTGACCGAGCTTCGGCTGCTCGACCTGACCGCCACCGACCTGCCGGACCTGGCGCTGCTGTCCGGACTCCGGCAGCTGAAGAACTTGCGGTTGCGGAACCTGCGCGGCATGCCCGACCTGTCGCCGCTCGCCGATCTCGACCGGCTCGGAGAACTGACCGTGACGGGAATGGGCCGGCTCGACCTGCGGCCGCTCGCCGGGCGGCCGCAGCTGAGCATCCGGATCAGCGACTTGGTCGAGCCGGTCGGAGCGGAGTTGCTCGGCCCGGAGAGCACCGTCGTGACCATCCAGGACCACTGACACCGGACGTTCGACCGGGCGAAGTAGATTCGCCATCGTGATCGACCACATCAGCATCCCCACCGAGGCCGGCTCCTTCGACGCCATCGCGGCCGGCCCCGAAGACGGCCGGCCCGTGTTGCTGCTGCACGGCTTCCCCGAGGCCGCTGTCGAGTGGGAGCACCAGGTTGCCACCCTCGGGGTGCTCGGCTACCGGGCCGTCGCGCCCGATCAGCGTGGCTACTCGCCCGATGTGCGCCCCGAACCGGCTGCCGACTACTCGATCGACCACCTCGTCGGTGACGTCGTCACCATCACCGAACAGCTCGGCTGGAAGCAGTTCGACCTCGTCGGGCACGACTGGGGCGGCGCCGTCGCCTGGTGGACCGCCGACGCGCACCCCGAGCGGCTGCGCAGCCTCACCGTCGTCTCCACGCCGCATCCCGCCGCGCTCGCCGCGGCCATGAAGACCGACGAGGACCAGCACCTGCGGACGCGGTACATGACCGAGTGGCGCCAGACCCGCGTCACCGAGCGGCGGATGCTCGAGAACGACGGCCGCGCGCTGCGGGACATGTTCGAGCGGCGGCTGCCGCCGTCGAAGGTCGACGAGTACGTGCAGCGGCTGTCCGAACCGGGCGCGCTCACCGCGGCCCTCAACTGGTACCGCGCCGGGCGCCCCGGCGGGAAGATCGGCAAGATCTCCGTGCCGACGCTCTACATCTGGAGCACCGAGGACGTCTCGTTCGGCTCGACCGCCGCGCTCGACACCGCGAACTGGGTCACCGGGCCCTACCGGTTCGAAATGCTCGAAGACGTCACGCACTGGGCGCCGGAAGAGGCACCCGAAGCCGTCACGACGCTGATCGTCGAGCACCTCGACGCGCGGTAACCGTCCGTCACCCGGCCGGGCGGACCGCCGGTAACCCACCCGCATCGCGGTACGGGAGCCGCTCGCCCGTCGTGTTCACTGGGGTCGTGGACATCGCGACCGAACCCGAGACCGAGCAGGTCGTCTTCGTCACCGAAGACGGCGTGCCCACCGGCGAAACCGGCCCGAAGCTGGCCAGCCACCACGAGCACACCCGGTTGCACCTGGCCTTCTCCTGCTACGTCCTGCGACGCGCGGACAACGCCCTGCTGATCACCCAGCGCGCGCTGCACAAGAAGGTCTGGCCAGGGGTCTGGACCAACAGCGTCTGCGGCCACCCGGCGCCCGGCGAGCCGCTCGAGGACGCCGTCCGCCGGCGCGCGGACTACGAGCTCGGCCTGCCGTCGCTGGCCGAGCTGCACTGCGTGCTGCCGAAGTACCGGTACCGGACGCCGCCGTTCCAGGGCATCGTCGAGAACGAGTTCTGCCCGGTCTTCGCCGCCTGGGCCGATGCCGAGCCCGAGCCGAACCCGGCCGAGGTCGGCGAGTGGCGCTGGGTTCCGTGGGGCGGTTACCAAGAGCTACTGAACGACGAAACGGCTAATGTGAGTTACTGGGCCAAGGACCAGTTCGCCCAGCTCAAGGGGATCGAGCCGTTCTCCGGACTCTGACCGACCGACTCCGGAGCGTCACCGCCGTGCTCCCGTTTGAGCGAAATTCACCTTCGTCCTCAAGCGCAGCCTCCGCTACGACGACAACCAATGCGTGGTGGAGGTGGGCATGGTCGCCGGGGACGAAGCCGTGCTGCGCCGAAGCCCGGAGGCGCCGGACCTGCTCCGCCTGCACGAAGCCGTCGCGACGCTCTTCGCCACCCAGGGCGACTGGCGGCGCGCCTACCAGCACTTGCGCTCCGCGCTGGACATCGCCCGCGACGGCAGCCTGCGTGACGCGCTGACGTCGAGCTACAACCGCCGCTACCTCGACGAGCGGTTGGCCGGATCGTTCGCCGGTCGGCGGCCCGGTCCGCTCGGCATCGCGCTCGTCGATCTCGACCGGTTCAAGCGCGTGAACGACACGTACGGTCACCTCGTCGGCGACCGCGTCCTCCGCCGGGTGGCCGCCCTGCTCCAGGAGGAGCTGCCACCGGACGGCTTCTGCGCCCGCTACGGCGGTGAGGAGTTCGTGCTGTGGCTGCCCGGGGTCGACGCCGGGCACGCGGTCCGGATCGTCGACGCCGCCCGCGTGCGCGTCGCCCGTCATCCCTGGTCGGAACTGCAGCCGGGACTGCGCGTGACCATCAGCGCCGGCCTGGCCCACGAGGGGCCGGGCACGCCGGCCCAGCCCGAGCACCAGCTGCGCAGTGCCGATGACCTGCTATACGCCGCGAAACGGGCCGGACGGAACAAAGTCGCGTATCAGGACGCGCAAAGCACGCGGTTAATAACCCACTCTGAGTAACGTAAACGGCTCATTACCCCGGAAAGCTGCGGGCAACGGTCACCCGTTTGTCGACGGCCAGCGGCCGTTCGTCGACTCAAGGTGAAGAAAATTCCGGGAGGGTGTCGTCACGAACGGGGGGTATCCGTACGATAACGAAAACCTCCGGGGGAACGATCACCTCTCGCGGGGGAAGACGGCCAAGTCACGACCCCGCCTTCGATCGCGCGAAAGGAGACCGAGTGCCGGACGAGCACGACAGCCCGGGAACCGGTCGCCGTTCGGACGGTCCCGCGCGGCCCCGCACCGGCAGACGCCGGTCGATGGAGGACCAGGGCGGGATCAGCGTCTCGGACGTCGTAGCCAAGTCCACCGGCGTCCGCCCGCTCCCGGCGCGCGACGACCGTCCCGAGCAGCCGGGACGCCGTGCCCGCGCCGCCGAGCCGCCCGCCGCGTCGCACTCGCGGCCGTCGGATCCCGGCGAGGACCCAGTACCCACGGACGCCACTCGTCAACCACGCCCCCCGCGGCCGCGCCAGCCCCACCGCACCACGGCGGCGGCGCCGGCACCGGAGGCCCCGCTCCAGCGCAGGCCCCCGGCGGCCAACCCCCAGCAGACGGCGGCGGCACCCCAGCCCCCGCGCCGGCCGAGGCGGCAGGCACCGGAGGACGAGGGAGCGGCACCGCAGCGCCCGGCCGGCCCCACTCGCCGCACCGCCGAGGGACGCCCGGCCCCGGAGGGCCCCGCGGAAGCCGCCGCACCGCGCGCAGCCGGCCCCACCCGCCGCGCCACGGAGGGCTCTCCCGATGCAGCCGCACCGCGCCCGGCCAGCCCCACCCGCCGCACCGCCGAGGGGCGCCCCGGTCCGGAAAGCTCGCCCGGTCGACGTGCCGCCGGCGAAGCCCGCCCAGGCCCCGACGGCTCCGCGGAAGCCGCACCGCGTGCGGCGGGCTCAGCTCGACGCGCCGCTGAAAGCGCTCCCGACCCAGCCGCACCGCGCCCGGCCAAGCCCGCGCGCCGTGCCGGAGCGCCCGAAGGACCCGCCGCACGGCGCGGCTTGCCCGAGGGCTCGCCGGCCGAAGGGGCCGCGCCGCAGCGGCCGGCTCGCCGTCCCGCGCCCGATGGTCCGGCGCCGCGGCGAACCGGGACTCCTGAACGTCCCGCCGCTCCCGAGGGCGCTGCGCCCCGGCGTCCCGACAGCCCGGCCCCGCGCCGAGCCGTGGCCTCGCCGGAAGCCGCCGTTGATGCGCCTACCCAAAAGCGGCCTCCCGTTGCCGAGCCTCCCAAGCGGCGGCCGGGTGCGGTGCCGGCTCGGGCCGAGCTCGATCCGCTCACCATGACCGACGAGATGGAAGCCATCGACGAGGCCACCCAGTACCGCCGCAAGATCGACCACACCCTCGCCCGGTTCTCCGCCGCCCACGACGAGATGGAAGCCGAGGAAGCCAAGCGCCGCGAACGCCGTGAGCGCCTCTCGCCCGCTTCGCTCATCGAGAGCACGCGTACCGCTCTTCAGCGCGTCGTCACGCCCACGCCGTCAGCTCAGGAAGCCGCGGAAGCCGAAGAAGCAGCCGCGCAGACCCGGCTGCAGGAGAAGAAGGCGCGGAAGGTCGAGCGGTCGGCCCGGTTCGGCCGGATCGCCGCCGCCGTCGTCGCCGGGCTCGTCTTCCTCGGGGTCGGCGGTGCCTGGGGCGCGCAGACCTACTTCGACGCCAAGTTCACGCAGGTCTCCGCGCTCGACGAGGACTCGTCCGACATCCAGGACGCCGACGCGCAGGCCAACGACGAGAACTTCCTCATGGTCGGCTCCGACACCCGTGACGGCGCGTCCGCCGAGGAAGGCGTCGGCACCGCCGACAGCACCCCGGGCGCCCGGAGCGACACGGTGATGGTCGCACACATCCCGGCCGACCGGAAACGGGTCGTCGTCACGTCGTTCCCGCGTGACCTCGAGATCGACCGGCCCGAGTGCCAGCGCTGGGACCCCGCGCAGAGCAAGAACACCGACGAGAAGGTCCCCGGCCAGAAGATCGCGAAGCTCAACACCGCGTACGCCGTCGGCGGCCCCTCGTGCGTCACGAAGGTGATCCAGCAGATCACCGGGCTGCGCATCAACCACTTCGTCGGCATCGACTTCAACGGCTTCAAGGAGATGGTCGACGCGGTGCACGGCGTCACCGTCCACAACGAGATCCCGATCGACGACACCGTCCTCGGCAAGGTGCTGCTGGAGACCGGCGACGTCACGATCTCCGGCGACCAGGCGCTGAACTTCGTCCGCGCCCGGCACGTCAAAGGCGACCCGACGTCCGACTACGGCCGCATCAAGCGGCAGCAGGAGTTCATCGGCGCGCTGCTCAGGAAGGTCATGTCCTCGGACGTCGTGCTCGACCCCGGCAAGCTGAGCGACTTCATCACGGCGTTCGCGAAGGCCACCTTCGGCGACAACCTCGGCGTCAAGCAGATGATGACGCTGGCGCAGTCGATGAAGGGCCTCGACTCCTCGAAGATCACGTTCCTGACCGTCCCGACGGTCGGCATCGCCAACAGCCGGGGCAACGAGGTCCTCGTCCGCAGCAAGACGAAGGCGCTCTTCGACGCCCTGCGCAACAACACCCCGCTGCCGGACCCGAACGCGCCGGTCCCGAACAGCGAACAGCCCCCGCCGACGAGCTCTTCGAAGTCGAAGACCAGCACGTCCAAGACGACGACGAGCAAGAAGAGCAGCAGCACGGGCTGATCCGCGAGGATCGTTAGACCGGGTTCACGTGCGGTTCACCCGGCGATGCGGTGTTTGGTCACGGTTGGCCGTAGGGTTGGGCCATGCGTGAGGCTTACCATGTCGAACTCGAACAGCTCGCCGACCACCTGGCCGCGATGTCGGTCCAGGTCGCCGACGCCATGGAGCGCGCCACGCGGGCACTGCTGGAGGTCGACCTCAGTCTCGCCGAACAGGTGATCAGCGACGACGCGAAGGTCGACGACGCCCGCGCCCAGTGCGAGGAGCAGGCGTACGCCCTGCTGGCCCTGCAGGCGCCCGTGGCGACCGATCTGCGCACGGTGCTGGCGGCGATCCACGCCGCCGAAAGCCTGGAGCGGATGGGCGACCTGGCGCTGCACGTGGCGAAGGCCGCGCGGCGCCGCCACCCCGAGCCGGTGCTGCCCGAGGCGGTGCGGCCGTACTTCGCCGAGATGGGCGAGGTCGCGGTCAAGCTGGCCCGGCAGACCGAGCAGGTCATCAAGTCCAAGGACGTCGAAGCGGCGAAGACGCTCGAGTCCGACGACGACCAGGTGGACGACATCCACCGCCACCTGTTCACGGTGATCATGGACCGCGAGTGGCCGCACGGCGTGGCCGCGGCGGTCGACGTGACGCTGCTGGGCCGCTTTTACGAGCGCTACGCCGACCACGCGGTGTCGGTCGCGAAGCGGATGATCTTCGTGGTGACCGGCAAGATGCCGGGCTACGGCTCCGACGACGACATCTGAGCACCCCCGTCGAGAAGGCCCCTGACGCAGGTCAGGGGCCTTTTTCGTGGGGACCGATGAGTTTCGCGGCCCGCGTGTCTCTCAACCGGTGACAGCACACCCACGAAGGAGCCGGACATGCGCAAGGTCATCGCCTACGTCAACCTCACCCTCGACGGCCACCTGGCCGGCCCGGCGGGCGAGCTGGACTGGATGCTCCCCGACCCGAAGCTGAACATCGCCCTGTCGGACGAGCTGCGGGGGCGCGTCGACACGATCCTGACGGGCCGGAACTTCCACCACGGGATCGAGCAGAACTTCCGCGCCCAGGCGGCGGACCCGGCGAGCCCGGCCGAGCTGGCCGACTTCGCGACGTGGATGATCTCGACGCCGCAGGTGGTCTTCTCGCGGTCGCTGGCCGAAGTGGCGGCTCCGCACACCCTCGCCGGCGAAGACCTCGCCGGGGAGGTCGCGAAGCTGAAGACGTTGCCCGGCAGGGACATGGTGCTTTTCGGCGGGGTGTCGATCGTGCAGCAGTTCGTGCGCGAAGGCCTCGTGGACGAATACTGGATCAAGCTCTACCCGACGGCGATCGGTTCCGGGCAGCCGATGGTCACCGAACGGCGCCGGGAATTGCGGCTGACGGAAAGCAAAGCGTGGGAATCGGGAATCCTGACGCTGCGGTACACCCCGAATCGGTGATCCACAAAGGACAAAAGAAAAGGCCTTTCTCGCCGACCCCGAGCACCGGCGAGAAAGGCCTTGTCCCCCAACGACGAACTCAGCCGAAGCGGCCGGAGATGTAGTCCTCCGTGGCCTTTTCGTCCGGGTTGGAGAAGATCTTCTCCGTGTCGTTGAGCTCCACCAGCCGGCCCGGCTGCCCCACGCCGGCCAGGTTGAAGAACGCCGTCTGGTCGGAAACCCGGGCCGCCTGCTGCATGTTGTGCGTCACGATGACGATCGTGTAGTCCTTCTTCAGCTCGCCGATCAGGTCCTCGATCGCGAGCGTCGAAATCGGGTCCAGCGCCGAGCACGGCTCGTCCATCAGCAGGACGTCCGGCTGGACCGCGATCGCCCGCGCGATGCACAGACGCTGCTGCTGACCACCCGACAGGCCGCCACCCGGCTTGTTGAGCCGGTCCTTGACCTCGTTCCACAGGTTCGCGCCGCGCAGGGCCCGCTCGGCGATGTCGTCGAGGGTCTTCTTACCCTTGGTGCCACCCAGCTTCAGGCCCGCGACGACGTTGTCCTTGATGGACATCGTCGGGAACGGGTTGGGGCGCTGGAACACCATGCCGATCGTGCGGCGCACCTGCACCGGGTCGACCGCCGACGCGTAGATGTCCTCGCCGTCGAGGAGCACCTGGCCGTCCACGCGGGCGCCTGGGATGACCTCGTGCATCCGGTTCAGCGTCCGCAGCACCGTCGACTTGCCGCAGCCCGACGGGCCGATGAACGCGGTGACGTTGCGCGGCGGCACCGAGAGGGTGACGCCGTCCACGGCGTGGAACTTGCCGTAGTAGATGTCCACGTCCTTGACGTCGATTCGCTTGGCCATGACTTACAGCTCACTTCTTCTTCGGGGCGACAAGGCGCGCGAACACGGTGGCGAGGAGGTTGATGACGGCGATGATGAGCACCAGGGTCAGCGCCGCGCCCCAGATCCGGTCGAAGCCGACCGAGCCCGGGTCCATCGGGTTGCTGACGCGCTCGTTGTTCATCAGCAGCGGCAGGGCCGCCTGCTCGCCGTGGAAGATGTCCCAGTTCGTGTAGGCCGAGTAGCCGACCAGGACCAGCAGCGGCGCCGTTTCGCCCATCACGCGGGCCAGCGCCATCATCACGCCGCCGACGATGCCGGACAGCGCCGTCGGCAGCACGATCTTCATGATCGTCTTCCACTTCGGCACGCCCAGCGCGTACGACGCCTCGCGCAGGTCGTCCGGGACGATCCGCAGCATCTCCTCCGACGACCGGACGACGACCGGGATCATCAGCAGCACCAGGGCCAGCGACACGGCGAAACCGCTGCGCGGCAGGCCGAGCGTGGTGATCCACAGCGCGTAGATGAACAGCGCCGCCACGATCGACGGGACGCCGGAGAGGATGTCGACCATGAACGTGGTCGCCTTGGCGAGCTTGCCGCCCCGGCCGTACTCGACCAGGTAGATCGCGACCAGCATGCCGATCGGCACCGCGATGATCGCGCACACCAGGCCCTGCAGCAGGGTGCCGATGATGGCGTGCAGCACGCCGCCGCCGACCTCGTCCGACAGCACGGAACCGAAGTCTTCGGACCACCAGTTGCTGTAGGGGATGCGCTTGATGCCGTACGCGATCACCGTGTACAGCACCCAGACCAGCGGGACGACGGCGATCAGGAACGACAGCCAGACCAGCGTGGTCGCCAGCCCGTTCTTGACCTTGCGCCCCAGGCTGACCTGCTGGAACGCCGGGGTCGTGGCGGGAGCTTCGAGCGTGGTGGACATGCTCAGTCCCCCTTCTTGCCGATGATGGACCGCGCGAAGAAGTTCACGACGAAGGTGAGCACGAACAGCACCAGGCCGGCCGCGATGTACGCGCCGGCCGAGACCTCGTTGTTGAACTCGCTGTAGTTCGCGGCGATCTTCGAGGCGAAGGTGGCGCCGCCGTCGAAGAGGCTCCAGTCGAAGTTCTTGCCCTGCGGGATCAGCAGGATGACGGCCAGCGCGATCGTCTCGCCCAGCGCGCGGCCGAGGCCGAGCATGGACGCGCCGACGTAGCCGGCCTTGCCGAACGGCAGCACCGTGGTCCGGATGACTTCCCAGCGCGTCGCGCCGAGCGCCAGCGCGCCCTCGATGTGCGGCGTCGGCGTCCGCTCGAACACCTCGCGCGAGAGCGAGGTGATGATCGGCAGGATCATCACGGCCAGCACGATGCCGGCGGTGAAGATCGTGCCGCGCACGCTGGGCGCGACGTTGCCGGGCGCGAGGATCGGGAACCACGAGAACGTGTCGTTGACCCACTGCGAGAACGGCTCGATCGCCGGGGCGAACACGAGGATGCCCCAGAGGCCGAAGATGATCGACGGCACCGCGGCGAGCAGGTCGATGATGTACGCGAAGGGCCGGGCCAGCCGCGGCGGCGCGTACTGCGTGAGGAACAACGCGATGCCCAGCGAGATCGGCATCGCGATGACCAGCGCCACGACCGACGTCGCGACCGTCACCTCGAGCAGGTCGAGGATGCCGAACGCCATGTTCGCCGGGTCGCTGGTCGACCAGCCGTGGTTGGTCAGGAAGTTGACCTTGTCGGCTTTCAGCGCCGGGATCGCCTGGATCAGCAGGAAGAGCCCGATCAGGCCGATCAGGGCGACGACGAAGATCCCGGCCCCGGTGGTCAGGTTCTGGAAGATGCGGTCACCGGGCCGCACCTTCTTCGCTTTCTCGCTCGCGGGCGGCTGCGGCGCCGCCGGGGAGCCTGGTTGCTCCGAAATCGGGACCTCCGGGGGCGTCGTGGCGGACGACGAACGCCCACCGGGGTCGCCGGTGGGCGTTCGCGTCGAGGATGACTCGCTCATCAGCTACTTCTGACCAGCCTCTATCACTCGGATGTCAGTCGCAATGCCGGTTCAGGAGATCGCCTTGACGGCGGCCAGGACCTTGGTCTGCAGCGACTGCGGGATCGGCACGTAGCCCTTGGCGGACAGCGGCTGCTGACCGTCGGTGGCGGCCACCGTCAGGAACGCCTTGACGGCCTTCGCGACGTTCGGGTCCGCGTACTTCGAGCAGACGATCTCGTAGGTCGTCAGCAGCAGCGGGTAGGCACCCGGGGTGTTGCTGGCGTAGATGCCGTTGAGGTCGAGCGCGAGGTCGTTCGAGCCGTCCTTGAGGAACTTCGCCGCGTCGAGGGACTTCGCCACGTTCGCCGCGTTGAGCTCGACGCCGCCGGAGCCGCTGTCGATGAGGGCCGGGGTCAGGCCGTCCTTGGCGAACGCGCCCTCGACGTAGGTGATGCCGCCGTCGGAGGCCTTCACCGCGGTCGCGACGCCGTTGGAGCCCTGCGCACCGTTGCCGACGCCACCGTTGAACTTCTTGCCGGCACCCTTGGTCCAGTCGGCCTTCGCGGCCGCGCCCAGGTACTTCTGGAAGTTGTCGGTGGTGCCCGACTCGTCGGCGCGGGAGACCACCTGGATGGCCTTGTCCGGCAGGTTCAGGCTCTCGTTGCCCTTGACGGCCTTGATGGCCGCGTCGTTCCACTTGGTGATGGCGCCGCTGAAGATCTTGGCGGTCACCGACGGGGTCAGCGTCAGCTTGTCCACCCCGGACAGCTTGTAGGCGACCGCGATCGGGCCGACGACCAGCGGGATGTTCCAGGCGTCGCTGGCGCAGCGCTTCTTGGCCGCCTCGGCGTCGGCGTCCTTGATCGGCGAGTCCGAGCCGCCGAAGTCGATCTGGTTGGCGTTGAACTGCTTGACGCCCGCGCCCGAGCCGCTCGGGTTGTAGTTGACCTGCTGGCCGGAGCACTTCTTGCCGTACTGCTGCGTGAAGATGTCGATGGCGTTCTTCTGGGCCGACGAACCTTCCGCGGAGAGCGGGCTCTTGCCACCGCACTCCACGTCGGCGGTGCCGGTCGCAGCGGGCGCCGAAGCCGAGTTCGAGCTGCTGCTGTTGGTCGCCGCGGGGTCGGAACCACAGGCGGCGAGCACGAGGGCGGCGCTCGCGACGATGCCCACCGCGCTCAGGGGCCGCATGATCTTCACTGCTGTTTCCTCCATCAGGAGCTTGACCGGGTCGCCGCGGCGTGGTGCCGCAACGGATCCGGACATTAGGCAGCCCTGGTGGACGGTCGGTCCTCATCAAATGAACGTGAAGTGAACAAGGCGCCCGATGTGAGGAGTGCTACTAGCCTGAAAGGGCGCCGTGTCCTGGCCGTGACCTGCGTGTATGCCCTCAGTGACGAGCCGCTCGCGCCGCGTCGACCGTGGTCACCGACCGTACTGGACGTCGGTTTCGTGACGGGCGAACCCGAGCTTGGTGTAGACCGCGAGCGCCGGGGCGTTGTCGCCCTCGACGTACAGGATGATCTGCCCCAGTCCCCGGCTCGCGAGGTACCGCAGGCCGGCCAGCGTCAGCGCCCGCCCGAGCCCGCCGCCCTGCGCCGAAGGGTCGACGCCGACGACGTAGACCTCGCCGACGCGCTCACCGCCGAACCGGCCCGGGGTGGGCTCGTGGACCTTCGTCCAGTGGAAGCCGATGACCTGGCCCTGTTCCTCGGCCAGGAAGAACCCGTCGGCGTCGAACCACGGCCGCGCCTCGTCGGCGCGGACGTCGTCGGCGGTCAGCGCGCCCTGCTCGGGGTGCCAGTCGAAGGCCCGCGCGTTGACCCGGACGACGGCATCCTCGTCCTGCCCCGGCACGAACGTGCGCAGGGAGACGCCGTCGCGCAGCCGGGGCTCCGGCCAGTCCGCGCCCTGGACGTCGGTGTGCAGGATCAGCAGCTCGCGCTTGCGCTCGAAGCCGGCCTTCAGCGCCAGCTTCCGCGCCGCCGGGTGGTCGCCGTGCGCCCAGATGCGGAACCCGACGGCGGCGCGCTCGTCGACCGCGTGCAGGAGCTTCGCGCCGTAGCCGCGGTCGCGGTGGGCGGGGTGGACGAACAGCTCGGCGACCTGGTGCCCGAACGAGTCGCCGGTGGTGTCGAGGTGGGCGTAGCCGACGACCTCGCCCTCGACGCAGGCGACGAGGTGCTCGCCACCGTCGAACTCACCCGGCAGCGCGCCCTCGGGTTCGACCTCCGGCCGCCCGTCGGCGTCGCGGACGGCCAGCAGCAGCCTCCGGACGTCCTCGAGCTGCTTGTCGTCCAGTTCCTGGCGCCACTCGCCGTCTCCGCTCACCCTGCGACCGTACCCGTGGGCGAGGCAACGCGAAGGCTGTCAGCGCGTCCTGGTGAACGTGACGGCGTCAGTGCGCGAGTTCGGGGGTCTCCGCCGGCGCTTCGGCCGGGGCCGCCGCCTGGCGGGGAACGCCGCCCTTGGCGGGCCGCTCGAACTTGTAGCCGACGTTGCGCACGGTGCCGATCATCTGCTCGTGCTCCGGGCCGAGCTTGGCGCGCAGCCGCCGGACGTGCACGTCGACCGTGCGGGTGCCGCCGAAGAAGTCGTAGCCCCAGACCTCCTGCAGCAGCTGGGCGCGGGTGAAGACCCGGCCGGCGTGCTGGGCGAGGTACTTGAGCAGCTCGAACTCCTTGTAGGTCAGTTCGAGGGTGCGCTTGCGCAGGCGGGCGGTGTAGGTCGCCTCGTCGATGACCAGCTCGCCGACGCGCAGCTCGGCGTCGACCTGCTGGGAACCGCCGTCGCGGGTCGTCACCAGCCGCAGCCGGGCGTCGACCTCGGCCGGGCCCGCGGTCGGCAGGAGGATGTCGTCGGTGCGCCACTCGGCGCTCACGGCGACCAGCCCGCCCTCGCCGACGACGGCGATGATCGGGGTCGCGGCCTCGTCCTCGCCGGTGCCCTTGAGCAGCCGGCACAGGCTCTTCGCCGAGGCCAGGTCGCTGCGGGCGTCCAGCAGGATCACGTCGCGGTGGCCCGCGTCGAGCAGGGCCGTCACTTCGGGAGCGCGGACGCGTACGGTGTGCGGCAGCAGGTCCAGCGCGGGGAGCACCGAGGTGGCATCGGCTTCCGCAGTCAGTACCAGAAGGTCCAGGCTCATCAGCCGCACCGCCTTCACAAATCGTCGCCTCAGAGGTGGCGTTCGCCGGTGCTAAGTGAGAATAGCGGCTCAACGGCCGGGCACCTAACCCTTGCTGGATCGATCACACCTGGAGCAACTCCCGGGTGTCCCCGACGAACAGGAGTACGGACGCGATGGTGAGCAGGCCCGTGACCCGGGACGACCGACCCGCACCGAGGCCGGACGCGCGGCGCCGCGGGCGCCGGGCCCGACGCTGGGTGATCGCGCTCGTCGTCCTGGTCCTGCTGCTGGTCGGCGCGGATTTCGGGGCGGCGGCGTACGCCGAGCACATGATTTCGCAGAAGGCGCGCACGCAGCTGCAGCTGACCGACGACCCGTCGGTGACGATCCACGGCTTCCCGTTCCTCACGCAGGCCCTCGGCGGTGACTACAGTCACATCAGCGTGTCCGCCGCCGGCGTGCCGGTCGCCGACAAGCTCCAGGACGTCGCGGTCAACGCCGAGCTCGAGGACGTCACCGCGCCGCTGTCGGACCTCACGAACGGCAACACCAAGGCGATCACGATCGGCAAGCTGACCGGCTCGGTCACCATCAAGGCCGCCGACCTCGCCCGCCTGTCGCCGCTGGACAAGATCAAGGACCTGCGGATCGAGCCGTCGACCACCCAGTACGTCCAGAACGGCGACAGCGGGCAGAGCGAGCCGACGCCGACCACGACGACCACCGAGGGCCAGGCCGACCAGGACGAGTCGAGCACGGGTGTCCGCATTTCGGGACACCTTCCGTTCGCGGGCAAGGATCTGGAAATCTTCTGTTTCGCGATGATCGAAGCCGACGCGAAGGGCGGGACGATCGACTTCGTCCCCAAGCGGCTGCAGTTCGGGAACGACCAGGAGACGACGGTCGTCCCGCAGGCGGTGCAGAACGCGCTGCTGCCGAACTTCCGGGCGTCGATCAGCACGAAGGACCTGCCGCTGTCGGTCACCCCGACCGGTGTGCGGGTGCAGAGCGGATCGGTGACGATCAAGGGTGAAGCGACGAACGTGTCCTTCGCGGACCTGAGCAAGTAAGGAGCCGCCGGTGACGGGGCTGTGGGTGCTCGTGGCGACGCTGGTGGCCGCCGCGGCCGTCGGCGTGCTGCTCCGGGCGCGCAACGGCCGGGTCCGGGACGCCAAGCCCGCCGCCCGTGAGCTGCCCGGCCCCGTCACCGCCGTGCTCGACCCGGCGTCCGCCGTGACGCTGGTCCAGATCTCCACCACCTTCTGCGCGCCGTGCCGGCACGCGAAGGCCGTGCTCGGCCCGCTGGCCGAGCGCACCGACGGCCTGCACCACGTCGAGCTCGACGTCACGAACTCCCCGGAGGTCGCGCAGTCGCTGTCCGTGCTGCGGACGCCGACCACGATCGCGCTGACCCCGGACGGCCGGGAGCTGCTGCGCGTCGGCGGCGTCCCCAAGGGCCCGGAACTGCTGGACGCGCTGCGGCCGCATCTCACGACCCGGACGCTCTGACCAGGGGCCGTCCCGACTCTTGGGAATCGTCCCAAGGTATGAACGTGGTTCCCACCCTGAGAGAGCTCTGGGTACCCTCGCACCCGTGACCGGGCTGACCACCTTCTTGACGCAGCGACGCGCAGTCGACCTCTGCCGCGTCCGCAGCAGCCTGTGTCGCCCTTCCTCCGACCGGCGCTGAAGCACGTCCGGTCCGCACCAGCCCTGATGCCGCTGACGCGTGCCGTTCGCACGCACCCCGCTTTGCCCCAGCTGGAGGAACCATGTCCGCCGGACCGGCCGTCGACCCGCGTGGTCCGCGGTTCGCCGCCATCCTGACCACGATCGTGCTCGCGGTCGTCCTGGTCACCCAGTGGTGGCCGCTGCTGGCGATCCAGACCGTCGTGTTCGCCATCGGCGCCTTCGTCGGGCTCAAGCCGGCGCCCTACTCGATCGTGTACCGCACGCTCGTCGCCCCGCGCCTCGGCCCGACCGACGAGCGTGAGGACGCGGCGCCGCTGCGGTTCGCCCAGGCCGTCGGGTTCGTGTTCGCCCTGGCCGGCACGATCGGGTTCGCGCTCGACATCGCCCCGCTCGGCATCGTCGCGACGGCGTTCGCGCTGTTCGCGGCCTTCCTCAACGCGGCCTTCGACTTCTGCCTCGGCTGCGAAATGTTCTTGCTCATCAAACGCTTCACCCCCGCCCGCGCGTCCTAGAAGTCCGACCCAGAAAGAGAGTTCTGTTCCCATGAGCCGTGAAGACGTCCTGGTCACCACCCAGTGGGCCGAGGAGAACCTGGACACCCCCGGCGTCGTGTTCGCCGAGGTCGACGAGGACACCACCGCCTACGACGCCGGCCACATCCGGGGCGCGGTGAAGTTCGACTGGCGCAACGACCTGCAGGACGGGGTGCGCCGCGACTTCGTCTCCAAGGAGGGCTTCGAGAAGCTCCTCTCGGAGAAGGGGATTTCGAACGACGACCTCGTCATCCTTTACGGCGGCAACAACAACTGGTTCGCCGCGTACGCGTACTGGTACTTCAAGCTGTACGGCCACGACAAGGTCAAGCTGCTCGACGGCGGCCGCAAGAAGTGGGAGCTCGACGGCCGCGAGCTGAACTCCGACGACGTCAAGCGCGACACCACCGACTACAAGGCGCAGGACCAGGACCTCTCGCTGCGCGCCTTCCGCGACGAGGTCGTCCAGTCGATCGGGTCGAAGAACTTCGTCGACGTGCGCTCGCCCGACGAGTTCTCCGGCAAGCTGCTCGCCCCGGCGCACCTGCCGCAGGAGCAGTCCCAGGTTCCGGGTCACATCCCCGGCGCGCTGAACGTGCCGTGGGCGAAGGTCGCCAACGAGGACGGCACCTTCAAGACCGAGGAAGAGATCAAGGAGCTGTACAAGGACGAGGGCATCGACGAGGGCAAGGGCACCATCGCCTACTGCCGCATCGGTGAGCGCTCCTCCATCGCCTGGTTCGCGCTGCACGAGCTGCTGGGCTACGAGGACGTCAAGAACTACGACGGTTCGTGGACGGAATACGGCTCGCTGGTCGGCGTGCCGGTCGAGTTGGGAGCCAAGTGATGGCGGTAGACGACAGCTGCGGCGCACCGGTCCAGGAGGCCACGCCGGCGGACTTCGACACCCGGGGCCAGGTCGTCCTGGCCGGCAAGGTGACGGGCGCGAACGGGCCGGTCGGCGGCGCGTTCGTCCGGTTGCTGGACGGCGGCGGCGACTTCACGGGCGAGGTGGTCTCCTCGGCCGAGGGCGACTTCCGCTTCTACGCGGCGCCGGGCGACTGGACGGTCCGCGCCCTGCACCGCACGGGCAACGGCGAGGCTTCGGTCACCGCCGAGGGCCCTGGCCTGCACCAGCTGGCGATCTCGGTCGCCTGAGTTTCCTCACCCACGAAGGCCTTCCTGCTCCGGCGGGGAGGCCTTCGCGGCGTTCAGGACGCGCTCGGTGTGGTCACGCAGCGAGGGGCACGTCTCGATCGGGTGATCGCGCGGGCAGCGCAGGAAGTGGCTGAGGAACGTCTCCGCGATCGCGAGCTTCCGCCGCTGCTCGGCCAGCTCCGCGATCCGGTCGCGGACCGCCGCGCGCCAGTCGCCGTGGTCGGGGCCGCGCAGCACCAGGGCGATCTCGTCGAGGCTGAGCAGGCCCGTGTCCTGCAGCATCTTCACCGCCGCGAGGCGGTGCAGCTCGTCGGGCCCGTAGTACCGCTTGCCGCCTTTGCGCGCGGCCGGCGTCACCAGGCCGCGCTCGTCCCAGTAGCGCAGCGCCGACACCGCCACGCCCACGGCGGCGGCCGCTTCTCCGATGGACAACACCCCAGGAGTTGACCTCAAGCCGGGTTGAGGTCGCAAGCTGATCAGGTGATCCTGACTGCTCCCGTGCCCCGCGTCGGCCTGCTCGCCGCCGTCTTCCTGGGCAGCTTCATGGCGTTGCTCGACGTCAGCGTCGTGAGCGTGGCCCTGCCGACCATCCAGCGCGACCTGGGCGCCGGCTTCAGCGGCCTCCAGTGGGTCATCGACGGCTACGCGGTCGCGCTGTCCGCGGTGATCCTTTCGGGTGGGACACTCGGTGACCGCTACGGCCGCAGGCGCAGTTACCTCACGGGCATCGCCGTCTTCACGCTCGCTTCCCTGGCCTGCGCGCTGGCGCCGACGCTCGGGTGGCTGGTCGCCGCCCGCGTCGTGCAGGGTTTCGCGGCGTCGGCGGTCATCCCCGGGTCCATCGCCCTGCTCGCGCACGAGTTCCCCGAGCCGCGCGAGCGGGCGAAGATGATGGGCCTGTGGGGCACGGTCGCGGGCACCGCGCTCGTACTCGGGCCCCTGGCGGGCGGCCCGCTCACCGACGCCTTCGGCTGGCCGACGATCTTCCTGGTCAACCTGCCGATCGGCGCCGTGGTGCTGCTGGCCGGGCACCGCGTCGGCGAGTCCCGCGATCCGGAGCACGGCGCGCTCGACCTCCCCGGCCAGGTCCTCGGCGCGCTGTGGATCGGCACGCTGACGTTCGCGGTGATCGAGGCGGGCCGGACCGGACCGGCCCCGCTCACGCTGGCCGTCGGCGCGTTCGGGCTCGCCGCGCTGGCCGCGTTCGTCGTCGTCGAGCTGCGGGCGGCGCACCCGATGCTGCCGATCCGGCTCTTCGGCCGCCCCCGGTTCGCCGCGGCCATCACCGGCTCGGCGGGGCTCGGGTTCGCCGCCTACCCGGCGGTCTTCCTGATCGGCCTCTACCTGCAGCAGGCGCGCGGGGCAAGCGCCACCGAGGCGGGCGTCCAGATGCTCCCGTACGTGCTGGTCAACGTCGTCGCGGCGTTCTCCGCCGGCCGGCTCTCGGCCCGGTTCGGCGCGGAGCGCGTGCTGCCGGTCGGCTACCTCACGGCCGCGTTGGGCGCGTTCGCGTTCCTGGCGCTCGACGGCTCGACGCCGTACTGGCTGGTCGCCGTGGCGTTCGCGCTCGCCGGCGCCGGGGTCGGGCTGTCGGTGACGCCGACGAACATCGTCGGGCTCGCCGGGCTGCCGGGCAACCGCAGCGGCATCGCCTCGGCCACGGTGAACGCGGCCCGCCAGACCGGCACCACCCTCGGCGTGGCCGCGCTCGGCGCCCTCATCGCGCGGGGGACGACGTTCACCGGCGGCCTGCACCTGGCCATGGCCGTCGCCGGTCTCGTGCTGCTCGCGGTGACCGTGCTCACCGCGGCGACCCTGCGCCGGGCCCCGCGGCGGGCCGCGGACTAAGCTGCCAGCCGTGGAAGCCTTGTTTACGACCCTCCTGGTGCTGGCGGGCGTCGCGATCACCTGGTTCGCCGTCTACGTCGTCTACCGGCTGTACGCGGACCAGCGCTGACCCATGACCGCCAGCGGCGACGAAGCCATCGCGGCAGCGGAGAAGCGCGCCGAAAGCACGCGTGCGCGCAACCTCCCGCTGTGGGACGACCTGCCCATCCCGAACGACACCGCGAACCTGCGTGAGGGCCCGAACCTCAACGACGCCTGTCTCGCGCTGCTGCCGCTCGTCGGCGTCTGGCGCGGGGAGGGCGAGGTCGACTACCCGACCATCGACGGCCCCCGCAAGTTCGCGCAGCAGCTGACGATCTCCCACGACGGCCGCCCCTTCCTGATCCACGAGGCCCGTTCGTGGCTGCTGGACGACGACGGCAACGTCATCCGTCCGGCCGCCCGCGAGTCCGGGTTCTGGCGGCCGCAGGAGGACGACACCATCGAGCTGCTGCTCACCCACAACACCGGCATCGTCGAGCTGTACTACGGCAAGCCGCGCAACCAGACGTCCTGGGAGCTGGGCACCGACGCGGTGATCCGCACGGCCACGGCCAAGGACGTCACCGCGGCCCAGCGGCTGTACGGCCTGATCGAAGGCTCCCTCGGCTACGTCGAGGAACGCGCGATGGTGGGCCAGGAGATGCAGCCGCACTCCTCGGCCCTGCTGCGCCGCGTCGTCGGCTGACGCCGTGCGCTGGCGGCCGTGTGGCGCGGACGCCGCCCTGCTGGACTGCGACTCCCTCGAGCAGATGCGGGCGGCGCACGCGACCGTCCTCGCCGCCCGCCCCGCCGGAGTCGCCGAGCTCGTGCCCGGCGCCCGGAGCCTGCTCGTCGTCGGCGGGGTCGCCGCCGTGAAAGCCCTGCTCGACGACGCCGACCTGACGCACCCGCCCACCGGCGAACCGCGTGAGGTGACCCTCGACATCCGCTACGACGGCGAAGACCTTTCCCTGGTCGCTTCGGACGCCGGGATCTCCGCGGACGCCGTCGTCGAGCTGCACACCGGAGCCGTCTACACCGTCGCGTTCACCGGCTTCGCGCCCGGCTTCGGCTACCTGACCGGGCTTCCACCGCAGCTGCGGCAGCCGCGTTTGGAGTCGCCGCGCACCCGTGTCCCGGCCGGGTCGGTGGGTCTGGCGGGTGAGTTCACCGGTGTCTACCCGCGCGAGTCGCCGGGTGGCTGGCGGCTGCTCGGGCACACGTCGGCCACGCTGTTCGACCCGCGCGCCGACCCGCCGGCGCTGTTCGCGCCGGGTGACCGCGTCCGCTTCCGGAGCGTCCGGTGAGGTCTCTCGAAGTGCTCGACCCCGGACGGTACGCGCTGGTCGAGGACCTGGGCCGGCCCGGCTACGCGCACCTCGGGGTCGCGCCGTCCGGCGCGCTGGACACGGCGTCGCTGCGGCTGGCGAACCGGCTGGCCGGCAACCCGCCGGCGGCCGCGGGCATCGAAGCGCTGCTCGGCGGCGTCGAGGTGCGGCTCACGGCGTCGGCGACAGTCGCGGTGACCGGCCCGGCGGTCGACGTCCGGGTCGACGGCCGCCCCTACGGCTCCCACGTGCCGGTGCCCGTGCGCGCCGGCCAGACGCTGACCGTCGGCACGCCGCCGACCGGTCTGCGCTGCTACCTGGCGGTGTCCGGCGGGATCGCCGTCGAGGAGGTGCTGGGCAGCCGGTCCCGTGACGTGCTGTCCGGCATCGGCCCGGAACCGCTGAAGCGCGGCGACGTGCTCCCGCTCGGCGAGCCCGGGATCCCGGCGGGCGCGGACGTCGTGGTCCCGGCGACGGCGCCGGCCGAGCTGGTGGTGCCGGTGACGCTCGGCCCGCGCGACGACTGGCTCGCCGACCCGGCCCGCGGCCTCTCGGCGTGGTGGACCGTCACGGCGGAGTCCAACCGCGTCGGCCTGCGCCTCGACGGGACGCCGTTGCGCCGCGCGATCGAGGGCGAACTGCCCAGCGAAGGCGTCGTCACGGGCGCGGTCCAGGTGCCGCCGAGCGGGCTGCCGGTGGTCTTCCTCGCCGACCACCCGACGACCGGCGGCTATCCCGTCGCGGCCGTCGTGCGGCCCGCCGCGCTGAGCGCGCTCGCCCAGGCCCGGCCGGGCACCCGGGTGCGGTTCCGGGTGTCTTGAAGTCCGGTACCGCTACGCGAGTGAGACCGGGATCACCCCGTGCACCCTTCCGCGTGAGTGCTGGAACCATGTCGCGCCGTCACCCGTCCTGATAGGCGTGGAACAGGTGACGATCAGCGGTGGCACGGGTTTCCTCGACGTGAACACGCGGACGCGGGCGGAGCTGCCCCAGTCGCTGCGGATCGCGCTGGCCACCGGTCAGCTGCGCCGCCCGCTCGCCACCACGCTCGGCCCGGTCCTCGACCTGCTCGTCGACGGCGACTACCGCGTGAGCGGCCCCGAACGGCTGCCCGAAGATCAGCTGCTCACCCCGACCGACGCCTGGCCGCCGTCCGACGAGGCCCGCGTCGGCTACTACCGGACCGCGATCCGCACCGGCCACCGCCCGGTCGCGGTCGTGCTCGCCGACGGCGACCGCGAGCTGATCATCGACGGCCACCACAAGATCGCCGCCTACCGCGCCGAAGAGGTCGCCCCCGCCGTCGTCCGGATCCGGCTCGGTCAGGCGTACTCGGCCTCGTAGGCCGCCACGAGCTCGGCGTAGACCGCCGACGAGTCCGGCAGCCGTTCGCCGTCGAGGGTGTGCACGCGGGTCAGCTTGCGCACGCTGGAGGCCATGAAGACGCCGTCGCCCTCGACGAGGTCGCGCACGGTCAGCGGCTCCACCTTGATCGCCCAGCCCGCCTTCTCCGCGCCGCGGAACAGCGCGGCCTGGGTCGTGCCCGGCAGGATGCCGATGCTCGACGGCGGTGTGTAGAGCGTCCGCCCCTTGGCGAGCACCACGGTCGAGGTCGGGCCTTCGAAGATCGAACCGTCGGCGGCGGTGAAAATCACATCGTCGGCACCGCGGCGGCCCGCCTCGCGCACGGCCGCCATGTTCATCGCGTAAGACAACGGCTTCGCGCCGAGCAGGAGCCAGGGCGCGCGCTCGGCGAGGTCCGGCGGGAAGCCGCGTTCGAGGGTGATCGCGGCGACACCTTCTTCGCGCGCCTTCAAGATCGACGCCGGGACCTCGGACCCCAGGGCGAACCCGGTCGGGACGGCGGCCGGGTCGCCGTCGGAACCCCTGGTGTACACCAGTTTCAGCGTCATTTCGCGGCCACCGGACCACCGCTCGAGCACCTGCGCGACGACGCGTTCCCACGCGGCGAGGTCGGGCTCGGGCAGGTCGAGCATCGCCGCCGAACGGGCCAGCCGCTCGAGGTGCGGACGCAGTTCACGGGGCTTGCCGTCGACCACCAGGATCGTCTCGAAGACACCGTCGCCGCGCAGCAGGCCGAGGTCGTCGACCTTGATCTGGGCGGCTTCGGGGTCGGCCGGGGTTCCGTCGAGGAGGACGAGCACGCGCATGGGCACACGGTACTCACCTAGGCTTGGGGGTATGCCGTACCGCTCGCCGCTGCTGGACGTGCCCGGATCGATCCCCGCCCCTGACGACCACCCCGAAGCCGGCGTCCCCTGGCACTGGGGAGACCCCTTCGCGGAGCAGCGCACGGCCTCGCGCAGCGCGGTCGTGATCGACCGGTCGCACCGCGAGTTCCTCGCGGTCAGCGGCGAAGAGCGGTTGTCCTGGCTGCACCTGGTGATCTCGCAGCACGTGACCGAACTCGCCGAAGGCTCCGGCACCGAGGCGCTGGTGCTGGACAGCCAGGGCCGCGTCGAAACGCACATGGTGGTCGCCCACCTCGACGGCACCGTCCACCTCGACACCGACCCCGGCACGAGCGTCACCAGCGCGCTGCCCAAGGGCGGCCCGCAGACGCTGCGCGAGTACCTCGAGGCGATGAAGTTCTGGTCCAAGGTGGACATCCGCGACGCGACCGGCGAACTCGCGCTGCTCACCGTGCTCGGCCCCGACGCCGAGCGCGTGCTGAGCGCGGTCGGCGCCGAGATCGGCCCGGAGCCGTACGCGGTCGCGGCGCTTCCGGGTGGCGGGTTCGCGCGGCGGATGCCGTGGCCCGGCCGGTGGAGCGTCGACCTGGCGGTGCCGCGCGGCTCGCTCGTCGAGTGGTGGCAGCGGCTCACCGACGCGGGCGCCCGCGCGGCCGGCAGCTGGGTGTTCGACGCCCTGCGCGTCGAGTCGCTGCGGCCGCGGCTGGGTGTGGACACCGACGAGCGCACGATTCCGCACGAGGTGGGCTGGGTCGGCTCGGCCGCGCACGTCGCGAAGGGCTGCTACCGCGGTCAGGAGACGGTGTCGAAGGTCCACAACGTGGGACGCCCGCCGCGCAACCTCCTCCTGCTGCACCTCGACGGCTCGCCCGAGGTCACGCCGGAGACCGGCGACCCGGTGCTGCTCGACGGCCGGACCGTCGGCCGGATCGGCACGGTGATCCAGCACCACGAGCTCGGGCCGATCGCGTTGGCGCTGGTCAAGCGGTCTACCCCGGTAGGCGCCGAGCTGCTGACCGGCTCGGAGGACAACCTCGTCCAGGCCGCGATCGACCCCGATTCCGTCCCGTCGGAGCAGCCGGCGCCCGGCCGTGCGGCGGCGGCGCAACTCCGTGGCTGAACGAAAGCCCCTGACAGCGAGATCACGCTCAACCGGGATAAACTGCGCTGTGATCGAAGTGCGGCCCGGCGGCAGGCGGCGGATCGACCGCGTGCTCGGCCCGGGATACCTCAGCGGCCTGGGTGAACTGCCGCTGAAGGTGCTGCGCGAGCGGCGCGACGAAGCCGCGCAGGAAGAGACGGACCTGTCCTACCTGCGCCGTCTACTCCACGCGCGGATCGACATCGTGCGCGCCGAGCAGGCCCGCCGCAGCTCCGGCGGCGAGTCGAGCATCGTCGACCAGCTGGCCACGATCCTCGCCGACAACGCGCTGGGCCCGGCCGCGGGCTCCGGCCGCCACCAGCAGCTGGAGCCGTCGCGCGCCGGCGAGCACCGGCGGCACGCCGAAGCCCTGATCGGCGACACCGACCTGACCGACGTCGAGTCACTGACGGACGAGAAGCTCGCCTCCGCTTTGGACACCTACGCCAGTGAAGAGCTGTCGGTTTCGTCCTTCCGGCGCGAGGTCCAGGGCGTGATGGACGCGCTCAACGCGGAGATCGCGAAGCGCTACCAGCAGGGTTCGGCCACTGTGGACGAGCTGCTGGAGAGCGAAGGCGGGCACGGCGAGTGACGAACCCCGTCCTCGCGGAAGTCGTCCGGTCCGGGTTCGTGGAAAGCGTTCACCGCGGCGCGCTCGTGATCACCGGCCCCGACGGCGAAGCCCGCGTGGCCCTCGGTGACGTGACTTCGCCGGTCTACCCGCGCTCGTCGAACAAGCCGTTGCAGGCCGCCGGCATGCTGCGTTCCGGATTGGACTTCACCGGCGAAGAGCTGGCGCTGGCCTGCGCCTCCCACTCCGGCGAGCCGGGGCACGTCAAGCGGGTCCTCGAGCTGCTCGGCGCGGCCGGGCTGCGCGAAGACGACCTCGCGTGCCCGCCCGACTTCCCGCTGCACGTCCCGAGCATGCGCGACGCCGCCGAGCCGCGGCGCGTGATGATGAACTGCTCGGGCAAGCACACGGCGATGCTCACGACCTGCGTCCGCGCCGGCTGGCCGACGTCCGGGTACGAGTCCCCGGACCACCCGCTGCAGCAGGCGCTCGCGGCCACGGTGGCGGAGCTGACGGGCGAGCCGATCGCCCACACGGGTGTCGACGGCTGCGGAGCGCCGCTCTTCGCGTTCTCCCTCACGGGGCTGGCCCGCGCGTTCGGCCGGGTGGCGTCCGCTCCCACGGGTCCGCTGTCCCAGGTCGCTTCGGCCATGCGTGCGCACCCGTGGCTGGTGGCCGGGACGGGTCGCGAGGACACCGAGCTGATGTCCGCCGTGGACGGTCTGGTGGCCAAGGGCGGCGCGGAGGGCGTCCACGCGTTCGCCCTCCCGGACGGGTTCGCGGTGGCGATGAAGATCGACGACGGCAACAAGCGGGCGTGCGCGCCCCTGGCGGTCGAGGCGCTGCGGTACCTGGGTGTGGACGTCTCGGGGCTCGAGGAGCTGGCCCGCGGCTCGGTGCTCGGCGGCGGGCAGCCGGTCGGCGAGGTGCGGGTGCCCGAACTGCGCTGAGCAGCCCCCGTTTTCCACGCTACCGGCAGGGGCCGACAGTTCTAGTTGGAGCGTTCCTTGGCCGCCAGGTCGCCCCAGAACTCGCGCAGGTCGGAGAACAGCTCGGCCAGCTCCTCGACGTTGCCCGAGCGCAGCGCGTCCAGGATGTCGTGGACCTCGTCGGCGGTGTTGTCGGACTCCAGGACCGGGTCGGCGAACAGCTGCACCAGCCCGCCGTAGTCGAGCTCGACCACCGAGTCCGCGTGGAAGTTGTCCAGCCACCGCCGCGTCTCGAACAGCACGCGCCCGGGTCCGGAGTCCCCGAAGGTCTGCTCCAGCAGCTCGCCCGCCTCGCGCGCCCGGTGCTGGGCGTCGGCGAGGGTGGTCCGCCAGGACAGTTCGCGCTTCGGGTCGTCGCGGCCGCTGCCGAGCACCAGGCGGCGCTCGTCCGGGTCGACCAGCACGAACCACGGCAGCGGCACGGTCCACGTCGTCGAGAGCGTGTGCGCCGCCGACGTGCTCAGGTCCGCCATCGCCGACTTCGTCCGCGCGCGGATCGTTTCCTGGGTGAAGCCACCTTCGTCGAGGACGACGTTCTTCAGCGCCGGGTGCGCGTCCCCGAGGAACGTCACCAGCGCGGCGGCCGAGCGCGCCCGCAGCTCCAGCGGGCAGACGAACGGCCCCTGCCCGGCCCGGCCCTCCGGCACGTCCTCGGGCGCGAGCACCAGGACGTCGGTCAGCAGGCTCGGTGCGGGCCGTCCGTCGGCGAGTTCCGCGGGCAGCAGCCGCCGCGGCGCGGCGACCTGTGACTTGAGCCACATGGCTTGCTCGCGCGCTCCCGCGTCCGTCCGGCGCAGCTTGGCCGCGGCGACGGCCGCACGCAGCCGTTCGTCCGGCGGCTCGCCCAGGGCGAGCAGGGGTTCGTACACCCGCAAGTAGGCCGCGAAGGGACGGAGCACGAGTAGATCGTGGCACGCCTACCAGCGCCGATCGCCACCGACCGGCCGGTAACCGGTGTCCGGCGGACACTGTCACCACCGGCACACCGTGCCACGTCGCATCCAACCCCCCGGACACGGTACGGTGTGAGCAGGAAAGAATTGTCGAGACGATGCG
This sequence comes from Amycolatopsis sp. NPDC003865, assembly GCF_053605345.1. Taxonomy (NCBI): domain Bacteria; kingdom Bacillati; phylum Actinomycetota; class Actinomycetes; order Pseudonocardiales; family Pseudonocardiaceae; genus Amycolatopsis; species Amycolatopsis sp. NPDC003865. The sequence goes on along the minus strand of NZ_JBSGJA010000002.1, from coordinate 637,377 downwards.
GGGCCGCCGATTCCCCCGGCCGCCCCGCCCCTGTGCGAGGGGGTCGAGCCATGGGGCGCGGCCGGGCTAAGGCCAAGCAGACGAAGGTGGCGCGCGAGCTCAAGTACAGCTCGCACGAGACCGACTTCGATGCTTTGCAGCGCGAGCTGTCGAGTAACTCCTCGGAGAATCATCACCACGAGGAGTCCGACAGCCAGTATCAAGACCCGTACGACGACGGGTACGACGAGTACCGTCGTTGAGCACGCGTAACCGCGCGAGGGCGTAGCCGGGACACATCCGGCGACCGCCCTCGCGCGCTGCGTGCTGCCCAAGAACGGGTCTGCGAAGCGATGAAGGAGTGAGCCGGTGGTAAGTCGGGTTGGAGTCGTCGGGGCGGGCCTCATGGGGTCCGGCATCGCCGAGGTGCACGCCCGGTCCGGGTTGGACGTCGTGGTCACCGAGGTGAACCAGCCGGCGCTCGACGCGGGCAAGGCCCGCATCGAGAAGTCGCTGCAGCGCGGCGTCAAGAACGGCAAGCTCTCCCCGGAAGACGCCGACGCGGCACTGGGCAGGCTCCGCTTCACGACCGACATCGCCGAGTTCGCCGACCGCGAACTGGTCATCGAGGCGATCCTCGAGCAGGAGCAGGCGAAGGTCGACGTCTTCCGCCAGCTCGACAAGATCGTCGAGGCCGACGACGCGCTGTTCGCGTCCAACACGTCCTCGATCCCGATCATGAAGCTCGGCATGGCGACAAGCCGGCCGCAGCAGGTGGTCGGCATCCACTTCTTCAACCCGGTGCCGGTGCTGCCGCTGGTGGAGCTGGTCCCCTCGCTGCTGACGAGCGAGGAGACGGCCCGCCGCGCGGAGGACCACGCGACGACGGCGCTGGGCAAGACGGTCATCCGCTCCCAGGACCGCGCCGGGTTCATCGTGAACTCGCTGCTGGTGCCGTACCTGCTCTCGGCGATCCGCATGATCGAGTCGGGCTTCGCGTCGGCGGAGGACATCGACCGCGGCATGGAGCTCGGCACGGCGCACCCGATGGGCCCGCTGCGGCTGTCGGACCTGATCGGCCTGGACACGATCAAGGCCATCGCGGACTCGATGTACGCGGAGTTCAAGGAGCCGCTGTACTCGTCGCCGCCGCTGCTGCTGCGCATGGTGGACGCGGGCCTGCTGGGCAAGAAGACCGGCCGGGGCTTCTACTCCTACAGCTGACTCTGGTCGAAGCTGACGGGCGCCTCGAAGGCGGCCCGTTCCCGACCCCAAAGCGTCAAGTCGACATTTCTCGGCGTGTCGGCCTTGGTCCCGCCTGCCAGTCACCTACCGTTGTATCGGGTTGACTGGCGGTCAGGGAGGGTCCGATGGTGGCAGCACGGACGAAGACGCTTGGTCCGGGCATTCTGGTGGATGTCCTGCTTGCGCAGGTACAAGCGTCGGAGGCCTACCAGCTCGCCCCCTTGGCCGAGGTGCCTGGAAGCGGTCTGGTCGTGACCGGCGATCGCGACGCGCGGACGATTGTGCACCACTTGTGCCACACCGGGTTCAAGCAGCAGATTTTGCCGGACCGCCAACGCTACAAGGGCAAGAACAGGCTTAGTGCGGCCCACCCCTTCGACCCGGACTGGATCGCCTGGCAACGCCGGCTCGGCTTGCCGATCATCCTCCCGGACGCCGGTTACGTCGCGCCCGGAGACCTTCAAGGCCTCAAATCCGTCCTGCAGCGGTCATCGATGATTCCCGGGGCCGTGGCGCTCTTGGCGCTCGCCAACTGGTGGCTGTATGACGAGGGCCTGAAGCTGCTGCTGGCGGCACTCGACGAGACACCGATGCCGATCGCGATCGTCATCGAGCACAGAAGCGATCCTCTCGGCGTACGACGCGTTTTGGACGGTTTGCTCACCGTGATCCGTACCGGGCTCCAGGTGATCCCGATGCGCTGCGACCTCAGTGCACTCGGCCTGCTCGCCCACGGAGCGCTCGCGGCCGCGTTCGGCAGTGTCTCCGCGCTGAGGCACCTCTACCCCCAAATCAGCAGCGGTGGCCGGGGTGGAGGCCCCAGGCGCGAATCGGCCCTCTGGCCAGCCGGGCTGGCATTCCACAACGTTGACTTGCTTCACGACGCCGTCGCCGCAAGCCCGAGCAGCTCAAGGTGGAAGTGTGGCTGCACCATCTGCCGCGGTGCACGACTAGACCGCCTCGCCGCGACCAGTTGCTTCGAAGTGCGTCAACACAATCTCGCCTCAGCGATCGATTTGAGGAATCAGCTGGTCGCTTTACCATCCCGCCCCAGCCGGACAAGTGCATGGGCAGCGTGGTGCCGGGAAGCCGAACTGGCTCACACAGCAGCGAGTTCACTCACCCTGCCGCCGGCCCTGAGGCACTGGCAGCGCTGACGACCGCCGTTGGAGGGCAGCGAACACCACTTCGTCCAGCAAACGGTGGAACAGGCCGCGGCAAGAGCCGGGGGTAGCACCACGTTCCCCGGCCACCCTGACTTCCAGCTGTTCACCGGCGGCCAGCAGCCACACGCCTTGGAAGTTCGCCTCGACCAAGGCCTGATTGGAGATGCGTTCCGGGGGAACGATCGCGACCCTGGTCGCGTATGAAGCCCAACGCGATGCCCGCTTGACCGTGCGCACCGGGTCTCGGCCGGTAACTACGACTGCGTCGATCGCCACGGGGCGAGGCCACGCAGCCGCGTCCGGACCCTCCGTCGCCAGCTCCAACGCGACGACGTCAGTGAGAGGTTGCCGTGCTGGCTCACCACCAGCTGACGGCTCGCCCCTTGCGATCACCGTAACGGCCTGCGAACGGAAACGGACGGTCAGGACTTCGCCGGTTGAACCAAGAAGCGTGGGCAACTCGTCCAGCCCAGAACGAGCCAGCTCATCGCCGACCGCGAGTTCGCTCTTGTGTGCACCCATGACCACTTGATTATGCCCAGTGCACTGGGCATCGTTGGGTAGGCACGCGGGATTCCACGACTTGTCTCGAACGGCGTCATTGCGAGGTTTGATGTCTGGTCAAGGCCCACAACGCCCCGGGCGCCGAGCGGTGCTGAGGTCCGTACCCGCAGCGACCGGTGATGCCAAGTCAACTGTGCATGTCGGACACCATCTCAGACAGCTTCGAGAGCGGCGCGGGCTGACTCAAGAGCGCGCGGCAGTGAGCGCGAGTATCACGCGCAATACCCTGGCGAGCCTGGAGAAAGCCCGATTCCCGAATCCCAAGCTGAGCACGCTGATCTTGCTCATGCAGTGCTACGAGCTACGCTCCCTCGACGAGCTGCTCGGGCCGATGCCCGCCGCGCGGGTCGCCCACGCCTGGGAGGAATCCGGCGAGTTGACGAGCAGGCAACTCAAGACATCCGGCTAGCTCCACCTGCGGACGTGAAGTGCACAGGCGCCTCAAAGGCGGCCGTCCTGGCGGCGCGCCGGAGCACCGCCAGGACGGCCGGCCCGAGCAGCACGATCGCGACCGCGTTCGTGATCGCGCGGCCGGTGTCCCAGCCGAGCGTCGAGGTGAGGATCGTGAACGCCGCGAACCGGCGCAGGTTGTCCGGCAGCGGCGCGCCGGGCACGAACGCGAGCTGGGTGCTGGTGCCGGCGAGGAACGGCCACGACCACAGGCTCATCAGCAGCCCGAAGAAGTAGGCCGCGAAAACGCCGTACACGACGAGCATGGCGACCTCGGCCTTCCCGCGCGGTTTCCGCGGCAGCAGCCCGGCCCCGAGCCCGATGAGCGACGACGCGAGCATCTGGAACGGCAGCCACGGCCCGACACCGGCGGTGAGCAACGCGCTCGTGAACAGCGACGTCGAGCCCAGCACGAACCCGAAGCCGGGCCCGAACACGCGCCCGGCGAGGACGAGCAGGAAGAAGACCAGCTCGATCCCGCCGGTGCCGGCACCGAGTGGACGTAGGCCGGCGTTCACGGCCGAAAGCACGCCGAGCAGGGCGAGGGCCTTGGCGTCGATGCCACCGCGGGAAAGTTCGGCGAGGACGACCAGGATCAGCACCGGCAGGGTCGCCATGAAGACGAACGGCGCATCGGCGGTGTGCGCGGCCGCGGTCGGCGCCGGGTGGGCGAAGAGCGGCCAGCAGAACATGGCCAGCCCGAGGACGGTCGCGATGGTGAGGACCAGCGCCGGTTGGAGGGTGACGCGGACCGCGCGGTCCGGCGGGCCGAGAAAGTCAGTCATGGCCGGGCCTCCGAAGACGCGCACCCGAGCAGGACGCCACCCACCGGGCCGGCGCTGGCCCCCGCCTGCCCCCGCCCCGCCCCACCCGCCCCTCCGCCTCCGCCTCCGCCTCCGCCGTCCTCATGCCAGCGCCTCGGCTACCTCGTCCACCGTCAGCCACCGCTCGGGCGCCAGGATCTTCGCCACCTGCGGTGCGAACGCCGGTGACGCGACGATGACCTCCTTCGTCGGGCCGTCCGCCACCACCTCGCCCTCGGCCATGACCACCACGCGGCTCGCCACCGTGGCCACGAACTCGACGTCGTGGGTGGCCAGCACTACCGCGTGGCCCTGCGAGGCCAGCTCTCGCAGGGTCGCCGCGAAGCGCCGTTTCGCGTGGTAGTCGAGGCCGCGCGTCGGCTCGTCCAAGAGCACGACCGGCGGGGCCGCCGCCAGCTGGACCGCCAGCACCAGTGCCAGTCGCTGCCCTTCGGACAGGTCGCCGGGGTGCGCTTCACCGGCGATCCCGGGGGCGAGCCGGTCCAGCAGGGCCCTGGCCGTGCCCGCCGGCACCTCGGACTCCGTGTCGGCCTGTGCGCACTCGGCGTCGACCGAATCGAGGTACAGCAGGTCGGCCGGGGTCTGCGGGACCAGCCCCACGCACTGACGGGCCGCTCGTGGCTTGAGCGATGCCGGGTCTGCTCCGCCGACGTCGACCTTCCCCGCCGACCTCGGCCCGCTGCCCTGCACCGCCCAGAGAAGCGACGACTTGCCGGAGCCGTTGCGTCCCATCAGCGCGACTACTTCCCCCTGCCCGACGCGCAGGTCCACCCCACGCACCGCGAGGACATCCCCGTATCGGACCACCACCTCTCTCACGTCCAGTGCCGAACCGGTCACCGAGAGGGTACGACCCACCACCGACAATTTCGGAGAACGCCGCTCCAGCCGCGACCGCAACGGCCCCGCGACCCGCCGCGCGTCCCGGACCGACAACGGCAGCGGTGACCAGCCCGCGAGCCGCCCCAGCTCGGCGATCGGCGGGGCGATCGACGACGTCGCCAGGATCTCGGCGGGCGGGCCCGACCGCACCGAACCGTCACCCGGCAGGTACAGCAAGCGGTCCGCGTACTGGGCCACCCGCTCCATCCGGTGCTCCGCGACGACCACCGTGGTCCCGAGGTCGTGCACCAGCCGCGTGATCGCCGCCAGCACGTCCTCGGCCGCCGTCGGGTCGAGCGCCGACGTCGGCTCGTCGAGCACCACGACCGACGGGTGCGCCGTCAGCACCGAGCCGATCGCGACGCGCTGCTGCTGCCCGCCCGACAACGTCCGAAGTGGACGGTTGCGCAGCTCCGCGATCCCCAGCAGGTCGAGGGTTTCCTCCACGCGCTTGCGCATGACGTCCGGCGCCACCGCCAGCTGCTCCATCGCGTACGCCAGTTCCTCCTCGACGGTGTCGGTGACGAACCCGGCGAGCGGGTCCTGTCCGACCACCCCGACGACCGAAGCCAGCTCACGCGGCGGATGGGCAGCGGTGTCCAGCCCGCCGACCAGCACGCGACCGGCCAAGGTGCCGCCCGTGAAGTGCGGGACGAGCCCGTTGACCGCGCCGAGGAACGTCGACTTGCCGGCCCCGGTCGGCCCCGCGACCAGGCACAGCTCACCCTCTTCGACCCGCAAGGACACGTCCGAGAGCACCGGACGGGCAGCGTCCGGGTAGGTCACCGTGACCCGCGAGAACTCGATCACCGGACCACCGCCGGCGGAGGCGGCGCCACGAACGCGGGCAGCACCGCGACGAGCAGGGAAACCACGTGCACCAGGGAAACCTCCGGCCACCGCAACGGGCTCAACGACGGGTACAGGTTCGCCGGATCGACCCGGGCGGAAACGAACAGCAGCGCGCACGACCCGACCCCGGCCAGCGCGACCGCCGTCTCGGGCCACCGCCACGGATCGGGCCGGTACGCCGTCCGCCGGACGCGCCGCCCGCCGGCGACGAACCCGACGACCGCCACCGCCAGGCCCGCGGCCAGCAGCGGCACCCCGGGCCACGACGACGTCCCGTCGAGCACGCCGTAGACGCCGACGCACACGCCCACCAGCCCGAGCAGGACACAAAAAGCGATCAGCACCCGCACGCCCGGGCTCAAGTACGCCCGGCGCCCGTAGCCCCGGGAGTCCATCGCGGCCGCCAGCCGCAGCGCCCGGTCCATCGCGTCCTCCAGCACCGGCACCACGATGCCCTTGACCGCCCGCAGCCCGCGAGTCCGGCCCGCCCGCAGCCGCCGCGCCCGCCGCACGCGCTGGACGCTCTCGACGAGCTGCGGCGCGACCGTCAGGGCCACCGTGACCGCCGTGCCCACCTCGTACAGCGCCCCGGGAACGGCCTTGAGCAGGCGTTTCGGGTTGGCCAGGGCGTTCGCCGCGCCGACGCAGACGACCATCGTCGCCAGCCGCAGGCCGTCGTAGAAGCCGCCGAGCAACGCCTCCGCCGACGTCGGCCCCAGCAGGGACAACCCGGCCGTCAAGGAGATCCGCGGCAGCGCGAGCAGCACGTGCCCGCCGTCTTCGCCGCCGACCAGGATCCGGAACAGCAAGCGCGACGCCACGATCAGCGCGCCGACGTACGCGTAGAGCCGGAACGCCAGCGCCCAAGGCGCGTCACCGCGCCGGTTCGCGACGACGAACCCCGCGACGGCGATGATCAGGCCGAGCAGCAGCGGGTTCGTCGTCCGGCTGGCGGCGACGGCCAGCGCGAGCGCCCAGACCCACCAGGCGCCGGGGTGCAGCGCCCTACTGCGCACGCCGGCGACGGGCCACGACGATCCCGGCGCCGGCGACCACCACGATCACGACGGCCCCGATGACCAGGCCCCACGGGAACGAACTGCCCTGTTCGACGGGCGCCGGAGCGGGCGCGTCCGGCTGCCACGCCGCCGCGACGCGGGGCGGGGGCGGCTGTTCGTTCACCGACTGCGTCCGCGCGAACGACCAGCCCTCGAAGCCGTTCGGCACCGGCTTGGCCGTCTTCGCGCCCTCGGAGCTGGACTGCCAGGCCCCGCCGGCCCATGCGTGCCAGTAGCTCCAGTAAGCCGTCGCCGACGGCATCCCCGTGCACGACTCGACGTCCGGCCCCGGCAAGCCGTTGATGCGACAGGCGATGGCCAGGCCGTACTTCTGTGAACCTGCGACGTCGAACCCAGCCCCCTGCAGGGCGGCGAGGCCGGTCGCGGGCGCGCCCGGGGCGCAGCGGACCAAAGGCTGCGGGCCCAGGTCGCCGAAGTCGACGACCACCGTCACACCGCCGCCCTCGGGGCAGGACCCCGCGGTGCCCGTCGCCGAGGCGGGCGCGGCGCCCGCGAAGGAGGCGCCCAGCAGGAGGGCGCAAACGGCGGACAAGCGGGCGAAACGTGCGGCGATCATGCAAGAACCTTAACCAGCGGCGGACGCGGTTCCGGCGCGACGAGCACCACACCTAGACTGCGGGCCGTGGGACAGCTCATCGCGGACGGACAGCTGCGCGTCGGCCTGATCGGCGCCGGCCCGTGGGCGACGACGATCCACGCGCCCGGACTGGCGGATCACCCCGGCACGGCGCTGACCGCGGTCTGGGCCCGGCGGCCGGAGGCGGCGCAAGCGCTTGCGGATACGCACTGCGCGGCCACCGCCGGCAGCGTCGAGGAGCTGTTCGAGCAGGTCGACGCGGTCGCGTTCGCCGTTCCGCCGTCGGTCCAGGCCGAGCTGGGCGTGCGCGCCGCCGAAGCCGGGAAGCACCTGATCCTGGAGAAGCCGATCGCCGCCGACCTGGCCGGGGCCCAGCGGCTGGCCGACGCCGTCGCGGCCGCGGACGTCGCCGCGCTCGTCGTGCTGACCCTGCGGTACTCGGCGCAGACCCAGGACTGGCTCGCCGGCCTCGCCCAGGCGGGCGGCTGGGCGGGCGGTGGCGCGCGCTGGCTGTCCGGCGCCCTGCTCGGCGGCCAGTACGCCGCATCGGAGTGGCGCCAGGACGACGGCGGCGCGCTGTTCGACATCGGCCCGCACGCGCTCGACATGCTGGACGCGGCGCTCGGCCCGATCACCGAGGTCGTCGCCGCCCGGCGGAGCCCCGGCGACCTCTGGCACCTGATGCTCGCTCACGAAGGCGACGTGATCAGCACCGCGACGCTCTCGCTGCGGCTGCCGGTGCAGCCGACCGTCGTCGAAGTCGCCGTCTGGGGTGAGCACGGGTACCGGACGCTCGGCCGCAAACCGGGCTCGGCGCAGGAGTCCTACACCGCGCTGCTGGACGACTTCGCCGCGATGATCGCGAGCGGCACCACCACCCACCCGTGCGACGTCCGGCGCGGCCTGCACCTGCAGACCCTGCTCGAACAGGCCCGCGCGCTCGCCGAGTAGTACACAGGCCCGGCACACGGCTTTTCGTTGTGAAGTAAGGCTTCCTCACAAAGTCCCCGAATCCATCCACAGGGTTGTCCACAATCTCCACAGTGGACAGTGCGCTTCCCGACCGAACCACGGGAAGGCAAACACCGCCACCGGAAAGATCACCGAATAGTGCGGCTCGCTCGGACTGCCGAGTCGATCTTGTGGTGCGAAGGTGAAATCGAGTGGAGGGGTTCCAAGAGAGGACGCGCATGGAAGCGCTGCTTCGCGCCTTCTGGGGGATGATTCCGATTTCGGCGATCGCGCTGCCGTACGCGCTGCTGGGGTGGCCACTGCTCGCGTCGCGGCGACGACGGAGACTCCCGGCCCGCTTCGCGACCGCGACGGCCGGCGTCGACTGCGCGGCCGCACTCCTGGCCTTTCTCGTGTTTTGCCTGGTCATCATGCCCGTCGGCGGCTCGTCCGACAGCACCCTCGACCTCGTTCCCGGCTCCGACATCACCGCCGCCTTCGCCGACGACGGGTCACTCTGGCAGGTGATCGGCAACGTCCTGCTGCTGTGTCCGCTCGGCGCGTTGCTGCCGTTGCGGGTCCGCCGCCTGCGCACACTCCTGCGGGTCGCGCTGGCCGCGTTGCTCGCGTCCGTGCTGGTGGAAGGCACGCAATATCTGATCCACTGCGGTCGGGTCACCTCGGCCGACGACGTCCTGCTCAACACCGCGGGCGCGACGCTCGGCGCCGCGCTGAGCCGTCGCGGGTGGCGCGCACTGGACCCGCCGCCGCCGGTGACCGTCCCGGCGCAGCGGCGGCGGATCTGCGAGTCGCCCACGCTCAGGATGCGCGTCCCGCGTTCGGTCTGGGACAAGCGGTACGCGGCCATCGCCCACCCGGAGCGCCAGTAATCCGGTTGCGGGCCGTGCCAGGATGACCTGGAGGACTGTCCCTTTCGAGTCAAGGAATGACCGCCTATGCCTGACGCCGGTTCCGGCGTCGGCCCCCGCTAGGCCCGACGCCCAGCGATCCGCCCGCAGGCCCACAGCCGGGCCGCGGTTCCTTGACGTGCTTTCGAAAGGTTCACATGTCCGCCATTCAGGCGTATGTCCGCAAGACGGCACCACGCGGCCGGGAGACCGAGCGGGTCGGCCCCTTCCTGGCCACCTACTCGCCGGGCACCCCGCACCCGATGCTCAACTACGCGATCCCGGACGACGGCGCCAAGCCGACGCCGGCCGAGATCGCCGCGCTGACCGAGGCCTACCGGCGACGGGGCCTGCTCCCGCGGCTGGAGTACTTCACCGATGTCGCCCCCGACCTGGAGAAGCTGCTGGTCGAGGCGGGGTACGGGCTCGAACGGCGGGTCGCGCTGATGACCTGCACGCCGGCCGGGTTCGCCGACCACCCGGCGCCGAGCGGTTACGCCATCCGCGAACCGGAGTCCGGCGAGGACTACCGGCGGATGCGCTCGGCGCAGAACCGCGCCTACGGGGAACCGGCGGACGTCACCGACGAAGAAGCCGAACGGGCGAAGAAGAGCAAAGCGACGGGGGTCACCTCGACACTCGCCGAGGACCGGGCCACCGGCGAGATCGTCGGCGGTGGAGTGGCCCTTGAAATCGTCGATGGCACCACGGAGATCGCCGGCATCGGCGTGCTCGACACCCACCGCCACCGCGGGCTCGCCACCGCGCTGACGGCGTTCCTGACCAGGGACGCGTACGCGAAGGGCGCGCACACCGCGTTCCTGACCCCGGGTGATGCCGGGATCGCGCGGCTGTACGCCCGCGTCGGCTACCGGCCGGCAGGCGAGTGCGTGCACCTCTCGCTGCGTTAGTCGTCGAAGCGGCCGGAGCGGCCTCGTTTCACGTCGCTCCGGCGCTTCTTCGACGCCAGGCGGCGCTCCTTCGAGCCGCGGGACGGTTTCGTGGGGCGCCGCTTGGCGGGCGGTGGCGCCGACGCGTCGAGCAGGAGGTTCGCCAGCCGGCCGCGCGCCGCCTCGCGGTTCTGCAGCTGCGAGCGGTGTTCGCTGGCCGCGATCGTCAGGACGCCGTCGACCAGCCGGTTCTCCAACGCGGCCAGCACGCGGTCGCGCAGGTGCTCCGGGATCGACGGCGACCCGGCGACGTCGAACGACAGCTCGACGCGCGAGTCCGTCGTGTTGACGCCCTGACCACCGGGGCCGGACGACCGCGAGAAGCGTTCGGCGAGCTCGGCTTCCGGGATGACGAACCGGGAGCCGACGACGACGTCCCCGGTGGCCACGCCTCAGAACCGCGGGTGGTCGCCCGAGAGCACCGCGCGCGGGCCGTCGACGTCGCCGGCGGGCTGGACGTCGCCCAGGATCCACGCGGGCACGTGCCGCGCGGTCAGCATGGCCAGCGCCCGGTCGACGTCCTCGGCGCCGACGATCGCGACCATGCCCACGCCCATGTTGAACGTCTTCTCCAGCTCGGCCCGCTCGACCTTGCCGCGCTGGCCGATCAGGGCGAACACCGGCGCGGGGGTCCAGGTGCCGCGCTCGAGCCGGGCGACCAGGCCGCGCGGCATGACGCGGGCCAGGTTGGCCTCCAGGCCACCACCGGTGATGTGCGCGAACGTCCGGACCTCGGTCTCGGCGGCCAGGGCCAGGCAGTCCTTCGCGTAGATGCGCGTCGGCTCCAGCATCTCCTCGCCGAGGGTGCGGCCGAACTCCTCGACGTGCCCGTCGAGCGGCATCCGCGCGATGTCCAGCAGCACGTGCCGGGCCAGCGAGTAGCCGTTCGAGTGCAGTCCGGACGAGCCGAGCGCCAGCACGACGTCACCCGGGCGGACCTTCTCCGGCGAAAGCAGCTGCGACGCCTCGACCACGCCGACCCCGGTGGCCGACATGTCGTAGTCGTGCTCGCCCATCAGCCCCGGGTGCTCGGCGGTCTCGCCGCCCAGCAGCGCGCAGCCGGCCTGGACGCAGCCTTCGGCGATGCCGCCGACCAGCGCGGCGATCTTCTCCGGGTGCACCTTGCCGACGGCGATGTAGTCCTGCAGGAACAGCGGTTCGGCGCCGGTCACGACCAGGTCGTCGACCACCATGGCGACCAGGTCGATGCCGACCGTGTCGTGCTTGTCCAGCGCCTGCGCGACCGCGATCTTGGTGCCGACGCCGTCGGTCGACGACGCGAGCACCGGTTCCTTCCACTTGTCGAGCTTCAGGGAGAAGAGCCCGGCGAAGCCGCCGACGCCACCCAGGACCTCCGGGCGCGTGGCCCGCTGGGCGTGCGGCTTGAGCAGCTCGACGGCTTGGTCGCCGGCGTCGATGCTGACCCCGGCGGCGGCGTACGTGGCGCTCGTGGACTCGCTCACGGTGGACGGACTCCCTACTGGAAGGAACTCAGGGACGCCGGACGGCGTCTTCGGCACCGTACCCGGCGGGGCTGACCGGGGTCGCCGCGCCATTGACCGAGTCGAGGCTTTCGAGCAGGTGCTTCCCGATCAGCGCGTCCTCCGGGAGCGGGATCGGGTACTCGCCGGAGAAGCACGCCGTGCACAGCCGCGACTTCGGCTGTTCCGCGGCCGCGACCAGGCCGTCCAGGGAAATGTAACCCAGGGAGTCGGCTCCGATCGAGCGCCGGATGCCGTCGAGGTCGACGCCGTTCGCGACCAGCTCGGCGCGCGAGGCGAAGTCGATGCCGTAGAAGCACGGCCAGCGCACGGGCGGCGACGCGATCCGGACGTGCACCTCGAGCGCGCCGGCCTCGCGCAGCATCCGGACGAGCGCGCGCTGGGTGTTGCCGCGGACGATCGAGTCGTCCACGACGACCAGGCGCTTGCCGCGGATGACGTCCCGCAGCGGGTTCAGCTTCAGCCGGATGCCGAGCTGGCGGATGGTCTGCGACGGCTGGATGAACGTGCGCCCGACGTAGGCGTTCTTCACCAGGCCGGTGCCGTACGGGATGCCCGAACCCTGCGCGTAGCCGATCGCCGCCGGCGTGCCGGACTCCGGCACCGGCATCACGAGGTCGGCTTCGACCGGCTGCTCGGCGGCGAGCCGGCGGCCGATCTCGACGCGGGTGGCGTGCACGCCACGGCCGGCGATCGTGGTGTCGGGTCGCGCCAGGTAGACGTACTCGAAGACGCAGCCCTTGGGGTCGGGGTTCGCGAACCGCGACGAGCGCAGGCCCGCGGCGTCGATCGCGATGAGCTCGCCCGGCTCGACCTCGCGGACGAAGGACGCGCCGACGATGTCGAGGCCCGCCGTCTCGCTGGAGACGACCCAGCCGCGCTCGAGCCGGCCGAGCACCAGCGGGTGCACGCCGTGCGGGTCACGCGCCGCGTAGAGCGTGTTCTCGTCGGAGAACACCAGGCAGAAAGCGCCCTTCAGAGTGGGCAGCAGGTCCATCGCGGCGGCTTCGATGCCCTTGTCGGCGGCGTTCGCCGCGAGCAGGCCGCAGATCAGGTCGGAGTCGCTCGACGAACCGGTCAGGCCCGCGTGCGGCTTGAGGCCGGCGGCGAGGGTGCGTTCGCGCAGCTCGGCGGTGTTGACGAGGTTGCCGTTGTGCGCGAAGGAAAGGCCGCTGCCGGTCTCGGTGGTGCGGAAGATCGGCTGGGCGTTCTCCCAGATGGTCGCGCCGGTGGTCGAGTACCGGCAGTGCCCGACGGCGATGTGCCCCTGCAGCGACTGCAGGATCTGCTCGTCGAACACCTGGCTGACCAGGCCGAGGTCCTTGAAGACCACGATCTGCGAGCCGTCGGAGACCGAAATGCCGGCGGCCTCCTGGCCCCGGTGCTGCAGAGCGTAGAGGCCGTAGTAGGTCAGCTTCGCGACTTCTTCCCCGGGAGCCCAGACGCCGAAGACGCCACACTCCTCACGGGGTTCCGGTTCGGGCTGGTCGGACACGAGCTGCGGGTCGGAAACCACCGAGGAGCTCCTGGGAAGACGTGGTCAGGCCGATTTCAGTGTAGACGGTGCGGACATGAGTCAGGCCCCGCCCGACGTGGTACTGACCACTTCGGACAGGGCCTGAAGTCTTCATCCCTAGCAAGCGTCCGGCAGCTGGAGCATCTCCGTGAGCACTTGCGCGCCTTCCCCGCGGCGGCGCCACAACCAGCGCTCCGGCTCGAAGATGTTCTCCTCGGTGCCGGGCATCCGGGTCGCCTCGACGTCGTCTTCGGCGTTGAGCCGGACCACGTCCACCACGTCGTCGTGCACCCGCACGCCGACGACGGCGAGAACCTCGCCGCGCTCGTCGGCGGGGTGGACGAACTGGTAGCCGCGGGCCACCAGCTCCTGCAGACCGGTCTCGATGTCGAAGACGGGGGCGACGGCCTCAGCCGAGGACATCGTCGAACTCACCGTCCTTGGCGCCGGCCAGGAAGGCCGCCATCTCCGCGCGCGTGTAGACGAGCGCCGGGCCGGTCGGGAAGCGCGAGTTGCGCATCGCGATCTCACCGCTGGACAGCGGTGCCACCTCGACGCAGTTGCCGACGGCCCCGCTGTAGCTCGCCTTGCGCCACTCGGCACCGGACAGCCGGTCGGCCGGGATGCCGTTCTCGAATCGCTCAGCCATGGTCCCACCTCTCGATGTGGAAAAGCTTCCAGGGCGTTGCATCTGCATGTGCATTTGCCCGCGTATCGGAGGCTAGCACGTGTACGTGCAGCGGTAAATGCACGTGCAGAATTTCTTGCAAAGTTCTCGGACGGTAAAGAATCACCAGGTCACGGTTAACCTATCGGGTGATAGATAGCGCCTCGAATGGGTTAGCTGCTACCAGGGGTTACCACTCAGTGGGCACACGTCGGCGCTGCCGAGGTGGTTCACCGGCTGGGGTGACGCCCTAGATTTCCGCGCGCCGCTTGGCCAGCAGCGCGCGGCTGCGCTCCGGCGTCTCCGCGTCGACGGCCAGCATGTCGAGCGCCCGGCTGTACTTCTCGATCTCTTCGCGCTTTTCGATGTAGTGCGCGCCGGTCAGGTACTCGACGTAGGCGATGTTCGGCAGTTCCGGCTCGCCGAACCGCAGCAGCGAAAACGCGTGCTCCGCCGACAGCCCGCTTCGCGAATACGGCAGGACCTGCACCGACACGTGCGGCAGCGCGCTCATCTCCAGCAGGTACTCGATCTGCTGCTTGAGCACCTTCACCCCGCCGATCGGCCGGTGCAGCACCGACTCGTCGAGCACCATCCACACGCGGGGCGCGTCCGGCCTGCTGAACATCTTCTGGCGCCGCATTCGCAGCGCGACCAGCTGGTCGACGCGCTCGTCGGCCATCTCCGGACGGCCGTGGCTGAAGATCGCCCGCGCGTACGGCTCGATCTGGAGCAGGCCCGACACGTACAGCGGCTCCCAGATCTGGATCCGGGCGGCGGCTTCTTCGAGGCCGACGAGGTCGGTGAACCAGTTCGGCATCGTGTCGCCGAAGCGGCGCCACCAGCCGGGCTCGTTCGACTGCTTGACCATGTCGAGGAACGTCTGGCGCTCGGTCGCGTCCTCGACGCCGTACATCGTGAGCAGGTCGGTGACGTCGCGTTCCTTGAAGCCGACGCGGCCCAGCTCGAGGCGGCTGATCTTGGACTCGGACCCGCGGATGTTGTAACCGGCCTGCTGGCGGGTGATGCCGGCTTCCTCGCGGAGTCGACGGAGCTGCGAGCCCAGGATCATGCGGCGCGCCGTGGGGCCGATGTTCTGTTCACCTGCGGACGCGTTCACCGCGTTCATTCCCGGACCTTCCGCGCTCACGTCACCAGGGGGTTCTAGCCCGACTACCGAAAGTACACGTTAAGCCTTCTTGCGCAAAGGGGTGACCCGGTTTACCCCATGCGCGCGTCGTCCTACTGTACGTAGAGCACGAGACTTTCAACACACAACTTGCGAGGTTCACCATGCCGGACGCCGCGACGACCGAACGAGTGCCCGTCGGAGTCGACCCGACCAGGGCGAGCATCGCGCGCGTGTACGACGCCTTCCTGCTCGGGAAGGACAACTACGAAATCGACCGGGAGGTCCTGCACAAGGTGCAGCAGGCCGCACCGGAGGCACAGGACCTCGCGTTCGAGAACCGCGGCTTCCTCATCCGCGCGTGCCGCTTCCTCGCGAGCCAGACCGGCATCACCCAGTTCCTCGACCTCGGGTCCGGCCTGCCGACCGCGGAGAACACGCACCAGGTCGTCCAGCGGATCAACCCCGAGACCAAGGTCGTCTACGTCGACAACGACCCCGTGGTCCTCGCGCACGGCCGGGCGCTGCTGGAGGAGAACGAGCACACGCACTTCGTCGCCGAGGACATCTTCGAGCCGCAGCGGATCCTCGAGAACGAGGTCGTCCGCGAGCACATCGACTTCACCCAGCCGCTCGTGCTGCTGCAGATGGGCACGCTGCACCACTTCAAGGGCGACCCCGACCGGCCGAAGGAGATCATGAAGGAGTACGTCGACGCGCTGCCGTCCGGCTCCTTCGTCGGGCTCAGCCACTTCTTCGACCCCGAGAACGAGGACTCCGCGACCGCGCGCCGCATGGAGGACTTCTTCGTGCACAGCCCGATGGGCTCCGGCACGTTCCGGACGCAGAAGGAGATCGAGGAGCTGTTCCCCGGCCTCGAAATGGTCGATCCCGGCGTGACGCTGTGCGCCGACTGGTGGCCGGACGGCCCGCGGCTCAAGGAGCTCAACGTCGCGCAGCGGACCATCGCCGGCGGCGTCGGCCGCAAGCCGTAGGCACCTCGTCCGTCAGAGGCGGACGAGGGGGAGCCAGTGGGAAAGGTCGGCCCGGGTGCCCGAAGCGGACACCCGGCCGTCCGCCACCGCCGTGGTCCAGTCCAGCCGCCCGGTGGCCAGTTCGAGCCACGTGCGCGGATCGGTCTCGATCACGTTCGGCGGGGTGCCGCGGGTGTGCCGCGGACCCTCCACGCACTGCACCGCCGCGAACGGCGGCACGCGGACTTCGACCGTGCGGCCCGGCGCGTCGGCCGCGAGCGCGCGCAGGCTGAGCCGGACCGCCGCCGCCAGCTCCGGCCGCGCGGGGTCGGGCGCGTCGCCTTGCAGCCACGGTGAAATCGCCAGTACCGCCGCACGTAACTGTCCGGGGTCGACCGAACGCGAAGAGGCCATGGGCAAACAGTAGAGTGGCGCACCAAGACTTTCAGGCACACCCGAGAACGTGGGGATGAGATGGCGCAGCGGGACGAGGCGGATCGGATGGTTTCGCAGCAGCCCACCGGAAGCGGGCCCGATCGCCCCGGCAAGCACAGCAAGCCCAACCGCGCCGCACGCCGCGGCGGCCAGCAGGCCCGGCGCTCCGGCAAGCACGGCACGCCCGAGATCACCGCGGAGATGCGCGCGAACGCCCGCGCCAACCCCAACAGCTGGCTCTACGTCATCGACGAGGCCTTCGACCCGAACGGCCCGGTGCCGTCGTGGGCGGTCGTCGGGGCCTACCCGGTGAACGGCGCCGGCGACGTCGTCGCGGACTTCCACCCGAACGACCGCTACCGCCCCTCGCCCAGGGCGCTCGGCTTCCCGGAGCCGTCGAACGACCTCGAGCACATGCTGCAGCTCGTCCGCACCGAGCACCGGCCGCCGTCGGACCTGCCGAAGGTGGTCCTCGACGCCACGCTGTTCGTCTACGCGATGTCGCCGGTGCAGCGCACGGTGATCGGCTTCCACAACACCGACGGCCGGGTCATGGTGCCCGCCTACACCCGCAAGGCGCTGGTGCCGCGCGAGTGGCCGCACGCGCGGGCGGTGCTCGGCCGCGACATCGTCGGCCTGCTCGGCGGGCACCCCGTCGCGGTGAACCCGCACGACCTGATCACCGCGGTCGTGCCGGCCGAGCACCTGCTGAAGGCGCTCGCCGACGAAGAGCGCTGACCTGCGGTTTTAACCCCATCGAGTGACCATCCGAGTCGCCGATCCGGCGACTCGGGTGCATCGTGAGACTGGAAAAGTCTGACGAGACGGGTGGGGTGCATGAGGGTGAAACGTTCGCTGCTGCCCTTCGCCGTCGCCGTTCTGCTCGTCGCCGCGCAGGCACCGGCGAAGGCCGACGACAGCTACGAAGGCGCGGCGGACCACTTCGCCGGTTCGCAGATCGCCAAGGTCGAGGGGGTCGGCGCGGCGCCCGACGTGCTGTACGCCGGGGACGACCAGCAGCTCGGCCACGACGTCAGCGGGCACCAGGGCCCGGTCGACTGGCCCGGCGCGGCGCGGACGGGCGCGAAGTTCGTCTACGTGAAGGCGACCGAGGGCACCGGGTTCGTCAACCCGCAGTTCGCCCAGCAGTACAACGGGTCCTACGACGCCGGCCTGATCCGCGGGGCCTACCACTTCGCCCGCCCCGACGTCTCCGACGGCGCGTCGCAGGCGCGCTACTTCCTCGCCCACGGCGGCGGCTGGTCGGCCGACGGCCGGACCCTGCCGGGCGCGCTCGACGCGGAGTACAACCCGTACGGCGAAACCTGCTACGGCAAGGACGCGGCCGGGATGGTCCGCTGGATCAGCGACTTCTCCGAGACCTACCGCGCGGCCACCGGGCGCTACCCGACGATCTACACGTCGACGAGCTGGTGGAAGCGCTGCACCGCGAACAACGCCGGCTTCGGCGCCAATCCGCTGTGGATCGCGCGCTACAACACCTTCATCGGCGAGCTTCCCGCCTCCTGGAGCATCCACACGATCTGGCAGTTCGCGGACAGCGGCAGCCTGCCCGGCGACCAGAACTGGTTCAACGGCTCGGCGGAGCGGCTGCACGCCCTCGCGCTGGGCTGAACCCCGAGGTCACGAATTATAGGTGTTAACTGGTCACCGATTGACGATCATCTTCCCGGGAAAATCACCCACGCGTATACCCAATTTCACGGAACTGAGTGACAAACGCCACTTCGTCACCAACAATCGTGCACGGGCGGCTACCTGCAGTAAGCCGTCCTCAGCGAGGGTATCTGTGAAGGGATTCAACGATGTCCACTTCCCGAAGAGGGCGGCTGTTCGCTGCCCTGGTCGTCCCGGCCACGCTGCTCCTGCTCGGCAGCACGGCCCAGGCGGCGACCTTCTCCCCCGAGGCCGACCCCGTGTCCGCGATCAACGCGGACATCGCGCAGCACAACCACGAACTGGGGTCGCAGATCCGGCGCGTCGAAGGCGACTCCTCGACTCCGGACACGCAGAAGGCGGCGCAGCAGCCGCAGCCCGGACAGGCCATCCCGGGTCAGGTGCTGGCCACCGTGGCCGGCATGGACGTCGCCAGCTACCAGGGCAACGTCGACTGGGCGAACTGGTGGAACCAGGGCAAGCGGTTCGTCTGGACCAAGGCCACGGAGAGCACCAGCTACACCAACCCGTACTTCGCGCAGCAGTACAACGGCTCCTACAACCAGGGCTTCATCCGCGGCGCCTACCACTTCGCCACCCCGAACACCTCGAGCGGCGCGGCGCAGGCCCGGTACTTCGTCGCCCACGGCGGCGGCTGGTCGAAGGACGGCAAGACGCTGCCCGGGGCACTGGACATGGAGTACAACCCGTACGGCGCCACCTGCTACGGGCTGAGCAAGGCGGGGATGACGTCGTGGATCCTCGACTTCCACGACACCTACCACTCCCTGACCGGCCGCTACCCGGTGATCTACACGTCGACGAGCTGGTGGAGCAGCTGCGTGAGCGGTGACTTCTCCAGCACGGCCCCGCTGTGGGTCGCGCGGTACGCGTCGTCGGTCGGCACCCTGCCCTACAACTGGGGCTTCTACACCGTTTGGCAGTACACCTCGAGCCCGCTCGACCAGGACACCTTCAACGGTGCCTACGACCGGCTCCAGGCGCTCGCCAACGGCTGACCCGCACCCCCCGGCTCCCGGATCGTGACGAGTTCGCGTCATCACGGTCCGGGAGCCGGTTTCATGCCGTACCGTCCGAGCTTGCAGAATGCTGCTCACCACGTCCTGGGGGAACCGAACCGGCCTTGCGGACGTCGGAAGCGCACGAACACCCAGCGCCCGGAAGGCATGGAAAGATGACGTACCCGCCTCAGCCGGGCCAGCCCGGCCAGCCCGACCCGTACGGCCAGCAGCCCCAGTCCGGTGGCTTCCAGCAGCCGTACCCGCAGCAGGGTGGGTGGGACCCCAACCAGCAGCAACAGCCGTACCCAACGCAGCAGTACCCGCAGGGCTACGACCCGAGCCAGCAGCAGGGCTACCCGTCGGGCGGGTTCCCGGCGAGTCCGCAGCCGCAGTGGGGCGACCCGAACGCGCAGCAACAGCAGGGGTGGGCCGACCCGAACGCCCAGCAGCAGTCGGCGTGGGCGGACCCGAACGCGCAGCAGTACGGCCAGCAGGCCTGGGACCCGAACCAGGGCGGCCAGATGTCGGGCTGGGAGCAGTCCGGGGGCTACGGCCAGGGCTTCGGCGGCCCGCCGGCGCCGCCCAAGCAGAGCAAGACGGGGATGTGGATCGCCATCGGCGCCACCGTGGTGGTCGTGCTGGCCGTCCTGGGTGTCACCGGTTTCGTCGCGCCGGGCTTCTTCCTGTCCAAGGACGAGAACAACGTCGCGGCGCCGCCGTCGTCGAGCACGTCGGCCAAGCCGACCGCGCCGAAGTCGACCACGAAGAAGACCCCGACGTCGACGAGCAAGCCGCCGTCGTCCGGTGGTGGCGCGGACGCCAAGGTCGTGCTGCAGGGCTTCATCGACAAGCTGAACGCGGGCGACACCCCCGGTGCGCTCGCGCTGGGCTGCTCGGACTCGAAGGACCTGCTCGACTCGTGGCTCAAGACGTTCCTCAAGCCGCCGCTGCAGCTGACGCTCGGCGAGGTGCCGGACGACGAGTTCCTCGTCGAGGGCCAGGTCACCGGGACGTCCGCGGGCAAGAACGTCAAGGGCACGCTGAGCGCGACGAACTTCGACGACAAGGGTTTCTGCGTCAGCACGATGCTGGTTTCCTGACCCGGTGAAGCTGTGGCGGTCACCGCTGGCGTGGACGTTCTTCGCCTCGGTGGTGCTGTTGGCCGGGGTCGGCGGCTGGCTGCTGACCGACCCCGCGACCAGCCGCAGCGAGGCGCTGAAAACGGGCGGCCTCGCCGGCGGCGCGATCGTGGCGCTGTACGCGCTGTGGCTGAACGACCGCCGCCGCCGCGTCGAGGAACGACGCCAGGACATCGAGCGGCGCCGCCACGAGCTGGAGTCGC
This sequence comes from Amycolatopsis sp. NPDC003865, assembly GCF_053605345.1. NCBI lineage: Bacteria > Bacillati > Actinomycetota > Actinomycetes > Pseudonocardiales > Pseudonocardiaceae > Amycolatopsis > Amycolatopsis sp. NPDC003865. The sequence continues at coordinate 616,686 of NZ_JBSGJA010000002.1, read as the reverse complement.
AGCGCGCGGAGCAGGACCGCGAGCGGGTGGCCGACGAGCGGTTCGCGAAGGCCGTCGAGCTGCTGGGCCACGACGCGGACCAGGTGCGCGTCGGGGCGCTGCACGCGTTGGCGGGGTTGGCGCGGAGCCGGCCGGAGTACACGCAGACGGTGCTGGACGTGCTGTGCTCGTACCTGCGGCGGCCGTTCGAGCGAGTCGACTCGGATCCGGACGCCGAACGCGAACTGACGGTCCGGCTCACGGCGCAGCGCCTGGTCACCGACCTGCTACCCGCGCGTGACGCCGAAGGGCCGCTGTACGACCTGGACCTGACCGGCGCGAGCCTGGAGTACTTCGACCTTTCCGGCAAGCTGGTCGGCGGCCTGCTGCTGCGTTATGCGTCGCTGCACAGCAGCACCAACTTCAGCGGCTGCCGGTTCGCGGGCCGGGTGTACCTGACCGCGGCGGGCACCGGCTCGAGCCGGCTGCTGGGGTACTTCCGCTGCCGCGGCGCGGTTTTCGAGAGCCACGCGTGGTTCAGCGGAACGAGCTTCGCCGAAGACGCCGACTTCACGGAGACGACCTTCGCGGGGAAGACGACGTTCAAGGACGCGAAGTTCTCGAAGGACGCGGTGTTCTCGGGGGTCGTCGCGTCCTGCGAGCTGGACCTGCGGCGGACCTGCTTCGAGGGGCAGACGGACCTGCGGTTCGCGGCGCTGCCCGAGGCGGTTTCGCTGTACAACACGCTGGTTCGGGCCGAGAAGAACCTCGAGCTTCCGGATGCCTGGATCTTCGAGGAACTGCGCGACGGAAACCTGCGGATCGTCGCCAAGGCGGGCTGAGCAGCCCCCGTTTTCCACGCTAGCGGAGGGCACCGACAAAAGCCGGCGCCCTCCGGTCAGCTGTCCACAGGTCAGTCGAACAGGGCCGGGAGCGTGGACTCCCACGCCGTGCGGAGCTCGTCGAGCGTGAACTCCGTGATGCCCTGCAGCTCCAGCGTTCCCGATTCCGGGTCCACCACGCCCGTCTTGCGCCACGGCAGGCCGCGTGCGGTGCACATCTCCGTGAAGCGCAGCTCTTCCGTGCGCGGGACCGCCACCAGGACGCGGCCCGCCGACTCGGAGAACAGCTGGACGAACGGTTCCTCGTCGGTGTCGAGGAACACGCGGGCGCCGCACTGTCCGATGAGGACGGTCTCGACCAGGGTCTGGATCAGGCCGCCGTCGGAAAGGTCGTGCGCGGCCGAGATCATGCCGTCGCGGGAACCCGCCACCAGGATCTCGCCCAGCAGCTTCTCGCGCGCCAGGTCGACCTTCGGCGGGACGCCGCCGAGGTGGCCGTGCAGCTCGCGGGCCCACGCCGAACCGTCCAGCTCGTCGTGCGTTTCGCCCAGCAGCAGCAGGGTTTCGCCCGCTTCCGCGCCGATGCCCGTCGGGATGCGGCGGGTCACGTCGTCGATCACGCCGAGGACGCCGATCACCGGCGTCGGCAGGATCGCCGTGTCGCCCGTCTGGTTGAAGAAGCTCACGTTGCCACCCGTCACCGGGATGCCCAGCTCGACGCAGCCGTCCGCGAGGCCGTGCACCGCCTGCTCGAACTGCCACATCACGCCCGGGTCCGTCGGCGCGCCGAAGTTCAGGCAGTCCGACACCGCCACCGGCGTCGCGCCGCCGGTCGCCACGTTGCGGTACGCCTCCGCGAGCGCCAGCTGCGCGCCGCGGTACGGGTCGAGGTAGACGAACTTGCTGTTGCAGTCCGTCGCGACCGAGACGCCGCGGCCGGTCGACTCGTCGATCCGGATCATGCCCGAGTCCGACGGCTGGGCCAGCACGGAATTGCCCCGCACGTACCGGTCGTACTGCGACGTCACCCATTCCTTCGACGCCTGGTTCGGCGAGGAGATCAACCGCAGCACGTCCGCGCGCAGTTCGTCCGGAGTGGACGGACGCGGCAGCTTCGCCGAGGTGTCGGCGATCAGCGCGTCCTGGAAGGACGGGCGCTCGATCGGCCGGTCGTACACCGGGCCCTGGTGGGCGACGGTGTGCGCCGGGACGTCGACGACGACCTCGTCGTGCCAGGTGATGACCAGGTGCTCGCCGTCGGTGACCTCGCCGATGTCGGTGGCGATGACGTCCCACTTGCGGCAGACCGCCATGAACGCCTCGACGTTCTCCGGCGAAACGACCGCGCACATGCGCTCCTGCGACTCGCTGGAGAGCACCTCGGCGGGCGTCATCCCGGTGGCGCGCAACGGAACGCGGTCGAGGTAGATGTGCATGCCGCCATCGCCGGCCGCCGCCAGCTCCGACGTCGCGCAGGACAGCCCGGCGCCGCCGAGGTCCTGGATGCCGACGACCAGCTTCTGCGCGAACAGCTCGAGGCAGCACTCGATGAGCACCTTCTCGGTGAACGGGTCGCCGACCTGGACGCTCGGGAGCTTCTTGCGGCCGGACGCCGACTCGTCACCCGAGAAGGTGTCACTCGCCAGGACGGAGACGCCGCCGATGCCGTCGAGGCCGGTGCGGGCGCCGAACAGGATGATCTTGTTGCCGGTGCCGGACGCGAACGCCAAGTGCAGGTCCTCGACGCGCATCGCGCCGACGCACAGGGCGTTGACCAGCGGGTTGCCCGAGTAGGACGGGTCGAACACCAGCTCGCCGCCGATGTTGGGCAGGCCGAGGCAGTTGCCGTAGCCGCCGACACCGGCCACGACGCCGGGCAGCACGCGCTTGGTGTCGGGGGCGTCGGCCGGGCCGAAGCGCAGCGCGTCGGAGACCGCCAGCGGCCGCGCGCCCATGGCCATGATGTCGCGGACGATGCCGCCGACGCCGGTCGCGGCGCCCTGGTACGGCTCCACATAGGACGGGTGGTTGTGGCTCTCCACCTTGAAGGTGACCGCCCAGCCTTCGCCGATGTCGACGACGCCCGCGTTCTCGCCGATGCCGGCCAGCATCTTGGCCTTCATCTCGTCGGTGGCGGTCTCCCCGAAGTACCGCAGGTGCTTCTTGGAGGACTTGTAGGAGCAGTGCTCGCTCCACATCACCGAGTACATGGCCAGCTCGGCGTCGGTGGGCCGGCGGCCGAGGATCTCCCGGATGCGGGCGTACTCGTCGTCGGCGAGGCCGAGCTCGCGATACGGCTGGGTGTGGTCCGGGGTCGCCCCGGCGCGCTCGGTGGTGTCAACGGTGCTGGTCACGGTGTCCGTGTCAGGGTTCGCCACGGCCGCCAGGATACGGGGGGCCCGGCGGCGCCCCGGACGGTGGGCCGCCGAAAATCGGTCGCCTTCCGCTGGTCGGCGGCTTACCGTCGGGAATCGTGCTTTCCGCCACATATCCCTTTCCGCCGCTGCGGCTGTCCGCGCGGCCGAGCGCGAGCCGCTTCCTGCTCGCCGTGTTCCGGGCCCGGCTCGGCACGGTGCTGGGCGCCGCCGCGCTCGGTGTCGTGTGGGCGCTGCCCGGTGCGCTGATGCCGCTGGTGATCGGCCAGGGCATCGGCGCCGTCAGCGCGCACGACGGTGCCGGCGTCTGGCGCTGGGCGCTGGCCGCCGCCCTGCTCGGCATCGTGCAGACGCTGACCGGGACCTGGCTGCACTTCCTCAACTACGGCCTGTGGCTCCACGGCGCGGGCTCGACCCAGCGGGCCGTCTCCGCGCACACCACGCGGGTCGGCGCCGGCCTGCGCGAGCAGACGACCACCGGCAACCTCGTCGCGATCAGCACGACCGACATCAACCACGTCGGCAACACCGTCGAGGTGACCGGCCGGGCGTTCGGCTCGCTGCTGGCGTTCGTCGTGGTGGCCGTGTGGCTGCTCTCGACGTCGCCGCTGCTCGGCGTGGTCGCGCTGGTCGGCGTGCCGGTCGCGGTGCTGGGCATCGGGCCGCTGCTGGCGCCGCTGCAGAAGCGCAAGGCGAAGCAGCGCGAGAAGCGCGGCGACGTCAACGCGCTCGGCGCGGACATCGTGTCCGGCCTGCGGATCCTGCGCGGCATCGGCGGCGAGCGGCGGTTCTTCGGCCGCTTCCGGGAGACGAGCCAGCGGGTCCGGCGGGCCGGCATCGAGGTCGGCAAGGCCGAGTCGTGGCTGGCCGCGGCCGAGATCGCGCTGCCCGGCCTGGTCACCGTGGTGATCACCTGGCTGGGCGCGCGGCTGGCCGTGTCCGGGGAGATCGGCGTGGGGCAGCTCGTGGCGTTCTACGGCGTTTCGACGTTCCTCATCTGGCCGGTCACCGCGGCCACCGAGGCGGTCGGCTCGATCACGTCGGGCCTGGTCGCGGCGCGGAAGGTGGTGGCGCTGCTGGCCATCCGCCCGAAGCTCGCGGACCCGGAGGACCCGGTCCGGCTGCCCGACGGGCCGCTGGAGCTCCTCGACTCCGAGTCCGGCGTGCGCGTCGCGGCCGGGCGGCTGACGGTCGTCGACTTCGGCGCCGACGGCGAAGCGGTGGCCGACCGGCTGGCCCGGTTCGCCGACCCGGCCGAAGGCGAAGAAGTGCTGGTCAACGGGGTCCGGGCGGACCACGTCGCGCTCGCGGAGCTGCGGCGGCGGGTCGTCTACGCGCACAACCAGGACATCTGGTTCTCCGGCGTCCTGCGCGAGCAGCTGGCACCGGCGCGGCCGAGCGGCGTGAGCATCACCGAAGCGCTGTACGCGGCCGACGCCGACGACATCGTCGACGCGCTGCCGAACGGCGTCGACGAGGTGATCGGCGAGCGCGGGCGCGAGGTGTCCGGCGGCCAGCGCCAGCGGCTGAACCTGGCCCGCGCGCTGGCGACCGACGCCGACGTCCTGGTGCTGGACGAGCCGACGTCGGCGGTCGACGCGCACACGGAGGCACGCATCACCGAGCGCGTCGCGGCCCTGCGCCGCGGCAAGACGACGGTGGTGTTCAGCCAGAGTCCACTGTGGACACATGTGGCCGACGAGGTTTTCACGGCGAAGGTAGTGACGGTATGAAACGGCTCCCCACGGCGTCCCGGCGGGACGTCCGGCGCTGGGCGCTGAAGACGGCGGCGATCCACAAACGCGAGTTCGGGCTGCTGCTCGGCGCGCTGTGCGTGGCGACGCTGATCGGGCTGGCCGGGCCGCAGCTGCTCGGCGCGCTGGTCGACGACGTCGCGGCCGGCACGACGACGGGCCACGTCGACGTGCTGGCGGCGGTGTTCGTCGGGATCCTGGTGCTGCAGGCGGTGGCGCGGAAGACCGCGCGGATGCGCGGCGCGGTGTTCGGCGAGCTGGTGCTGGCCGAGACCCGGGAAGAGTTCGTCGGGACGGCGCTGCAGCTGCCGCTCGGCACGGTCGAGGCGGCCGGCACCGGTGATCTGCTCAGCCGCGCCACCACCGACCTCGGCCGGATCGACCACGCGGCGCGGTTCGCGGCGCCGGAGATCCTGATCGCGGCGGTGACCGTGGTGTTCACGGTCGTCGCGATGGTGCTGACGTCGCCGCTGCTCTCGCTGGGCCTGCTGGTCGCGCTGCCGCTGCTGGTGAGCGTCAACGTCTGGTACCAGCGCCGGATCCCGTCGGTGATGCAGTGGATGCTCGACCGCTGGGCGGACCTGACGACCAGCGTCCACGAGACGGCGGAAGGCGCGCGCACGGTCGAGGCGCTGGGCCTGACCGAGCGGCGCGTCGACGCGGCGCACGACGCGCTGAACCAGAGCATCTTCGGCGAGCGGCGGATGCGGGCGCTGCAGCTGCGGTGGCTGCCGTCGCTGGAGATCAGCTACGTGCTGCCGCTGGCGGTCATGCTGCCGCTCGGGCTGCTCGCGTACACGCGCGGCTGGGCCGGGCTGGGCGAGATCACCACGATGCTGCTGTACGTCCAGGCGATGTCGTCACCGCTGAACGAGGCGCTGTTCTGGCTGGAGGACCTGCAGGTCGCGGCGGCCGCGGCGCGCCGGATCCTGGGCGTGCGCGAGGTGGCCGTCGAGCAGTCGCCGAAGGTGACGGAGGTGCCGCGCGGGCGCGACATCGACGTCCACGGCGTCCGGTTCGCCTACACGGCCGACCGCGAGGTGCTCCACGGCATCGACCTGCGGGTGCCGCGCGGCGAGCGGCTGGCGATCGTCGGCCCGTCCGGCGCGGGCAAGTCGACGCTCGGCCGGCTGCTGGCGGGCATCGCGGCGCCGTCGGCGGGGTCGGTGCGCATCGGCGGCCAGGACGTCTCGGCGCTGGCCGACGACGTCCTGCGCGGCGAGGTCCTGCTGCTGACCCAGGAGCACCACGTGTTCTCGGGGACGCTGCGGCAGAACCTGGCGCTGCCGGCGCGTCGCGCGGGCGGTGACTGGACGGACGAGGAGCTGCTTTCGGCACTGGACTCGGCAGGCGCGTCGGAGTGGGTGGCGACGCTGCCGTCCGGGCTCGACACGAAGCTGGGCTCGGGCGAGCACCCGGTGCCGGCGGCGATCGCGCAGCAGCTGGCGCTGGCCCGCGTCGTGCTGGCGGACCCGCACACGCTGGTGCTGGACGAGGCGACGTCGCTGCTGGACACGGGCTCGGCACGGGACCTGGAGAAGTCGCTGAACAGCGTGTTGTCCGGGCGCACGGTGATCGCGATCGCCCACCGCCTGCACACGGCGGCGGCCGCGGACCGGGTCGCGGTGGTGGAGGGCGGCCGGATCACGGAGCTGGGCCCGCACGAATCGCTGCTGGCGGCGGGCGGCTCGTACGCGCGTCTGGTGGCGGCGGCTTCGTAGTCCGGAATGTCCGGAGTGCTCGGCTGGTTGCTCCCCGAGTAGGTCTACTTGGGGAGTGCCATGTCGTTTGTGATGACCGCAGCGGAGCGCGAAGACTTCTTGAGCGGGGTGCACGTGGGGGTGCTGGCGGTGGAGCGCGCCGGCCGCGCCCCGCTGGCGGTCCCGGTCTGGTACGACTACTCACCCGGTGGTGAGGTCCTGATCTGGATGGAGCGCGACACGGTCAAGGACCGCGCGATCACCGCGGCCGGCCGGTTGAGCTTGGCGGTGCAGGACGAGAACCCGCCGTACAAGTACGTGACGATCGAGGGCCCGGTGGTGGCGAACGACGAGCCCCCGACGCGCGAGCAGGCGCTGCGGATCGCGGGGCGCTATTGGCCCGAGGACCAGGCGACGGCGTACGTCGACTCGGCGCTCGGGGAGCGGTCGGTGCTCGTGCGGGTTCGGCCGGAGAAGTGGCTTTCGAACGACCAGAGCAAGAGCTGACCGGGCCGGGGCTGTGGACAACTCGCGTCCACAGCCCCGGAACCGCACCGGTTCTGTCGGTGGTCGCCGGTAAAATGGTTACCGGGGGCCGAGGCCCGACCTCAGGCCTTCACGAGCGCGTCCACCGCGCTGAAGAACATGCCCAGCCCGTCGTCCGACGGCCCGGTCAGCGCGTCGATCGCGTGCTCCGGGTGCGGCATCAGCCCGACCACCCGGCCGTTCTCCGACCGGATCCCCGCGATGTCGTTGCGCGACCCGTTCGGGTTGCCGCCGACGTACCGGAACACCACGCGCCCCTCGGCCTCCAGCTCGTCCAAAGTGGACTGCTCGGCCATGTAGCACCCGTCGATGTTCTTCATCGGGATGAGGATTTCCGCGCCCGCGTCGTACCGCGTGGTCCACGCCGTGTCGGTGTTCTCCACCCGCAGCCACTGGTCGCGGCAGATGAAGTGCAGGCCCTGGTTGCGGATCATCGCGCCCGGCAGCAGGCCGGCCTCGCAGAGGATCTGGAACCCGTTGCAGATGCCGAGCACCGGCATGCCGCCGCGCGCCGCCTCGATCACCGGCGTCATCACCGGCGCGAACCGGGCGATCACGCCCGCGCGCAGGTAGTCGCCGTAGGAGAAGCCGCCCGGGACGACGACCGCGTCGACGTCGTGCAGGTTCTCGTCCGCGTGCCACAGCGGCACCGCCTCCGCGCCGGCGTACTTGACCGCGCGGGCCGCGTCGCCGTCGTCGAGGGTGCCCGGGAAGGTGATGACCCCGATGCGCGCGCTCACGCGTCCACCCGCGTGATCGTCCACTGCTCGATGACCGGGTTCGCGAGGAAGCCCTCGGCGATCTTCTCGAGCGTCGCGTCGTCGACCGTGTCGTCGACCTCGATCTCGAAGTGCTTGCCCTGGCGGATCTCCTTGATCCCGGTGAAGCCGAGACGGCCGGCGGCGCCGAGCGCGGCCTGTCCCTGCGGGTCGAGGATTTCGGGCTTCGGCATGACGTCGACGACGACTCGGGCCACGGCAGGCTGCTCCTTATTCACGCAGGTCGTGGGTACTTCGCCAGCATAGCCGCCGGGTCCCGGCGGCCCCGCGCCCAGGTGGCGAGGGCCACCGGAAAACCTAGACTGGCCGACGGCGCGCCACTGCGCCATGATGAGTCGTTGACATCGCGCCAACAGCTGTGGAGGCACCGTGGACTCCTACGACTACGTGATCGTCGGCGCCGGGAGCGCCGGGTGCGTGCTGGCGAACCGGCTCACCGAAGATCCGTCGGCCCAGGTTCTGCTGCTCGAAGCGGGCGCGGAGGACACCGCCGACGAAATCCACATCCCGGCCGCGTTCCCCGGCCTGTTCAAGACCAAGTGGGACTGGAACTACGAGACCGTCGAGCAGAAGCACACCGGCAAGTCGGCCTACTGGCCGCGCGGCAAGATGCTCGGCGGCTGCTCGTCGATCAACGCGATGATCTACATCCGCGGCAACCGCGCCGACTACGACGGCTGGCGCGATTCCCACGGTGCTGAAGGCTGGGGCTGGGACGACGTCCTCCCGTACTTCAAGCGCGCCGAGGGCAACCAGCGGCTCGACGGCCCGCTGCACGGCACCGACGGCCCGCTGCACGTCGAGGACCGCCGCTTCACCCACGAGCTGTCGACGGCGTGGGTCGACTCCGCCGTCGCGTGGGGCCTCAAGCGCACCGACGACTTCAACGGCGAGAGCCAGGAAGGCGCCGGCGTCTACCAGGTGACCTGCAAGAAGGGCCGCCGCTGGTCGACCGCCGACGCGTACCTGCGGCCCGCCTTGGAGCGGCCGAACCTCACGGTGAAGACTTCTTCGCCGGTCATGCGGGTCGTGTTCGAGGGGACGCGCGCGGTCGGCGTGTCCTATTTGGACAACGGCGTCGCGACCACCGCGCGCGCGTCGGCCGAAGTCATTCTTTCGGGTGGGGCGGTGAATTCGCCGCAGCTGCTGATGGTGAGCGGCGTCGGCCCGGCCGAGCACCTGCGCGAGCACGGCATCGACGTGGTCGCCGCGCTGCCGGGTGTCGGCGAGAACCTGCACGACCACCCGGCGTGCGGGATCATCTGGTCGACGCGCGGCACCACCGACCTCGTCGACGCGGCCACGCCGGCCGGTCTCATCCGCTACCAGCTGACGAAGCGCGGGCCGCTGGCGTCGAACATCGGCGAGGCGGGCGCGTTCTTCCCGACGGCCGACGGGCTGCCGGCGCCGGACATGCAGATCCACGTCGCGCCGACGCTGTTCTACGACAACGGCATGCGCGAGCCGACGGTCCCGGGGTTCACGTCGGCGGCGACGCTGGTCGACGTCGCGAGCCGCGGCCGGCTGCGGCTGAAGTCGGCGAACCCGTTGTGGAAGCCGGAAATCGACCCGGCGTACTACGCGGAGCCGGTGGACATGGACAAGATGATCGCCGGGCTGCGCGCGCTGATCGAAATCGGTCGCTCGGGTCCGTTGAAGCGGTTCCTCGACCAGCCGTTCCTGCCCGCGCGTCACGATCTGAGCGATTCCGAGCTGGCTGAACACATCCGGGAGAACACGCAGACGCTCTACCACCCGGTCGGGACTTGCTCGATCGGGTCGGTGGTCGATCCGCAGCTGCGGGTTCAGGGCGTCGAGGGGCTGCGGGTCGTGGACGCTTCGGTGATGCCGGTGGTGCCGCGCGGGAACACCAACGCGCCGACGATCATGGTGGCGGAGAAGGGCGCGGATTTGATCCGGGGGCGGGCCTCGGCCCCCCGGTGACCACCTTACCGGCGACCACCGACAGAACCGGTGCGGTTCCGGGGCTGTGGACGCCAGTTGTCCACAACCCCGGACCGACCTCAGCGCTTGCCGTGCAGGATCGTCACCAGCTTGGCCACCAGTGCGTCCGTTGATTCCTTGCGGCTGAACGATGTCAGCGTCAACGGCGCCGTGAACCGCTGGCGGGCGATCGCCTTCGTGCGGGCGAACTCGCGGAGCCCCTCGGGCCCGTGGATCCGGCCGAAGCCCGAATCACCCACGCCGCCGAACGGCAACGATGCGATTCCCGCGAACGACAGCGGTGCGTTGATCGCCGTCATGCCCGTGCGCAGCTTCTCCGCCAGCTCCACCCCGCGGGCCTTCGAAAACACTGTCGAACCCAAGCCGTACTTCGTGCTGTTCGCCTTCTCGACCGCTTCGTCCATCGAGGCGACCTTCGCGATCGTCACCGTCGGGCCGAACGTCTCCTCCGTGACCGCTTCCGAATCCTCCGGGACGTCGACCAGCACCGTCGGCTGCGCGTACCGGTCGCCGACCGCGTCCTCGCCACCCAGGACCGCCTTGCCGCCTCGGGCCAGTGCGTCCTGGATGTGCCTCTTGATCACGCCCAGCTGGGACGGCATCGTCACCGGGCCGTACTGGGCCGCCTCGTCCGAACCCGCCCGCACGTCCTTCGACTTCTCGACCACCTTCGCGACGAACTCGTCGTGGACCTTCTCGTGGACGTACACCCGCTCGACGCCGATGCAGGTCTGGCCCGAGTTCGAGAACGCGCCCCAGACCGTCGCGTCGGCCGCCGCGTCCAGGTCCGCGTCCGCGTCCACCAGGACCGGGTCCTTGCCGCCCGCCTCGATGACCACCGGCGTGAGCGTTTCGGCCGCCGCGGCCATGATGCGCTTGCCCGTCGCCGTCGAACCGGTGAACGCGATCTTGTCCACGCCGGCGCCGACCAGCGCCGCGCCCGTCTCGCCGAAGCCCGTGACCAGCTGCAGCACCGGCTGCTCCGGGACGATCTCGGCGAACGCGTCGACCAGCCACTTGCCGACGCCCGGCGTGTACTCGCTCGGCTTGAACACCACCGCGTTGCCCGCCGCGAGCGCGTACGCGATCGAGCCCAGCGGCGTGAACACGGGGTAGTTCCACGGGCCGATCACGCCGACCACGCCCAGCGGCTGGTACTCGACGGTCGCCGCCTGGTTCGACATCAGCAGCCCCGCGGACCGCTTCTGCTTGCCGAGGATCTTCTTCGCGTGCTTGCCCGCCCACGCGATGTGCTCGATGGCCAGGACGCTCTCGAGCTGCGCGTCCGCGATCGGCTTGCCGGTCTCGTCGCGGACCACCTGGCACAGCTGCGGCAGCCGCCGCGTCAGCACGCCCTTCCACGCGCGAAGCCGCTCGGCGCGCCCCGCGAAGCCCAGCTCTTCCCACCACTTCGCCGCGACACGCGCCCGCTCGACGGCCGCCTGGACGTCCTCGGCGGTGTGGATGGGATAGGTTCCGACCACCTCGTCGGTCGCCGGGCTGAGCGAGTCGAAGGTCTCGCCGACCGACGTCGGCTTCGGCTGGACGGCAGTCATCGGCGTCTCCCTGGAGGTCGCGGGTCAGCCCAGGTTACGACGTTACTGACATTGTGCCAATAGCTCGCACGGGCTTCGCCACCAGCATTCCACCGGCGATCGCCGCGGCAAAGACACCGAACAACGGGGTGACCCACAGCGGCAGCACGCCGACGGCCAGCGACCCCAGCCCGAAGCCGGCGGCCTGCACCGTGAACGACAGCGAGAACCCCGCCGACCTGCGGTTCTTCGGCAGCAGCCGCTGCAGGTTGACCGAGGTCGCGGCCACCAGTGGCCCCGTGCACGCGCCGATCAGGGCCACCGACCCGAGGAGCCCGGCCCAGCCGAACCCGCCCGCGAGGGTGAGCCCGCCGACGACGAACCCGGCGAGGAACAGCCTCGGGTCGCCGGTCTTCCCGCGCCACGCGTAGAGCGCGCTGCCCGCGATGCTCGCCCCGCTCAGCACGGCGATCACGACCGGCGCCACCGTCTCGGGCGCGCCGAGCCGCTGGACCAGCGGGAGCGGCGCCACCTCGATCGTCGACAGCAGCAGCCCGACGGTGCACGCGCAGCCCAGCCACGGCAGGTAGGTGACGAGCCGGGCGGGCTCGACGTCGGCTTCGGATTCCACCCGTTCGTGGACACTGACACCACGCGGAACGAGGAGGGCCGCCGCCACGCACGCGAAGGCCATCGCGGCGAGCGGGACGAACGTGCCGGCCAGGTCGAGCACCGCGACCAGCGCCGGACCGCCGATGAGCACCCCTTCGAGGAGCATCGCGTCGACGGAGATCGCGCGCGGCAGCAGCTCGTCGTCGACGGTGTCCGCGAGCAGCGTCCGGAAGCCGCCCGACAACGCGCCGCCCGCGATGCCGGGCAGCAGGACGAGCCCGGTCAGGACGGGGGCGGGAGCCTCGGCGGCCAACGCCAGCACGACGTACCCGGCGGCGGTCAGGAGCAGGAGCGCGGGCAGGCCCCGCGCCGGGCCGACGCGGTCCAGCAGCCGCCCGACCGGCACCGCGCAGACCATCTCGGCGGCGACGAAGACCGACATCAGCACGCCGCCGAGCCGGTAGGAGCCGGTCGTCGCGGTGGTCAGCAGGGTGAACGCCAGCGGCGCCATGGTGGCCGGGAGCCGGGCGAACTGGACGCCCGCGGACCAGCGCCAGTAGGCGCGATGGGTGAACAACGACATGTCCGTAGCGTTGTTCGCTGCCCGTTCGGGGCACACTGATTCGGGTGAGGGCGAATCACCGATGATCGAGCTGGTCCTGACGGCGGCCGGCGCGCGCCGCGTCCGGTTTGCGATCTCGCCGTTGGAGGAGGTGCTGGGCGCGGTCCAGACACTGCTGGGTCGCCGGCGGCACCCGGCGCACCTGCCGTGGCTGTCGGGCGTTCCCGACGTGCCCGAGCTGGCCGCGGTCCTGGGCGCGCGGCACTACATCACCGAGTTCCTCAGCCCGCCGCCCGAAGGCCCGGAGACGACCGCGCAGGCGCAGCTGCGGGCCGTGCGGGCGACCCCGCCGGCGCAGGTGGCGCTGGAGCTGAGAATGGTCGACGCGGATCTGTCGCTGCTGCCGTCGGACCCGGGGGTCGCGCGCGACCTGCTGGCCGACCAGCTCGAAACGGTGTGGAACACGCTGCTGGCGCCGGAGTGGCCGCGCCTGCGTGAGCTGCTGGCGGCCGACATCGCGCACCGGACGCGGCAGCTGGGGTCCGGCGGGATCGCGGCGATGCTGGCCGGGCTGCACCCGCGCGTGCGGCTGTCGGAGACGTCGGTCCTGGTCGACGTCCGGGCGCGCGAGCGGCTCGAGCTGGACGCCCGCGGGTTGCTGCTGATCCCGGCGGTGTTCGCGTGGCCGAACGTCGGCGTCGTGACGGTGCCGCCGTGGCAGGTTTCGCTGCTGTACCCCGCGCGCGGAGTTGCTTCGCTGTGGACGTCCCCGGCCGAGCCGCCGGAGGCGCTGGCCGAGGTGCTGGGCCGGACGCGGGCGCTGCTGCTGACGAGCCTGGACCGCCCGGCGGCGACGACGGAACTGGCCCGGCGGCACGGCCTGGCCCCGGCGACGGTTTCGGCGCACCTCACGGCGTTGCGCGGGGCGGGGTTGCTGGCGTCGGAACGGCGGGGCCACCGGGTGCTGTACCGGCGCACGGAGCTCGGCGACGCGCTGCTGACCGGCAAACTGTGAGAATGGACAGAGCCGTGACTTGGGCAGGCTTCCACAACACCAGGGACCTCGGCGGCCTGCCGACGCGGTCGGGTGGCACGACCCGCCGCGGCGTGTTCTTCAGGGCGGCGGACCTCCGGTTCGTGACCGGCGACGGCTGGGCGCGGGCGCGGGAGGCCGGCGTCCGGACCGTCATCGACCTGCGCAACCCCGACGAGATCCGGCCGACGGCGGACGCCCCGACGGCGCTGGCGGGTTCCGCGCGGTTCGCCGCCGCGACCGAACCGGCCGCACCGGCGGGCATCGACCGCGTCGAAGTCCCCCTCGACGACATCGGCGACCTCGAGTTCTGGCGGTACGTCGACGGCGAGCGGCTGAACGGCTCCCCGCTCTACTACCCGGTCTTCCTCGACCGGAAGGCCGATCGTTGCGCCGCCGTCGTCGAAGCGATCGCGCGGTCCGCGCCCGGTGGTGTCCTGTTCCACTGCGGAGCCGGGCGCGACCGGACCGGTCTGGTCGCGCTCCTGCTGCTGGCGTTGGCGGACGTCGAACCCGACGCCATCGCCGCGGACTACGAGCTGTCCGCCGAAGCCCTGAAGCCGCTGTACGCCGTGATGGGCGCCGAAGACCAGGGACCGGCCATCGCGGCGATCCTCGCGGAGCGGGGCACCACGACCGCGGCGGCCGTCCGGGCCACGCTCGACGGGTTCGACGTCGAGCGGTACCTCCTCGACGCGGGCGTCGGCGGACAGGACCTCGACAACATCCGGCGCCGGTTCGTGCACCAGGACTAGGCTGGAAACGACCCCCCGTTAAGGAGAACAACGATGCGTATCGTCCATTTCGGACACGCCTGCCTGTTGCTGGAGACCGGCTCCGAGCGGATCCTGATCGACCCCGGGGCGTTCTCCACCGGGTTCGAGGGCGAGCGGGAGCTGTCGGCCGTGCTCGTCACGCACCAGCACTTCGACCACCTCGACGTCGAACGGCTGCCGAAGGTCCTCGACGCCAACCCGGACGCCAAGCTGATCGTCGACCCGGGATCCGCGCCCGAGGTCGAAAAACTCGGCGTCCCGTTCGACGTCGCCAATGTGGGTGATGCGTTCGCCGTCGGGGACACCTCGATCAAGGCCGTCGGCGGGCAGCACGCCGTCATCCACGCCGACATCCCCGTCATCCCGAACATCGGATACGTCTTCGACGACGGCGCGTTCTTCCACCCCGGTGACTCGTTCTTCGTGCCGGAGCAGAAGATCGACGTGCTCGGCCTGCCGACCGGGGCGCCGTGGCTCAAGGCCGGCGAGGCCGTCGACTACCTGCGGGCCGTGGCGCCGCGGGTGGCCGTGCCGATCCACGAAGCCGTGCTCGCCAACCCGGCCATGCACTACGGACTCTTCGGCAACCTCGCGCCGGAAGGCACCGAGGTCAAGGTCCTCGAACGAGCCGAACCCGCGAAGTTCTAGGCGGCGACCCTGCTCAACGAACCGTAGGTCGCGCCGAACGCGCGGTTCTCGAGAGCGACATCCACCGCGTCCAGCAGCGCCTGGCGGAGGCCGGGGCGGGTCAGGTCCGCGGCATCCACCCCCAGCCGGACCAGCCCGCCCCGGCGGGCCGACCGCGCCGCCGCCAGCACCAGCGCGAAGCAGCGCACCGTCTCCGTGCGGTGCGACTGGCTCGTGAACTCGCTCACGCGCGCCCGGCGCACCTCGCCGGTCACCAGGTCGCGGACCGCGCCGAGGTCCGCGCACAGGCGGAAGCCGTGCTCGGCCAGCGCCTGCAGCGTGCCAGGGGAAGCGATCCAGCGCGGCGGCGCGAAGCCGTCGACCGACAGTCCCGCGGTGTCCAGCGCCGCCTTCGCCGCGATCAGCCGCAGGCGCGCTTCGTGCGCCGGCAGCGTCGCGAACTCCGCCTTCTTGCCCAGGTACACCGTGCGGTGCGTGGGCGTGACGGTGTGGTCGTAGCCGTGCAGCAGCACGGAATCGCCGGCGCGGGCGCGCGTGCGCACCCACTCCGTCACCGGGCCTTCGCCGGTGCGGGCCGCGTACAGCACGGACAGCGGCACCTTGCGGCGGTCGAGTTCGGCCGCGAGGTCGGCGCACCGGTGCAGCGTGCGCGGGGTGATTCCCGACAGCGAAACCAGCAAGCGAGCGTCCACGCCACCATTGGGACGCACGCGTCTGACGTCGCCGTGAACTGCGCAGAACGGGCGAGCGTCCGTTGCCGGAAGGGTCAGGCGCCGTCACGCAGGCGCGACACCGCCACCGCGATCCGGCCGCGCAGGTCGGGGTCGGCGACCTGGCCGTCGGCGACGTCCGCGCGCGAGACCGGGACCCGCGCGCACGCCTCTTCGACGATCTTCGCGCCCGCGTACGTCAGCACCTTGCGCAGCGAGTCGTGCGCGTCGCGGCCGCCTGTCGGCGCCGCCACCGACGACGCGTTGATCCACGAGACCGGCTTGCCGTAGATCTCGCCGCCGCCGACCGTCCAGTCCAGGAGGTTCTTGAACGAGCCCGGCAGGCCGCCCGCGTACTCCGGCGTGCAGATCAGGATCGCGTCCGCTTCCCCGATCGCCGCGCGCAGCTCCGCGACGGCGGGGTGCAGCGGGTCGCGGTCGTCATCGGGGTTGAAGTGCGGCAGGTCGCCGAGGCCGGTGTACGTCTTGGTCGCGGTGAGGGTCGCGGCGGTCCCCAGCACCGCCGCATTGCCCGAGCCTGCTCGCAGGCTGCCGCAGATCAGCAGGATCACGAGGCCAGTCTGCCAGCGAAAGCCCGGTGACGCGGTGGTACGCCTCGACGTACCGGTCGCGCGTGGCCGTCACCACGTCCGGGGGCAACGGCGGCAGCGCCGACACGCAGTCCCAGCCCGACGCGGGCCCGACCAGCCAGTCCCGCACGTGCTGCTTGTCGAACGACGGGCGTGAGCGGCCCGTGCGGTGGTCGTCGGCCAGCCAGTAGCGCGCCGAGTCCGGCGTCAGCAGCTCGTCGGCCAGCACGAGCTCGCCGTCACGCCGGACGCCGAACTCGAACTTGGTGTCGGCCAGCAGCAGGCCCTGCTCCTCCGCCCGCGCGGCGCCGCGGCGGTAGAGCTCGAGCGAGGCCTCCCTGACCTGCTCGGCGAGCCCGCGGCCGAGGATCGACGCGAACGTGTCGAAGTCGAGGTGCTCGTCGACCTCGCCGGGCCGCGCCTTCGTCGACGGGGTGAAGATCGGCTCCGGCAGCCGCGCGGACTCGGCGAGCCCCGGCGGCAGCGGAACCCCGCACACCGACCCGGACTTGCGGTACTCCGCGTACCCGCGGCCGGCCAGGTGCCCCCGGACGACGGCCTCCACCGGCAGCATCTTGAGCCGCTCGACCAGCAGCGCGCGGCCGCGGAAGGCCTTCGGGATCCGGCGGCCGTCGTAGGCGACCAGGTGGTTCGGGACGACGTCGGCCAGCTCGTGGAACCAGTGCACGCTCATCGCGGTGAGCACCCGGCCCTTGTCCGGGACCGGATTCGGGAACACGCGCTCGAAGGCCGAAATGCGGTCGGAGGCGACGACCAGCAGGTGGTCGTCGCCCGCGGCGTAGAGGTCGCGGACCTTGCCGGAGGCGAGCCGCTCGGGGGTGGGGAGGGGTGTCACGCGCTGAACCCTAACGGGCACCCTCCGCCACCATGGATGATGCTCACATGGCGTACGACTGGATCTCGGTGACGACCGACTACGGCCTGCGCGACGGCTTCGTGGCGGCCTGCCACGGCGTGATCGCGCGGCTCGCGCCCGCCGTGCGGGTGATCGACGTGACCCACGAGGTGCCGCCCCAGGACATCCGGCACGGCGCGATGGCGCTGGCCCAGACGGTGCCGTTCCTGCCCGAAGCGGTGCACGTCGCCGTCGTCGACCCGGGCGTCGGCACGGCCCGGCTCGGCGTGGTCGTCGTCGCCGAGGGCGGGCTGCTGGTCGGGCCGGACAACGGCCTCCTGCTGCCGGCCGCGCAAGCCCTCGGCGGGGTGCGGGAGGCCTACGAGCTGGCCGAGCCGTCGCTGCGGCTGCCGGTCACGTCGGCGACGTTCCACGGGCGGGACGTCTTCGCGCCCGCCGCCGCGCACCTCGCGCTGGGGGTCTCGCCGAGCGAGTTCGGCACCCGCGTCGACGACCTGGTCGAGCTGCCGGAGCCCTTCGTGGCGGCGTTCCCCGGGAAGCTCGTGTCGGAGGTGCTGACGGTCGACCACTTCGGCAACGTCCAGCTCGCGGCGACCCCGGCGGACCTGGAGCTGTCGGGACTGTCCGGCGCGGTGTCCGTGCACAGCGAGCGGGTCGCGGTGACCACCGAGATCGGGCGGACCTTCGCCGACGTCCCGGCCGGCGCGAGCGTGCTCTACACCGACTCGGCGGGCCGGCTCGCCGTCGCGGTCAACGGCGGTTCGGCCGCGGCGGTGCTCGGGCTCGGGCCGGCCCAGGAGTGCACGATCACCTCGTCGCCGACCGCGAGCTGACCCGGCTTCCGCACAGCCGCCTTCATCCCGAACGTCACGCCGCCATCCGCGTGGCGGCGGTAATCGGCGAGCGTGCGGATCGGCTCGGGGCCGGCTTTCCGGCCGGTCTCCTGGTCGACCATCGGGACCGTGCAGCGCACGCACTGCTTGGCGTAGGCGAACTCCGCGGTGCCGGCGGTCATCGCGCGGACGTCGTCCTCGGTGTGCGGCTCGACCCAGCCGGAGACGACCACGTTGGGCCGGAAGCGATCCATCGGCACGGGTTCGCCGCCGCGTTCGAGGATGCGGGCGTTCAAACCGTCCAAAGAGGACTTTCCGGCGACGAGCAGGGCGTGCCCGTCGGCGAAAGCGGCCGTGCCGGGGGTCTCACCGCTCGTGACGCGCTCGTGGTCCGGCGCGACGCCGATCAGCACCGAAGGCAGGCCGAGCAGGTCCGAGAACCACTCCGCGGCTTCGCCGCCCTGGTGGATGCCTTCGCCGTGCCAGGAGAACGTCGAGCCCGGGTGACGCGCGCCGTCACGCCGGATGTCGATCTCGAGGTCGTCGCGGCCGGGCGCGGACAGCGCGAGCCGGTCACCCACGACGCGCGGCCGGACCGCGGCCAGCACCGGGTAACGGCGCTGGCTGCGGAAGTCGCCATCGGGCGCGACGACCTGGAAGACGCGGTCGTGCGCCAGCCCGGCCGGGGTGACCTCGGCCACCGGCACGTCGGTGCCGGCGCAGCCCTTGACCGGGTAGTACGTCAGTCGCGCGATCCTCGCCATGCCCGCAGGCTACCCGGGCGCCGGGCGGGGAAGCCCTCGGTTTTCAGAGCACCTGTGACAGGAATCGCCGCAGGCGGGGGCTCTGCGGGTCGTCGAACACCTGCGCCGGTGGGCCCTGCTCCACGATGCGGCCCGCGTCCATGAACGCGACCTCGTCGGCCACGTTCCGGGCGAAGCCCATCTCGTGCGTGACCACGATCAGCGTCAGACCCCGGGACGCGAGCCCGGCCATCAGGTCCAGCACGCCCTTGACCAGCTCGGGGTCCAGCGCGCTGGTGGCTTCGTCGAAGAGCATCACCTCGGGGTCCATCGCCAGCGCCCGCGCGATCGCGACGCGCTGCTGCTGTCCGCCGGACAGCGCGCTCGGGCGGTACGGCGCCTTGTCCGCGAGGCCGACCTCGGCGAGCCGGGCGCGAGCGATCTCCGTCGCTTCGTCCTTGCTCAGCTTCTTCACGCTGCGCAGCGGCAGCACGATGTTGTCCAGCACGCTCCGGTGGCCGAAGAGGTTGAAGTGCTGGAACACCATGCCGACGCGCTGGCGCAGCGCGTCCGGGTCGGCCTTGATCACGGACTCGCCGTCGAGCAGCAGGTCCCCGGAATCCGGCTCCTGCAGCCGGTTCACGCACCGCAGCAGCGTCGACTTACCCGATCCGGACGGCCCGATCACGCACGTCGTCTTGCCGCGTTCGACGCGCAGGTCCACTCCGCGCAGGACTTCCAGCGTCCCGAACCGGACGTGGACGTCCCGCAGCTCCACACTGGACGAACGCACCGCCGTCGTCACGACACGACCTTTCCACTCGAGACGAGATCCGGCTCCGGTTCGGTGGCGCGCACCTTGCGGCCGGTCCGCAGCTTCTTGTCGATGTGGTTCACCAGGTGCGTCAGCGGCACGGTGATGACCAGGTAGACGAACCCGGCGGCGACCAGCGGCGAGAGGTTGCCGGTGTTGGCCGCGAGGTCCTGCCCGATGCGGAACAGCTCGCGCTGCTCGGACAGCAGGCCGAGGAAGTACACCAGGCTGGAGTCCTTGATCAGCGCGATGAACTGGTTCACCAGCGCGGGCAGCACGCGCCGGACGCCCTGCGGGATGATCACCAGCAGCATCGCCTTGCCGTAGCTCATCCCGAGCGCGCGGCTGGCTTCGAGCTGGCCGTTGTCGACGCTCTGGATGCCGGACCGGAAGATCTCGCCGATGTAGGCGGCCGCGATCAGGCTGAGCGCCAGGATGCCGAGCGGGTAGGGGTTGGTGCCGACGATGTTGCGCGCCACCGTGCCCAGGCCCTGGCCGATCACCAGGATCGTCAGGATCGCCGGCAGGCCGCGGAAAACGTCGGTGTAGACCCGGGCCGGCCAGCGCAGCCAGCGCTTGGCGGACAGGCCCATGACCGCCAGCACCATGCCGAACACGATGCCGATCAGCCCGGACGTCAGCGCCAGGACGAGCGTGTTGAGCAGGCCGGTCTTCAGCAGGTCGGGGAAGACCTGCCAGATGTACTCCCAGTTGAGGAAGGTGTCGAGGAACTGCTCCATCTACTGCCCCGGCCTGAACTCGGCGGGCACGGGCGCAGTGGGTTCGAACTTGTCGTGAACCTTCAGCCACGTCCCGTCGGCGACGACCTTCTTGATGCCGTCGTTGAGCTTGTTCGCGAGTTCGTCGTCACCCTTCTTGACGGCGAAGCCGTGCGGGATGGTCGTGACGATCGACTTGGCGACTTTCAGCCCGGCGTTGTTCTTCGCGTAGTCCTCGGCGGTGGCCTGATCGAACACGGCGCCGTCGACCGCACCGGTCTTGAGCGCGCTCAACGCGGCGGCGTCGTTGGGGAACCGGACAGCCCGCGCGGCGGGCGCGTTGGACGCCAGCCAGTTGTCCGAAACCGTGCCCTG
Organism: Amycolatopsis sp. NPDC003865; assembly: GCF_053605345.1. NCBI lineage: Bacteria > Bacillati > Actinomycetota > Actinomycetes > Pseudonocardiales > Pseudonocardiaceae > Amycolatopsis > Amycolatopsis sp. NPDC003865. Next base: position 595,919 of record NZ_JBSGJA010000002.1, on the reverse strand, counting down.
GACGACACCGATCCGCTTGCCCGACAGGGAGTTCTCGTCGGTGATGCCGGCCGTGTCGCGCGCGGCGATGCCGAGGGCTTGGTAGTTGTAGGGCGCCGAGAAGCCGACGGTCTTCTTGCGGGCGTCGGTCTGCGCGATCGCCGAGCTGCCGATGGCGAAGGTGCCGTTGGCGACTTGGCCGAGCAGGGCGGAGAAGTCGGTCGCCACGAACTCGAGCTTCAGGCCTTCCTTCTGCGCGATGGCCTTGAGCAGCTCGTTGTCGAACCCGGTGAAGGTGCCGTTTTCCTGGTAGGCGTTGGGTTTCGAGTCACTGAGCGTGCCGACGCGCAGGGTGTCCGACCCGCTGTCGGAGGTGCCGCACGCGGTCAGCGTGAGCGCCGCGGCCAGGGCGGTGAAGATCAGCTTCACGCCCCACCCCCGGAGAATCCCGCGGGCACCGGCGCGTTCGGCAGGAACTGCTGGTGCAGCTTCAGCCACGTGCCGTCCGCGATGGCCTTCTTGAGGCCGTCGTTGATCTTCCCGAGCAGCTCGGTGTTGCCCTTCTTCACCGCGAAGCCGTGCGGCACATCGGTGACGAAGCTCTTCACGACGACGAGCTTGGCGTCCGGGTTGTCGGTGACGTTCTTCTCGGCGATGCTCTGGTCCAGGATGTACGCGTCCACGGCGCCGGTCTTCAACGCGGTCAGCGCGGCGGCGTAGTCCGGGAAGCGGACGGCCTGCGCGTCCGGGACCGTCGTACCCAGCCAGTGGTCACCGACGGTCGCCTGGATGACGGCGACCCGCTTGCCTGCCAAGCCCTTCTCGTCGGTGACCAGCGTGCCCTGCTTGGCCTGGATGCTCATCGTCTCGAAGTCGTAGGCAGCGGAGAAGTCGACGGTCTTCTTGCGCTCGTCGGTCTGCGCGATCGCCGAGCTGGCGATGTCGTACCGGCCGGACGCGACCTGCCCGAGCAGCGCGGAGAAGTCGGTCGCGGCGAACTCCAGCTTCAGGTTCTGCTTGGCCGCGATGTCCTTGAGCAGCTCGTTGTCGAAGCCGGTGTAGGTGCCGTCCTTGAGGAAGATGTTCGGCGGCGCGTCGCTCAGCGTGCCGACCCGCAGTGTCGAGGAAGCGCTGTCCGAGCCTCCACCGCACGCGGTCAGCGTCAGGGTGGCGGCCAGAACGCCGATGAGGAGCTTCTTCACCTCAGACACCCACGTTCTCGACGGGAAGTCCGGGGCCGCCCTGCCGCAGTTCCTTCGACAGCGGCGTGGTCTTGTAGAACTGCCCGTAAATCCGGGCGACCGTCCCGTCGGCGACGGCCTTCGCCAACCCGTCGTTCAGCTTGTTCAGCAGGTCCGTGTTCTTCTTGGCCACCGCGAACGCCGACGGGGTGTCCTTGTCCTCGACCGTGTAGCCCAGCTCCAGCGGCACCGCCGGGTTCTGCTCCAGGTACTTCTGTCCGATGTCCTGCGGGACGACCCAGCCGTCGAGCGTGCCGTTCTTCAGCTGCGCGAAACCCGCGTTGTAGTCCGGGAAACGCACCACCTGCGCACCGGCCGTCTTGCCCGCGAACTCGTCCTGCACCGACCCCTGGACGACGCCGAGGCGCTTGCCCGCGAACGCCGCCGGGTTCTTCAGGTTCGCCCCCTTGGCCGTCACGATCGTCGTGAAGCCGGTGTTGTAGCCGTTCGAGAACGCCACCGTCTTCTTGCGCGCCTCGGTGCTCGAGATCGTCGAACTGCCGATGTCGAACTTGCCGTTCGCCACGCCCGCCAGGAGCCCGGCGAACTCCGTGCCGACGAACTCGACCTCGAAGCCCTCACGCTTGGCGATGTCGCGCAGCAGTTCGTTGTCGTAGCCGGTGAAGCGGCCGTTCTCCAGGTAGATCGACGGCGGGGCGTCGCTCAGGGTGCCGACGCGCAGGGTGGTCGAACCACTGTCCGAGCCGCAGGCGGTCAGGGTCAGCGCCAGCGCGCCCGAGGTGACGAACGCGGCGATTTTCGACAGCGTGGATCTCATCGCTTCTTCCATGGGTGAGCGCGCGCGGGTGGCGCGCGTAGAACACGGGGTCAGCGATCGAGATTAGGGATTTCGCCCGTTCGAGTGGATTCGTTCCAATCCGTGGACGGGTGGGTCAGCTCACAGGATCGGCTGCGGCGAGTAGCCCGCCGCTTCGGGGAACCGCTCCAGCACCCGCGCCACGCGCTCGGCCACCTGCTCGACCTGACGGCCGGCCGTGCCGGTGAAGGAAATCCGGTCGGCGAGGAGTTTGTCCAGCTCACCGCGGTCGAGCGGGATGCGCTCGTCGGCCGCGAACCGGTCGAGGAGGTCGTTCTCCGCACGGCCTTCGCGCATTTCGAGCGCGACGGCGACGGCGTTCTCCTTGATGGCTTCGTGGGCCGTCTCACGTCCGACGCCGGCGCGGACCGCCGCCATGAGCACCTTCGTCGTGGTGAGGAACGGCAGGTAGCGATCCAGCTCACGCTCGATCACCGCCGGGAAGGCCCCGAATTCGGAAAGGACGGTGAGGAACGTCTCCAGCAGGCCGTCGAGCGCGAAGAACGCGTCCGGCAGCGCGACGCGGCGGACGACGGAGTCGGAGACGTCGCCCTCGTTCCACTGGTCGCCGGCGAGCTCGCCGATCATCGAGAGGTAGCCGCGCAGCACGACGGCGAGGCCGTTCACGCGCTCGCACGAGCGGGTGTTCATCTTGTGCGGCATGGCGGACGAGCCGACCTGACCGGGCTTGAAGCCCTCGGTGACCAGCTCGTGCCCGGCCATCAGCCGGATCGTCTTGGCCAGGCTGGACGGCGCCGCCGCGAGCTGGACCACGGTGGACAGCACGTCGAAGTCGAGCGAGCGCGGGTACACCTGGCCGACGCTGACGAACCGCTGCTTGAACCCGAGGTGGTCCATCACGCGCTCTTCGAGCTGGTCCAAAGTGGACTCGTCGCCGAGCAGGTCGAGCATGTCCTGCGCGGTGCCGACCGGGCCCTTGATGCCGCGCAGCGGGTAGCGCCCGATCAGGTTGTCGAGCCGCTCGAAGGCGACGAGCAGCTCGTCGGCCGCCGTGGCGAACCGCTTGCCGAGGGTGGTGGCCTGCGCGGCGACGTTGTGCGAGCGCCCGGCCATGACGGTGTCGGCGTGCTCGACCGCGAGCGCGGCCAGCTTCGCCAGCACGGCGGCGACGCGGGTGCGCATCAGCTCCAGCGAGCGCAGCAGCTGCAGCTGCTCGACGTTCTCGGTGAGGTCGCGCGAGGTCATGCCCTTGTGGATGTGCTCCTGCCCGGCGAGGTCGCTGAACTCCTCGATCCGCGCCTTGACGTCGTGCCGCGTGACGCGCTCGCGCTCCGCGATCGACTCGAGGTCAACCTGCGAAAGGACCCGCTCGTAGGCCTCGACGACGCCGTCCGGCACGTCGACGCCGAGGTCCTGCTGCGCCTTGAGGACGGCGATCCAGAGCTGCCGCTCCAGGACGACCTTCTGCTCCGGCGACCAGAGCGAGACCAGCTCCGCCGAGGCGTAGCGGGCGGCGAGCACGTTCGGAATGCGGGGCTTGTCCGTCACGCCCTCACGATACCTGCGCTGGTCAGCACGGTTGCACGTCGGCGGCCTTCACGTAGACGACCCGGTGATTGTAGGACAGCTGGAGGTACTTCGTCGCGCCGGTGACCAGCGTGTGGTTGGCCGGCACGCCCGCCGGGTCGAAGCGCGCGTAGTAGTTCTCCGCGCGGAACTCGCCGGTGACGACGTAGCTCTGGCCCGCCGGCAGCGTCCACGGGACGGCGCCGACCGTCCAGATCGGGTCGAACGGGATGTCCGCCGGGTATTCGGACTGCTCGGGGAACGCGCGCCCGTACAGCGGCACCGACGTGGCCGCGGTCACGCGCGGCGCGCGCGCCGGGACGGTCACGCTGTGCCCCGGGTTCTCGAACCACGCCTTCTGCCCGCCGTACCAGATCGCCGTCCAGTCGCCCTGCTCACCGGCGAGCACGTACGAGCGGCCGGCGACCGCTTTGTCGCTCCAGTCGTCGATCGCGGTCGTGCCCGCCGAGCCGTCCGGGTGCACGACCGGGTCGGTGATCAGCGGGGAGGCCGCGTCCGGCGCGGTGTGCAGGTAGACGAAGTTCGCGCCGTGCGCGGGCAGCGGCGTGCAGGTGCCCCCGGAGCAGGTGGTCAGCTCGGGCTGGTTCGCCGTGTAGTCCGGCTTGATCGTGACGACCGGGCTGTCCGCCGGACCCGTCGCCTTGACCGGCGCGCCGAGCAGGTCCATGTAGTGGTTCCAGTCCCAGTAGGGGCCCGGGTCCCAGTGCGCGGCGGCGAAGTTCGTCGTGCGCTCGCGGGAGATGTCCTCGTGGCCGAGGATGTGCTCGCGGTCCAGCGGGACGTGGTACTTCGCGGCCAGGTACTTCACCAGGTTCGCCGAGGCCTGGTACATCCGCTCGGTGTACCAGGTGCCGCCCTGCGCCGCGATGCCTTCGTGCTCGATGCCGATCGAGTGCTCGTTCATCGTCCAGTTGCCGGCGTGCCAGGCGACGTCCTTCGTCGGCACCATCTGCGTCACCTGGCCGTCGGACGAGCGGATCACGTAGTGCGCGCTCGACCCGCTCGACGGCTTCTGGAAGGTGGCGATGGCCTGGTCGTACGGGCTGACGCCGCTGCCGGGCAGGCTTTCGGTGTCGTGGATGACGATGTACTTGATCTGCTGGCCGTCGGCCGGCCGGTTCGCCGGGTCGTAGTTCCCGTAGTTGTTCGGGTTGCCGTGGTCGGTGCTCGCCCAGTCGTAGGCGGCGGGCACGAACCGGCAGTCGAGGTCCGCCGGGCATTCCGGCGCTTCCTGCGCGTGGGCCGTGACGGGCAGGGCAGCGGTGACGGCCAGCGCGAACACCGCGGCGGTCACGCTTCGGACGGTGAAAGGCACACGCCATCTTCCCGGATCACGGCACGGATTAACAAGCCGGTCTTTTCGCCCGGATCCAGAGTCGTCAACGGACCGAGGACCTCCAGCTCGACGATCCGCGCCGGCGGGTCCAGGTCACCGAGGGACGCCAGGGGTTCGGGAAGCGGGTGCTCCAGCCAGATCTCCAGCGGCGAGCCCTCGTCCGGGTACTCGCCGGACGGGTCGACGTCGAACGACAGCGTCAACGGGCCGTACGACACCCAGCCCGCGGTTCCCGGCACGCCGAGCTTGCCCACGACGTCCTGCGGCGGCACGACCAGCCGGTCACCGTCCACTGTGTACTCCGGGGTGCCGGTGCCCGCCACCAGCGCGACGACGTCCGGCCGCCGCAGGCCCGCCGTGACCGCGCCGCCGCCGGGCAGCTGCGTGACGTTCCAGAGGGCCCACCGGACCCGCCGGGAAGAGGTGTTTTCGGCGGTCAGCCGCAGCTCGTAGCCGTCGCCGAGGATCGTGACCGCGCGCGTGAAGCGCAGGCCGGTGCGCGGGTCCGGCGCGCTGGTCATGGTGACCGTGTCGCCGTCGACGACCGCGGCGTACGGCCCGGAGTCGAGGACCGGGTCGGGCGGGCCGGGCCACTGGCCGGGGCCGTCCCAGCCCTGCGGCGCGGGCCACGTCTTGTCGCCGCCGTAGTTGACCCAGTCGCCCATCCGCCCGGAATTCGGCCGGTACTCGCCGCGCAGGTCGTCGCCGAGCAGCTTTTCGTTGCGCCACAACAGCTCGACGCCCCGGTAGCGCACCGACAGCAGCCGCCCGCCGAGTTCCGGGACCAGGCCGAGCCGCAGGTCGCCGCGCTCGAGGCGGATCACCATTCGGCGAGCCCGCCGTCGTCGTGGCGCCAGACCGGCGAGCGCCAGCTGTGCCCGACTTCGTCGGCGCGCCGGACGGCCTCTTCGTCGACCTCGATGCCGAGGCCCGGCTTCAGCGGCCGGGCCGCGTAGCCGTCCTGGAACGCGAAGAGCGACGCGTCCACGAGGTACTGGTGCTCGCGGCCCTCGTGGTAATGCATGCCGACACTCTGTTCCTGGATCAGGAAGTTCGGCGTCGCGAACGCGACCTGCAGGGACGCGGCCAGCGAGATCGGGCCGAGCGGGCAGTGCGGGGCGAGCGACGCGCCGTACACCTCGGCCAGCGCGCCGATCCGCCGCAGCTCGGAGATGCCGCCGGCGTGCGACGGGTCCGGCTGGACGACCGCGACGCCCGCGTCGAGCACCGGCTTGAACTCCCAGCGCGAGTAGAGCCGCTCGCCGAGCGCGATCGGCACGGTCGACGCCTCGACGATCGACCGCAGCGCGTCGCCTTGGGTTTCCGGCAGGATCGGCTCCTCGACGAACATCGGCTGGACGTCTTCCAGCAGTTTCACGAGCCGCCGCGCCATCGCGGGCGAGACGCGGCCGTGGAAGTCGATCGCGAGGTCGCGGTGCGGCCCGAGTACCTCCCGCGCCTCCCACGCGCGCGCCACGGCGGCGTCGGCCTCGGCGGGCGACGCGATCGCGGTCAGCGGGCCGGCGACGTTCATCTTCACGGCCGTGAACCCGGCCTCGACCTGAGCGGACACGGCTTCGCGGATGCCGGACGGCCGGTCGCCGCCGACCCAGCTGTAGACGCGGACGCGGTCGCGGACCGGGCCGCCGAGCAGCTCGTGCACCGGCGCGTCGCGGACCTTGCCCGCGATGTCCCACAGCGCGTGGTCGTACCCGGCCAAGGCACTGGAGAGCACCGGGCCGCCGCGGTAGAAGCCGCCGCGGCGCAGCACCTGCCAGTGGTCCTCGATGCGCAGCGGGTCCTGGCCGATCAGCAGCTCGGACAGCTCGTGCACGGCCGCGCGCACGGTCTCCGCGCGGCCTTCGACCACGGGCTCGCCCCAGCCGCAGACGCCCTCGTCCGTGCTGACCTTGAGGAACAGCCAGCGCGGCGCGACCAGAAACGTTTCAACCCCGGTGATCTTCACCCGTGTCCCCCATCTACGCGGAATCCTTGGCGGCGGACCAGCCGCCGTCGACGGTCAGCTCGGCCCCGGTGACGAACGACGCCGCGTCCGAGAGCAGGAACGCGATCACGTTCGCGACCTCGGCCGGGTCGCCGAGGCGGCCGGCCGGGGTCGCCCGGGCGCTGCGCTCGCGGTCTTCCGGCGAGATGTGCGCCCAGGCTTCGGTGAGCACCGGTCCCGGCAGGACGGAGTTGACCCGCAGGGACGGTGCATATTCCACGGCCAGCTGCCGGGCCAGCGCGACCAGCGCGCCCTTGCTGGCGGCGTACGCGGGGTGGCCCGGCAGCCCGAAGTGCGCGTGCACCGACGAGACGAGCACGACGGCACCACGCCGGGCCCGCAGCGATGGCAGGCAGGCTTTGAGGGCGAGGTAGGTACCGGTCAGGTTCACGTCGAGCTGGCGCTGCCACTCGGCCCGGTCGATCTCGTGGAGCGGGCCGGTGCTGGGGACGTAGGCGTTGCTGACCAGGGCGTCGACCTCGCCGATGTCCGCCCAGGTCGCTTCGTCGGCGACGCTGCCCCGGATCGGCGTGATGCCGCCGGGGAGTTCGGCGATGTCCACGCCCAGCACGCGGTAGCCGTCGGCCAGGAGCTTGCGGGCCGTCGCCAGCCCGATCCCGGCCGCCGCTCCGGTCACCACCGCGGTGCGCGTGGACATCGCCTCTCCTCGGGTCAGAACTTCGCTACGTGAACATGGTCGTCCGGCCCGCGGGCGGCGAACCACAACGACGCGCCGTCGGACGCCGCGCCGAGGGTTCCCACGATGCTCCCGCTCGGGTACTCCGGCCGTTTGAACCAGCCCGCCCAGGAGCCGGTCCAGTCGTTGGCCCACAGCGTGTAGTCGCTCGCGGACGCGGTGAGCGCTACTTTCGCGCCGACCGCGACCAGCGTCGGGCTGCTGCTGACCGTGCCGCCGATGGACGCCCAGTCCGACCACCCGGCACCGGTCTTGGTCCGCACCCAGACGCTGTCGTCGGCGGTCCGGACGGCGACGACCGTGCCGCTGGTCGAAGTCGCCGCGCCGGGACGGCCGTAGATCGGCTTGCCGCCGGGCGCGCCGAGACCGGACCACTGACCGTCGCTGGTCCGCTGCCAGACCTGGCCGTCGCCGCCGCGGACGAAGACGGTTCCGTCTCCGGTTACGGACGGCGAGTCGGTGAGCGTGCCGCCGAGCCGCGTCCAGGCACCCCACTGGTTGGTGAAAGTGCGCTGGTAGAGGGCGTTGTCGAGGCCGCGGACGTAGACGTCGGCCCCGGTCGGCGTGGCGACGGCGGCGGGCTGGCCGAGGAACTTGCCGCCCACCTGCGGCGCGCCGCCGAGGCCGTCCTGCCGGAGGTTGCCGGCCGGGTCGCGGAAGAACGTCACCGTCTTGCCGCCGGTGCGGACCACCGCCGGGCTGGCGGACGCCGGGCCGCCGACGTCGTCGCCGGGGACGAGGTCGGTGCCGTGCAGGCGGAGGAACGCGGTGCCGTGCGCGGGCACGGTGACGGTGTACTCGCCGACGGCGCCGCCGCGGTCGGCCCGGGCCCGGAGGTCGCGAATGGACACTCGCCCGGTGAGACCGGCATCGGCGAACTTCACCGTCATCCGCGTCGGTGCCTCACCGCGGTTGAGCAGGACCACAGCCCGGTCGCCCCGCTGGGAGAGGACCTTGCTGTAGGTGTCGGTGCCGCCGGTCGTCGCGACGCGGACGCCCTGGGTGCCGAGACGGTCCTGGTTGACGCCGACGATCTCCGGGTTCTTCAACGTCTTAAGCATCGACGCGGGGAGCGTGCGCGGGTCGGAGCCGAGGATGAGCGGGGAGGCCATCTCCGCCCACATGACGAACTGGGTGGTCGACTCCTCCTCGTTCAGCTCGTAGGTGCCCTGCTCGGTCTTGCGCATCGGGATGAGGTAGTCGGGGTCGTTGTAGTGGCCCGGCCCGTTGGCCTCGGGGTGCGCGGCGTTGGCGTCCATGTTGCGCAGGACGTCTTTCCAGATGCCCTCGTACGGCGTGCCGAACGCGATGTCGGTGCTGGTGCGCCAGGAGTCGGCGACGAGCGGGCCGTAGGTGTAGGCGATGCCGGCGACCTGGTCGGGCCCGTGCGGGACGCCCCACTCGTCGGTCACCGGGTTGCAGACGTTGAGGACCATCGGGCGGCCCGCCTTGGCGAGGGCCTGGCTGAACTGCGTGAACGCTTCGGCGGGCTTGAGGTTCTGGGCGATGCCGCAGAGGAAGTCGACCTTGACGGCGTCGAACTTCCAGCTCGCGAACCGCTTGGTGTCCTGCTCGTAGTAGCCGCCGGAGCCGGCCGCGCAGTTCTTGCCGTCGGAGGCGCCGGCGTCGGTGTAGATGCCGGCCTTGAGGCCCTTGCCGTGCAGGTACGTGACCAAAGAGGACAGTCCACTCGGGAATTTCGCGGTGTCCTCGTGGAGGTTCCCCTGCGCGTCGCGCGGATCGGGCGCGGTCCAGCCGCCGTCGATCCAGACATAGCGGTAGCCTGCGTCGCGCAGGCCGCTGGAGACGAGGAAGTCCGCGACGGACTTCACCGACGTCTCGCTCGGGGCGCCGAGGCCGTAGTAGGTGTTCCAGCCCATGTAGGGGGTCTTCGCGACCCCGCTGTCGTAGTAGTCGGGAGCGCCTTGGTCCACGGCCGCCTGCGCGGGAGCCACGGAGATCGCGGCCGCCATCGCGGCGGCCACCGCCAGAGTTCTCTTGAAGAGCATGTGCCGGACGCCTTTCTCCGGTGAACTGCGAGCCGGGAGCAGCATGCCGGGACGCCTCGGCACCCGTCAAGAATAAATCCTAAATTAAGATTTCACGGGGTATGCTCGGCCGATGAGCTACCGGTGGGAGATCACAGCGAACGTCCTGCGCCAAGGGGTGATCGGCATCGTGCGCACCCGCGACGCCGAGTCGGCGGTCTCCGCCGCCCGGGCCGCGCTCGAAGCCGGGCTGCGGTCGGTCGAACTGCCGCTGACCAACCCCGGCGCGCTCGACGCCATCTCCGGCCTGGCCGCCGCCTACCCGGACGCGACGATCGGCGCCGGCACCGTCCTCGACGAGACATCCGCCGTGCTCGCCCTCCGCGCGGGCGCCCGGTTCCTCGTGTCGCCGTCGGTGGACGCCGCCGTCATCCGTACCGCTCACCGGTACGGGGCGGCCGCCCTGCCCGGGTCCGGTTCCGTCACCGAGATCGTGCGGGCGCTCGAAGAAGGAGCCGACGCCGTCAAGGTTTTCCCCGCCTCCGCGCTGACCCCGTCGTGGGTGACGGACGTGCGGGCGGCGCTCCCGCAGGCGCCGCTCGTGCCCACCGGCGGCATCGGGCCCGCCGACGTGCCAGGCTGGCTGGCAGCGGGCGCGGTGGCGTGCGGGGTCGGCTCGGCGCTGACCCGCGGCACCACCGCGGACATCTCCGCCCGGGTCGAGACGCTGTTGAGGAGCGCGCATGGCTGAGCTGGTCTTCGTCGGGTGCTACACCGGGGAAGCGGGGAACGGCACGGGGATCACGACGTTCTCCCGGTCCGCCGCGGGTTCGTTGACGGAAGTGGCCTCGCTGCCGCTGGAGTGTCCGTCGTGGCTGACCCGGCACCCGTCGCTGCCGGTGCTGTACGCCGTGAACGAGACCGCCACCGGTTCGGTGACCGCGCTCGCTTTCGACGATTCCGGCAAGCTGTCGGTCCTCGGGACGGCCCAGACGGGCGGCGCGCACCCGTGCCACCTCGCGGTGACCCCGGACGGCCGGTTCCTCCTGTGCGCCAACTACACCGGCGGCAGCCTGGCGGTGTTCGCGCTGTCGCCGTCCGGGGGCATCGAGGCCCGGACCGCGCTGGTCCAGCACGAAGGCAGCGGCCCGCGCACCGACCGCCAGGAAGCGGCGCACGTCCACATGGCCGTCCCTGGTCCCGGCATGGTGAGCGCGGTCGACCTGGGCACGGACGAGATCCGCAGCTACACGCTGGCTTCCGACGGTTCGGTCCGGCTGCTGGCGGTCTCCTCGCTGCCCGCGGGCACCGGCCCCCGTCAGCTGGTCCGGCGTGCGGGCACGGACCTCGCGTACGTCGTCGGGGAGCTGGCCGGGACCGTCGTCACGGTCCGGGAAACCGCGCCGGGCGCGTTCGACGTGGTCGCTTCCACGCCGTCGACCCTGTCTTCGGTGACGCCGAACCTGGTGGCCCACCTGGAACTGACCGGCACGCGCATGTACGTGTCCAACCGCGGCCCGGACTGCGTGACGGAGTTCGCCCTCGACGAGGCCGCCGCGGTGGCCGACCAGGCGTGCGGCGCGAACCCGCGGCACTTCGCGCTGGTGGACGGTACCTGTTACGTCGCGGCGCAGTCGGAGGACGCGATCACCGCGTTCACGCTGACGGCGTCGGGGGAAGCCGAGCTGAAGTACTACCCGACGGGGTCGCCGACCTTCGTGCTGCCAGTATCAGCGCACTGATCGATGACCTGGGGGTTTGCGCGATGCGTGTTCTGCTGTCCACCTACGGCTCCCGCGGCGACGTCGAGCCGCTGGCGGCGTTCGCGGTGCGGCTGAGGGAACTGGGCGCCGAGGTGAAGGTGTGCGCGCCGCCGGACGAGGACTTCGTGCGGCGGCTGGGCGCCGTCGGCGTGCCGCTGGTGCCGGTCGGGCCGTCGGCGCGGGAGCTGACGAAGGCCGCGCCGGCGCCGTCTTCGCTGCCCGAGCGGGCCGCGCAGCTGATCGCGGCCCAGTTCGCCGTCATGCCGGCGGCCGCCGAAGACTGTGACGTGCTGGTGGCCACCGGCATGATGCCGACCGCGGCCGGCGCGCTGTCGGTGGCCGAACTGGCCGGCATCCCGGCGCACTACGTGGCGTTCCAGAAGCTGTCGCTGCCGTCGCCGCACCACGCGCCGCTCGCCTACCCGGGCCGGCCGCACCCGCCGGGCGTCACCGGTAACCGCGCGCTCTGGGAGCTCGACCGCGAGAGCCTGAACGTGCTGTTCGGGCCGGGCCTGAACGCGAGCCGGACCGCGCACGGCCTGCCCGCCGTCGACGACGTCCGCGGGTTCGTCGTCGGCAAGCGGCCGTGGCTGGCGACCGACCGGGTGCTGGACCCGTGGATCCCGGACGAGGGTCTCGACGTGGTCCAGACCGGCGCGTGGATCGTGCCCGACGAACGGCCGCTGCCGGCCGGCCTGGAAGCGTTCCTGGCCGACGGCGAGCCGCCCGTGTACGTCGGCTTCGGGAGCATGCCGATGCACGCGGCGGCCGGCGTCGCCGACGTGGCCGTGGCGGCGGTGCGCGCGCACGGCCGTCGGCTGGTGCTCAAGCGCGGCTGGGCGGGCCTGAGCGTCGACGGCGACGACGTCTTCCTCGTCGACGAGGTCAACCACCAGGCGCTGTTCCCGCGGATGGCGGCGGTCGTGCACCACGGCGGCGCCGGGACCACGACGACGGCCGCGCGCGCCGGCGTTCCGCAGGTGGTCGTCCCGCAGGCCACCGACCAGCCGTACTGGGCGGGCCGGGTCGCGGCGCTGGGCGCCGGCGTCGCCCACGACGGTCCGGCGCCGACGGTCGATTCCCTGACGGTGGCGCTCGGGACGGCTCTGGCCGCGAAGGACCGCGCCGCCGAGGTGGCGGCGCTCGTCGGCACCGACGGCACCGCGGTGGCCGCCGGGCTGCTACTGGGATCGGCGTAGCACGACCACGTCCGCGTCATGGGTCGCGGTCCAGTCGAAGGGCAGACCCGCGTACTTCAGGTGGGCACCTGAGTACCGGGTCCCCTTTTCGTCCACATAGGACGACTCCGCGCGGACGTCGAGCCGCACCCGCGACGAGCGTCCCGGCACCAGTGGTGCGCCGGTCAGCTCGCCGGTGTTCCACGCCAGCACCACCACGGTGCCGCCGTCCTCCGAGGTGTACTGGTTGGCGCCCGCCAGGACCCGGGCCACGCCGTGGTGGACCACGTCCCGGATCGACTTGTAGACAGCCACCAGCGAAGCCGCCTCCGCGTGCTGGTCGGGCGTCCACTTCGAAAGGTCCGCGCCGATCCCGAGCACGCCGGCCATCGCCGTGACGAACCGGAACCGCAGCGACCGCGGCCGCGGGTCGAAGACGCCCGGGGAGTCCGTCACCCACGAGCTCATCAGGTGCGGCGCGTGCATCAGCAGGAACCCGTCCTGGATCGCCAGCCGGTCCAGCGGTCCCGTGTTGTCGCTCGGCCAGACGACGTCGGTGCGCGCGACCGTCGCCAGGTCCGTCCGGCCGCCGCCGCCCGCGCACGCCTCGATCGTGACGTGCGGGTGCGCGGTGCGCAGGTGGTCCAGCACCGACAGGTATCCCGCGACGTGCTCGGCGTCGAGGTCCGCGGCCGGTGAGCCCGGACGGCCGCGTTCGGTGGGCGGGCGGTTCATGTCCCACTTGAGGTAGGAGATCGGGTACGCCGTCAGCAGCGAGTCCAGAGTGGACTTGACGAAGGCGACGACCTCGGGCAGCCCCAGGTCGAGGAGGAGCTGGTTGCGGATGAGCGTCGCCGGACGGCCGTCGATCCGGTACACCCAGTCCGGGTGCTCGGCGTACAGCCGCGACTTCGGGCTGACCGCCTCCGGCTCGACCCACAGGCCGAACTCCAGGCCCAGTTCCCGCACCGAGTGGACGAAGTCGCCGAATCCCGGATCCGCCGGGGTCCAGTCGCCGAGGCCGCCGGTGTCGTCGTCGCGGCCGGTGAACCAGCCGTCGTCGACCACGAACAGCTCGACGCCGAGGTCCGCCGCCCGCTTCGCCAGTTCCAGCTGGTGCTCGCTTCGGACGTCGAACCCGGTGGCTTCCCAGGAGTTGTAGAGCACCGGGCGCGGGCGCCGCCGGCGCGCACCGGCCAGCACGCGGTCGTAGTCGTGCCACACCGGCGCCAGCCCGGCGAGTCCGTCCACACTGGACGCCAGCGCGACCGCGGGCGTCACGAGGGAAGCACCGGGTTCGAGGAGCACCGGACCCGGCGAAGGCAGCCGCCCGGCGCGGACGCGCGTCAGCCCCGAAGGTTCGACGTCGGCCTCGATGGACCACGACCCCGGCCACTCCAGGGAGACGCCGTAGGCAGGACCGCCGGCGGAGTCCTGCACCGCCAGCCACGGCACGTGCGCGTGCCCCGGAACGCCGAACCGGCTTTCCATCCGGAACCCACCCGCGGGCAGGTCCAGTGTGCGCCGCGTGAACTCCTGCGACCACTGGCCGGTCAAGTAGGTCAGCCGCGCGCCGGACACCGTCGGGACGCAGACTCCGGCCGAGCCCAGCCGGTCGAACTCCAGTGTGGACGATCCCGTGTTCTCGAACTCGACCCACCGGGTCAGGACGTCGGTCTCGGGCACCGGCCGGTAGCACAGCACCGCGCGCAGCCCGGAGACCTCGTCCACGAAGGCCACTCGCAGATCATCGTCCGAAGCAGCCGATTCGAACCGCCACCACGAACCGCCGCGCACCGAGACGTCCGCGCCGGAGAACGGGCGCAGGCCCCATGGCGCGTACTCGACCGGGGCCGCGTCGGCCTCGGTGACGAAGTGCACGGACCCCGCGTTCGTGAACACCGAGGGTCCGTCCTCGATCCCGTGCGGCCCCCACGCCACCAGCTCGAGCCAGCGCTCGGTGGGGTCCAGCGCCACGGTGTAGGAAGTGGACTTCATGGACACGGTCCACGTCACTTGATCGCCCCGATCGCCAGACCCGAAATGAAGTGCTTCTGGAACCGCAGGAACACAGCCACCGTCGGCACGGCCGCGATGACCGACCCCGCGGCGATCACGTTCCAGTTGGACACGTACTGGCCCTGCAGCCCGAGCAGCGCCGGCGTCACCGGCATCACGCTCCCGGTGCGCAGCACGGTGATCGACCACAACAGGTCGTTGAACGTCCAGGTGAACGCCAGTGCGCCGAGCGCGGCCAGCGCCGGGCGGGTCATCGGCAGGATGATCCGCCAGAAGATCTGCGCGACCCCGGCGCCGTCGATCAGCGCCGCCTGCTGGATCTCGTCCGGGATCGACCGCATGAACCCCTGCAGCACGAACGTGTAGAAGCCGAGCCCGAACCCGACCTGCACGACGATCAGCGCCGTCAGCGTGTCGTAGATGCCGAGCAGCTCGGCCAGCTTCGCCACCGGCACGAGCAGGATCTGCGGCGGCAGCAGGTTCCCGGCCAGCATCACCAGGATGATCGTGCGGCGGAACGGGATCTCGTACCGGCTCAGCGCGAACGCCGCCGCCGAGCTGAGCAGCAGCGCGAGGACCACGGTCGGGATCGTCACGAGCAGGCTGTTCAGCATCGCGTGCCCGCCACCACCCTCGCCCCAGGCCTGGCCGAAACCGTCCAGGGTGAACGACGACGGCAGTGCGCCGAGCCCGTTCGACGCGATGTCCGAAAAGGACCGGACGCTCGTGGTCAGCACCAGGAGGATCGGCAGCAGCCACAGCACCGCGAGGCCGCCGGCGAGCAGGTGGAAGCCGAAGGTCCGGATCCTCACTGGTCCTCCTCCCGGAACGCGCGCACGAGGTAGGTCACGATCACGCCGAACGCCAGCACGAAGATCACCACGGCCAGCGCGGACGCGTAGCCGAGCCGCAGCGACTGGAACGCCGTCGCGTACATGTAGGTGCTGAGCAGCTCGGACGAGTGGTACGGCCCGCCCTTCGTCATCGACCACACGACGTCGAAGGACCGCAGCGAGTCGATGATGATCACGGACAGGACGACGGAGTTGACGCTGCGCAGCTGCGGCCACGTCACGTTGCGGAACTGCTGCCACGCCGTCGCACCGTCCAGTTTGGCCGCTTCGTACAGCGCCGGGTCGATGCCCTTGAGGCCGGCCAGGTACAGCACCATCACGTACCCGAGCTGCCGCCACAGCGCCGGGACGAGCACCGCGTACAGCGCCGTCTTCGGGTCCGCGAGCCACGCGTGCTGCCAGCCCCCGAGCCCGATCGCGCCGAGCACCTTGTTGAAGACGCCGTCCGGCTGGTAGATCACCTGCCAGATCAGCGAAGTCGCGACCAGCGAGAACACCACCGGGGTGAACAGCGCGGCCCGGTAGAACCCGACGCCTTTGCGTTCACGCTGCAACAGCGTCGCCAGCGCGAGCCCGCCGACGGCCGAGAGGCCGCCGAAGAGCACGAGCCAGATCACTGTGTCGAGCGCGGCGGTCTTGAAGATGTCGTCGGAGAACATCTCGGCGAAGTTGCCCAGGCCGATGAACTCCGGCGCCGAGACGCCGTCCCAGTTCGTCAGCGCCAGGTAGAACCCCTGCAGCGCGGGCCAGAACACCCAGAACCCCTCGACGACGAGGGGGACCAGGACGAACGCCAGCAGCACCGGCGACAGCCGGCGACGGCGGTTGCGAGCCCGCGCCGCGGTCTTCGGCCGTTCCGCGGTCAGCACCGCCATGTCAGGACTGCCAGACCTTCTGCGCGGCGGTCTGCCAGTCGCTCAGGATCGAGTCGAGCTCGTTGGGCTTCTGGATGAACCGGATCAACGCGGCGTCGGCGGTCGGCTGCAGCGCGTCGGAGGAGTCGCGGTTGAAGAACTGCGTGATCTCCTTGGCGTCCGCGAGCATCTTGCGTCCCTTTTGGACCAGCGGGGTGCCGTTGTCCTTGGCCTTCGGGTTCGTGGGCAGGACCGTGCCGGAGGAGTTCTTGATGTAGAGCTCCTGCGCTTCGGCCGTCGCGACGTACTTGAACCACTCCTTGACCTCGGCGACGTGCGGGGTGCGCGCGCTGGCGAAGAAGCCGTCGGTCGGGCCCTCTTCGGCCACCGGCACGGCCGGGTCGAGGATCGGGAACTGGAAGAAGTCGAGGTCGTCCAGGGCGTCCTTCGGGGCGGCGTCGGCGAAGAAGGTGCCGGTCAGCACCATGCCGGTGCGGCCCTGCAGCAGCACGGTCGTCGCGTCCTGGAACGCGATCGCGGTGCCGTTCGGGTCGAAGTAGGGCAGGGCCTGGCGCCACGGGTCGAAGATCTTCTTGACGCGCGGGTCGTCGAAGCGCTGCTTGCCCGCGAGGAGTTCGCGGTGGAAGGGCGCGCCGTTGATCCGGATGTTCAGGTAGTCGAACCAGGCCGACGCGGTCCACGGCGTGTTGCCGCCCGCGCCGAGGCCGATCGGCGAGATTCCCTTGCCCTTCAGCGTTTCGCACAGCGCGAGGAACTCGGTCCAGTTCGTCGGCGGCTGGACACCCCACTTGGCGAAGTTGGACTTCCGGTAGAAGAAGCCCCACCAGTAGTAGGACGTCGGGACGAAGACCTGGTGGCCGGCGCCGTCGCCGGAGAGCGCGCGGAACGCGGCGCTGTAGTCGCCCATGGTCTGCCAGACGTCGCCGACGTCGAGGAGCAGGCCCTTGCGCGCGTAGCCGGACAGCAGCGAGCCGGGGTACCACGTGAAGGTGTCCGGCGGGTTGGCCGCGGTCAGGTAGCTGGGCAGCTGGGTGCGGAAGGTCTCCGACGCGACGGTGTTGACGGTCGCCGTCGCGCCGCCCTTGTCGCCGAACGCCTTGGCCAGCGCTTCGATCGCCTTCTTCGCCTCGGGCGAAGACAGGTTCGACTGGACGGTGACCGCGCCGGCGGCCTGCTTGACCGGGCCGGAGTTCGCGGAGGTGGCGCAGGCGGCGAGGAAGCTGGACGAGCCGATGGCGCCCAGCCCGGCGAGGCTCGCGTTGCGCAGGAAACGACGGCGGGACAGGCCGGCACTCGTCATGTCGTGACCCCTTTGTCTGTGGCGCCCGCACGGGCGTGACTGCTGCCAAAGAGTGCAACCGGGCGACGCCGGTGTCAAGATGTATTCATAATTTATGACGACTTCGGTCGCAGCGTAGGATGGCCCGACCACGAACCACCAGTCGAGAGGGCCCTCCATTGACCGAACACCGGCCACGCGGGCTGCACGGCCAGACCGTGGAGGCACTGGCCAGCCGGATCCTCTCCGACGAGTGGGGCGAGGGCACCGTCCTGGACCTGCCGGCGCTGCGCGAAGAGCTCGACATCAGCCTGACCGCGCTGCGCGAGGCGCTGAAGGTGCTGGCCGCGAAGGGGATGATCGACGCGCGGCAGAAGCGCGGCACGTTCGTCCAGCCGCGCGAGAAGTGGAACATGCTCGACGCCGACGTGATGCGCTGGCAGACCGCGGCCGCCGACGACCCCGGCCTGCTCGACGAGCTGACCGAGGTCCGCGCGGTCGTCGAGCCCGCCGCGGCGCGGATCGCGGCCGAACGGGCGTCAGAGGAGGACGTCGAGTCGCTGCGGGAGGCGCTGGCCGACATGGCCGCCGCGGGCGACGACGCCGAGGCGAGCGTCCAGGCCGACCTGGCCTTCCACCGGCGGCTGATGACCGCCACCCACAACAACTTCCTGATGCGGATGGAACGGGTCATCGCGATCGGGCTGGCCGAGCGCGACAAGCTCGTGCACGGCGCGTCGGCGGCGGAGGACCCGGTGCCGAGCCACCGCAAGGTGTTCGACGCGATCGTGGCCGGCGACCCGGCGGCGGCCGAGCAGGCGATGCTCGCGCTCGTCACGAAGTCCCGCGACGACCTGGCGAAGGCTCAGCGGAAGCCTGCACGAGGGTAATTCGTCGAGTAACAAAGTTGCATTTGAATCAGGCTTCGAGTCGTGCCGTAATGGGTTCATGACTGACGTTCTGAACGAGATGGTGCAAGCGGCTTCGAACGCCGCACAGGCTTTGCTGGCTTCGTTCGACCCGGCGAGCCGTCCGACGGACCGGGCGGCGATGTACGAGCTGGGCACGAAGCTCGAGGCGACCTCCACGGAGATCGTGCGGTCGGCGCTCGACGGCGTCGACGGGGTGGCGTGGTGGGACGAGGACGAGAGCGGCCGTGAGGTCCCGCCGGGCCGGTGGTGGGTGGTCGACGGCACCGAAGGAGCCGTCAACCACGTGCACGGCCTGCCGGAGTGGGCGGTGACGGTCGCGCTGGTCACCGACGGGCTGCCCGAGCTGGCGGTCGTCCGCCAGCCGATCGGCGACCTGACGTACACCGCGTCACGCGGGCAGGGCGCGTACCTCAACGGTTCCCCGTTGCGGGTGTCGGCCAAGACGGACTTGTCGGTCGCCGCGGTGACGGCGAGCCAGGCGGGGAACTCCCCGGCGGTCCACGCGCGGTTCGCGGACGCTTGGGCGGCCATGGCTTCGCGGGCGTTGCTGGTCCGCAACACGATTCCGACGACGTTCCCGTTGCTCGGCCTCGCCGCCGGCCAGTACGACGTGTTCTGGCAGTACGAACCCGACCTGCCCGGCAGCGCGGCCGGCTCGCTGCTCGCGCTCGAGGCGGGGGCGGTCGTTTCGGATCTGTCCGGAGGGGCCTGGGACGTGAACTCGCCCGACATCCTCGTGGCCGCACCGGGTCTGCACGCCGCGGCGCTGGAGGTGCTGAAGTGAGCCGGGTGGCGGTGCTCGGCGCTTCGGGCGCGGTGGGCAGCGAACTGGTGAAGCAGGCGCTCTCGCGCGGGCACGACGTCGTGGCCATCAGCCGGAACCCGGCGCCGTCGTCGACCGGCCGGCTGACCACGGTCGCGGCCGACGTCCACGACGCCGCCGGGATCGCGGACGCGTTGCGGGGCAACGAGATCGTGCTCGACGCGCTGGGACTTCGGAAGGGCGACCCACCCGGCGTGCTGACGGCGGGCGCCCGCGCGGTGGTGGCCGCGGGACCGGCGCGGGCGGTGTCGGTGGGAGCGCTCGGCACCGGACCGTCGGCCGCGGCGGCCGGCTGGCTGAGCCGGACCGTGGTGGCGCGGCTGCTGAAGGCCGAACTGCCGGACAAGGTCGGCGCGGACACGGCGATCCTCGGCATGGGCGGCACGGTGGTGCACGTGGGGCCGATGAAGAGCGGCCCGATCAGCCCGACGCGCCGCTCGCTGCGGCTCGATTCGGTGCCCCGCCGGCTGTTCCCGCCGATGATCAGCCACGCGACGGTGGCCGCGGCCATGCTCGACGCGGCCGAAGACGGTCCCCGCGGGGAAGTCCTGGTGGCCCTCCCCAAGTAGTCCCCGGTGCGAGCGCTGTTCTCAGGGGGCCAGTACGTCGGTCACCGCGGTGCGGCAGTGGGCGCGCAGCCACGCGTGGGCCGGGTCGGTGTCGTAACGGCTGTGCCAGCTCAGCACCATCGGCGCGCTGGGCGGGTCGAACGGCAGTTCCGTGGCGCTCAAGCCGATGTCGGCGCGGGCCTGGGCGGTGGACCGGTCCGCCAGCACGGCCACGACGTCGCTGTGCGCGATCGCCTGCAACGCCAGGGCCGCCGTCGGGAGCGCGGCCACCACCCGGCGGCGCAACCCCACCTCCGCCAGCACCTTGTCCACCCCGTCGCGCAGCCGGCCGCGCCGCGACACGATCACGTGCTCCGCGGCCGCGAACTCCTCGATGTCCAGCTCCCGCCCCGAGCGCGTGACCAGCACCAGCCGGTCTTCGCCGGCGATCTCGTGGCTGATCTCCGGCGACGCCGGAACGGTCGCCCCGAGCTCCAGGTCCACGTGCCCGCGCGCCAGGTCGGGGGTGTCCACCGGCGCCTCCGCCAGCAGCCGCAAGCTCATCCCGGGCGCCTCCGCCGACGCCGTGCGCAGCAACGCCGGGAAGAGCGCCGACAGCAAAGCGTCGTGGCCCTGGATGGTGAACGTGCGCCGCAGCGTGGCCGGGTCGACCGTGCGGGCCGGGGCCAGCACCCGGTTCGCGCGGGCCACCAGCGTCCGGACCTCGTCGCGCATCGCCAGCGCGCGCGGGGTCGGGGTCATCGTGCGGCCGGTGCGCACCAGGATGTCGTCGCCCGTCGTCGCGCGGATCCGGGCCAGCGTGCGGCTCATCGCGGGCGGGGTGAGGTGCAGCCGGTCGGCCGCCGCCTGCACGGAGTTCTCCTCCAGCAACGCGTCCAACGCCGTCAGCAGGTTCAGGTCCACCTGCACGACAGTAACGAATCAGGTGCCGTCGAGTGCGTTCTGGAGCATGCGTGACGCCGCCGCGCGCGGGGCCGGGTCGATCGCGATCAGCGCGTTGACGACGGCGCCGTCGACCAGGGCGATCAGCCGCTCGAGCTCGTCGGCGGAGACCGGCGTGCCCGACCGGGCGAAGATCTCCGTCAGCAGTTCGTTGAGCTGCGCCGACAGCGTCCGCATCAACGGCCGCAGGTACGGACGGCGGCCGGTCGCGACCAGCCGCTCGTACCGCAGCAGCACCGCCTCCGCGTCCGTCTCCGGGTCGTCGGTCTCCGGCCCCAGCAGCATCTCCAGCACCAGCTCGACGGTCGCCTGGACGCCACGGTTACGCGTCGCCAGCTCCTCCAGCCGGCGGCGGCCGGTCTCCAGCTCCCCGTGGCCGTGGTGCTCGACGGCCGCCGTGACCAGGTCTTCGAGCGAGTCGAAGTAGTACGTCGTCGAGGCGAGCGGCAGCCCCGCGCGCTCAGCGACCGCCCGGTGCCGGACGGCGTCGAACCCGCCCTCGACGAGCAGTTTCGCGGCGGCCTCGACGAGCGCGGCGCGCCGTCGCTCCCCCTTCGGGGTGGTCGCAGCGGTCATGACCGGTCATTCTGCCAACCGGGCGGGACCGGGCTCAGAAGCGGGCCGCGAGATCGTGCGCGAACGTCTCCACCTGCCCCGCGTAGGGCGCTGTCGCGCCCGAGGACGGCACGCTGACCAGCACCAACGCTCCACCGGACGCGGTAGTCACCTGGGCCGTGACCGTGCCGGCGGGCTGGGACTTGAAGACCACGGGGATGCCCTTCGGGTACACCGCGGCGGAGACTTCGCCACCCGGCACCGGGAACCCGGCGGAGCGGGACACCGTCGAACAGGCGCCGCCCGGCACGGCCGGGGTACCGGCGACGTGGCCGGGGAGCTCGCCAGCGAGGGCAATGGCGAGCTCCCCGTCCACCTCTTCGCACCCGGAGGCGCCTTCGGCCAGCTGGCCGGTCTTCCCGCCCTGGTCACCTCCCTGCCGAGGTGGTTCGGACGAGAAGTTCGGTGACTCCCCACCGATCTCAGGACGTACCGGGCTGTTCCCGGGTTGCCCCGAGCCCGGCGCGGATTGCGACGACAGCGCGCCGTCGCCCGCCGCCGTCATCGACTCCGGAGTACCCCCCGACAGCAGCCCGTATGCGCCGAAGCCGACGACGACCAGCGCCGCGGCGCTCACGCCGGTGGTGATCCGGTTGCGGCGCCGCACGGTCTGGCGACGGGACTCGCGGACGACGTCGTCCTGGGAAAACGTCGGTTCGGGGGCGTCCGGCGGTGCGGCGGAGAACAACGAACGCAGCTCCTGCTCATCCATTGGTCTCCACCTCCCGTTCCAGGACCTGCCTGAGGTTCGCCAGCCCGCGCGCGGTCTGGCTCTTCACGTTGCCTTCGCTGCAGCCCAGCGCCTTCGCCGCGCCGGTCACGTCGAGTCCTTCGAAGAACCGCATGACCAGCACCGCCCGCTGCTTGGGCGGCACTTCCTTCAACGCCGCGAGCAGGTCCTCCCTGGTCGCGACGAGCTCGTCGAGACCCGGCGTGTCGTCGACGGGCTCGGGCAGCGTCTCGGTCTGCCACTCACGCCGCCACGGACGCCGCGATTCGTCGATCGACGCCCGCACGAGCGTCTTGCGCACGTACGCGTCGGTCGCCGCGGGATCCCTGATCTTCTTCCACCTCCGGTGCAGCGCGACGAACGCCGTCTGCGCGAGGTCGTCCGCCCGGTGCCAGTCGCCGCAGAGCATGTACGCGGTCCGGCGCACGGCGTCCCGCCTGGCGGCGAAGTACTCCGCGAACTCCTCCTCGTCGCGCTGGTCCACGCGCAGTCGTGCTCCGCTCTGTTGTCGTTCGGCCGGTAGACGGATTCAGGGGCGTCCACGGTTGCACGGACCGAGTGGGTTCGACCACCCGAGGGCTGATTGATCCCCGTCAGGTGGGTGTGATGTGATCGCTCTGTGACCTTCACGCTGCCGCCGCTGGACTTCCGCTCCGACACCGTCACCCGTCCGGATGACACGATGCGCGCGGCGATGGCGTCCGCCGAGGTCGGGGACAACGTCCTCGAGCGCGACCCGACCGTCCAGGCGCTGGAAGAACGCGCCGCGCACGTGCTGGGCATGCCGGCCGCGCTGTGGGTGCCGAGCGGGACCATGGCGAACCTCGTCGCGCTGAGCCTCCACCTGCAGCGCGGCGACCGGTTCCTGGCCACGCGGGGCGCCCACGTGCTGTCGAACGAGCTGGGCTCGGCGGCCTGGCTGGCCGGCGGGATGCCGGACATCCTGGAGCACGACGGCGGCCCGGGCCGCCCATCGCCCGACGCCCTCGCGGCCGCGATCGGGCAACCCGGGCCGTACTTCACATTACGGACATCACTGCTCTGCCTCGAGAACACGCACAACGCGGCCGGCGGGGCGGTGACCCCGCCCGACGAGCACGCCCAGCTGCTGTCCGTCGCGAAGGAGGCCGGCCTGACCGTGCACCTCGACGGCGCCCGGCTGTGGCAGGCCGCGGTCGCGCTGGAGGTGCCGCCCGCCGCGCTGACCGTCGGCGTCGACACCGTGTCGGCCTGCTTCAGCAAGGGCCTCGGCGCGCCGGTCGGCTCGGTCGTCGCGGGCAGCGTCGCGTTCGTCGAGCGGGCGCGCCGGATGCGGCAGATGCTCGGCGGCGGCGTCCGGCAGGGCGGCGTGCTGGCCGCGGCCTGCCTGGTCGCGCTGGACCGGATCCCCGACCTGGCCGAGTCGCACGAGAACGCGCGCCGGCTCGCCGAGGGCCTGCGCGAGTACGGCTGGCCGACGAACGAGCCGGACACCAACATCGTGCTGGCCGACGTCCCCGACATCCCGACCGCGCTCGCCTGGCTCGACTCGCTCGGCATCCGGGCGGTGCCGATGGCGGGCCGGGTCCGGTTCGTCACGCACCGGGACCTGAGCGCGACCGACGTCGAAGAAGCCTTGCGCCGGATCAAGACCGGCGCGTGAACTCAACCGGGGGCACCGTGAACTGGATCGTGTTCGACTACGGCGACGTGCTGAGTAAGCCGAGCCTGGCCCGCCCGGACCTGGCCGCGCGCATGGGCGTGCCGCTGCCGGAGTTCGAGAAGGCGTACTGGGACTACCGGATCCCGTACGACGCGGGGAGCACACCGCTCGAGTACTGGCAGACGGTCGGCGCCGCGCTGGGCGTATCGGTGGACGAAGAGCTGTCGGCCGAGCTGACCCGCGTCGACGTCGAAGGCTGGGGCCACCTGGAACCGTCGTCGGAGGCGCTGCTCGAAGCGCTTTCCGAGGCGGGCGCGTCGCTGGCGCTGCTGTCCAACGCGCCGGTGGTGTTCGGCGAGTGGGTCCGCGCGCAGGAGTGGGTCCGCCACTTCCGCGTCACGCTGTTTTCGGGCGACGTCCGGTGCGTGAAGCCGGACGCGAAGATCTTCCGCTTGCTGCTCGACGAGCTGGGCGCGGAGCCGTCGGACTGCCTGTTCTTCGACGACCGTCCGTCCAATGTGGAGGGAGCGCGGGCCGTGGGGATGAAGTCCGAGGTGTGGAACGGCGCCGACGCCGCGCGCGCCTGGCTGGACTGACCCTCACCCGCACCGCACGTCCGCCTACCGGTGGTGATCGTTCGTGGCCTAAGCTGCACGGCACCCCGACCCTCCGGTAGGCCGCCATGACGAGCGAACGACCGTCGGCCCGTGTCGACTTCGACCGGCCGAGCATCGCCCGCGTCTTCGACGCCCTGATGGGCGGCACGGACAACTACGAAGCCGATCGGGCGGTACTGCGGGAGATCCTCGAAATCGCGCCGGAATCCCGGGCGATGGCGCAGGAAGTGCGGCAGTGGCTCGTGCGCGCGGTGCGGTACCTGACCGAACGGCTCGGCGTCGACCAGTTCCTCGACCTCGGCTCCGGCTTCCCGACGGTCGAAAACACCCACCAGGTGGCGCAGAAGTACAACCCGGAGGCGCACGTCGTCTACGTCGACAACGACCCGGTCGTGCAGGCGCACGGCCGGGCGGTGCTCGTCGACAACGACTTCACGCACTTTTCGGGCACCGACCTGCTGCGGCCCGGGGAAACCCTCGCGGATGCCCAGCGGTTCATCGACTTCGACCGGCCGGTCGGGCTGGTGATGTGCGCGATCGTCCACCACATCGCGGAGCTGGAGCAGGCGCGCCAGGTGGTCAAGTCCTACGTCGGCGCGATGGCGCCGGGGTCGTACCTCTTGTTGCTGCACCAGCACAACCCGGACGACGGCTCCGAAGCCGCCGAGGTCGCGGCGGAACTGCAGCAGCGGTACAACGGCACCGGGCTCGACACGCTCTACCGCACGCGGGCCGAGATCGCGTCGTTCTTCGACGGCCTCGACCTGCTCGAGCCCGGGTTGACCGCGCCGCACCTGTGGTGGCCGGACGGGCCGCGCCTGGCGCCGCTGACGCCGGTCAACTGGACGTCATTGGGCGGCGTGGCGCGGATCCCGTAAGACTCAGTAGCGGTTGATGCGGCGCGGGTCCTTGCGGCCACCGGTGACGGCCTTGTAGCCGGCCGCACCGAGGAAGGCGATGCCGCCGATGATGGCGATCCACAGGACGGCCTTGAACACGAAGCCGATCACGGCGCCCAGCACCATGAACGCCACCCAGGCGACGATCAGGCCGCCGACGATCTTCCAGAACATGGCTTCCTCCGATTGCTCCCGTGGCCCCACCGGCCCGATGCCTCCACTGTGGCACTTCGGCCGGCGAAACTCCCCTCGTCGAGCCAACGTTCAGGGATGAATCAGGGTTCCCCCTGGCCGAGCCAGGAGCCCAGCCGCCGGACGCCTTCGTCGATGTCCTCGGCGCTGCCGGCGAAGGAGAACCGGACGTACTTGCCGCCGTCGACCGGGTCGAAGTCGACGCCGGGCGTGATGGCGAGGCCCGTGTCGGCGAGCAGCCGCTGGCACCAGCTCAAGCTGTCCTCGGTGTACGCGCTGACGTCGGCGTACGCGTAGAAGGCGCCGTCGGCGGGCGCGAGCTTGTCGAGGCCGATGCCCTTGAGCCCCGCGAAGAGCCGGTCGCGGTTCGCGCGGTAGTGCTCGACGTGCGCGTCGGCCTCCGCGTACGCCTCCGGCGTGAAGGCGGCGAGCGCCGCGTACTGCGACACCGCGGGCGGGCAGATGGTGAAGTTCCCGGTCAGGACGTCTACGGCGCGGTGCAGCCGCTGCGGCACGAGCATCCAGCCGAGCCGCCAGCCGGTCATCGCGAAGTACTTCGAGAAGCTGCCGAGCACGAGCGGCTCGCGCCCGTACTGCCAGGCGCAGTCGAGCTCGGCGCCGTAGGAGATGCCGTGGTAGATCTCGTCGCTGATCAGCTGCACCCCGTGCGACGAGCACCAGCCCGTGATGGCGGCCAGTTCACCGGGCGGGAGCACGGTGCCGGTGGGGTTGCTCGGGCTGGCGACGATCAGGCCGTCGATCGGGCCGAGCTCGTCGAGCAGCGCGACGGTCGGCTGGAAGTTCGTCTCGGCGGTGGTCGCGAACTCGACGACCTCGCAGCCGAGGACCGACAGCAGGTTCCGGTAGGCGGGGTAGCCGGGCCGGGCCATGGCGACCTTGGCGCCGGGGTCGAAGGCGCTGAGGAAGGCGAGCAGGAAGCCCCCGGACGACCCGGTGGTCATGACGACGTCCTGCGCGGCGACGTCCAGCCGGTATTTCCGCTGGTAGTGCCCGGCGACGGCCGCGCGCAGCTCGGGGATGCCGAGCTGTTCGGTGTAGCCGAGGGTGCTGCTTCGGAGAGCCTTCGCGGCGGCTTCCAGCACGGGCTTCGGAGCGGGAGCGGAGGGCTGCCCGGCGGCGAGCGACACGAGATCGCCGTGACTGCGCTGCCGGGCGCCCGCCGCGGAGAGGACGTCCATGACGTGGAAGGGCGGCACACCGGCCCGCAGCGCGGGCCCCGCCTCGAGGTCGGCCATGGCGCCAGGCTAATAGCCCCGGTAGGCACCCCCGTGGGCCATCGCCTTGATGCCGGGCACGTTGTCGAGGCCGCCGTAGCGGTCGAAGGAGTACCGGACGCCGGCGATGATGTTGTCGACCGGGTTGTAGATGTTGTCGTGGCCGGGCAGCTTGTGGGCGTTGAACGTCGAGTCGATGCACTGCATGAGCCCCTTGGACGGGTGCCCCGCGGCCGCGTTCGAGTTGCCGGTCAGAAAGAGGTGATCACCTTCCTGGGCCGTCCACGTGCCCAGCTCCGTCGTCACGCACCAGACGTCGCCCCGCCCGGCGGCTTCCCTCCGCAGGAACGCCCCGGTGATGATCGGGTTGTTCAGGTGCACGGCGAACTCGGCTTGCCACGTTTCCGGCTGGTTCGCCCGCTCGACCGGGAGCACGCGCGGCCACGATCCGGACAGGTACCCGGCCAGCGTAATCGCCTCGAGAACGGCACCGGGCGCTTGGTAGACGACCACCTGGGGTTCGGAGTAGCCGGGCCGCAGGTACCGGGTTCCCTCGGCGTCGACGATCGCTTCGAGCCACGCCGCGCGCTGCCCGTCTGACATCGCCAGCACCTGCGTGACGGCGTCGGACTTGGGGTTCCCCGCCCGCGCCAGCAGGTCCTGGGCGTAGTCGTGGTCCAGCCGGAACTGGTGCCGGGGTCCACACCCACCGCGGTCGTCGACGTACACCGCGTGTGGCACGCCTTCGAGGAGCCGCCGGATCTTCGCCACCATTTCGGGCTTCGACTGCGCAATCGACATGGTCGGGCGGTGCCGCCGGGTCTCGACGTGACCGTCACCGGCGACCCACCCGAGGATCGCGGCTTCCGTCTCGCTGACGTCCAGCGTCGACTCGGTCGCGGCGGCCGCCGACAGGACGATCCGGTCGCGCGAGCGGACTTCCCCGGTGGTGACGAAGCCGGGCTCGGTCTCGTACCGGTTCTCCTGCTTCGGCGCAACAACGCCGTGCTTCCTGCGCCGATGCACCGCGACGCCGTTCTCCGGCTGGTGAGCCGCGCGCGGCTCCCAGCTGCACTCCGGGCACACGACCGGCAAGCCGGTGCGCCGGACGTGCACCCGCGGCAGGTTGAGCCAGCGGTGGTTCGGCGTCGTGGTCGCGTGCCAGCGGGAGTTGCCCAGCCGGACCAGCTCGGCGTCTTCGTGGTGGACGACCCGGGTGATCCGCGTCCACTCGCTGCACCCGGTGGCCGGGTTGAAGCCGATCGTCTCGTCGCCGACCTCGACCGCGTCGTGCTTCAGGAACCCCCGCCGGGTCAGGATCTGCGTGTCCAGTGGCACGCAGTCCCAGTTGTTGATGGCGTTGGGGTTCCCGCCCGACTCGTGCTGGATGATCGCCCAGATGTTGGGGATGTCGGCTTCGGTCACCGGCACGCCGGCGGCCTGGAGGGCCTTGATCGCCTCCTGGATCCACTGCTGCACGTTCCCCGGAGGCGGGGAGGAAGGCGGGCCGCCGCTCGGGCCGAGGCCGCCGCCGCCGCCTCCGCCACCACCGCCGCCTCCTCCGCCACCGCCGCCGCCGTGGTGGGAGGAGCCGTTGCTGTGGATGCCGCGGGTGCTCTGCGGGACTGTCCCGTCGCTGTTGGGCAACGGGACCTTCGAGTAGCCGCCCTCGATCTGGGTCTTCATCAGCGCCTGGGACTTCTTGACCAGATCGTCCGCGCTGGCGAGCAGCGGATCGATCTTCCCGAGTGCGGTGGTCGCGTCGTTCTGGTTCGCCGTGTTCGCGTTGGCGATGATTTCCTTCGACGACGGGCTCGGGGCGGGCTTGTTCTCGTCCCTGGCGTGTTCCGCCTCGGCGTTCATCGCCGCCTGGGCTTTCGGGGTTTCCGCGTTGATGCGGTTCTGGATCGCCGTCTTCGCGGTTTCGTAGGCGTCGTTGACCTTGCCCTTGATGTCACTCAGCTGCGTCGAGAGCGCGCTCAGATCGTTCCCGACGTCGGTGAGGTGGGTCTGCACCTTGTCGCCCGCGGTGGTGATCTGCTTGACGTAGCCGACGAACGCGTCCGCGGCCGGGCCCTTCCAGACACCGGCGGACAGCGAGTCCGTGGCCGACTTGAGCGCCGCGCCGTGGTCACCGGCCTGCGTGGCGGCGGTCTTGAACTGCTGGGCCGCCTTCTCGATCGACTCCGGCTTGATGCCGTCGACCTGCTTCTTCTTGGCCTCGATGTCCGGCCAGTTCGGCGGAAAGTCGATCAGCCCACCCACGTTGCCGCCCCCTTGTCATCCCGGCCCACCGGGGCCGTCCGTGCGCTCACTTGTTCCCGTGCTCGTGCAGTTTGAGGTCACTCGCCCCGACTTGGTCGGTTTCCGCGATCAGCCCGGCCGCCTTCTTCAGGATGAAGCTGGTCGCCTCCATCAGCTTCCCGGCCGCGTCGAATTCGGAGTGCACGCCCTGCTTGAAATCGCCGACCGCGCCGTGGACGTCCTGCGAGCCGCCCATCGTCCCGAACGGGCTTTCCTTCTCGTCGTCGACTCCGGTGAGGTGCTTCTTCGACTTCTCGAACTCGTCTTTGAGCTTCTCGACGTGACGGGCCGCGATGGCCATCGAGTCCGGGTCGTAGACAGGCACGGTTCGTCATCCCCTTCGGAAACTTGTCTCCGCCCGATCTGACGTCGCCATGACCAGGACGGTTCCCGCGCTTACTTTATGACTTCCCCCCGGCGGCGCGTGCGGATCTCCGCCAACTTCCACCCCAGCGGGCACCGGACCCGCTTTGTAGCATGTCCGGCGGGGAGGAAAATCGATCATGAAACCACTGAACCCGGACGAACCGCGACATGTCGGGCGCTATCGCCTGGTGGCGGCACTCGGCGAAGGCGGAATGGGCCGGGTGTTGCTCGGCGTGTCACCGGACGGCCGCCTCGTGGCGGTCAAGCAGGTGCACCCGGGCTTCGCGCACGACGACGGATTCCGGTCCCGGTTCCGCCGGGAGGTGCACACCTCGCGAATGGTCTCCGGTGCCTACACCGCGGCGGTGATGGACGCGGACCCCGACGCACCGACGCCGTGGCTGGCCTCGGTGTTCGTCGCGGGCCCGTCGCTGAAGGAGGCCGTCGAGGCGGCGGGCCCGCTGCCGCCGGCGTCCGTGCGGATCCTCGCGACCGGGCTGGCGTCGGCGCTCACCGACATCCACCGGGCCGGGCTGATCCACCGCGACCTCAAGCCGAGCAACGTCCTGCTCACCGACGACGGTGCCCGCGTGATCGACTTCGGCATCGCCCGCGCGGCCGAGGGCGACTCCGAACTGACCCACACCGGTTCGATCATCGGGTCGCCCGGCTTCATGTCCCCCGAACAGGCCGACGGGCGAGCCGTCACCCCGGCCAGCGACGTCTTTTCGCTGGGCGCGCTCCTCGTCATCGCCGCCACGGGACGGGCCCCGTTCGGTGGCGGGTCGACCCCGCAGGTGCTCTACAACGTCGTCCACGGCCGGCCGGATCTCGGCTCGCTGCCGCCGGAACTGCGTCGCCTGGTGGAGCCGTGCCTGGCGAAGGACCCGGCACATCGGCCGACGCCGGCGCGGATCCTCGACTTCCTCGGGCCGGTCCCACCGGGGGTGACGCCGTGGCCGCCGGCCGTGCACGCTCTCATCGGTGCCCAGAAGGCGCAGGTCGGCCGGGCGCTGTCGCTGCCGCCCCAGCCGTCGACCACGACGCAGTCCCCGCCCGTGCGCCGCCGGCGAACGGCCTGGATCGCCGCGGCACTCGCGTCCGTGCTCGCGGTCGTTGCGGCGACGATCGTGGTGACACGGCTCAGCGGCGGGGACAGCGGAGCCGGCGCGACGCCGGCGCCCGGTGTCAGTCACCAGCGGCCGGCCCCGTTCACCGCGGAGGACCTCCGCGAGATCGATCCCTGCAAGCTCCTCGCCCGCGACTCGCTCCCCGCCACCGGCCCGGTCAAGCCGACGGGCGGCAAACGCATCTACTTCGAGCGGTGTGACCTGGACACCGCGGGCGGTCCGGACGAGACGGCCAGCACGAACCTGCTGATCAACCTGTACGACAAGGCCTGGGCTCGGTCGGACTCCCCGATCACCATCGGCGGCCTCAGCGGGTTCAAGAAGATCGACGGCACCCAGTGCGTCGTGGCGATCGAGAGCCCCTACAGCCCGGGCTTCGCGATAACGGCCGCGTCGGGCCGGGCGACCGGGGACCCGTGCGCGACCCCCCTCGAGGCCATGGGTGTGATCATCGGCCAGATCCGGTACGGCACCGATGCGCGGTACCCACTGGTGCCTGGCTCCGCCCTGTCCCTGGATTTGTGCACGGTGACCGAATCGCCACCGGTGCCGCCCGGCGATCCGAACAAGTTCAGCTTCTCCCTCTTGGGTCTTCACCGGTGCTTGTGGTCGGGCCAGAAGGATCTCGGCGTGTATTCCGTCGACCTCCTGTCCGCGCCGAGCGAACCGGGGAAAGCCGAAGAACGCGACTTGGACGGAACGACCGTTTCCGAAGAAGTGGTCCCCGGCCAGTCCTACCCGCCATCCTGCCGGATCACCTGGACGCACCGCCGGATCGACGATTCGAACACCGAAAACGTGCAAGTCACCTACGACAACTTCGACAAGAAGCTGAGCGACGAAGAACTGTGCGCCAACGCCGAGCGGTACGCGCGGCAAGTGCTCACCAAGCTGCCGGCCGGCACCTAGCTCAGGCCTCCGCCACCAGCTCCCGGATCCGGGTCGCCAGCAGGGCGTTGTCCGCCGGGGTCACGGTCGCCCACTCGCGGCCTTCGCGGTCCGAAACCACCTGGAACAGGTACCGGCCCGCGTCCGTGTCGAAGAACGCCACCACCCGGCCCGCCCGGTGGACCACGCCGTCGCGGCCGACGCGCTCCGCGCCGAACTGGCCGCGGGCCTCCTGGCCCAGCAGCATCCCCGACAGCTCCTGGGCTCCGAACAGCTCCACACCACGGTCTTCCAGCGCCGTGACCAGCGCCTTCGCGTCGCCCTTCGCCGCCGCGTCCGCGGCCTTCAACGTCGCGTACGGGATGCTCACCGTCTGGCCGATGCCCGGCCCGAGGTCGCCCGCCACCGAAACCGCCGCCTCCGCGAGGCCGTCTTCGGTCGCGGGGATCAGCCACACCTCGCCGTGGTCCACCACCGCGAGGACCGCCTGGCCGCGGGCGCTCACCGCGCGGCCGCGGATCTCGCGCTCGGCCCACACCCAGACGTCGATGCCGTACTGCGGGCGGGCCAGCAGGTGCAGCTGGTCGGCCACCTCGCCGGTCACCCGGCGGTTGCGGGCCAGGCGCCGCTCGCTCAGCGACGCCCACGCCGCGTCCACCAGCTCCCGCCGTTCGCCGTGGGTGGTTCCCTCGCTCGGCACGTCCAGCGCGACGTGGCGGCGGGGCAGTTCGAGCGACTCCCAGAGCACGTCGAACTCGTGCGCGGACAGCACCAGCGACACGGTCAGCGCCCGTCCCCTTCGTGGTCGCCGATCACGTCGGGCGAAACCATCCGCTGGTCGGCGAACAGGTCCTGGTCGTCGACGCCGTAGCGGCGGACGTGCTCGGCGTCGTCCTCGTGCGGGGCCGCCTCGGCCAGGAACCTGGCCTCGCCGGGCTTCTGCTTGGGGCTGATCTGCTCCGACTTCCGCAGCGCGGCGGCCTCCTCCTCGGGCAGCTCGCCGACCGGCAGCGGCCGGACCGGGCCCTTCGCCGGGCCCTTCTCCCGCCGCTGGCGGTCCTTGTCGCCGCTCAGCGCGCCGCCGGCCGCGCCGGCGCCGATCGCCGCCGCGCCCGCGCCGATTTCCCCGGGGGTCGCGCCGGGCTTGACCGCGAACCCGCGTTCGGCCGTGAACTGGCCGGGCGGGAGCGGCGGCTGCGGCATCGAACCCACCGTGCGGCCCTTGGCCAGCAGCCCGTCCGGGCCGCGGCCCGCCGAGCTGTCGAGGCCGGTCGAGCCGCCGGACGCGCCCCCGCCGCCGAGCGACTTGATCGGCGCCGTCGCCGGCGACGAGCCGGGCGGCAGCGTGCCGGGCGCGCCCGGCGGGACGAACTGGTCGCCGCCGGTACCGACGGAGAGGCCGGGCGAGAAGTGGGTGGAGTCACCGGACGCCGTGCCGCGGCCCGGGGCGTTGACCCAGCCGGGCGCGGGCGTAGACGTCGGCGGCTTCACCCCCGCCGGGGTCGTCGACGACGAGGGCGTCGTGTGCTGCGCGGCGGGCGCGGTCACCGAGCCGGTCTGGCGCGGCGGCTGCGGGGCGGGCCGGGCCGGCTGCTGCGCCGCGACGCCGTAGACCGGGGTCGGCGGGTCGGCGTGCACCGTGTGCGACACCGGCTGCACCACCGGCGGGTCGACGTGTACCGAGCGGACCCGGTCCGACGCGGGTTTCACGCCGCCGTCCGGCGTCACCGCGACGGCGGCGCCCGCGACGTCCAGCACGCCCGGCGCGATCCCGGGAGCGGCCAGCTTCAGCGACTCGGGGTCGGACAGCGACTGCGTCGAAAGCAGGTTGGTGCCGCTTTCCTGCGCGTACTCGTTGAGCGCCTGCTTCGCTTGTTCCTTCGCGTTGTTCGCGGCCTCGACCTGACGAGCGTGGTCGGTCTCGAAGCCGATCAGGGACAGCAGCAGGCCGTCGGTGAGCGTGTAGCCGCCCGCGCCCTTCCGGACGGTCTCGGCGTCCGGCAGCTTGTACTTGGTGCGGTTGAAGGACTCGCCCTGCTCGAACACCATTTCGGCGGCGTGAGCGACCTTCGTCGTGGCGTCCTGGGAGAACCCGGCCTGCTCGGTGAGCACCTGGCTCGCCGCGCCGCCCGCCTGGCTCTGCCACTCGACGCCGAGCTTCAGCAGCTGCGCGCGCAGCGTCTGGTCGGTGTGGGCGAGCGCGGTCGCGACGGCCTTCAGCGCGTCGACGGCCGTGCCGATGCTGCCGGTGCCGTCGCCGTTGACCATCCGCGTGATCTGGTCGGCGATCGCGGTGTTGGTCCAGCCGTCGAAGCGGTGGTTCTGGATCCCGGCCGCGAGCTCGGAGAATTCCACGCGCCCTCCCTAGTTGCGTGCTTTCAGGGACTGCAGCGCGATGTCGGCGGCGTGCACCGACATCTCGCACAGCTGCGGCTGCGTGAGCTGGCCGCGGGTGATGGCGAAGGTCTGGACGGCCAGTGTCTGGCCGCGTGCGACGCCGACGAGCGCCTCGCAGTCGGCGGGGTCACCCGCCGCGCGGTAGTTCGTCAGCGCCGGGTAGCCGCCGATGCTCTTCGGCTCGGTCGTCATGCTGTTCTTCTTGCGGGCCCCGGTGATCCACTCTTCGAGGTCCGCCGTCACGGCCCGGACGTGGTAGGCGTGCACGGGCTCGGCGCCGTCGGCGTCGAACACGCACGTCGCCCCGTCCTCCGACGGGCCCTCGCGGGGCGTGCTGGTGATCTTCAGCGCGTCGAGCTGCACCTGCGGGAAGACGTCGCACAGGTTGACGCCCTGCAGGGGCAGGTCGGCCGGGCGCTGCGGCAGCTGGGCCGCCTTGGCGCTCTGCGACGCCGCTGTCGCGGCCGTCTCGACCGGGTAGGGGGTGCCTTCGGTGCCCGCCGAGCAGCCGGCGAGCGCCGCCGTCGCGAGCACGCCCCCGGTGATCCGCAGCGTCCGGCTACGCACCGTGCTTGCCGCGGTCACCGAACACCGCCGCCTTCTCCTCGTCGCTGACCTTGTAGTCCTTGGCGGCGTCACGCAGCTGCGAGACCAGGCGCTTCAGCCCGGCGACGTACTCGCGGACCTGGCCCGCGTAGGAGCGGTCGCCGTCGGCGATGAGGGCGTTCCAGGCCTCGATGGACTGGGTGCTGATCACGTCCGCCGACGGCGCGTCGATCCGCAGCAGGCCGAGCTTGGTCAGCAGCTGGTCTTCGAGGGCGTTGGCCTGCTCTTCGACGACCCGCGCGACGTCCAGCAGCTTG
This sequence comes from Amycolatopsis sp. NPDC003865, assembly GCF_053605345.1. Lineage (NCBI taxonomy): Bacteria > Bacillati > Actinomycetota > Actinomycetes > Pseudonocardiales > Pseudonocardiaceae > Amycolatopsis > Amycolatopsis sp. NPDC003865. The sequence goes on along the minus strand of NZ_JBSGJA010000002.1, from coordinate 561,196 downwards.
TCCGGGTGGACCAGGACGTCCGCGGCCGCCGGCGCCACCGGGACGGCCGGGCTGAGGTCGTACGAGGGTCCTGACATGCTCTCCCCTGACGTCATGCGGACAGTGACCGGCCGACTCCCGTCGAGGTTACCAACCCACGTGTAGCAGGAGCCTGAGGTTGGACGAAGACCGGACGCCGCCGGTTCCCGCGGATCAGGCGCGTTGTTTCGCCGGGGTGCCGACCTCGCCGTTCGCCGCCTTGAGGGCGATGTCCGTGCGGTGGTGCGAGCCCGCGAGGTGGATCTTCTCGACGGTCTCGTACGCGTGCTTGCGCGCCGACTTGAGCGTCTTGCCGGTGCCGACGACCGAGAGCACGCGGCCGCCGGAGGAGACGACGGCGCCGTCGTCGCGACGGCGGGTGCCGGCGTGCAGCACGCCCTCCAGCTCGGCGCCGCCGATGACGTCGCCGGTGCGCGGCTTGCCCGGGTAGCCGTCGGCGGCGATCACGACGGTGACCGCGGCGCCACCCGCCCACTCCAGCGGCGGGTGCTCGGCGAGCTTGCCGGTCGCGGTGGCGTGCATCAGCCCGGCGATCGGGGTGCGCAGCAGGGCCAGCACGACCTGCGTCTCCGGGTCGCCGAAGCGGCAGTTGAACTCGATGACCTGCGGGCCGTCGGAGGTCAGCGCGAGCCCGGCGTAGAGGAGGCCGGAGAACGGCGCCCCGCGCTTGACCAGCTCGTCGGCGACCGGCTGGACGACCCGCTCGACCAGGTCGTCGACGAGGTTCTCGGGCGCCCAGGGCAGCGGCGCGTAGGCGCCCATGCCGCCGGTGTTCGGGCCGGCGTCGTCGTCGCCGACGCGCTTGAAGTCCTGCGCGGGCAGCAGCGGGACGACGGTGTTGCCGTCGACGAAGCAGAACAGCGAGGCCTCCGGGCCGTCCAAAAAGGACTCCAGGAGGACCGGGTGACCGCCGTCGAGGAGCATGATGGCGTGCTTGCGCGCGACGTCGTAGTCGGTCGTGACGACGACGCCCTTGCCGGCGGCGAGTCCGTCGTCCTTGACCACCCAGGTCGGGCCGAAGCGGTTGAGCGCGGCGTCGAGGCGGGCCGGGTTGTCGACCACCTCGCTGCGCGCGGTCGGCACGTTCGCGGCGGCCATGACGTCCTTGGCGAACGCCTTGGAGCCTTCGATGCGGGCGGCGGCGGCCGAGGGCCCGAAGCAGGCGATGCCCGCCTTCCGGACGGCGTCGGCGACCCCGGCGACGAGCGGCACTTCCGGCCCGACGACGACGAGGTCGGCCTGCCAGCTCTTCGCCAGCGCGGCGACCGCCTCGGGATCGGCCGCTTCGACGCCGAGCTGCTCGGCCACGGCGGCGGTCCCGGCGTTGCCGGGCGCGCAGGCCAGCGCGGTGACCGCGGGGTCACCGGAGGCCGCGAGGACGAGGGCATGCTCACGAGCGCCGGAGCCGATTACCAGTACGCGCACGCCGCACAGCGTATCCGGCCGGTCCCGCGCCGGACATCGCGCCGTCGGTCGGGCCGGCCGGGGAGCCGGCGGACGGGCTTGTCCACAAGTCACCGGCGATGTGGACAACTCGACCTCCGGCCCCGGCGAGCCGGAGGTTTCGTCGGAGGGCGCCGATACGCTGGAAGCGGGGGCTCCCCAGGGAGGGCGGGCTGCGGCGCGAGGGCAGGCCGCGGCACGAGGGCAGGCCGCGGCACGAGGGCAGGCCGCGGCACGAGGGCAGACCGCGGCACGAGGGCAGACCGCGGCACGAGGGCAGACCGCGGCACGAGGGCAGACCGCCGCGCGAGGGCAGACCGCCGCGCGAGGGCGGGCCGCGGCACGAGGGCAGGCCGCGGCGAGACGACAGGCCCCCAGGGAGGGCAGGCCGCCGCGCGAGGGCAGGCACTCCCAGAGAGCCGAGCCCCACCACAGGACCGAGCCCCGCGCGGAACAGGAGTCCACGCGCCGTTCACCGCCCGGTTCGCCCGGATACGCACTTCGGACGCTTGCGACATCGAGGGTGGCGCGAGTAGTCAGGGTCAACCCTGTGTGAAAAGAGGTCACCAGATGAAGCGCAAACGTGTCGGCGTGCTGACACTCGCCGGACTGGCGTTGCTGAGCGTCACCGGACTGGCCGTCGGGTCGGCGAGTGCCGCGGAAAGCGGGGGGTCCGCCGATGCGGCCGCGCACGGGCGGGGCCACGATGACCCCGTGATCGTCGGACACCGCGGTGCCCCCGGCTACCGGCCGGAGCACACCCTCGCCTCCTACGAGCTCGCCTTCCGCATGGGCGTCAGCTACGTGGACGTCGACCTCGTGCCCACCAAGGACGGCCAGCTCGTCGCCCGGCACGAGCCGGAGATCGGCGGCACCACCGACGTCGCGAAGCACACCGAGTTCGCGAACCGCAAGAAGACGCTCGTCATCGACGGCGTCTCGACCACCGGCTGGTTCACCCAGGACTTCACGCTCGCCGAGCTGAAGACCCTGCGCGCGGTCGAGCGGATCCCGCAGAACCGCCCGCACAACACGCTGTACAACGGCCGGTACCAGATCGCCACCTTCCAGGAGGTGCTCGACCTGACCAAGCGGCTCGGCAAGGAGCTGCACCGGACGCTCGGCACCTACCCCGAGGTCAAGCACTCGACCTTCTTCTCTTCGATCGGCAACCCGACCGAGCCGAAGCTGGTCGCGCTCCTCGAGCGCAACGGCCTCGACCGGCCGGACGCGCCGGCGATCATCCAGTCGTTCGAGGTCTCGAACCTGATCGAGCTGCACAAGCAGGTCCGGACGCCGCTGCTGCAGCTGACGTCGGCCACCGGCGCCCCGGCGGACTTCGTCGCGAAGGGCGACCCGCGGACGTACAAGGACATCGTGACGCCGCAGGGCCTGCGTGACGTCGCGAAGTACGCGAAGTACCTCGGGCCGGAGAAGGGCCAGATCATCCCGCTCGACGCCGCCGGGAACCTGACCCAGCCGACCGCCCTCGTCGCCGACGCGCACAAGGCCGGCCTCAAGGTCCAGCCGTACACGTTCCGGAACGAAAACCCGTTCCTGCCGGCGAACCTGCGCTCCTCGGCCGAGCCGGACGCCTACGGGGACGTCTTCACCGAGGAGGCCGCGTTCTTGAAGGCCGGCGTCGACGGCTTCTTCGCCGACCAGCCCGACACCGCGCTCGAGTCGCTGCACGCGTTCTTGGGCCGGTAATCGCTTTGCCGTGAAGGGCGCTTCGGTGGACGCTGAGTCCATGGGAGCGCCCTTTTCCGGTGTCGTGCTGGTCAGCCGCGGTGACGAGACCCTGCTCGCCGAGGCATCGGGCCACGCACACCGCGCCTACGGCGTCGAGAACACGGTCGACACGCGGTTCGCGATCGCCAGCGGCACCAAGGGGTTCACCGCGCTGGTCGCGGTCGGGCTCATCGCCGAGGGACGCCTTTCGCTGACGACGAAAGCACGCGAAGCCCTCGGCGACGACCTGCCGCTGATCGACGACCGTGTGACCGTCGAACACCTGCTGACGCACACATCCGGCATCGGCGACTACTGCGACGACGAAAACCCGCCCGAAACCTCGCCTTGGCTCGTCACTTCGGCGGACTACCTCGCCGCGCTCGACGGCCACCCGCAGAAGTTCCCGCCCGGCGAACGGTTCCACTACAACAACGGCGCGTTCGTCGTCCTCGGCTTGATCGCCGAACGGATCGCGGACATACCTTTCGCCGACCTCGTGCGGGCGCGCGTCACCGAGCCCGCCGGGATGAGCGACACGGCGTTCCTCCGCTCGGACGCGCTGCCCGCGCGGACGGCCACCGGCTACCTGGCGGACGGCCGCACCAACGTGTTCAGCCTGCCGGTGGTGGGCCACGGCGACGGCGGGATCTACAGCACCGCACCGGATTTCCGGAAGTTCTGGCCCGCGCTGCTCGACGGCAGGCTCGTGCCGCGCGAGTGGGTCGGGCGGATGCTGCGCGGCGAGCGCTACGGACTCGGCTTCTGGCTGCCGCGTCCCGGTGTGGTCCGGCTGGAGGGCGGCGACCACGGCGTCCGCTTCCGGAGCACGCACCAGCCGTCCTCCGGCGTCACCGCGACGCTGATCTCGAACGACCACCGAGGTGGCGGGCCCCTGCTCGCGAGGCTGGACGAGTATTTGACGAAGGCTTGACACCCTCCGGGACCGGGGCTACCTTCGGCGAATTCAATGGTCTGGCCGCATACCTTTCAAGAGGTGCCCGATGGACGTTTCCGACCAGCAGACCACCCCCGACCACGCCGACGAAGACAGCGCGCGCCTGCACCAGCTCGGGTACGCCCAAGAGCTCAAACGGACGATGTCGGCGTTCTCCAACTTCGCCGTCTCGTTCACGATCATCTCGATCCTCTCCGGCTGCCTGACGCTCTACGGCTTCGGCATGAAGACCGGCGGCCCGGCCGCGATGATCTGGGGCTGGCCGCTGGTCGGGGTGTTCGTCATCCTGGTCGGCCTCGGCATGGCGGAGGTCTGCTCCAGCTACCCGACCGCGGGCGGCCTCTACTACTGGGCGGCGAAGCTGGCGCCGGACAGGTCCGGGCCCGTGTGGTCGTGGTTCACCGGCTGGTTCAACCTCATCGGGCAGATCGCGGTCACCGCGGGCATCGACTTCGGCGCGGCGCTGTTCCTCAACGCGTTCCTCGACCTGCAGTGGGGCTTCGAGGCGACGCCGGGGCACACGATCCTGCTGCTCGCGATCATCCTCGTGGTGCACGGCCTGCTGAACACCTTCGGCGTCCGGATCGTCGCGATCCTCAACAACGTCAGCGTGTGGTGGCACCTCATCGGCGTGCTGGTGATCGTCGGCGTGCTGGTGTTCGTGCCGGCCAAGCACCAGGACGCGTCGTTCGTCTTCGGCAGCTTCGTCAACCAGACGGGCTGGGGTTCGGCGTTCTACGTCTTCGCACTGGGCCTTCTGGTGGCGCAGTACACGCTGACCGGCTACGACGCTTCGGCGCACATGACCGAGGAGACGAAGAGCGCGGCGACGGCCGGGCCGCGCGGCATCGTCATGTCGATCGTGGTCTCGCTCGTCGCCGGCTGGATCCTGCTGATCGGCCTGACGTTCGCGATCCAGGACTACGACGGCGCGGTCGGCTCGGCCACCGGCGTCCCGCCCGCGCAGATCTTCATCGACGCCACCGGCGCGGTCACCGGCAAGTTCCTGCTGCTGATCTGCATCGGCGCGCAGCTGTTCTGCGGCATGGCGTCGGTGACGGCGAACTCGCGGATGATCTACGCGTTCGCCCGCGACGGCGCCATCCCGGGATCGGGCTTCTGGCACAAGATCAACAAGCGCACGCAGACGCCGACCAACGCGGTGTGGCTCGCGGCCGGCGGGGCGCTGGTGCTGGCGCTGCCGTACCTGTGGAGCGCGACGGCCTACGCGGCGGTGACGTCGATCGCGGTGGTCGGGCTGTACGTGGCGTACGTGATCCCGGTGTTCCTGCGCGTCCGCCGCGGCGATTCGTTCGAGCCGGGGCCGTGGTCGCTCGGCAGGTGGGGCAAGCCGGTCGGGATCATCGCGACGGTGTGGGTCGTGCTGATCTTCTTCCTGTTCATGCTGCCGCAGGTGTCGCCGGTGACGGTGGATTCGTTCAACTACACGCCGATCGCGTTCCTCGTGGTGCTCGGCGGCGCGGCCCTGTGGTGGGTCGTGTCGGCCCGCAGGTGGTTCACGGGTCCGAAGGTCCAGGGCTCGGCCGCCGAGCTCGCCGCGGTGGAGCAGGAACTCAAGGAACTCGGCTGACGTCCGGCGCGCTTTCCGCCACCGGGGTGCGGCGGCCGGGACGGACCACCGTCACGGCCGCCGCGCCCAGCGCGCCGACGCCGGCGAACGCGTAGAAGCCCCACGGGTATGCGATTCCCGCCGTCAGCAGCGCGCCGCCGAGGATCGGCCCGGAGATCGCGCCGATCCGGCCGATGCCGGCGGACCAGCCGAGGCCCGTCGCGCGGATCGCGTCCGGGTAGATCCGGCCGATGTAGGCGTACACCAGCACCTGCGCGCTGAACACGAAGCAGCCGGTCAGGAACACCGCCGCGTACAGCCCGACGGCGGGCAGCTTCACGCTCAGCAGAGCCAAGAACACCGCGCCCGCGCAGAACCACACGATCGCCGAGGGCCGGATGCCGACGCGGTCCGCCACGCGCCCCGCGACGAGCAGCCCGACGATGCCGCCGACGTTCAGCGTCAGCAGCAGGCTCAGCGCCGCGCCGAGCGGGTAGCCGGCCTGGCGCATGATCTCCGGCAGCCAGGTGTTCAGCCCGTACACCAGCAGCAGCCCCATGAACGACGTCACCCAGAACGCGATCGTCGCGCGCAGCAGACCGCCGCGGAACAGGCCGGCGACCGCGTGCCCGGCCGACCGCTCGGTCTCGCGGACCCGTTGGAACGTCTCGGACTCCGGCAGGAACTTCAGCATCAGCGGGATCAGCACGACGGCCGGGATCGCGCCGGCGACGAACATCGCGCGCCAGCCCAGCGGCGAGATCAGCACGATGCCCAGCAGCGCCGTCAGCACCGCCCCGACGTGGTAACCGGTCATCACCGTCGTCGTCGCGCTGCCGGCCTTGCCTTGGCGCGCGTACTCCGTGACCAGCGTGATCGCCGTCGGCAGACAGCCGCCGAGGCCGAGGCCGGCGACGAACCGCAACAGCCCGAAGACGAACGTCGAGGGCGCGAACGCGCACAGCAGCGTGCAGAGCGAGAACAGCGTCACCGAGATGATGAGCGACTTCCGGCGGCCGATGACGTCGGTGACGGTGCCGATCGCCAGCCCGCCCAGCATCATCCCGGCGAGCCCGACCGTCGACACGACCGACGCCGTCGCGGGCGTCAGGCCCCAGACGTGGCCGCGCAGCAGCACGGGCAGCACGGTGCCGAGCACGACCAGGTCGAACCCGTCGAGCAGGACGGCGGTCCAGGCCAGGGGCACGACCCAGGAGCGGGTGCCAGGGGACATGGGGAACCTCCGGATGTGCGTCGGTGCACGTGATCCGCACAAGTGTGCGTATTGCGCACAAGTATGCACACCGGAGAGGCCGTAATCCAGCTCACTTCCACTGAGCGGAAGCCGAGCGCAGGCCCGCTACCTGCGGGAAGATCACGCGAGTGGAGATCCTGACGCTGATGGGCGTGCTCGCGGGCTCATTGGCCCTGACCGCGCTCGCGCGGCGCTGCAACCTGTCGGCGCCGCTGCTCGTGGTGGTCGTCGCGCTCGGGGTCGCGCTGATCCCCGGTGTGCCGCGGTTCGAGCTGGAACCCGAGCTGGTGCTCACCGTGGTGCTGCCGCCGCTGCTCTATTCGACGTCGCTGGAAAGCTCGCTGACGCACTTCAAGAACAGCCTGCGGCCGATCGTCGCGCTCGGCGTGGTGCTGGTCGCGGTGACCGCGGTGGTCGTCGCCTTCGTCGTGCACCTGCCGCGGCGGCTGATGACCGTGCTGACCGGGGAGAGCCTGGTCAACGACGCCGCCGCGCTGACGCTGTACAAGGTCGCGCTCGCCGCGGTCGCCGGCACCGCGGGCTCGGCCGGGCACGGGTTCGCGGTGTTCGGCGTCGCGACCGTGCTGGGCATCGCGGTCGGCCTCGCGATCGGCGCGGCCGTCGTGCTGGTCCGGCGCCTGCTCGACGACCCGCTGATGGAGTCGGCGTTCGGGATCATCGTGCCGTTCGGCGCGTACGTCACCGCGGAGCACCTGCACCCCTTCGGGGCGGAGTTCAGCGGATCCGGCGTGCTGGCGGTCGTCGCGGCCGGGCTGTACCTGGGGGCGCGCTCGCTGTACGCGTCCCCGGCGACGCGCATGCAGGACAGATCGGTGTGGGCGTCCATCGACGTCCTGCTGGAGGCGTTGGTGTTCGCGCTGATGGGGCTGCAGCTGCCGGTCGTGCTCGACGGCGCCCAGCACGCGGCCCGCGACAACGGGACGCTCGCGCTCGTCGCGGTGGTCGTGCTGCTGGTGACGATGGCGGTGCGGATCCCGGCGGTGTTCGTCTTCGCGTACCTGCCGCGGGCGATGCGGCTGTTCGGCCGTGGGCGCGCGGCTCCGTCGTGGCGGTCGCTGGCGGTGCTGTCGTGGACGGGCATGCGCGGAGTGGTGACCCTGGCCGCGGCGGCCGGCGTTCCCGCCGGCACGCCGGGCCGCGAGGAGATCCAGCTGTTCGCGTTCACCGTGGCGATCGGGACGGTGCTGATCCAGGGGCTGACGCTGCCGCCGTTGATCCGGGTGCTGAAGGTGCAGGACCCGTCGGAGGCGTCGCGGGACGAAGCGGAGGAGCTGGCCGCGCGCGAAGTCGCCAAGAAGGCGGCGCACGACCGGCTGCGCGAGATCAGCCGCGAACGGCTGGCATCTCTGGACCTGCCACCCGAGAAGGTCCAGCACCTGAAGGAGCGGCTGCAAAGGCTGGTCGACACGCGCTACCGGTTCGCCGAAGCGACGATCAAGCTGTCGGGCGAGGACCGCCCGGGCACCCCCCAGGCCCAGTTCGCGAAGGCGCGCAAGGAACTGCTGATCATCCAGCGCAAGGCGATGATCGAGGAGAACCGGGCGGGCCGCCTCGACGACGAAGTCCTGCAGAAGGTGCTGCGCGAGCTGGACCTCGAGGAGATGTCGGTGACGGCGACCCTCACGAACCGGTTGGGCTGAGGACGGCACTGCCCACAGTGGACGATCAGCGCCGGCGAGCCAGCAGCCTGCCGAGGAACCGAAGCCGGCGTCGCGGCTCGGGCGTCCCGGCCCGCAGCACGAGCTCGAGCACCGCGGCCCGCTGGTCGGCCCCGGCCCGGGCGTAGCCGGGCGACGCGGTGACCGCCCGCCGGAGGTCGTCGGGGTCGGCGGTGGCGGTTCGGAACCCCGCCACCCGGGTCACGTCGATCGGGCCTCGGGTTTGCGTCTCCACGAGAAAGCTCTCCTGCTGTGCGGCTGCGGTGTCTGCCTTCTCGTTATCGCCCCGTTACCGCGGACGTTACCGCCCCTCGTGTCCCCCGGTCGAGTGCTTCCGCATGCCGGACACCGCTTCTCCCAGGAATTGAGAAACCGAGCACACCCCGCGAAATTCGCCCACCCTGTGCGGATCACCGATCACCGAGGAGCACCCATGTCGCTGACCGACGTCATCGAAGGCACCCGCAAGGCCGTCGACGCCGACCCGCACAACGCCGCCGTCTCCTTCTCCGTGGCCCACACCCTCGAGCCCGGCACCAAGACCGAAGTCCACGTCAAGGTCCGGGACCACAGCTTCACCGTCGACGAGCCGCCCGCGCTCGGCGGCGCCGACCAAGCCGCCAACCCCGTCGAATACGCCCTCGCCGCCCTCGGGTCCTGCCAGGTCATCACCTACCAGTTCTGGGCGGCGAAGCGAGGCATCCCGCTCGACTCCGTCAAGGTCACCGTCGATGGCGACCTCGACCTGCACGGCTTCTTCGGCTTCTCCTTCAACACCCGCCCCGGCTTCGGGGACGTGCGCGTGTCCGTGGAACTCGAAGGACCGGCGAGCCGGGAGCGCTACGAAGACCTCAAGCGCGAGGTCGACGAGCACTGCCCGGTGCTCGACCTCTTCCGCAACGAGACGCCGGTCAGCACCAAGCTGACTTAAACGAACTGGTGCCGGACGATCGTCTGGTCGCGGCCCGGGCCCACGCCGATCGCCGAAATCCGGGCGCCCGACAGCTCTTCCAGGCGCTCGACGTACGCGCGCGCGTTCGCCGGGAGCTCCTCGAACGTGCGGCACGCCGAGATGTCCTCGAACCAGCCCGGGTGCTCTTCGTAGATCGGGATCGCGTGGTGCACGTCGGTCTGGGTCATCGGCATGTCCGGCGTGCGGAAGCCGTCGACCTCGTAGCCGACGCACACCGGGACCTTCTCCAGGCCGGACAGCACGTCCAGCTTCGTGAGGAAGTAGTCGGTGATGCCGTTGACGCGCACCGCGTAGCGCGCGATCACCGCGTCGAACCAGCCCGTGCGGCGCGAACGGCCCGTCGTCACGCCGAACTCGCCGCCCTGCTTGCGCAGGTACTCGCCGGACTCGTCGTGCAGCTCGGTCGGGAACGGGCCCGAGCCGACGCGGGTCGTGTACGCCTTGAGGATGCCGAGGACCGTGGTGATCCGGCCCGGGCCGATGCCCGAGCCCGCGCTCGCGCCGCCGGACGTCGGGTTCGACGACGTCACGAACGGGTACGTGCCGTGGTCGACGTCGAGCAGCGTGCCCTGCGAACCCTCCAGCAGCACGGTTTCCCCGCGCTCGAGGGCCTGGTTGAGCTGCAGCCGCGTGTCGGCGATGCGGTGCGCGAACTTCTCGCCCGCGGCCAGCACCTCGTCGGCGACCTCGTTCGCGTCGAGGGCCTTGCGGTTGTAGACCTTCACCAGCACCTGGTTCTTGAACTCCAGCGCGGCTTCGACCTTCTGGCGGAAGATCTTCTCGTCGAGCAGGTCCTGCACGCGGACGCCGACGCGGGCGATCTTGTCCTGGTAGCACGGCCCGATGCCGCGGCCGGTGGTGCCGATCTTGCGGCTGCCGAGGTACCGCTCGGTGACTTTGTCGATGGCCACGTGGTACGGCATGATCAGGTGCGCGTCGGCCGAGATCAGCAGCTTGGACGTGTCGACGTCCCGCGCTTCGAGGCCGGACAGCTCTTCCAGCAGCACACCCGGGTCCACCACCACACCGTTGCCGATGACGTTCGTCACGCCGGGGGTGAGGATGCCGGACGGGATGAGGTGCAGGGCGAAGTTCTCGCCGTTCGGCAGGACGACCGTGTGACCGGCGTTGTTGCCACCCTGGTAGCGGACGACCCACTGGACGCGGTCACCCATCAGGTCGGTGGCCTTGCCCTTGCCTTCGTCTCCCCATTGGGCACCGATGAGCACGATGGCCGGCATGTGACACTCCAGGTGTTCGACGACTGAGGTTTAGTGTCCCGGACGGACACCGGTGGCGCTGAGGAAATGCCGGTGCATGACTGTAACGGAGGACCTGCGGGTGCGCGGAATCGTGGTGGCCTGTGGCGACGGCGCGGCCGGCTTCGAGGAAGTCGATGACGTCGAATCCGTTCGCGTGCCCAGCCGTCCCGGCAAGGCGGAAATCGACCCCTTGCTGGGCGAACACGATCACCTGGTCGTGTCGGGCACGGACGCGGACCTCGCGGCGGTCGTCCTGCGCCTGCTGCGGAAGGACGCGCTCTCGGGCGTGTCGGTCGGGTACGTGCCCTCGTCACCGGATTCGTCGGTCGCCGCGCTGTGGAACCTGCCGAAGACGCCGCTGCAGGCCGTCGCGCTCGCGCTGCGCGGCGAAGTGGACCCGGTGCCGCTGATCCGCGACGACGTCGGCGGCGTGCTCGTCGGGCGCGGCGAACTGCGGCTGGTGCGCGGGGTGGCCTACGCCGACGAGCAGGTGGCGCTGCGCGGGCCCGCTTCTTCGGTCGAGGTGACGCCGGACCCGGGCGGCCCCGGCCTGTCGATCCGCGTCGTGAAGGGGACCCTGTTCAAGCGGCCGACGACGTTCTACGCGCGCGCGTTCCAGATCGGCTGCATCCCGACGCGGCCCGTCAGCGACGACGTCGTCCACGAGCGGTCGGTGAACAAGTGGACCTGGTACCGGCACACCCAAGACCTTCGGCTGGTCCGCGGACCCGCCTGACCTGCTATTTTCACGATTGAGTGAGCCTGCGGCAACGCAGCGTTCACCAACGGGCAGCAACATGTCACCTATACGTGTTGCACTCGCCACTCCGGTGTATCAGGGTTAGCTGTCCCCACACCTGAACCGGAGGTAGCAAAATGCCAACCAGGCGTGCTGTTCGTCATTCGTTCACCATCCTCGCGGCCACCGCCGTGCTCTCCGGGACGCTGGTCAGCGTCGCCGAGGCCACCCCGCCGGGCATCCCGTCGGCTTCGACGGCGAAGACCGAGCTCGCGTCCCTGACCGTCAAGGCCGACGGTTCGCAGGACGGCTACAGCCGCGACAAGTTCCCGCACTGGATCGACCAGGGCGGCGGCTGCAACACCCGCGAGGTGGTGCTCAAGCGCGACGGCACGAACGTGGTCACCGACTCGAGCTGCGCGGCGACCTCCGGCAGCTGGAAGAGCCCGTACGACGGCGAGACCTGGACCGCCGCGTCCGATGTGGACATCGACCACGTCGTGCCGCTGGCCGACGCGTGGCGCACCGGCGCGTCGTCGTGGACCACCGCGCAGCGCCAGGCGTACGCGAACGACCTCACCGACCCGCAGCTGATCGCCGTGACGGACAACGTGAACCAGGAGAAGGGCGACAAGTCGCCCGACCAGTGGAAGCCGCCGCTCACGAGCTACTGGTGCACCTACGCGAAGATGTGGGTCGCGGTGAAGTACAAGTTCAAGCTGACGATCAACACGGCGGAGAAGTCGGCGCTGACGGACATGCTCGGCCGCTGCTGATCGCTGTCAAGGGCGAATCCTTGCGGTGCCACGGTTTGGGACCGCGGTTCGCCTGGTGGGACGGCCTTCAGCGCGTGGTTAGCGTCGCTCATCGAAGACGCAACCGCTCCCCGCTGGAGGCCGTCCGGTGTCCCCACTCTTCCGCGCCCGCAACGCCGCGGCCCTGCTCGCCCTGCCCGTCCTGCTGACCGCCTGCTCCGCCGCGGGCACCGAACAAGCCGCTTCGGGTCCCCCGAAACCCGGTGGCACGCTGCGCCTCGGCATCTCCTCGGCGCCCGACTGCATCGACCCGCAGCAGGTCGCCACGAACGCGTCGATCAACGTCGCGCGTCAGCTCGTCGACTCGCTCACCGACCAGGACCCGAAGACCGGCGAGATCAAGCCGTGGCTCGCCGAGAAGTGGGAGAGCAACGCCGATTCGACGGCGTTCACCTTCCACCTGCGCTCCGGCGCGACCTTCTCCGACGGCAGCCCGGTCGACGCCGCCGCGGTCAAGACCAGCTTCGACGGCATCAAGGCCCTCGGCACCAAGGCCCAGCTCGGCTACGGCTACCTCGCCGCGTACAAGGCGTCGGCAGTCGTCGACCCGCGGACCGTGCGCCTCGAATTCTCCGCGCCCAGCGCCCAGTTCCTGCAGGCCAGCTCGACGGTCTCGCTCGGCGTCCTCGCGCCCGCGGCGTTCCGGAAGACGCCGGAGCAGCGCTGCCAGGGCGCCGGCCTGATCGGCTCCGGGCCGTTCGTCTTCGAGAGCCTGAAGCAGAACCAGGAGATCGTCCTGGCCAAGCGCAAGGGTTACGCCTGGGGCTCGTCGCTGTTCGAGCACCAGGGCGAGGCCTACCTCGACAAGATCGACTACAAGATCGTGCCCGAGCCCGGCGTCCGCACCGGCAGCCTCGCCTCCGGCCAGCTCGACGCCGCCACGGACATCCAGCCGGTCGACGAGCCGCAGTTCACCGGCGGCGGCTTCAGCGAGAACATCCGGCCGAACCCCGGCGTCGTGTTCAACCTGCACGCCAACACCACGCGCGGGGTGCTCACCGACGAGAAGGTGCGCCAGGCCGTGCTCAAGGGCGTCGACCGCGCCGAGGTCGTGAACACCGTGCTGACGCCGAGCTACAAAGCCGCCACGAGCATCCTCGGCTCGGCGACGCCGCTGGTCAGCGACTTTTCGCAGCAGCTCGCGTACGACCAGAAGGGCGCCGCCGCGCTGCTGGACGGCGACGGCTGGGCGCCCGGTCCCGACGGGATCCGCGTCAAGAACGGGCAGCCGCTGAGCGCGTCCGTCGTGTTCTCGCCGGTGTTCAACCAGAACCGCAGCGTGCTGGAGCTGATCCAGCAGCAGCTCCGCAAGATCGGCTTCGACCTGCGGATCGAGCAGCACACGACGGCCGAAACCACGCAGATCCAGCTCTCCGGCAACTACGACTTCCTCTGGTACAACGTCACCCGCGCCGACCCGGACATCCTGCGCGGCCAGTTCTCCACCAAGGCCGGCAACCGCAGCAAGCTGACGCCGGGCAACCCGCTCGACGTCGCGCTCGACGCGCAGTCGTCCACTGTGGACAACGCCAAGCGCAAGCCGTCCGCCGACGAGGCGCAGAAGCTCATCATCGACCACGCCTACGCGGTCCCGGTGTTCGAGCTGACCCAGGTCGTCGCACTCGGCTCGAAGGCGCACGCCGTCGACTTCGAAGCGTCGTCACGGCTTCAGCTGTTCGACGCGTGGCTGTCGTGAGGCGCTACCTCCTCCGCCGCGCCGGGCAGGCGGTGTTCGTGCTGTGGGCGGCGTTCACGCTGTCGTTCCTGATCCTCTACCTGCTGCCGGGCGACGCCGTCTCGGCGAAGCTCGCCAACGGGGAGGCCGGTTCGTCGGCCACGCCCGAGCAGCTCGCCGCCGCCCGCGCGGAGTACGGCCTGGACTCGCCGTTGCCCGTCCAGTACGCGAAACGCCTGGTCTCGGCCCTGCACGGCGATTTCGGGCGTAGCGTCGCCACCGGCGACGACGCGACGCACATGGTCGTCACGGCGTTGCCGCCGACGCTCGCGGTGACCGGCCTGGCGCTGGTGTTCGCGGTGCTGTTCGGCGGCGGGTCGGCGTTCCTCGGGACGTTCACGCGGTTCCGCTGGCTGCGGCAGGCCCTGCTGTCCCTGCCGTCGCTGGCCATCTCGCTGCCGCCGTTCTGGGTGGGGCTGCTGCTGATCCAGTTCTTCTCGTTCCGGCTGCGGTGGCTGCCGGCGCTGGGCACGCAAGGCTTCGAAACCATCATCCTGCCGGCGATCACCCTGGCCCTGCCGACCGGCGCGATCATCGGGCAGGTGCTGGCCAAGAGCTTGGCGACCCAGCAGGAAGAGCCGTACGCGGAGATCGCGGCGGCCAAGGGCGCGAGCCGCTGGCGCGTCCACTTCGGACACCTGCTGCGCAACGCCGCCGTACCGACGCTGACCATCGCCGGCGTGGTGGCGGGCAACCTCGTCGCGGGCTCGGTGATCACCGAGACGGTGTTCTCGCGCGACGGCGTCGGCCGGATCACCGCGGCCGCCGTCACCGCGCAGGACGTGCCGGTGGTGCAGGCGGTGATCGTGCTGGCCGCGCTGGTGTTCGTGGTGCTCAACCTGGTCGTCGACCTGCTGTACCCGCTGCTCGACCCGCGCATCGCCCGGACGCCGGAGGTGGCCCGTGGTTGACCTCGCCCAGGCCCCCAAGCCGCACTTTCACGTGAAAGTGCGGATCCCGCCCGGGCTGGTGCTGGCCGTGGTGGTGCCGGCGTTCGTGCTGCTCGCGGCCTTCGTGCCGGGGCTGCTGACCGGGTACGACCCGCTCACCGGCGTCCCGAAGGAACGGCTGCAGGGCCCGTCACTGCAGCATCTGTTCGGGACCGACGAGACCGGCCGGGACGTCTACGCGCGCGTGATCCACGGCGCGTCGCTCTCGCTGCGGGCCACCGCGATCGCCGTGCTAGTGGCGCTGGTCGCGGGCTCGGCGCTCGGCCTGCTCGCCGGCTTCCGCGGCGGCTGGGCGGACACCGCGATCATGCGGGTCGTCGACGTCTTCCTGGCCGTCCCGCCGATCCTGCTGTCCCTGGCCCTGGTCACCGCGCTGGGCTTCGGCACGACGAACGTCGCGATCGCCGTCGGCATCGCGAACCTGGCGTCCTTCGCGCGGGTCATGCGCGCGGAGGTGCTGCGCGTGCGCAACGGCGTGTACGTCGAAGCCGCACGGGCCGGCGGTGTGCGGTGGACGGGCGTGCTGCTCCGGCACGTCCTGCCGAACGCGGCGGGCCCGGTGCTCGCGCTGGCGACGCTCACGCTCGGCACGGCGGTGCTCGAGGTGTCGGCGCTGAGCTTCCTCGGCTTCGGCGCGACGCCGCCGACGCCGGAGTGGGGCTCGCTCGTCGCGGGCGGGCGCAGCTTCCTGGCCACCGCTTGGTGGATGACGACGTTCCCGGGCCTGACGGTCGCGGCGGTGGTGCTCGCCGCGAACCGGCTGTCCCGCGCGCTGGACGGAGGAGACCGATGACCCTGCTGCGGATTTCGGACCTGGCCGTGTCGTACCGGGGTGTGCCGGCCGTCCGTGACGTCGGCTTCGATGTCGACACGGGCGAAGTGGTCGCGGTCGTCGGCGAGTCGGGCTCGGGCAAGTCGACGACCGCGCACGCGGCGATCGGCCTGCTCCCGCGCGGCGGCCGGATCGACGGCGGTTCGATCACCTTCGACGGCCGGGACCTGACTGCGCTGAAACCGAAGCAGTGGCGGGGCGTGCGCGGGCGCGAGATCGCGCTGGTGCCGCAGGACCCGGCGGTGTCGCTGAACCCGGTGCACCGGGTCGGCGACCAGGTCGCGGAGGTGCTGAAGATCCACGGTCTCGCGGACCGGCGTTCGGCGTCGCTGCGGGCGATCGAGCTGCTGGAGCGCGCCGGCGTCCCCGACCCCGAGCTGCGGGCGCGACAGTACCCGCACCAGCTTTCGGGTGGGCTGCGCCAGCGCGTGCTGATCGCGTCGGCGCTGGCCGGGCAGCCGAAGCTGATCATCGCGGACGAGCCGACGTCGGCGCTGGACGTCACGGTCCAGCGCCGGATCCTCGACCACCTGACGTCGCTGGCGCGTGAATCGGGCACGGCGATCCTGCTGATCACGCACGACCTCGGCGTCGCGGCGGACCGGGCTTCGCGGATCGTCGTGCTGTCGCGGGGTTCGGTCGTCGAGGAAGGTGCGTCGGTGGTGAGCGCGCCGGCGCATCCGTACACGCAACAGCTGATCGCGGCGGCACCGAGCCTGTCGAGCACGCTGCGCCCGCCGGCACCGGCTGCCGAGCCGCTGGTTTCGGTGCGGGACCTGGCGAAGACGTTCGACGGCGGAATCCGGGCGGTGGACGGCGTTTCGTTCGACGTCCCGCGTGGCCAGACACTCGCGTTGGTGGGCGAGTCGGGCTCGGGCAAGTCGACGACGGCCCGCATGGTGCTCCGGCTGGAGACGCCGTCGGCGGGCTCGGTTTCGTTCGACGGCCAGGACATCACGTCCCTCGACGGCGAGGAACTGCGGCGGCTGCGGCGGCGGATGCAGGTCGTATACCAGAACCCGTACGCGTCGCTGAACCCGAAGTTCTCGATCGAGGACGTCGTGGCGGAACCGCTGCGGGCGTTCAAGCTGCCGCGCACGCGGGTCCCGGCGCTGCTCGACCAGGTCGCGCTGCCCGCGTCGGTGGCCCGCCGCAAGCCGGCCGAGCTGTCGGGCGGCCAGCGCCAGCGGGTGGCGATCGCCCGGGCGCTGGCGCTGCGGCCGGACCTGGTGGTGTGCGACGAACCGGTGTCGGCGCTGGACGTTTCGGTGCAGGCGCAGATTCTGAAGCTGCTGGCCGAGTTGCAGTCTTCGCTGGGGTTGTCGTACGTCTTCATCTCGCACGACTTGGCGGTGGTGCGGCAGCTGGCGGACCAGGTGGGCGTGCTGCGCTCGGGCAAGCTGGTGGAGCTGGGCCCGGTGGCGCAGGTACTGGAGGAACCGCGGGCGGAGTACACGAAGGAGCTCCTCGCGGCGATCCCCGGGCGGTCGGTCCAGGAGGTCGGCTGAGACAGAAACCGGACAGATCACACGGTGGGTGGTTCCCCCACCACCCACCGTCGTCGTATGGTCTGGACCATGCGGAGGATCGGCGTGGCCTTCGTGGCCTTGGTGCTGATGATTTCGGGTGCGGTGCCGGCTTCGGCCGCCGCCGGGCGCAGGGTTGTCGTCTACTACCAGACCATCTACAACGGCTCCACCTACGTCTCGCCGCTCCCCCTGCGCGACGCCGGGGCCACGGACGTCATCGTCGGAGCAATCCACCTCGACGCCAACAGCGTCGTGCACCTCAACGACGACCCGCCGAACGCCGCCAAGTTCACGCGGATGTGGCAGGACCTCGCCACCCTGCGCAGCCAGGGCGTGCACGTCCTCGCGTTCGTCGGCGGGGCCGCCGCGGGCAGCTTCCAGCGCCTCGAGACCCAGTTCGACACCTACTACCCGTTGCTGCGGAACCTCATCCGCACCTATTCGCTGTCCGGCATCGACCTGGACGTCGAAGAGCACATGTCGAACACCGCCCTCAACAAGGTGATCGACGCGCTGCGGGCCGACTTCGGCAGCTCGTTCCTCGTCACGCTCGCGCCGGTCGCCACCGAGCTCAGCGGCGGCGGCGGGCTTTCGGGCCTGAACTACGACACCCTCTACCGGGACCGCGGCGGCCAGATTTCGTGGTTCAACGCGCAGTTCTACTGCGGCTGGGGCTCGCTTTCGAGTACATCGGGCTACGACAGCATCATCCGCCGCGGGGTCGTGCCCGCGAGCAAGGTCGTCGCCGGGACGGTCACGAACCCCGCCAACTGCAGTGGGTACGTGGACATGTCGACCCTCCAGTCGACCGTGCGGAGCCTCAAGAGCAAGTACGCGGACTTCGGTGGCATCGACGGCTGGGAGTACTTCAACTCGCTGCCCGGCGGCACGTCGGCGCCGCAGCAGTGGGCGCAGCAAATCGCTCCGGTCGTGAAGGGCTGAGCAGTACGCTCGGGTGCGTGCGTATCCTCTTCACGTGCCGCCCGGCGTACGGCCACCTGTACCCGTTGCTGCCGCTGGCGAACGCGGCCGCGGCGGCCGGCCACGACGTCGTCTTCGGCACCGGCGAAGCCTTCGTGCCCCAGGTGCGTGACCTCGGGTTCGCCGTCCACCGAGCCGGGATCGGCATCGGCGAGGCGGAGGCCGAAGCCAAGAAGCGGCACGGCGAAGACGCCGGGTTCATGGACGTCGGCATCACGATGTTCGCCGAACTGCTGCCGCGGTCGCTGCTCGCCGACCTGACGCCGCTGCTCCCGGAGCTCCGTCCCGACCTGGTCGTCTACGAGATGAGCGACGTCGGCGCGGGCATCGCGGCCCGCCGCGCGGGCATTCCCGCGGTCTCGGTCGTGATCGGGCGCTCGATGCCGCCGGAGCTCCTGACCGTCGCCGTGGAACGGCTGCGGCCGCTTTGGGGCACGCTCCCCGCGGACGCGCTGTTCGGCGACGCCTGCGTCGACGTCTGGCCGGACAGCGTCCGCGACCCGGGCACCGCGGCCGTCCCGAAGGTGTTCCGGATGCGCCCGACGCCGTACGACCCCGACGTCCCGCTGCCACCGCTGCCGGAGGACGGCTTCGTCTACCTGACGCTCGGCACGGTGGTCTTCGGCGCGACGGACGTCCTGCGCGGGGCGATCCGCGCGCTGGCGAACCTCGACGTCGACGTCCTGGTGGCCGTGGGTCCCGGCGACCCGGCTCTTCTGGGCGACCTGCCGCCGCGGGTGCACGCGGCGGGGTTCGTCCCGCAGGCAACGGTGCTGGAGCACGCGGGCCTGGTGGTCCACCACGGCGGCACGGGCACGGTGCTCGCGTCCCTCGCGGCCGGGCTGCCGCAGCTGATCCTGCCGCAGGGTGCCGACCAGTTCGCCAACGCGGAGACCCTCAGCGCCCTCGGTGTCGCAAAAGCCTTGCTCGGCGACGAGGTCCGGATCCCCGCGATCGAGGCGGCGGCGCGCGAACTGCTCACCGCCCCGAAGCCCCGTGACGTCGCCCGTGGCATCGCGGCCGAGATCGCGGAAATGCCACCACCGGAACGGGTCCTGGCCGAAATCGTCAGCTGGGCGGGCTGACCAGCGCCAGGATCTCGCGGGCCACGGCGTCGTTCTGGCGGAAGCTCGCCGCGTTCGTCCGGGGCCGGGTGAACGCCGCCGCCGAGCGGGCGCTCGTGTGCGGGCCCACCGCGAACCGGTGCGGGTGGGGACGGCCCGTGCCGTCGAGGAGGCGCGAGTCCGACACCCGCGTGTGGATCCGGCCGGACGGCAGCACCGCGCCGGTCACCGGGTCCGCCACGGTCTCCTCGGCCAGCTCGCCCGCGTCGCGCAGCTGCCGGAGCAGGCCGTCGGCCGCGCGGGTCACACTTGGGCCGGGGAGCCGCGCTTCGACGAGCGTGCGCGCCGAGACCGTTCCCGGGTAGCTCGCGGTGGTCGCGACGAACGCGCCGCCGTCGGTCGTCACCTGCATTTCCGCGCCGGCGAACGAAACCACGCCGGCCTCGTGCAGCGCCAGCAGTTCCTCGAGCCGGCGCGGCGGCGGCCCACTGGCGTAGTAGGAGAAGAAGCCGTGGAACCAGCCGTCCATATCGGACACCTGGGACGACGCGGCCAACCGTCCTTTTTGGACCAGCACCGGCAGCTGGCCGTACACCGACAGCAAGGCCGTGAACGCGCCCAGATCGGCGCTGAACTCCTGGTCGGCGCGGCGCGCGAGGTCGGCTTCGACGTACTCCCGCAGCTCCTTGCCGAACTCCTCCGCCGTGCCGAACGCGCGGCCGTCCAGGGGACGGTCCAGGCGGTCGAGGTCGAGGCGGTCGGCCTCGGCGGGCACCGCCCGCGCCACGAGGTCCCGCATGTCCGGTGAATCCCACGGCAGGTCGGCGAAGGCGTCGGCGAACACCGCGAAGTCCATGCGCACCCGCTCGGGGTGCCCGGTGAACAGCTCGCTGTAGTAGCCCCAGGCCAGTTCCTTCGCGATCAGCGGCCAGACGTCCGCGCGGAAGTCGAGCGCGTCGCCGGGCAGGTTGTCCATGGCGTAGGCGTCGAAGAACCTGGGCAGCCGCAACGGTTTCCCGCGCAGCCGGTAGCCGATCTTCGCGTGGTAGGGGACCCCGCGCCGCGAGCCGACGTGCAGCACCGGTTCGGCGCCGCTCGGGTGGTAGCGCAGGCCGCCACCCGGCAGGTCTTCGAACCGGCCGCCGCGGCCCTCGGTGAGCAGCAGCATCAGGTCGACGAACGCCAGCCCGAACCCGCGCACCAGCACCGTTTCGCCCGGCGCGATGCCGGAGTAGTCGACGTCGGCGGTGTAGCCGGCCGGGTAGTAGGCGAGCCCGTGCCGCGCGGCGAACGTGACGAGCTCCCGCTCCCGCTCGTCCGGCTCGGCGTCGAGGTGCCCGACGGTGAAGACGACGGCGTCCGCGCGCACGGTCGTGCCGTCGGACAGGCTGACGGTGCAGCCGTCGGACGCGGCCGCGCGGGCCGCGTGCTCGACGACGTCGATGCCGTCGGGGAGGCCGGCGAGGACCGTGCGGTAGAACCAGGTCAGGTAGGCGCTCTGCAGCCGCCGGGTCGGGAAGTCGAAGCTGCCGAGGGCGGTCAGCTCGGCGACGACGTCGGGCGGGACCTCGGCGTCGAGCGCGCCGTCACGCACCTTGCGCGCCCACTCCAGCAGCGTCGGCCCCGGCCGGACCGGGCCCGCCATCTGCACCGACTCGTCGGTGAACACCGTGACGTCCTCGGGCATGGAGTTCATCCGCAGCAGCGGCGACTGGTCGTACCGCCACACGCGGCCGGGCCCGGGCGGGAACGGGTCGATCAGGTGCACCTCGAGCCGCCGGTCGCGCAGCAGGTCCGCGTTCGCGCCGAGCCGCTCGAGGACGCCGACCCCCCGAGGTCCGGCGCCCACGATGGCGAGGGTGAACGGCGCGCGATCGGCCACGGGTCCGAAGCTACGCGCGGGATCCGGCCCGGGACGGCCTTCCCATACTCCGGAACTCCGGGAATAAAACCAAACACTCCGGGACGCGGCGCCGAATGCCTCGGGCAGGTTGGCGAGAGGAGCGGATTTGTCCGTAGTCCACCAAGGCGCCGCGGCCTTCGCGATCTTGTGCCGGCTGCGAAGACGTGCCGGATGAGATCAGTCCGCCGAACCGCGTCCACACCGCGCAGGACGTGGTCGGCACCCTGCTCAGGGGCAACTGGGCGATCTTCGCGCACGAGTGGGCCGATCCGGACGGGATCGACCCGGAGCACTGGCGGGACGTCGTCGAGGCCGCGTCGGAGGCGGCCGGGGTCGACGTCGAGTTCGTGGTCATCCCGCGCCGGTCCCTGACCGTCGTGTTCAACCGGGCGGCTCCGCCCACGTTCGAGCAGGTCCGGGCGTCGATCGAGGTGATCGAGGCGCACCGGCGCTAGTTCCACCCTGCGGACTCCGTTGCCGCCCTGCCGCGTGAGGCGTAGCTCTGGCTTCACCGACGTGAGAGAAGGTGACGGCGAATGCCGGTGGAGTTCCTGGGCATCGGGGGCACGCACGACGGGTCCGAGACGCACGCCCGCTCGGGCGGGGTGTTCGACAAGGAGTACACGCTGCGCCTGGCCCGCGCGCACGAGGACTTCGGCTGGGACCGGGTCCTGTTCGCCTACGGCTCCGGCTCGCCGGACCCGGCGCAGGCGGCCGCGTACGTCGCCACGAAGCTCGACAAGCTGCAGATCCTGCTCGCGCACCGCCCGAACGTCTCGTACCCGACGTTCGCGGCGAAGACGTTCGCGACGCTCGACCAGATCTCCGACGGCCGCCTGACAGTCCACTTCATCACCGGCGGCAACGACCACGAGCAGCAGCGCGAAGGCGACTACCTCACGAAGGACCAGCGCTACGCCCGGACGCGCGAAGCCATCCAGATCATCAAGAAGGCCTGGACCTCGGACGAACCGTTCGGCTTCGAGGGTGAGTACTACCGCTTCGCCGACTACGTCTCCGACGTGAAGCCGGTGCAGCAGCCACGTCCGGGCGTGTCGTTCGGCGGCTCGTCGCCGGCCGCGTACGCCGCCGGCGGCGCCGAAGCGGACATCTACTGCCTGTGGGGCGAGCCGCTGGCCCAGACCGCGGAGCAGATCGAGTCGGTGAAAGCCGCGGCGCGGGCGGCGGGCCGGACGGACGTGCCGCGGATCCAGGTCGCGTTCCGCCCGATCATCGCGCCGACCGAGGAGCTGGCCTGGGAGAAGGCGTACGCGACGGTCGGGGCGATCAAGGACCGGACGAAGGGCGGCCGGCCGCTCACCCGGCGGCACAAGCTGACCGAGCCGGAGAACACCGGCTCCCAGCGGCTGCTGGCGGTGGCGGCGCGGGGCGAGCGGTTCGACCGGGCGCTGTGGACCCCGACGGCGGCCGCGACGGGCGGCGCGGGCAACTCGAACGCGCTGGTGGGGACGCCGGAGACGGTGGCACAGGCGTTGCTCGACTACTACGACCTGGGGGTCGAGATCCTTTCGGCGCGGCGCTACGACATGCTCGGCGACACGATCGACTTCGGCCGGTACGTCATCCCGATCGTCCGGGAAGAAGTGGAGAAGCGTGACGCCGAACGGGCCTCGGCGGTGAAGCGCACCCCCGCGGAGGACGCCCTCGCCGTCGACGGCTGATCCGTCGGCGTTCCCCCGGTAGCCACCTCGCGTCCGCGAGGTGGCTACTTTTGCCTCTGGTCCTGGGCCAACGGGTACGGAATGATCCATTGGTGACTCCTGGGCGACCGGTCGGACACTGCGGGCTATCGTCTGACACGTTCGGGGAGCTCCGTGACACGTTGGATACCGGCTAAAGCACCTAGGAATTCACCAACAGTCACGGGACACTAGCTGGACAACTCACGTACCGTGACTGCCCGATGACCGGCTGATTCATGTGCCGCCGCTGGTCATGCGCGCCACGGTCTGCACAGAGGTCGGGAGAAACGCATGGCAGCACCGCCGGACCGGGTCACGTTCCGCGAGGTGTTCGGGATCGCCGAGTTCCGCGCGCTGTGGTTCGCGGAACTGCTGTCCATGGCGGGCGACCAGCTCGCGAGAGTCGCGCTGTCCGTGCTCGTCTTCACCGGTACCGGCTCGGCCACGCTCACCGGCCTCACCTACGCACTGACGTTCGCCCCGTCGCTGGTCGGCGGCATCTTCCTGACCGGGCTCGCCGACCGCTTCCCCCGCCGCTCGGTGATGGTCGCCGTCGACGTCGGCCGCGCCGCGCTCATCGGGCTCGTCGCGCTGCCCGGCCTGCCGTTCTGGCTGGTGTGCGTGCTCGTCGGCGGTGTCTCGCTGCTGAACCCGCCCTTCAAGGCCTCCCAGCTGGCCCTGCTGCCGCAGGTGCTCGAGGGCGACCGGTTCGTCGTCGGCATGGGCATCCGGAGCATGACCGTGCAGTCGGCCCAGCTCCTCGGCTTCGCCGGCGGCGGCGCGCTGCTGCTGGCCGTCGAGCCGCACATCGCGCTGGCCATCGACGCCGCGACGTTCCTCGTCTCCGCCCTCTTCGTCCGGTTCGGCCTGCGCGCCCGCCCCGCCGCGGCGACCGGCGAGAAGCGCAAGAAGTTCCTCGCGATGATCAGCACCGGCGGCAGCGTGGCCTTCCGCGACTCGGCGCTGTGCTCGCTCGTGCTGTTCACCTGGCTGATGGGCCTGCTCCCGGTGTACGAGGGCATCGCGGCGCCCTACGTCGCTTCGGCGGGCGGCGGTTCGGCCGCGATCGGCCTGCTGCTGGCCGCGGACCCGGTCGGCAGCGTGATCGGCACGTTCATCTACACCCGCTGGGTGCCGGCCAGGGTCCGGCCGCGGCTGATCGGGCTGATGTCGCTGCTCTGCGCGATCCCGTTGCTGCTGTGCCTGCTGCAGCCGGGGCCGTGGGTGTCGATCGCGCTGTTCGTCGTCTCCGGCGGGTTCGGCACGATCGCGCTGCTGCAGGCGACGGCGTCGCTGACGCTCGCGGTTCCCGACGAGACCCGCGCCCAGACGATGGGGCTGTCCAACACCGGGTTGACGACGATGCTCGGCATCAGCCCACTGATCGGCGGGCTCCTAGCCGACCACGTGAGCCCGCAGACCACGGTCGGCATCTTCGGCCTTGTCGGAATCGTAATGACCCTGCCACTGGCGCTGGTGTGGCAGCGGAGCCTCGGCGCGAACCCCGGGCGATGGGTCGACGAAGAAGCCACACGCGCGGAACATGCATGACATGCCCCAGCGCGTGGGCTGACCTGCGCGACCTTGGCGGTGCGGCTAGTCGGTCACTGTTCCTTCGTGCGCATCGCTGGTCACCCTTCATCCGGCGTCAGAGAAAAGGTACACACCTCAGGCCCTTGTGGACAGGCGGCAAACGGGCTGAAACTGTGCGTGAGTAGTTTGTCACGGCATAGTTGCGCAAGCCAATGGGGGAAGAATGATTACATCGGGGGAACAAACTGGACAAGCCTCGGTTTCTCTGATCCGTAACTGGGCACTGTGGTCGCGTCCGCGCATGTGGATCGCGGTCACGCTCACGGCGATGGCCGCGATGGTGGTCTGGACCGTCACCACGGCCGTGGTGGTTCCGGTGACGAGCAGCGCACTGGGGATGTTCGCGTTGATCACCGGGCTCGCCGTGGCGCAGACGGAGATCAGCAGGCGGATCGAACGCCAGCGCCGCACCCTGAGCAAGGGCCCGCACATCAGCACCACCTCGGTGTGGCTGGTGCCGGCGAGCCTGCTCCTGCCGCCGCAGCTGGTCACCGCGCTCGGTCTCGTCCTCTACGTCTACCTCGCGTTCCGCAGCTGGTCCGGCACCCGGCCGGGGCAGCCGCACCGCGTCGCCGCGAACATGACGACGGCCATCCTTTCCGGACTGGCGGCGAACCT
This sequence comes from Amycolatopsis sp. NPDC003865, assembly GCF_053605345.1. Taxonomy (NCBI): domain Bacteria; kingdom Bacillati; phylum Actinomycetota; class Actinomycetes; order Pseudonocardiales; family Pseudonocardiaceae; genus Amycolatopsis; species Amycolatopsis sp. NPDC003865. The sequence goes on along the minus strand of NZ_JBSGJA010000002.1, from coordinate 535,824 downwards.
CGTGGGCCCGGTGGGGAGCGGGCACACGGTGGCGACGGTCGGCGCGGCGGCGCTCGTGTTCTTCGTGGTCAACACCGCGCTGACCGGCCTCGGCCTGTACTGCGCGGACCCGGCCAAGGCCACCCTGGCGTCGTGCCTGGGCACCATGGACGACAACCTGCTGGAGCTGGCGCTGCTGTCGGTCGGCGGGCTGCTGACGATGATGCTGGCCGACGAGCCCTACCTGTCCGTGCTGGTCATCCTGCCGCTGTACGTGCTGCAGCGGTCCGTGCTGATCAAGCGGCTCGAGGAGCTCGCCACCACCGACCAGAAGACCCAGCTGCTCAACGCCACGACCTGGCAGGACGGCGCCCAGCGCGAGATCTCCCGCGCGGAGCGCGAAAACGGCAGCTTCGGCGCCATGATGATCGACCTCGACCACTTCAAGCGGATCAACGACACCTACGGGCACCTCGCGGGGGACGACGTGCTCAAGGCGGTCGCCGCCGTGGTCAAGCAGGAAACCCGGGCGCACGACCTGGTCGGCCGGTTCGGCGGCGAGGAGTTCGTCGCGCTGCTGCCCGCGACGTCCAAAGAAGACGCCATCGTGACGGCGGAACGGATCCGGCAACGGGTCAGCGAACTGATCATCAGCACGACGACCAACGAAGGCGCCGCCGTCGACATCGAACGCCAGACGGCGTCGATCGGCGTCGCCGCCTACCCGCTCGACGGGGCGTCGATCGAGGAAGTGATGGCGTCCGCCGACGCGGCCGTGTACGCGGCCAAACACGGCGGCCGCAACCGCGTGGTGGGGTCCGCCGAGGTGGCCCTCGCCGCGGCTTAGCGCAGCCGGTCGATGACGTCGCTCGCCTTCGTCTGGAGGCGGGCGACGCCGCCGACCGTGAATTCGGTGAGCAGGTCGATCAGGGCCTCCTGGTCCGGCGGCTCGCCGTCCCACGTCGCCTGCACCAGTGACTCCGTCATCGCGAAGAAGAGCGTGACGAGCGCGCGGTCGGCGCGGCCGGAGTCGATGCCGTGCGCGGCCCACCGCTTGCGGGCGGCGCCGGCGTAGACGACGGCCAGCCTCTCCCTCAACCGGGTGAGAGCGGGGTCGCCGGCGCGCTCGGCCGCCCGGAGTACGCCGTAGGCCTCCGGGCTGTCCGCGACGAACGTGACCATGTTGGCGTAGTTGGCCCGCGCCCAGGCGCGCAGACCGGGCTGCGGGTCGGTCACCGCCGGGCTCGCGATGGCGGCGAACGCCTGCTCCTCCGTCACGGCCACGACCTCGGAAAACAGCGTCGCGCGATCACCGAACTGCTCGTAGACGGCCTGGCGGGAGACACCGGCTTCGCGCGCGATCTGCTCGATCGTCGCGCCCTGCATCCCGTGCTGCGCGACGACCTTCGCCGTCGCGTGCAGGACGCGGGCGCGCTGCTCACCGACCGGGAGCTTGCGCGGCCGCCCGCGCGGAGCGGGGCTTGACATTGTGGTCCACCTCACGTGATTCTTTTTCCGACACCTCTGTCAAAAAAGGTGTTCCCCGCGCACTAGTCCTGCTCAACGAGGAGCAAGCATGCGTATCTTCTCTCGTCGCGCCCTCTCCGCGGCGGTCGCCACGATTTCCGTCCTGGTCTTGGCGACTCCCGGCGCCTCCGCCGCGTCCTTCTACGATCCCCCGTCACCACTGCCGGCCGGCGGCGACGGTGACGTCATCCGGCACGAGGCCTCGACGTTCTACATCGACCCGGTCAAGCTGATCAAGGCCGACGCGAACGTGCAGCGGATCATGTACCGCAGCACCGACACGCACGGTTCGCCGATCGCCGTCACCGGTACGGTGCTGACCCCGCGCACGGCGTGGAAGGGCGCCGGCGTGCGCCCGGTCGTCTCCTACGCCGTCGGCACGCAGGGCGAGGGCGACGGCTGCGCGCCGTCGAAAGCGCTTGCCGCCGGCTTCGAGTACGAGGGCCCGTTCATCGCGGGGCTGCTGACGCGGGGCTACGGCGTCGTCGTCACCGACTACGAAGGGCTCGGCACGCCGGGCGACCACACGTACGTCAACCGCGCGGCGGAAGGGCACGCGGTGCTCGACGCGATCCGCGCGGCCCAACGGCTGCCGGAGGCGGGGCTTCCCGACGACGGCCCGGTCGCGATCGCGGGCTACTCCCAGGGCGGCGGCGCGTCGGCCGCGGCGGCGGAGCTGCAGCCGAGCTACGCACCCGAGCTGAAGCTGAAGGGCGCGTACGCCGGCGCGGTGCCGGCGGACCTGGCTTCGGTGGCGAAGAACCTCGACGGGCACTACGCGTTCGGCTTCCTCGCGTTCGCGATGGTGAGCATGAACTACGCGTACCCCGAGCTGAACATCCCGGCGCTGCTCAACGCGCGCGGCAAGCAGGTGTTCGAGCAGGTCCGCACCGAGTGCACGGTGGAGGCGATCGCCGCGCACGCGTTCACGCAGTCCGCGGAGCTGACCAACGACGGGCGGCCGGTGACCGGGTTCCTCGGTGAGGAGCCCTACGCGTCGCGAGTGGCGGAGCAGAAGATCGGGAGGCTGAAGCCGTCGGCGCCGGTGCTGATCGTCCACAGCGCGCTCGACGACATCGTGCCCTACGCCCAGGACCGCGACCTGGGCCGGACGTGGTGCGGCAAGGGCGTGAAGGTGCAGTTCAGCACGTCACTGGTGCCGACGCACGTGCTCACCGCGGTGCGCGCGTTCCCGGAGGCGTTCGCGTGGCTGGAGGGTCGCTTCGCGGGTCTGCCGGCGGTGAGCAACTGCGGCCTGTTCTGAGGTCTGCCGGGCCCGGGACCGCGCGGTCCCGGGCCCGCGTGGTCACTTGAGGCCGGTGGCTTCCGCGGCGGCGGGGTCGGAGTCGGCGAGGAAGGTCTTGCAGCGGTCGTACTCCTCGGTCTCGCCGATCTTCCCGGCGGCCTTGCCGAGGACGGCGAGGGCGCGCAGGAACCCCTGGTTGGGGCGGTGGGACCACGGCACCGGGCCGAAGCCCTTCCAGCCGGCGCGGCGCAGCTGGTCGAGACCCCGGTGGTAGCCGGTGCGGGCGTACGCGTACGCGGCGACGGTCTCGCCCGCGTCCAGGGCCTTCTCGGCCAGCGAGGCCCACGCCTCGCTGTAGTCGGGGTGTTCGGCCGCGACGGCGGCCGGATCGGTCCCGGCGTCGAGCGCGGCCTGGGCGGCGGTGTGCTCGGGCAGCAGCGTCGGCTCGGGGCCGAGCAGGTTGTGCGTCATGCCGCCCATTCTGCCCTCAGAAGAACAGCGCTCCGAGAACCCCGCCACCGGCCAGGACCAGAGCGCCGACCAGGACGGCGGCCACAACTCGTTTCGGCATCATGGCGGGACACCATGCCAACCCGCGCACGCCGAAAGCAAGTCGTCCACCCCTAAGGGTGAATCCGGGCGCGAAGCGCCTCCGTTGAGGGTGGCGGTGGGGAAGAAGGTAGGGGGAATCCCGATTTTCGCGTCTTTCGCCACGGTCTTGGCCCGCTCGTGACCATGACCGGCCATGATGTCCGGCATGGCCAAGGCAGTGGACGTCCCGGTGGACGTGATCCCGCGCAGCCCCATCGGCAAGACGCGGCTGTTCTTCACGCGGCACTGGCACCGCGGCGCCCCCGGGCAGCCGACCCCGGACTGGGTGCTCCGGTTCTGCTACGGGATGTGGCTGGCGGCGTTCGCGTTCAAGCTGCTGGGCTCGTCCTGGGACATGTCGTGGCACTTCAGGTGGCTGCGCGACGACCTGGCGCCGCCGCACCTCATCAACACGGTCGGCACGGTGATCATCGTCGTGCTGGTGGCGATCCACAGCTACACGGGCCTGGGTGCCGACAAGACGTCCTTGCGCCTGATGCAGATCGGCCTGCTGACGTTCCTGGTGGCGGCGCCGCTGGACGTCATCAACCACCGCGTCAACGGCCTGGACCTGACCGCGTGGAGCCCATCCCACATGATGCTGTACCTGGGCACGGGCATCATGCAGGCGGGCGTCCTGCTGGGCTGGCTGCGGCTGTCCCCGCCGGGCCGCTTCCGGACGGGCGTGCTGCTCGCGCTGTGGGCGTTCTTCCTGGAGAACACGTTCTTCCCGAACGGCCAGCAGGAGTACGGGATCCTGGGCCTGCGCGCGTGGGAGCGCGGCGAGCCCGAGGCCGAGAAGTCGCTGCTGGACTTCGCGGCGAACCAGATCGGCCACCCGGTCGACCGGACGGCGGTGCTGCACTTCACGATGCCGATCCCGGAGTGGGTGTACCCGCTGTGGGGCATCGGCGTGATGGCGTTGATCCTGGCCCTGGCGCGCAAGACGCTGGGTTTCCGCTGGGCGGCTTCCGCGGTGGCGCTCGCGTACGTCGCTTACCGGTCGGTGATGTGGCCGCTGCTGCTCGGGCTGGGGTTCCCGGTGTCGACGGTGCCGTTCTACCTGCTGTTCGTCGGATTGGCGGTGGACCTGGCGTTCGCGATGTCTTCCGGAGTGCTGCGTGCCGGCGCGGGAGCGCTGCTGGTGACGGCGTTCGGGTACGGGGCGCTGTGGGTGCAGTCGCAGTTCCGGCCGTGGGTGCTGGGTGACGCGCACACGGAGTCGGCGCCACCGGTGGCGTACTGGACGGCGTTGGTGGTGCTGATGGGGGTGTTCGCCCTCTGGGCGGCGGCCGGCCCGGCTTCGCGCCGCTGGACAGCGCGGCGGGTAACGGTGTAGCACCCGGTGCTACACTCGCTTGGTGAACGTCATCAGCCAGCGGGAGTTCCGGAACAACTCGGCCGCGATCATGGACGCGGTCGAAGCAGGCGAGACGTACCACGTCACCCGGAACGGCGTGGAGATCGCCGAACTGCGCCCGGTGTCACGCCGGAAGCGGTTCACCGCGGCAGAGCTGGTCGAGCGGCACAGGCGACTGCCCCGGGTCGACGCCGCCGACTTGCGGCGAGATGTCGACGAGTTCTTCGGCGACGATCGCCTCAGCGACGACGACAACCCCTGGGAACGCACGCGTGGCTGAACGTCACACGGCCGGCGTGCTCGACACCTGCGCTTACATCGAACTCGGCTCGCTGGACCCGGAGACGCTTCCGGACTTTCCGGAGATCACCGCCGTGACCATGGCCGAACTCCATCAAGGCGTCGTCATGACGACGGATCCGGCCGCGAAGGCGCTGCGGAACGAGCAATTGGGCGCGGCCATCGTCGAATTCACTCCGTTGCCGTTCGACGGCGAGGCCGCCGCGCGATACGGCACGCTGGTCGCGCTGACCATCGCCGCGGGCCGATCACCACGGCCGCGCCGGATGGACCTGATGATCGCCGCGATCGCCTCCGTGCGCGGCTTGCCGCTGTACACCCGCAACGCGAAGGACTTCCGCGGTCTCGAAAGCCTGCTCGAAGTCGTCGAGGTCTGAACACGACGAAGGGGCCGCACTTTCACGTGAAAGTGCGGCCCCTTCGCGCGTGACTACTTGAGCTTCGTGCCGGCCGAACCGAGCGCCTGGCAGGCCTCGACGACCCGCTGGGCCATGCCGGCCTCAGCCGCCTTCAGGTACGACCGCGGGTCGTAGACCTTCTTGTTGCCGACCTCGCCGTCGATCTTCAGGACGCCGTCGTAGTTCTTGAAGAAGTGGTCCACGATCGGACGCGTGAACGCGTACTGCGTGTCCGTGTCCACGTTCATCTTCACCACGCCGTACGACACCGCCTCGCGGATCTCCTCCGGGAGCGAGCCCGAGCCGCCGTGGAAGACCAGCTCGAACGGCTTCGCACCGCTGTCCAGCCCGAGCTTCTTCGCCGCCGCCTCCTGGCCGCCCTTCAGCACGTCCGGGCGCAGCTTCACGTTGCCCGGCTTGTACACGCCGTGGACGTTGCCGAAGGTCGCCGCCAGCAGGTAGCGGCCCTTCTCGCCCGCGCCCAGCGCGTCGATCGTCTTCAGGAAGTCGCCCTCGGCGGTGTACAGCTTCTCGTTGATCTCCGCCTCGACACCGTCCTCTTCGCCGCCGACGACGCCGATCTCGACCTCGAGGATGATCTTCGCGGCCGCCGTCTTGGCCAGCAGCTCCGCGGCGATCTCGAGGTTCTCGTCGAGGTCGATCGCCGAGCCGTCCCACATGTGGGACTGGAACAGCGGGTTCTGGCCGTTCTTGACGCGCTCGGCCGAGATCTCGATCAGCGGCCGGACGAAGCCGTCCAGCTTGTCCTTCGGGCAGTGGTCGGTGTGCAGCGCGACGTTGACGTCGTACTTCGCGGCGACGACCTGGGCGAACTCCGCCAGCGCGGTCGCGCCGGTCACCATGTCCTTGACCTTCTGGCCGGACGCGAACTCGGCACCGCCGGTGGAGAACTGGATGATGCCGTCGCTCTCCGCCTCGGCGAAGCCGCGGATGGCGGCGTTCACGGTCTCGGACGAGGTCACGTTGATGGCCGGGTAGGCGAACTCGTTCGCCTTGGCCCGGTCGAGCATCTCCGCGTAGACCTCGGGGGTGGCGATGGGCATCGTTGACTCCTCCTTGGCACAGGGTGGTCCCGACCGCATCGTACGAGGTGGACCGCCGCCGCACACCGGTCCCCGGGGAGAAACTTCTCCGCACGTGGAATCGGTTCAGAAGGGGGCGTGTCCGGCCGCCGGGGTAACCGGCGGCCGGACGGAGATCACAGCAGTTCGGACGCCAGCGCGCGGTAGGCCGGCCACGGGTCCTCGTTCAGCACCTGGATGTTGACGTGGTCCGCACCGGCCTCGAAGTGCTCGCGCAGGCCCGCCGCGATCGTCGCGGCCTCGCCGTGCAGGACCAGCGCGTCGACCAGGCGGTCACTGCCCTCACCCGCGAGGTCGTCGTCCGTGAAGCCGAGTTTCCGCAGGTTGGCGACGTAGTTCGACAGCCCGAGGTAGAACTTGACGGTGGTGCGGCCGATCGCCCTGGCCTCGGCCGCGTCGGTCCCGAGGACCACCTTGTGCTCCGGGGCCAGCAGCTTGCCGACGCCGAGGATTTCCCGCGCCTCGCGCGTGTGCTGCGGCGTCACCAGGTACGGGTGCGCACCCGCCGTGCGGTCGCCGGACAGCTTGACGACCTTGGGCCCGAGGGCCGCCAGCGCGCGGCCGGCCACCGGGACGCCCGCCGCGTCCAGGCCGTCCAGGTATTCGACGATCGCCGCGTAGGGCTTCTTGAACTCCTGCGTGTGCTCGGGGTGGCCCGCGCCGATGCCGAGCAGGAACCGGTCCGGGTACTTCCCGGCGATGCGCTCGTACGCCTTCGCGATCGAGGCGGGTTCGTCCTGCCAGATGTTCACGATGCCGGTCGCGACGACCAGGGAGTCCGTCGCCGCCAGCAGGTCGTCCACGTAGGCGAGGTCACCACCGGGTGAACCGCCCAGCCAGATCGCGGTGTAGCCGAGCTTCTCCGCCTCGGCCGCGAAGCTCGCGTCGACCTGCGCGTAGTGCCGCCAGATACCGATCTTGCCCAGTTCGATTGCCATGGAACACTCCAACGCGTGGGACGGCGATTTTCCTCCCGGCTCCGGCGAATTACTGTCGGGAACATGACCAAGCTGGGCAACACCGACCTCGACGTGTACGGGCTCAACCTCGGCGGCAACGTCTTCGGCTGGACCGCCGACGAGCCGCAGTCCTTCGCCGTGCTCGACGCCTACACCGCGGCCGGTGGCAACTTCGTGGACACCGCCGACCTCTACGGCGGCGGAGGCGGCTCCGAGGAGATCCTCGGCAACTGGCTGGCCGCCCGCGGCAACCGGGACGACGTCCTCGTCGCGACCAAGGTCGGCATGTGGGACGGCCGGCCGGGTCTGTCCGCGAAGAACATCCGGGCCGCGGCCGAGGATTCGCTACGCCGTCTCAAGACCGACCACATCGACCTCTACTACGCGCACCGGGACGACCCGGACACCCCGCTCGAGGAGACGCTGACGGCGTTCGACGCGCTGGTCCGCGCGGGCAAGGTCCGCCACCTCGGCGCGTCCAACTACAGCGCCGAACGGCTCGCCGACGCACTGTCCATTTCGGACAGGAACGGGCTCGCCCGGTACGCCGTGCTGCAGCCGCACTACAACCTCCTCGAGCGGGACTACGAACGCGACCTCGCCCCGCTCGTCGAGCGCGAAGGCCTGGCCACCCTGCCGTTCTTCTCGCTCGCGAAGGGCTTTCTGACCGGCAAGTACCGCACGAAGGACCACCACGTCGACAGCCCGCGCGCCGCCCGCGCAGAGTCCTATTTGGACGAACGCGGCGAGCGCGTGCTCGCCGAGCTCGACAAGGTGGCAGCAGCACACGACACCTCGGTCGCCGCGGTGTCCCTCGCGTGGCTCAGCCAGCAGCCGACGGTCGCCGCCCCGATCGCCAGCGCCCGGACGACCGAGCAGCTCACCGACCTGATCGCCTCGGTCACCCTGACCCTGACTCCAGAAGAAGTAGCCGCACTTTCACGTGAAAGTGCGGCTACTGCTGGGTAGCTTACTACGGGTAAGTTGAGGTACGGTGCCCTCAAGTGACGTCTAGGAGGGCACCGTGGCCAACCCGTTTTCGCTGCTGAGCGGCACCAAGAAGGTCGACGGCAAGGTCGTGCTGATCACCGGCGCCGCCCGCGGCATCGGCGCCGGACTGGCCGAGCGGCTCGCCGCGCGCGGCGCGAAGGTCGCCCTCGTCGGCCTCGAAGCCGACGAGCAGCAGAAGGTCGCCGACCGGATCGGCGCGAACGCGAAGTCCTGGGAAGCCGACGTCACGAGCTGGGACGCGCTCGAAACCGCGGCGAAGAGCGTTGTCGAGCACTTCGGCGGCATCGACATCGTCATCGCGAACGCCGGCATCGCGACCGCGGGCTTCGTCCGCTCGGTCGACCGCGCCGCGTTCGAGAAGGTCATCGAGGTAGACCTGCTCGGCGTCTGGCGCACGTTCCGCGTCACGCTCCCGCACGTCATCGAGCGCAAGGGCTACCTGCTCGCCATCTCCAGCCTCGCCGCGATCACGCACGCACCGGGCATGGCGAACTACGCGGCCGCGAAGGCGGGCGTCGAAGCCTTCTCCAACAGCCTCCGCGCCGAGGTCGCCCACCTGGGCGTCAAGGTCGGCGTCGCGCACCCGACGTGGATCCGCACCGACCTCGTCGAAAGCGCCGACGCGCACCCCGTGTTCGGCAAGCTGCGCGCGTCGATGCCCGGCCTGATCGGCAAGACCTACCCGCTCGACGTCGCCCTCGACGACCTCGAAGCGGGCATCCTCAAGCGCGCCCGGACCATCCACGTGCCGCGCTGGGTCGGCGGCCTCAAGCTGCTCCGCGCGTTCCTCCCGCCGATCATCGAAATCGGCTCTCGCAGCCGGGTACCTTCGGCGGACAAGGCCGCGCTCGCCGACATCGAGGCCCGCGGCGCGTTCGAGTCGGCGGTCACCGGCCACGGCGGCCGGGCCGCCACCAAGGGGTGAAGATGTCCCGTCGTGACCAGATCCGGATGACCGAAGACGAGGTGCGCGCGTACTTCGACGAGCAGAAGGTCATCAACGTCGCCAGCATCGGCCCGAACGGCCGCCCGCACCTCGCGCCGCTCTGGTACTACCCGCACGCGGACGGCGGCGTCGCGACCTGGACGTACGGCACGTCGCAGAAGGCGAAGAACCTCCGGCGGCTGCCGGAGGCGACGGTGCTCATCGAGGACGGCGACAGCTACGAAAAGCTCCGCGGCGTCTCGCTCGAAGCCGACGTCGAGATCGTCGAGGACACCGAAGAAGTCACCCGGATGGGGATCACGCTCATGCAGCGGTACGCCGGTGCCAAGCCGGGCGACCCCGTCCCCGACGAGCTGCGCGGATTCATCGCAGGTCAGGCCCCCAAGCGCGTCGGGCTCGTCTTCCGCCCGACCAAGGTCGTCAGCTGGGACCACACCAAGCTCGGCGGGACGTACTAACCAGTAGGGAGTACTTCCAAGTAACTGTTACCTGAGGTAACGTCATCTGGGCAGCATCCTCGAAGCAGCGGAGGCCGACAGATGACCGAGCGGTTCAAGGTCGTGATCGTGGGCACCGGATTTTCCGGGCTCGGCCAGGCGATCCAGCTCGAAAAGGCCGGCATCCGGGACTACGTGATCCTGGAGAAGGCCGACGAAGTGGGCGGGACCTGGCGCGACAACTCGTACCCCGGGTGCGCGTGTGACGTGCAGTCGCACATGTACTCGTTCTCGTACGAGCAGAACCCGGACTGGTCGCGGTCGTTCTCGCCGCAGCCGGAGATCTTCGGCTACCTCAAGGGTGTCGCGGACAAGTACCGGCTGCGCGAGAAGATCCGGTTCGGCGTCGAGCTCACCGGCGCCCACTGGGACGAAGGCGAACGCCGCTGGACGGCGACGACGAAGGACGGCCGCGAGTTCGTCGCGCAGTTCCTCGTCTCCGGCGTCGGCGGCCTGCACATCCCGCAGGTCCCCGAACTGCCCGGGATCAAGACGTTCAAGGGCCAGACGTGGCACTCGGCGCAGTGGAACCACGAGTACGACCTGCGCGGCAAAAAGGTCGCCGTCGTCGGCACCGGTGCCAGCGCGGTCCAGTTCGTCCCGAAGATCGCCCCGGACGTCGAAGAGCTGACGCTGTTCCAGCGGACGCCGCCGTGGATCATGCCGAAACCCGATCACGCGATGCCGTCGTGGGCGCAGACGCTGTTCAAGCGCGTCCCGGGCACCCAGCGCGTCTACCGCAACGCGCTGTACTGGCTACTCGAAGCCCGCGCCATCGGCTTCAACGGCCACCCGGCGATCATGAAGGCCGGCGAGCTGATCGCGAAGCGGAACATCGCGAAGGGCATCAAGGACCCGGCGCTGCGCAAGAAGGTCACGCCCGACTACACGATGGGCTGCAAGCGCGTCCTGATCTCCAACGACTACTACCCGGCGCTCGCCCGGCCGAACGTCGACGTGAACACCTCCGGCATCAAGGAGGTCAAGGCGCACTCGATCGTCGACTCCGCCGGAGTCGAGCACGAGGTCGACGCGATCATCTACGGCACCGGCTTCAAGGTCACCGACGCGCTGGAGTACCTCGACATCACCGGCGTGGACGGCCGCGACCTGGCCAAGGAGTGGGCCACCGAAGGGATGCAGACGCACAAGGGGATCAGCGTCTCCGGCTTCCCGAACCTCTTCTTCCTGCTCGGCCCGAACACCGCGCTGGGCCACAACTCCGTCGTGTTCATGATCGAGTCGCAGTCGCGGTACGTCGTCGACGCCATCAAGCTCGCCGACTCCCGCGACGCCGCCGCGCTCGACGTCCGGCCGGGCGTGCAGGAGAAGTTCCAGCGGGAGATCCAGGACAAGCTCGTCAAGGGCGTCTGGACGCAGGGTGGCTGCAAGAGCTGGTACCTCGACGCGAAGGGCGTCAACCGGACGATCTGGCCCGGCTTCACCTGGCGCTACTGGCTGGAGACGCGCAAGGTCGACCCCGCGGACTACGAACTGTCCGGCCGCTCGTCATGACCACCGACGACGAACAGCTCGTCCTGCACGCACGGGACGTCAAGTTCGGCTGGGCGGCGCTGCCGATGCACTGGATCCCCGGCGAGCCGCAGGTCACCCACACCATGAACGTCCTGCACCTGGCGCTGCCCGAAGGCGAGCGCTGGTTCGTCGAGGTGTTCAAGCAGGCGGTGCCGCTGATCCGGGACGAGCGGCTCAAGGCGGACGTCCTCGGGTTCATCGGCCAGGAGGCGGTGCACGCCGAGGCGCACGACGGCGCGGCGGCGCACCTGGAAGCGGCGGGCGTGCCGGTACGGCCCTTCGTCGCGCAGATGGAGTGGCTGTTCCGCAGGCTGCTCGGCGACCGCGACCTGACCGGGCGCGCCGCCGAGGAGTGGCTCGTCGAGCGGCTCGGGATCATCGCCGCGATCGAGCACTACACGGCGTTCCTCGGCCAGTGGGTGCTCGACGCGCCCCTGGAGGACGCCGGCGCGGACCCGGTGATGCTCGACCTGCTGCGGTGGCACGGCGCCGAGGAGGTCGAGCACCGGTCGGTCGCGTTCGACTTGTTCATGCACCTCGACGGCCGGTACACGCGCCGGGTGCGCAGCATGGCGGCCGTGACGCCGGTGCTGGCGTGGGTCTTCGCCCGCGGCACGCGATATCTCATGCGTAACGATCCGACGCGCCCAGGCCGCGCTTCGCTGCGCGACTACCGGCGGGCGGCCCGGCGGGGCCTGCTGCCCACCGGGCGGCAGCTGGCCCGGGAGATCCGGCCGTACTTCCGGAAGTCGTACCACCCGACCGAGACAGGCAACACCGCGCAAGCAGTGGCCTACCTGGCGAGCTCCCCGGCAGCCCGGGCGGCGGAGTGACGCTCGGCCGGCCCGCCCGGCTGGACGGCAGCGGCCGGACCGACCACCTGATGTCCACTTTGGTCGGTGTCGTGGGCGTTTACCGCCGGATGTCGCAGTTCAGCGGCCGACGGCGACCGCCGGTTCGCGAAATCGACCGGAACTTGCCGCTGGTCGTCGAATCCGTCGAACCCGAAGCCGAAGGGGTCGTAAGCCTGCGCCTCGGCAACGGCGGTCCGCTGCCGGGCTGGCGACCGGGCGCGCACCTCGACCTCGTCCTTCCGTCGGGTCTGGTGCGGCAGTACTCCCTCTGCGGCGATCCGTCCGAAAAGGATCATTACCGCATCGCCGTGCGCAAGATCGGCGTCGCGTCGGCCGAGGTGCACGCGCTGACGCCGGGCACGCGGGTCACCGTGCGCGGCCCGCGGACGGCGTTCCCCTTCGTCGGTGACGGGCCGTTCCTGTTCATCGCGGGCGGCATCGGGATCACGCCGATCCTGCCGATGGTCCACCGTGCCGCGGCGAACGGCGCCGACTGGCGGCTGGTCTACACCGGCCGCAGCCGCGAGTCGATGCCGTTCCTGGACGAACTCCCGGCCGGCGACCGCGTGTGGATCCGCCCGGACACCGAGTACGGCATCCCGGCTTCGGGCGCGGAACTGCTCGAAGATCTGCCCGAAGGGGCAGCGGTGTACTGCTGCGGCCCGGCGCCGATGATCACCGGTGTGCGCGTCGACCTGGCGGCGAAGCGAGGCGCGGTGCACTTCGAACGGTTCGCCCCGCCGCCGATCGTCGACGGCGAGCCGTTCCAGCTGACTTTGCGCAGGTCAGGGCAGGTACTGCACGTTCCGGGCGACCGAACCGCCCTCGACGTCCTCCTCGAGACGCGGCCCGCCACACCCTACTCGTGCCGCCAGGGCTTCTGCGGGACGTGCGCGGTGCCGGCGGCCGGCGGCGGGTCGATGCGGATCTGCGTCGACCGCGGCACCACGGCGCTCGACCTATGACTCCGCGGGCAGCCAGGCGCCGATCACCGGCTTGAACTCGCGGACGCTGCGCTCGGCGACGACCCCCTCCAGGAAGTACGGGTCCTGGTCGATCGTCTCCTTGAGGTGCGCCTCGTCGTCGGCCTGGTAGAGCGTGAGGCCGCCGGTGCCGTCGCCCAGCGGGCCGGCGACCGCGACGCGGCCCTGCTCGGCCAGCTTGCTCAGGAACTCGCGGTGCCGCGGCCGGACGTCCGGCATCTTCTCCTGGACGTAGGTGATTTCGACGAGGAACCAGGCCATGGGGGCTCTCCGGGGTCGGGCGGGCGGTACCGGTCCGACGCTACCCGTGTCGAGGCGGCCGATCTGTGGCGACGGCAGGCCAACCCGATAGGCTGGGCGTGCGTCAGTACCTGTGTGAACGCTGTGAATACCGGGAGCCTGCTGGCGCGACGCACCGTGCAAACCGGGGTCGAGGACAGGCAGGGGTTCATGCTCGAGGGCAATGCGGAACGCAGTGTCGAGGCGACCCTCGGCCACCTGCGGGTCATGGACGGTCCGGCCCCGGCGCAGACAGCCGCGCCGCTGACCCTCGAAGACCTCTACCGCCAGCACCGCATGCGGCTGGTCAGGCTGGCGATTCTGCTGGTCGACGAGCCCGCGACCGCGGAAGACGTCGTCCAGGAGGCTTTCACCGGCCTGCACCGCAACTGGGGCCGCCTGCGGGACGCCGCGGCCGCGGTCGGCTACCTGCGCACGGCCGTGGTCAACGGGTCGCGCAGCGTGCTGCGCCGCCGCAAGACCGCTCGCGAGTACGTGCCGCCGCACGCGGTCAACGCGCGGTCCGCGGAGAGCCTCGCGATGCTGTCCAGCGAGCACCAAGCGGTGGTCAGCGCGCTGTCCAAGCTGCCGCCCCGCCAGCGCGAAGTGCTGGTGCTGCGTTACTACGGTGGGCTGAGCGAAGCCGAAATCTCTGAGGCCGCAGGCATTTCCAAGGGTACCGTTAAGTCGACCGCCAGCCGGGCGCTCGAGGCACTCCAGAAGGCCATGCAGGCCCCACAGTGACCCGGGTGGACCATTCCGATCACTGAGTCGTATCACCATGCTTGGTCCAGACCAATATATGCTGGGGTGCGTGAGAGGCGCCGGAGATTTCGTGATCATGGGCGGCCGGGTAGCTGCCCCGGACCGTGTACTCGACGACGGCTGGGTAGCCGTCTCCGACGGGCGGATCGCCGGCGTGGGTTCCGGGACCCCGCCGTCGGGCGAGCACGTCGACGTCGGTGGGGCACTGGTCGTGCCCGGGTTCATCGACACCCACTGCCACGGCGGGGGAGGTGCTTCGTTCACCTCCCTCGATCCCGAGGAACTCCTGACGGCGGTGCGAGCGCACCGCCGTCACGGCACCACGACCATGCTCGCCAGCCTGGTGTCCGACCCGGTGGACATCCTGCGCGACCAGGTCGCGGCGCTGCGTGAGCTCGTCCAGGACGGCGAGGTCGCGGGCATCCACCTGGAGGGGCCGTTCATTTCGAAGGCCCGTTGCGGGGCGCACGACCCGGAGACGCTCCTGGAGCCGGACACCGGCACGGTCGACAAGCTCCTGCGCGCCGGCCAGGGCGCGATCCGGATGGTCACCATCGCCCCGGAGCTGCACGGCGGCATCAAGGCCGTCCGGCAGCTCGCCGAATCGGGCGTCATCGCCGCCATCGGGCACACCGACGGCATCGAGGAGCAGCTGCTGCCGGCCATCGACGCGGGCGCGACCGTCGCGACCCACCTGTTCAACGGCATGCGGCCGCTGCACCACCGTGAACCGGGTCCGGTCGGGGCACTGCTCGATGACGAGCGCATCACGATCGAGCTCATCTGCGACCTGGTCCACCTGCACCCGACGGTGGTGCGACTGGCCGCCAAGCACGCGGGCCGCAACCGGACGGTGCTGATCACGGACGCGATGTCGGCCACCGACGCCGCCGACGGCCGCTACACGCTCGGCCGGCTGGAGGTCGACGTCCACGACGGCGTCGCCACGCTCGCCGACAACGGCTCGCTGGCCGGCAGCACCCTCACGATGGACACCGCCTTCCGCAATCTGGTCCGGGGTGCGAAACTCGGCATCCTCGACGCGGTGCACGCGACGTCGCAACGGCCCGCCGAGCTGCTCGGCATCGCCGACCGCACGGGGATGCTGTGCACCGGGTACGTGGCCGACATCGTCGTCCTCGACCAGGACCTGCGCCCCGCGAAGGTGCTGCGCCGGGGTGAGTGGGTCGCCGAGGTGGGTACGGCTACCTTGAGTACCTGATACGGACGAGCGAATTGGGCGGAGATGAGCGAGCCGAAGGACCCCGAGCAGTTGCTGGCGGACGCCCTTCGCGCGCAAGCCGTCTTCGCCCCTTCGGCGTCGCCGCCGCCGTCGCCGTCGCGGGAGAAGGAGCCGGAGGCCGTCCCGACCAACGAGCTGCCCTCCGCGTACGGGCTCCTCTCGGGCGCCGGCGCGGACTCGCTGGAGCGCGAGCGCGCGGCGCTGGACCCGATCGCCGAGGCCCCGACGGCGTACTCACCGCCGCCGCCTCCCCCGCCGCGCCAGTCGGCGCAGCTGCCCGCGTACTGGATCCTGCTGCTGGCGGTGCTGCTGGGCCTCGCCGCGGGGTCCGTGGTGGGCCTGCTGACGCTGGTCTGACCGGGTCTCAGTAACGACTCAGGGTGACCCTGTACCGTTTTTGGGGTGATTCTCGCCCAGAGCACGGTCAACACGATGTCGCTGCTGCCGTCATGGCTGGACCCGCAGCACCTGCTGAGCGGCCTGACGACGCCGGTCATCGCGGTGCTGTGCCTGATCATCTTCATCGAGAGCAGCATTTTCCCGGTGCTGCCCGGTGACTCCCTGCTGTTCACGGCGGGCCTGTTCATCGCGAACGGAACGCTCGACGCGCCGTTGTGGCTGGTCTGCGTACTGGTGACGGTCGCGGCGCTGCTCGGCAACGTGGTCGGTTACTACATCGGCTACTTCGTCGGGCCGAAGCTGTTCAACCGGCCGGACTCGAAGTTCTTCAAGAAGGAGTACGTCGACAAGACGCACGAGTTCCTGGAGAAGCACGGCCCCAAGGCGGTGGTGCTGGCCCGGTTCGTGCCGTTCGTCCGGACGTTCATCACGTGGATCGCGGGCATCGGCCGCATGGACCCGAAGCGCTACTTCACGTACACGGTGATCGGCGGCATCCTGTGGGCCGCGGGCATCACGGTGCTGGGGTCGCTGCTGGGCGGGGTGTCGTTCATCGCGAACAACGTCGACGCGATCTTCGTGCTGATCGTGCTCGTGTCGGTGGTGCCGATCTTGCTGGAGTACCTGAAGGCGCGGCGCGAGAAGAAGGGCGCTGTTCCGGCGGAGACCGATGCCGAGGTCACGCAGCGGATCCCGCGAGTGCGGGACTGAGGTTTGCTCCACAGGAAGGGCCCCACCGGTCGGCGGTGGGGCCCTTTTTTGTCAGACCCCCGCAGTAACGTGAAAGCAGGGGTCCCCCGGGCGGGGACCCCTGCGGTCAGCTCAGGTCGGCTCAGGTCGGCTCAGGTCGGCTCAGGTCATCGAGAACATCGACCCCGGGTTGAACAGGTTCCCCGGGTCCAGCGCCGCCTTGATCTGCCGGTGCACCCGCATCCCGACCGGCCCGATCTCGCGCTCCAGCCACTCCCGCTTGATCTTGCCGACGCCGTGCTCGCCGGTCACCGTCCCGCCGAGGGACAGCCCGACCTCGAGGATGTCGTCGAACGCCTTCCGCGCCCGGGAGAACTCGTCCGGGTCGTCCGGCTGGTAGACGATCGTCGGGTGCATGTTGCCGTCGCCGGCGTGGCCGACCACCGCGATCCGCAGGCCTACCTCGGAGCTGATCTTCTCGCAGCCCTGGATGAGCTCGGCGATGCGCGTGCGCGGGACGCAGACGTCGTCGGTGAGCCAGACGCCGTACGTCTCCAGCGCGGTCAGCACCACCCGGCGGGCCTGCAGCAGCATCCGCCCCTCTTCGAGGTCCTCGGTCGTGTACGCCAGGTCCGCGCCGCAGTCCACGCAGATCTGCTCCAGCGCCGCCAGCTCCCGGCGGGCGACCTCGCCGCCCGCGTCCGACTGGCCCAGCAGCAGCGCCTGGCAATCCGAGCCCGCGCCGAGGTCCGTCTTCAAGTACGCCTCGGACGCCTTGATCGACGACGCGTCCATGATCTCCAGCAGCGACGGCACCAGGCCCTCCCGCACGACCCGCGCCACGGCCTCGCCGGCCGCCTCCGTCGTCGAGAACCCCGCGACCAGCGTCGCCGGGGCCTGGGGCAACGGCTTGAGCTGGACCGTCGCCTGCGTGATCACGCCGAGCGTGCCCTCGCTGCCCACGAACAGCCGGGCGAGGTCGTAGCCCGCCACGCCCTTGACCGTGCGGCGGCCCGTCTTCAGCAGGGACCCGTCCGCCAGGACGACCTCCAGGCCCAGCACCGAGTCCGTCGTGACGCCGTACTTCACGCAGCACAGCCCGCCCGCGTTGGTCGACAGGTTGCCGCCGATCGTGCACCAGTCGTAGCTCGACGGGTCCGGCGGGTAGAACAGCCCGTGCTTCTCGACCGCGTTGCGGAAGTCCAGGTTGACCACGCCCGGCTGGACGACCGCCAGCCGGTTGCCCGGGTCGATCTCGACGATCTCGTTGAGTTTGGTCAGCGACAGCGTCACGCAGCCGTCGATCGCGTTCGCGGCGCCGGACAGGCCGCTGCCCGCCCCGCGCGGCACGATCGGCACCCCCGCTTCGGCGCACGCCTTGACGACCGCCTGCACCTCCTCGACGTTCGCGGGCAGCACCACCGCCAGTGGCTGCCCCGAGGGAGCCAGCGGCATCATGTCGCGCGCGTAGGACGCCGTGACGTCGGTGTCGGTGAGCACCGCGCTCTTGCCGAGCAGGTCGCGCAGCCGGGTGACCAAAGCTTCGTTGCCCATGGCCTCATGGTAAGCCCGGATAGTCCGCACTGCGGAACTTCTATTTCAAAACCGCCCCTACCGGACCAGTCCCAGCAGCTTCTCCACGCGCACCCGCAGCAGGACCCGCTGGTCGCTGACCATCGCGTCGCGGTACTCGTCCCAGTCGGGGTGCTCGCCGGCCGCCCGGCGGTAGTAGTCGACGAGCGCCTCGACGGTCTCGTCGTCCCGCGACGCCGCCGGCGGCGTGAGCGACGCCTGCCCCTCCGCGACGACGTAGCTCCAGCCGTCCTCGCTGCCCACGTGGTAGGTCACCCGCGGGTCGCGGCGCATGTTCTTCGTCTTCGCGCGGGTCTCGGTGATCGACGCGACGATCGTGTTCGAGTCGGCGTCGTACAGGTGCGTGATCGTGGACAGCTGGGGCCGCCCGTCGCGCCGGATCGTGGCCAGCACGCCGTGGCGGCGCGCCGCGAGGAAGTCCTTGAGCGCTGTGTCGTCCGTCATAGCTGTACCAACCGGGTGGCGCCGCGTTTGTTCCGAGGGCCACCGGGAAACTGCTTGCGTGTGACAACTAAAGTGGGTTCCGACACATCGACCCGGCTCCCGCTTGCATAACCGGTGGTTGAGGCACATCCTTGCCTGAGGCAACTAGTTGCAGCCGCCAACCAACGCCGTGAAGGAACCCCATCCATGGCACCGAACAACTCCGCCACCCGGCCCAAAGCCGAACTGGACCTCGCCGACCAGCTCGGGCACGAGCTCGTGCGCCTGGTCCGCCTGATCAACAAGGCGAAGTCCCAGGTGTCCAAGCAGGGTCCCGACGGCATCGAGCGGGCGGCCTACGCGATCCTCTTCACCCTCATCCACGAGGGCCCGCAGCGCACCAGCAGGCTCGCCGAGTCGCTCCACTCCGAGATCTCCACGATCAGCAGGCAGTCGAGCTCGCTCGTCCAGCACGGCCTGGTCGAGCGCCAGGCCGATCCCGAAGACGGCCGGGCCTGCCTGCTCGCCCCGACCTCCGAGGGCATGCGGGTGTTCGAAGAGAACCGCAAGCAGCGCAACCAGTGGCTGGCCGAAGTGCTCGGGGACTGGACCGAAGGGGAGATCCAGACCCTGAACAAGCTGTTCGGCCGGCTCAACACAGGTATCGAGAACCACTCTCCACAGCTGGCCGACGCGAGTGCGTCCGCCGCTGCTCCGGCCAAGGGGGCCAACGCATGAGTACCACCACCGTCGACCAACCCGTGGCGAAGGAACCACCACGGCTGAGCCACCGCCAGATCGTCACGATCCTGAGCGGCCTGATGTGCGGCATGTTCCTCGCCGCGCTGGACCAGACGATCGTCGGTACGTCGATCGTCAAGATCGCCAACGACCTGCACGGGTTCGACCTGCAGGCGTGGGCGACCACGGCGTACCTGATCACCTCGACGATCGTCACGCCGATCTACGGCAAGCTCTCCGACATCTACGGCCGCAAGCCGTTCTACCTCGCCGCGATCACGATCTTCGTCGCCGGTTCGCTGGCCTCGACGTTCGCGCAGTCGATGTACCAGCTGGCCGCGTTCCGCGCGGTGCAGGGCCTCGGCGCCGGCGGTCTGATGTCGCTGGCCATGACCATCCTCGGCGACATCGTGCCGCCGCGTGAGCGGGCCAAGTACCAGGGTTACATCCTGGCCGTGTTCGGCCTCTCCACCGTGCTCGGCCCGGTGCTGGGCGGCTTCTTCGCCGGCATCGACAGCCTGGCCGGCCTGCACGGCTGGCGCTGGGTCTTCCTGATCAACGTCCCGATCGGCGTCATCGCGCTGTTCGTCGTGGCGAAGGTCCTGAACGTGCCGCACACCCCGCACAAGCACAAGATCGACTGGTGGGGCGCGCTGACGCTGGTCGTCGCGGTCGTGCCGTTCCTGATCGTCGCCGAGCAGGGCCAGAAGTGGGGCTGGGGCGACCAGAAGTCGATCCTCTGCTACGTCATCGGCGGCGTCGGCGTGATCGCGTTCATCGTGGTCGAGAAGCTGATGAAGGACGCCGCGCTGATCCCGCTGCGGCTGTTCAAGAACTCGACGTTCACCGTGGCGATCATCGGCGGTGTCATCGTCGGTGTCGCGATGTTCGGCGCGATCACGATGATCCCGCAGTTCATGCAGGTCGTGCAGGGCTACACGCCGACCGAGTCCGGGCTGCTGATGCTGCCGCTGATGGCGGGCATCATGACCAGCTCGATCGTGTCGGGCCGGCTCACCGGGAAGACCGGGCGCTACAAGATCTTCCCGATCATCGGCACCATCCTCATCGCCGGTGGCGCGTTCTTCTTCGCCCAGGTCAAGTACGACTCGCCGCTGTGGCACCCGCTGGTCGCGGCCGCCATCATCGGTCTCGGCCTCGGCCAGTGCATGCAGACGCTGATCATCGCGGTGCAGAACGCGGGCCCGCGCAGCGACATGGGTGTGTCGACCGCGTCGGCGACCTTCTTCCGCCAGATCGGTGGTACCGCGGGTGTCGCGATCTTCCTGACGGTCCTGTTCAACACCCTGCTGCCCAACATCACCAAGGCGTTCGGCGGGCAGCTGCCCGCCGGTGCCGGGGCGGGCATCAGCAGCCTGTCCGGCGACACCAGCGGCATCCAGAACCTGCCGGAGGCGATCCGGACCCCGGTGCTGATCGGCTTCACCGATTCGATCACCACGGTGTTCTACATCGCCGGCGGCGTGGCCCTGCTGGCCACGGTCGTGCTGCTGTTCATGAAGGAGATCCCGCTGACCAACGCGGCCCCGGCCGCGGCGGCCATGGAGGGTGGCGAGGCGCTGCTCGAGGCGGACGACCACGCGGACGAGCCGACCGAGATCGTCGAGCCGGTGAAGCCGGCCGACCGCGAGCCGGCGCTGGTCGGCGGCGGGCGGCACGCGCTGAGCACGAACGGGCACGGTGACTACCAGGCCGTTTCGGGTGCGCTGCCGATCACGAACTCCGTCGCCGACGCCGAGCTGGACACCCCGGTCGGCGCGGGTGGCGTGCCGGTGACCGGCCACGTCCGCCGCCAGGACGGCAGCCACGTCCCGGGTGCCGCGCTGACCCTGATCGACCAGCGCGGCCGCCAGGTCGCGCGGGCCACCGGCGCCGCGGACGGCAGCTACTCGGTGCCCAGCCAGGGCCCGGGCGCTTACGTCCTCATCGTGTCGGCCCACGGCCACCAGCCGCAGGCCTCCAGCGTCGTGATCAGCAACGGGCCGGCGACGGTCGACGTCACGCTCACCGGGTCCGGCGAGCTGACCGGTACCGTCCGGGCGGCCGCCACCGGCTCGCCGCTGGCGAACGTGACCGTGACGCTGACCGACGGCCGCGGCGAGGTGAACGGCGCGTTCATCACGACCACGGACGGCACCTACGCCTTCGTCGGGGTCGGCGCCGGGGCCTACACCCTGGTCGCCAGCGGCGCGGGCCACCGGCCGGTCGCGGTGACGCTGACCGTGCCCGACAGCGGCGTGCTGCGCCACGACATCGAGCTGTCCAGCTCGGTGCAGCTGAGCGGCGTCGCGCGGACCGAGGGCGACCGGGTCGTCCCGGACGCGCGGATCACCGTGCTCGACGCCGAGGGCAACGTGGCGGCCGTGGCGCGGACCGACGCCGAAGGCCGGTACCTGGTCAGCGACCTGCCCGCGGGCGCGTACACCGTGGTCGCGAGCGGCTACCCGCCGGCGACCAGCCAGGTGGAGCTGACCGGCGGCGAGGCGGGCCACGACGTCCGGCTGAGCTACGACCAGGCCCTCGACGAGCTGGTCGACCGGTCATGACCGGCTTGCGCGCGACCTTCCGCACGGCCGAGGGGTGGGCGGTGGAGCACGCGGTGCTCACCGTGACCGACCCGGCCGGGCGGCAGGTCGCCCGGCAGGCGGCCGACGTCCGCGGGGAGGTCGTCACCGGCGGCCTCCCGGCGGGCACGTACACCGCCGTCGTCACGGCGGCCGGGTACACCCCGGTCGCCCGGATGGTCCAGATCGCTTCGGACGGCTCCGGCTCGCTCGGCGACGTCGTGCTGGCCCCGGTCGCCGAGGCGATCGAGCTGCCGCCCGCCGGGCCGTGGGTGATCGACCCGATGCACTCGTCGGTGGTCGCGACCGCCCGGCACCTGGGCATCGCGAGCATCAAGGCGCGGTTCCCGGACGTGTCCGGCCGGATCGAGATCGGCCGCCCGGCGGAGCGGTCGTCGGTGCACGCCGAGATCAAGGCGGCGAGCATCGACACGAACATCAAGATGCGCGACGACCACCTGCGGTCGCCGGACTTCCTCGACGTCGACGTCCACCCGGTCATCACGTTCACGAGCACCGGGCTGCGCCAGCGCGGCGTGGACTCGTGGACGCTGGCCGGCGACCTGACGCTGCACGGCGAGCGCCGCGAGATCGAGCTGGAGCTGACCTACGGCGGCTGGGGCCCGGACCCGTGGGGCGGCGTGCGCGTGGCGTTCCACGCCGAGACGACACTGCACCGGAACGACTTCGCGATCAACTACAGCGCGATGGTCCGCGCCGGCGTCGCGGCCGTGGGGACGACCGTGAAGGTCGAGCTGGACATCGAAGCGGTGCAGGGCGAGTCGCTGCCGCAGTTCTGAAGCCGTTTCCGGGAAGGCCCTCTCACCGCCGGTGAGGGGGCCTTCACCGTTCGTAGAACCTGAATATTCCGGACAGCTCGATTCGACCGTTCGCCGTGGGGTGTTCACCTGGGCCACGTAGGCTCGCGGTGTGAACGTCGTGAGCATCGAGGCCGCGGGCGTCGGCGTGAGCTGGCTGGACACCGCCGGGCCGCTGCTCGTGTGGGTGATCGTGCTGAGCTTCGTGCTGGTCGAATGCGCGCTGATCATCGGGTTGTTCCTGCCCGGTGACTCGCTGCTGTTCGGGGCCGGCGTGGTGCTGGCGCAGCACGGATCGGACGCGAACGCGTGGTTCCTGTCGGGAGCCGCGCTGATCGTCGCCGTGCTCGGCAACCAGATCGGCTACTACATCGGCCGCACGAGCGGGACGAAGCTGATCGCCCGCCGCGACGGCAAGGTGCTGAACCGCCAGGCCCTGGAGCGCGCGCAGCGGTTCCTGGACCGCAAGGGGTTCTTCGCGATCGTGGCGGCCCGGTGGATCCCGTGGATCCGCACGCTGGCCCCGCTGATCGCGGGCGCGGCCCGGATGGACCCGCGCCGCTTCCTGGCGGCGACGGCGCTGGGCGGGCTGCTGTGGGTGCCGACGCTGGTGCTGCTCGGCTACTACGGCGCGGGGTTGCTGGACGCCCTGCCGTGGCTGAAGACGGTGGCGCTGTGGGCCAGCATCGCGTTCTTCGTGGTGGGAACGGGTTACGGGGTGCTGCGCTACCGCCAGGAGATGCGCCGCCCGGTCGAAGAGCGGGACGACGCCCGCGCCTGAGTCACTGCGGGTCGGCCCAGACTTCCAGCTGGATGCCGTCCGGATCGCGGAACACCACGACCTTCGAACCCTCGAACGTCCGCGACGGCGCGGCGGGCAGGTACGACACCCCGAACTCCGCGAGCCGGCACTCCCACTCGGCCAGCTCGGCGGTCGACTGCACCCGGAAGGCGACGTGGTCGAGCCCGGTCCGGCGCTCGTCGAAGCCGCGTCTGCCGGTGTCCGCGTGCTGGACCAGCACCACGGAGAATTCGTCCCCGGCGGACCGGAGCACGACCTTGCGCAGCCCGGTGTCCGGCTCTTCGCGCCGGGTGACCTCCTCGAGGTCGAGGACGCGCACGTACCACGGCACGCTGCGGTCCACGTCGGTCACGGTGAGCGCGAGGTGGTGCACGGACATGAGTTTTGCCATGGCTTCCGAAGCCGTCCTTTCGCGTGGCGGCTTCCCAGAGTTGCACAGCGTTCGCCGACCGAAACCAGGGTGACCAAGTCCGCGTCCGATCGTGATCTCGCCGTCTCCGGGCGTCCCAGCAGGCGGACGCCGGTGACCGAAGGTCATTCCCAATTATCGGAGCGTGCCTGATCGGTCACCGGCCGCCACCGACGTCGAGCACCGCTCCCGTCGTGAACGACGATGCCGGCGACAGCAGGAACAACACCGCTTCCGCGATTTCCGCCGGTTGCCCGGCGCGGCCCAGCGGAATCTGCGGCGCGTACTTCGCCATCCGATCGGGCAATCCCGCGGCCGCGTGCAGACCGGTGTGGATCATCCCCGGCCGCACCGAGTTGACCCGCACGCCCTCGCCGCCGACCTCCTGGGCCAAGCCGAACGTCAGCGTGTCCACCGCCGCCTTCGACGCCGCGTAGTGCACCCACTCGCCGGCCGAGCCGGTGCGCGCCGCCGTCGAGGAGATGTTGACGATCGCGCCGCCCTCGCCGCCGTAGCGCGTCGACATGCGGCGGACGGCCTCGCGGCAGCACAGGAACACCCCGGTCACGTTGACGTCGAGGGTGCGCCGGACGACCTCGACGTCGTAGGAGTCGAGCCGCCCCGGTGTGTTGCCGACGATCGCCGCGTTGTTGACGAGCGCCGTCACCGGTCCCAGCTCCGCGGCCGCGTCGAACAGCGCGCGGACGTCGTCCTCGACCGAGACGTCCGCGCGCACCGCCAGCGCCTGACGGCCGGACGCCCGCACGACGTCAGCCACTTCGCGAGCGGGTCCGGGATCACCGGAGTAGTTCACGACGACGTCGTGGCCGCGCGAAGCCGCCAGCGTGCAGATGGCCGCGCCGATCCCCCGGCTGCCGCCCGTGACGATGAGCGTCAAATCGCGAAGTTCGCCAGCGGCAGGTTCTCCAGCACCAGGTCGGCTCGGTCACGCGTCTGCGAAATCAGGTCGGCGTTGCGCTGGTCCGAGCCCAGCGCGCGCCGCCGGGCCTCGACCAGGGAACGGCCGTAGCGGCGGTGGCGCGACACCAGCCGTTCGATCCGCTCGGGCTCGTCCGGCGCGAGGAACCACGCCTCGGTCAGCAGCGGCCGGATGCCGCTCCACGGGTCGTCCGGCAGCAGCAGGTAGTTGCCCTCGGTGATCACCAGCTGGACCTCCGGCGGCACGGCCACCGCGCCCGCGATCGGCTCCTCGATCTCGCGGCGGAACTCCGGCGCGTACACCGTCTCGCGGCCTTCGGCGAGCCGGCGGATCAGGTGGTAGTAGCCGGCCGCGTCGAACGTGTCGGGCGCGCCCTTGCGCTCGGTGCGCTCCAGCCGCCGCAGCTCGACCTGCGCGAGGTGGAAGCCGTCCATGCCGACCACCGCGGCGCGCGAGCCGAGCGCGTTGGCCAGCGCCCACGCGAGCGTGGTCTTGCCGGACGCGGGCGCGCCGATGATGCCCAGCACGTTGCGCTGCCCGCGCACGGTCAGGCCCTCGGCCCTAGCGAGCAGGTCGTCGAACGCCGTCATGTCCTGTTCCTTCCTGCGATCGCGGTCGTCCACGACCGCGGTCCCACATGCCGCACCCGTTCGGCGGCCACCTCGTTGGCGAAGCGGATCCGGTTCGTCACCGTCGGTTCGCGGGCCACGGCGACGGCGAAGGCGCCGTGCCAGACGTCGCCCGCACCTAGTGTGTCCCGCGCTTCCACGTCGGCGACAGGCACCTCACCCGACTCGCCGTCCGCAGTGGACCACCGCACCGGCCCGGGGCCCGCGGTGGTGATGACGGTGGGGACGCCCCGCGCGTGCAGCCCCGGTTCCGGCGCGGTGAAGTGCGCGGAGCAGGCGGCGACGTCGACCAGGGGCAGCAGCTCGTCGAGCACGGGCTTCCAGCTCCCGGCGTCGAGCACCACCGGCGCCTCCGTGCCCCGCGCGACGGCCAGCGCGA
Source organism: Amycolatopsis sp. NPDC003865 (assembly GCF_053605345.1). NCBI lineage: Bacteria > Bacillati > Actinomycetota > Actinomycetes > Pseudonocardiales > Pseudonocardiaceae > Amycolatopsis > Amycolatopsis sp. NPDC003865. Next base: position 509,839 of record NZ_JBSGJA010000002.1, on the reverse strand, counting down.
GCTCCGGGTAGTGCCCGTCGAGGAGCACCACGTCGGCCTCCGGAAGCGCCGCTTTCACGTGAAAGCGGCGGTCCGCGGCGTTGCGGGCGACGACCGTGCGTTCGCCGTCGCGGTCGCGGACCGCCACCGCGCTGACCGGTGGCGGGTCCGCGAGCGAAGGCGCGAGGTCGATCAGCCGGACGCCGTGCGCTTCGAGGTCGGCGCGGGCGAGCGCCGCCAGCGGGTGTCCACCGAGGACGGTCAGCAGGGTCGCTTCGGCCCCGAGCGCGGCGGCCGTCACCGCGGCGTTCGTCGCGGGCCCACCGGCCGCGACGTCCACCCGCAGCGACTGGACCTTCTCGCCCGGCACCGGAAGCTCGTCGACCCGCTGGACGACGTCCACGGTGCACAAACCCGCCAGCAGCACCCGCACCTCAGCTCAGCCCGCCCACGTGGGTCGCGGCGGCGGCTTCTTCCACTTCGCCGTTTTCGTTGAGCCGCAACGCACCCGTGAGCAGGCCGACGACCTGGTTCATCGAGTGCGTCTTCGGCGAGACGACCGCGACGCGCTTGCCGAGGCGGTGCACGTGGATGCGGTCGGCGATGTCGAAGACGTGCGGCATGTTGTGGCTGATCAGCACCACCGGCAGGCCGCGGTCGCGGATCCGGCCGATGAGGTCGAGCACCTTGCCGGACTCGGCGACGCCGAGGGCGGCGGTGGGCTCGTCCATGATCACGGCCTTGGTGCCGAACGCGGCCGCGCGGGCCACGGCGACACCCTGGCGCTGGCCACCGGAGAGCGTCTCGACGGGCTGGGTGATCGACTTGATGTTGATGCCCAGCTCGTCGAGGATCCGCTGCGCCTCGGACCGCATGGTCGCCGTGTCGAGCTTGCGGAACAGCACGAACGGCCCGCTCAGGCGTTTCTCGCGGCCAAGGAACATGTTCGACGCGATGTCGAGCGCGGGCGCGACGGCGAGGTCCTGGTACACCGTCTCGATGCCGTAGTGACGAGCGTCCAAAGGGGACTTGAAGTGGACGGTCTTGCCGTCCACTTTGATCTCTCCTTCGTCGGGAATCACCGCGCCCGAAAGGGCTTTGATGAGCGACGACTTCCCGGCACCGTTGTCCCCGACCACGGCGAGCACTTCGCCGGGCAGGAGGTCGAAGTCGGCGCCGTCGATGGCCGTGACGCGGCCGTAGCGCTTGACCAGTCCGCGAGCCTGGAGGATGGGTTCGGTCATGACTGCTGCTGCCTCCTCGCGATCCGGTCCACCACGACGGCGGCGATGAGCAGGGCCCCGGTGGCGAGGTCCTGGTAGTTGCCGTCGACGTTCATCTGCGTGAGGCCCGACCGCAGCACGGCCACGACCAGCGCGCCCATCAGCGTGCCGAGCACCGAGCCACGGCCGCCGAAGAGGCTCGTGCCGCCGAGGACGACGGCGGTGATCGAGTCGAGGTTGCCGAGCTGGAACTGGTTCGGGTCGGCGTTCGGCGTCCGGCCGAGCGCCTGCCAGGCCGCGATGCCGAAGGTCAGCCCGGCCACGATGTACACCGAGAGCACCGTGCGGTTGACCTTGATGCCGGACAGCCGCGCCGACTCCGGCGCGTTGCCGACCGCGTAGACGTGCTTGCCCCACGCGGTTTTCGTCAGCGCGTACCAGACGCCGAGGTACATCAGCAGCGCCAGCGTCATGCCGTAGGTGATCGGGATGCCGCCGAAGAGGTAGCGCTTGGTGCCGAGCCACTGCAGCAGCCCGTCGGTCACCGGCACGGCCTGGCCGCCGGCGATCAGCTTCGACACCGCGGTCAGCATGGTGAACGTGCCGAGCGTGATGATGAACGCGGGCAGCTTGATCCGCGTGGCGAGGCCGCCGATGAAGATGCCGACGATGATCGTCAGCACGACGCCGGCGAGCAGCGCGACGAAACCGTTCGTGCCGGCCGCGGCGAGCTTCGCCATGATCAGCGTCGCGACGACCATCGAGGACGCGTTGGACAGGTCGATGCCCGCGATGAGGATGACGAGTGTCTGTCCCAACGCGAGCGTCCCGACGACCAGCGACTGCTGGACCACTGTGGACAGGTTGTCGAGGTCGAAGAAGGTGTCCGTGGCGAGGGAGAACACCACGATCGCGACGACCAGGGCGAGCGCCGGGCCGACCGCGGGCGCGCGCAGCAGGAAGTCGCCGAGGGACTCACGTTCCTTCGCGGACACTGTCGCCGTCGTCATTTCGAGCCTCCCCAGCAGTTCTGCAGGCCCCACGCGGAATCGTGGCTCTCGATGCCGGGCAGCGGCTTGTCGGTGATCACGGCGGACCCGGTGTTCACGAAGCCGGACGGCTTCTTGCCGGTCTTGGCGTATTCGACGGCGGCGAGCACTCCCTGCTCGGCCATCTTCTTCGGGAACTGCATGACGGTCGCGGCGAACTGCCCGTTCTTGACGTTCTGGACGCCTTCGCAGCCGCCGTCGATCGAGCCCATCACGATCTGGCCGGTCAGCCCGCGGGCCTTGAGCGCCGCGTACGCGCCGCGGCCCATCGGCTCGTTCATCGAGTAGACGGCGTTGATGTCGGTGCTGCGCTGGAGCAGGTTCTCCATGCCCTGCTGGGCGAGGCTCTGGTCGCCGTTGGCCGCGGTGTGGCCCTTGATCTCCGGCGAGGAGTCGGTGAGCCCGATGCCCTTGAGGAAGCCGCCGTGGCGCTGGGTGTCGACCGAGCTGCCCGCCGTGCCGTCGACCATCAGCAGCTTGGGCGGGGTGCCGGCCAGCGCGGCCTTGACGTACGCGCCCTGCTGCTCGCCCGCCGCGAAGTTGTCGGTGGCGAAGGTGGCGTCGACGGCGTCGGCCGGCTCGGTGGCCGTGTCGAGGGCGATCACCAGGACGCCGGCGTCACGGGCGTCCTTGATCGCCTTCAGGACGCCGGTGGAGGAGCTGGGCGTGATCAGGATCGTGTTCGCACCCTGCTGCCGCAGGTTCTCGATGGCGCGGACCTGGCCGTCGTTGTCGCCGTCGAACTGGCCGGCGAGCGCGCTGAAGTCGGCGCCGTTGGCCTGCGCGGCCGCTCTCGCGGCGTTGCGCAGTTCGACGAAGTAGGGGTTCGTGTCGGTCTTCGTGACCAGGCCGACCTTGGCCTTGCCGCTCCCGCCGGTGTTGGTGTTGCCGCCCCAGTGGCGTTCGACCGTGCACCCGGTCGTCGCGGCGAGGACGGCGGCCAGCACGACCGCGGTGAGACTTCGCTGTCTCATGGGTTCCCACCCTTTGTTCGTGTCGGAGCTTGCCGATGGTCGGGAAGGTAGACAGACTGCACCGTGGACGCAAGCGTTTGCGCAAACGCTTGCCGGAAAGGATTGCCGTGCCCCAGCCGAGATCATCGCGGCCGACCCAGCGGGACATCGCCGAGCTCGCCGGCGTCTCGATCACGACCGTCTCGCACGTCGTCAACGGGACGCGGGCGGTCGCGGAGGACACCAAGGCGGCCGTCCTGCGGGCGATCGAGACGACCGGCTACACCGGCGACGCGATCGCCCGTTCGCTGGTCACCGGCGGGACGCGGTCGATCGGGATGGCGATCTCCCTGGTCGCGAACCCGTACTTCGCGACGCTGATGCAGGCGATCGAGCGGGAGGCGTCGGCGCACGGGTACACGGTCCTGCTGGCCGACACGCACGACACCGCGGACACGGAACGTGACACCGTGCGGGCGCTGCGCTCCCGCCGCGTCGACGGCCTGCTGATCACCCCGGCGCCGGGCGACGGCCCGGTGATCGGCGAGCTGGTGTCGCTGGACGTGCCGACGGTGCTGATCGACCGGCTGACCACCCGGACCGACGTCGACCAGGTGGGCACGGAGAACATCCAGGCGACCTCGGCGCTGACCGCGCACCTCGGGACGCTCGGGCACCGGCGGATCGGGATGATCAGCGGCGCGCCCGGGTTGTCGACGAGCGAGGAGCGTGTGCTGGGCTACCGGCTCGGGCTCGGCCGGTCCGGGCTGACCTGGTCGTCCGAGCTCGTGGCCTGCGGGAACTCGTCGCACGAGGGTGGCTCGCTGGCGTTGAGCCAGCTGCTGGCGCTGCCCGAGCCGCCGACGGCGCTGGTCGTCGGGAACGACAGCATGATGGTCGGGGTGCTGCACGAGGCGCGGCGGCGCGGCCTCCGGATCGGCCGCGACCTGCCGGTGGTGGTCTACGACGACGTCGAGTGGGCCGACCTGGTCGACCCGCCGCTGACGACGATGGCGCAGCCGATCGAGGAGATCGGCCGGCAGGCGGTCCGGCTGCTGCTGGCCCGGATCAACGACCCGGGACGCAAGGCCGAGACGGTCCGGCTGGCACCCACTCTGCGTCACCGCGAGTCCTGCGGCTGCCCCTCGGTTCACTCACATCAGTGATTCTGCAGTTTTACCGGCACGGCGTGGAGGTTGAGCGGCTACGTTTCGGCCTGAGCGTCTGCGAGGGCTTATGACGGCACTTTCGCCGGAGCTCCGGTTGTGGGACCCCCCGGTCACCTACCGGATCGGCGTCGCGATGGGTACGAGCGCGAACCCCTACTCGGGTGAGCTGCTGCGCTCGATCAGGGCAGCCGCGGCCCAGGCGGGCTGCGACGTCACCCTCGCCGACACCGGCGACACCGCGAGTGAAGAGGCGGCGGTGGTCCGCGCACTGCGGGCGGACCTGGTGGACGGCGTGCTGCTGGTGCCGTCGGCGGGCGCCGACGCGGTGGTCAACGGCCTGGTCCGGATGGGCGTCCCGACGGTGCTGGTCGACCGGGTGGCGGCTCGCAACGACGTCGATCAGGTGGGCACGGAGAACGTGCACGCGGTGGCTTCGCTGGTCCGCCACCTGACCGAGCGGCGGCACCGCAAGATCGGGTTCATCTCGGGTGACGACGGCCTGGAGACCAGCCGCGAGCGCGTCCGCGGCTACCGGCTGGGGCTGGAGCAGGCGGGGCTGCGCTTCAACCGCGAGCTGGTGGAGTGCGGCCTGTCGACCTCGGGCGGCGCGGCCCGCGCGACGGCGAAGCTCCTGGACGGCTGGCCCTCCCCGACGGCGCTGGTGGTGGCGGACGAGTCGATGCTCGTCGGCGTCCAGTACGAGGCCCACCGCCGCGGGATCCGGATCGGCTCGGAGCTGGCGGTGGTCGGGTACGGCGACATGGAGTGGGCCCGCCGGGTGAGCCCGGCGGTGACGACACTGGCCCAGCCGGTCGCGGACCTCGGGCGCCGGGCGGTGCAGCTGCTGCTGTCCCGCATGGCCGACCCGGACCGGCCGCCGGAGTCGGTGTTCCTGACGCCCCGCTTCCTGCACGGCGCCTCCTGCGGCTGCTGAGCGGACACTGGCCACTTCCGGACGCCCGGGAGTGACAATTGGCCTGAATGCGTCACTTCGTTGCTACCCTCGGCGCGCTCGACGGAGGCGAACGGGGAGAGATGCGGCGATGAGCGGGCAGTACCTGAGCGGAAGCGTTTACTCGGCTTCCTTGTCGGCGGCGCTCAACGACTACTGGCAGACGCTGGAACGCCGCTGGATCCGGGACGCCGGGCAGACCCTGCGCGGCGGAACGAGCCGGATCGACGCCGCGCCCGAGCCCGCCCGGTGGCAGGTTCCGGTCGAGTCGCGAGGTCACCTGACGAACTGCCCGATCGTCACCTGGGCGGTCAACGACAGCACACCCGCCAACCGGCCGGCCGCACCCTGCGACGGGTGGAGCGTCCCGGACGCGAAGTACGTCGAATGCCGGGCGGCGGACGTCTTCTCCCAGGTCGGTGACTGGGCGTGGGCCAAGCGGGAGCAGCTCGCGGCCGCGATCCCGGATCTGGCAGGCGGACCGGAACTGTCGTTCCTGGAGGACGCCCGGCAAAGCCTGCTGAACGCCGACGGGACGCTGCACCCGGAGGGTTCCATCGACGCCTACACCCTGCCCGGCATGGTCGACAAGCTCTCCACCAGGGACGACGGCAACACCAACCGGGCGTGGCTGGCCGGCTGGACCGGGCTCGCGGCGAACAGCATCAAAGGCGGCTTCCTCTCGACGGTCGGGCCGGCGCTGAAGAACCAGAGCGTGCTCGTGCGGTGGCTGGCCAATTGCTATTCCGTGCGGGCCACGACGATCCACGCCACCCGGAACAACGCCCTGCAGCTCATCGGGCAGGCCACCCGCGACCTCTTCGAGGCCGCCCCGGCGTCGGGGGACACGCCAACGGACAAGGTCGCCGTGAACGCCGCCAGCCAGGTGTGGGGGATCGTCTCGACGGTTGCCACGGCGTTGGGCGAGGAGGCGCCGGGCAGCATCGGCACCGCGCTGACCCTGATCGACTTCGCGCTGAACCTCCGCGAGGGAAAGCCGAACGAAGACCTGAAGTTCCCGCAGCTGAGCGGCTTCTTCGCGCACATGGATGCCGCCGTCCGCGGCCTTCACGAGGACCTGACCGCGGCCGAAGCCGACTACCAGAGGGCCATCACGGGCATCCGGCAGCGGATCGCCGGAGCCGACCGCACGGTGCTGGAGCTCTACGACTTCACGAAGAGCAGCCCCGACGGCGACGACAGCGACCCGTCCGCGTCGAGCCGGTTCGCCGTCGACGTCGCCGTGGTCATGGAAATCGCCCAGCTCTGCGTCGACGCCGCCGACATCTACTCCCGCTCGGTGCTGAGCAAGGTCGCCGAGGCGTCCTACGCCGACGGGCAGCTGGTCGGCCGCGGCGTCGTGCCCACCGCGGCGGACACGGCGTTGATCGCGTTGCGGGAAGACATCGAGTCGTTCTTCCGGAACACGACCGCGCGGTACCTCCTGGCGTCCGATCGCATCAGGAAGGCGGCGGAGAAGTACGCGGCGAGCGATGCGGAGCAGAAAGCCCGGCTCGAGGACGCGATCAAGGCTTGGCGCGAGACCGGCGAGGACCGCAAGCGCGCCGGGATCGACCTCGACCCGCGCAAGGAAGGCGTCCAGAACTGACCCGCCCGTAGCGGGAGAATGGCGAGGTGGTCAGACTCGCGCACACCGCCCAGCTGCCGCCCGCCGACCTGCAAGCCGTCCGGGCTCTGCTCGAAGGCGCGTTCGCGGACTTCGATCCACCGGGCTGGGAGAACACCCTCGGCGGCATGCACGCCCTCACCTTCGACGGCGACCAGCTGATCGGGCACGCCTCGCTCGTGCAACGCCGGCTGCTGCACGGCGATCGCGTGCTGAACACCGGCTACGTCGAGGGCGTCGCGGTGCACCCGGACCACCGGCGGCGCGGGGTGGCGAGCGCGTTGATGGCGGCGATGGAGGAGCTGCTGCCCGGGTACGAGGTCGGCGCGCTGAGTGCCAGCCGGGCCGGGGCGCCGCTGTACGCGGGCCGGGGCTGGCAACGGTGGCGCGGGCCGACCTTCGCCTTGACGCCGGCCGGGCGCCGGCGCACCGAGGACGACGACGGCGGCGTCTACGTCTTCCCCGGCCGGGTGTCGCTCGACCTGGCCGGGGAGCTAACCGCCGACTGGCGGGCCGGCGACGTCTGGTGACAGCGTCGCCGCCGCTTCCAGGAGCATCCAGCCGCCCACCTGGACCGACAGGTCCCGTTCCGGGGCGTCCTCCGGCAGCGGCCACGGCGCCGGGCGGTCCCAGTACGCGCTGAACACCGGCCCTTCGGCCGCTCCCGACCAGCACGCCTCCGCCGAGGCCACCACCAGCGAACGGGCGATCGCGGCTTCCGGGCCCGGCAACGCGCGGGCCGCCAACGCCAGGTACCGCGCCAGGATCGCACCGAACAAGCCGCCGTCGCCGCCGCCTTGACCGCGGATCACCCCGCCGGGGGCGCAGTGCGAAGCCACCGCGCGCACCGTGCGGGCCGCATTGTCCATTTCGGACAACTCAAGGCACGCCCCCAGGTAAACCCCTTGGCAGTACGTGTAAATGTGCTCCACTAGTTCGCCGGTGTCCGCGCGGATGCCGTCCCGGACGAGACCCGTCGAGGGATCGACCAAAGTGGACGTCAGCCAGTCCGTCAGCTCGCGGGCGCGGGCGAGGTTGCCCGACCGCGCGTGGAAGATCGCCGCCGGGCCGTTGGCCGGGGCGTTCTTGAAGTCGTCCCCGCGGCGCCACCAGATGCCGCCGCCTGCCGCGGACGTCCAGCCGGACAGCAGCTGCGTGTCGATCGCCGCCAGTGCCGGGCCGGCGTCGATGCCGAGGGACTGAACCCGTTGCAGCGCAAGGCCGAGCCACGCGATGTCGTCGTAGTAGTCGTTGGTCCAGCGCCCGAAGTTGCGCAGCCGCACCGAGCGCACGAACGACCGGATCAGGGCCAGGCGCGAAGCCGAAGGCGCGCGCAGCTGGGCGTCGACCAGCGTGTCCAGCAGGTGCGCCTGCCACCAGTAGTTCCAGTGCCAGTGCAGCCGCTGGCCCGGCGACGGTGGCCAGCCGCTGCGGCCGAGCACCGTGCCGGGCAGCGCCCACACCCGGCGCAGGTGCCGTGAGGTCACCGCGTGTTCGGCAGCCGAGACGTCCATGTCGCAATCGTGCCTTGCCCATCGACATACCGCTCGGTATGTTGGGCTGTCATGACGACGGCCCACGTGACCTGCCCGCTGTGCGAAGCCACCTGCGGCCTCGAAGTGACGCTGGACGCGAACCAGCAGGTCACCCGCGTGACCGGCGACCAGAACGACGTCTTCTCCCGGGGCTACATCTGCCCGAAGGGCGCGTCGCTCGGGGCGCTGCACCACGACCCCGACCGGCTGACCGCGCCGCTGCTCAAGCGCGACGGCGAGTTCGTCGAGGTCAGCTGGCAGGAGGCCTACGACGAGATCGCCCGCCGCCTCCCGCCGATCCTCGAAGAGCACGGCCGCGACGCCGTCGCCGTGTACGCGGGCAACCCCGGCGTGCACAACATCGCGCTGACGCTCTACGGCCGCGTGCTCTACAAAGCGCTGGGCACCAAGAACTTCTACAGCGCGACGTCGGTCGACCAGCTGCCGAAGCACTACTCGGCGGGCACCATGTTCGGCGACCCGCTCGCCATCCCCGTTCCCGACCTCGACCGCACGCGGCACCTGCTGATCCTCGGCGCCAACCCGCTCGTCTCCAACGGCAGCCTGATGACCGCGCCGGACATCCGCGGCCGGCTGCGCGGGATCCGCGAGCGCGGCGGCAAGATCGTCGTCGTCGACCCGCGCCGCACGCGCACCGCCGCGTTCGCCGACGAGCACCACGCCATCCGGCCCGGCACCGACGCGCTGCTGCTGTTCGCGCTGGTCAACGTCCTGTTCACGGAGAACCGCGTCGACCCCGGGCGCTTGGGAGAGCACCTCAGCGGGCTCGACGAGGTCCGCGAGCTGGCCCGGCCGTTCACGCCCGAGGCCGTCGCCCCGCGCACCGGCATCGACGCGGCCGAGATCCGCCGGATGGCGCTCGAACTGGCCACCGACAACGCCGTCGTCTACGGCCGGATCGGCACCACCACGCAGACGTTCGGCACGGTCGCGAGCTGGCTCGTCGACGTCCTCAACGTGCTCACCGGCAACCTCGACGCGCCCGGCGGCGCGATGTTCCCCCTGGCCGCGTGCCAGCCGACCGGGAACCGGCGGCCGTTCGCCGTCGGGCGCTGGCGCAGCCGCGTGCGCGGCTACCCCGAGGTGGTCGGCGAACTGCCGGTCGCGACGCTCGCCGACGAGATCGAGACCCCGGGCGAGGGCCAGGTCCGCGCGCTGATCACGGTCAGCGGCAACCCGTGCCTGAGCACACCGAACGCCGGGCGGCTCGCCGCGGCCCTCGAGACCCTCGACTTCATGGTCTCGGTCGACGTCTACCTCAACGAGACGTCCCGCCGGGCCGACGTCATCCTGCCCGGCCCGTCGCCGCTCGAACGGCCGCACTTCGACCTGGCGTTCTACCAGCTCTCGGTGCGCAACGTCGCCAACTGGACGCCGGCGACGCTGCCGTCGCAGCTGCCGCAGGAGTGGGAGACCATGCTGCGGCTCACCGGCATCGTCACCGGTCAGGGCCCCGAGGCGGACGTCGCCGCGCTGGACGACTTCGTCGCCGCCGAAACCGCGCGCCGGAACAAGCTCGACGTCACCGGCGACCGCACCGGGCCCGCGCGGCTGGTGGACCTGCTGCTGCGCGCCGGGCCGTACGACGTCACGCTCGCCGACCTCGAAGCCGCGCCGCACGGAATGGACTTCGGGCCGCTCAAGCCGCGGATCCCCGAGGTGCTGTGCACGGCGTCCGGGCGGATCGAGCTGGCACCGGAACCGGTGGTCAAAGACGTCCCGCGGCTGCGCGACGAGCTGGCGAAGCCGGCGGACGACGGTCTCGTGCTGATCGGGCGGCGCCACCTGAGCTCGAACAACTCGTGGATGCACAACCTGGCGCCGCTGGTCCGCGGCGGAAACCGCTGCACGGTCCTGGTCCACCCGGCCGACGCGACGCGCCTCGGCCTCATCGACGGCGCGCTGGCGTCGGTGACGTCCCGCGCGGGCAAGCTGGAGGTGCCGGTCGAGGTGACCGACGAGGTCCGCCAGGGCGTGGTCAGCATCCCGCACGGCTGGGGCCACGACGTCGACGGCGCGCGGACCCGCGTGGCGAGCGCGAACCCGGGGGTCAACTCGAACCTGGTCGCGGACGAGACGCTGCTCGACGTGCCGTCGGGGACCTCGGTGCTGAACGGCATCCCGGTCGAGGTCGCGCCGGCGTAGCTACCAGGCCGTCGACAGGTCGGCGTGCTGCCGGACCCAGGCGTGCATGACGATCCCCGCCGCGACGCCCGCGTTGATCGACCGGGTCGTCCCGAACTGGGCGATCGACACCGTCAGCGACGCCGCTTCGCGCGTGGCCTCGGACAACCCGGGCCCCTCCTGGCCGAACACGAGCACGCACTCGCGCGGCAGCGTCGCCGTCTCGACCGGCTCGGACCCCGGCGTGTTGTCGACGGCCACCACCGCCAGGTCTTGCGAAGCCGCGAACGACACCAGCCCGGTGACGTCGTCGTGGTGACGGAGGTGCTGGTAGCGGTCGGTCACCATCGCGCCGCGGCGGTTCCAGCGGCGGCGGCCGACGATGTGCACCTCCGCCGCCGCGAAGGCGTTCGCCGTGCGGACCACCGTGCCGATGTTGTGGTCGTGCTGGAAGTTCTCGATCGCCACGTGGAACGGGTGCCGCCGGGCGTCCACATCGGACACGATCGCCTCGCGGCGCCAGTAGCGGTACGCGTCGACGACGTTGCGGCGGTCGCCGTCGCGCAGCAGGTCCGGGTCGTACCGCTCGTCCGACGGCCACTCACCCGGCCACGGGCCGACGCCGACCTCTTCGCGGGCCACCCACTCGGTGGGACCGGCGTCCGGGGAGGTGCTCACCCCCCGATTGTCGCTCAGCCCAGGCGGACCCGGTGCGTCCGGGCGTCTTCGCTGTGGTCGCGGTGGCGCCAGCGGTGGTAGACGCCGACGTAGGAGTAGACGACCACCGCGATCGCGACGACGCCGATCACCGGCAGCCACGCCCGCGGGAACACCGTGTCGTAGAGGTAGTAGGCGTTGAACCCGCCGGGCAGGTCACCGAGGCCCTGCTGGTGCCGGAAGAAGTTCTCCAGCGCGGTGAACGGGCACGGCACCGGCGCCACGTTGACCAGGACACCCCAGGCGACGCCCAGCAGGTGCACGAAGATCAGCTTGGGCCAGCGCCAGGCGAGGAAGCCGCCGAAACCGATGAGCAGCAGGGCCAGGATGTGTACCGCGACTGTCACGTCCGCCAGGAACTTCGCCACCGCACGCCCCCTTCACCGACCCCTACCAGCGACTTTACTCCGCTGATCGGATTCGGCCGCCCCTAAGAGTGCCCGGGTGTGTGATGTTCAACCCTGCGGAGCAACCCTTTCACCTGGGCGGTGACGGAGGCGTCACACCCGGTGGGAATTCCGGCGGGCGCTTCGCGGGGTACTGCGTCGGCTCCTCGTGCGGGTACGGCTGCGGCTTCTTCCACGGCGGGGTGTGCCCGGGCCGGTCCGGCGGCTCGTCGGGCTTCGACGGCTCTTCCACGCCCCCGACGGTACGCCGGATCAGCTGACCCGGTCGGACGGCGCGGGTGCCTCGTCCCCGGGCAGGTGGACGTCGCTGACGTTGATGTTCACCTCGACGACCTGCAGCCCGGTCATCTGCTCGATCGAGGTGACGACGTTGCGGCGCACCGACCGCGCGAGGTCGGCGATGGCGACGCCGTAGTCGACGAGGATCTGCAGGTCGACGGCGGCCTGCTTCTCACCGACCTCGACCGAGACGCCCTGGCCGGCACTGGCCGACGCGCCCGGGATGCGGTCGCGCAGCGCCCCGAACGCGCGCGCCGCGCCGCCACCGAGGTCGTGCACACCGCTGACCTCGCGCGCGGCGAGCCCGGCGATCTTCTGCACGACGGTGTCGGCGATCGTGGTGGTGCCCTGCTTGGTGACGAGGGCGGTGGTCTCGGTCTTCTCGGCCGTGGCGGTCATCGTGGTCCTCCCTGGTGTCTCGGTCCTTCGTAAGCAAGGACCCTGAGGACGGGAGGTGATCACTGTGACGTGGGTCTCCCGAAGGCCGCGCCGTCGAGATCGGTGACGACCAGCCGCAGCCGCGCGCCTTCCCACTCGGTGCCCGCCAGCACCGGGCGCACCACGGCCGCGGCCTGCTCCAGCAGCGGCGGGATCGGCAGCCGCGTGGCGATGAGGCGGATCTGGACGACTTCGGCCGAGAGGTCGACGGCCTGGCCGGCCCAGTCGACCGGCAGCCACGTCGTCTCCGGGGAGATCGGGGTCGCCGGCCGGAGGCCGTCCACGGATTCGAGGGCGCCGACGATCTTCTCGACGGCTTCGGCGCCGGTCACCGGGGCTCGATGTCCAGGATGGACACCGAAACCCCGTCGACGGCCAGGCCCGTCTGCTCGGCGACGAACCGGCCGACCGAGCGCTGCACCGCCCGGCCCACCGCCGCGGCCTGGTCGGCCGCCGACGTGACCAGGTCGACCTCGACCGTCACCCGGCCGTCCGCGGTGCGCACCCGGACACCGTCCGCCGGCGCCGGGTCGAGCCCCTTCCAGCGCTGGCGGGCGGCCCGCGTCCACGCCGTCACCAGGCCGCGCAGGCCCGGCTCGAGCCGCACCACGCCGGGTGTCGTGATCGCCGCCTTCGCCGCCACGCTGGCGATCACCGGATCGGCGATGACGTACTCAACGCTCATTCCCCTGGCTCCCCGACAGCGTCTTCTTCGAAAATGTCATCCACGAGCAGGTCGAGCCTCGCAAGCGTCAGCCCGACCCGGGCCGCGGCCGCCGCGGTCACCCGCTCCCGCACCATCGCCAACGCTTCACCGCCGGTAGCGTTCCGGAGACTCACCGCGAGGGTGAGTTCGACCTCGACCCCGCCCTCGGCGAGGGTGCGGATCCGGCAGCGCCGGGCCCGGACGCCGTCGACCGTGTCCGCCGCGTACCGCAGCACGGCCGCGACGGCCTGCTCGCTGATCTCGACGAACCCGGGTTCCGGGGTCGGCAGCGCGACCATCGAGCCGCGCCGCACCTCGGCCCGCACGGCGGACATGATCCGGCCGAACAAGGCCGGCGGCACGTCGTCCTCCACCACCAGTTCCGCCGTCGCTTCCCGCAGCGCCAGCAGGCTTTCCCGCGCGGCCCGGCAGTGCGGGCAGGTCAGTTCGTGCTCGTCGGCCAGCCCGGCGCCGACCGCGTCGAGCCGCTCCCACACCTGCTCGACGTCGCGTTCGCAGGGCAGCTCGTAGTCCGTCATCGCCATGGCTTCATCACCTCCGCCAGCTGGGCCCTGGCCCGCGCGATCCGGCCGCGCACCGCGGTCGCGTTCGCGCCGACGACTTCGCCGATCTCTTCGTAGGACCGGCCGTGCACTTCCCGGAGCAGCCAGCACGCCCGTTGCTCGGGTGTCAGCTGTTCCAGCGCCGCGTTCAACGCCGCGAGCTGACCGCTCACCTGGGCGGCCCGCTCGGGCTGCAGGTCCGCCCGCGGCGACTCGGCGGTGTCCAGGTCGACGTCCGCCTGCGGCTTGCGCGCGCGGATGGCGTTGAGGCACCGGTTCGTGGTGGCCCGGTAGAGCCAGCCGACGAACGCGGCGTCGTCCCCGAGCTGGCCGAGCTTGCGCCAGGCGTTGAGGAACACCTCCTGCACGACGTCTTCGGCGTCCCCGCGGTGCGCGAGCATCTTCACGGCGAGCCGGAACATCGGCCCCTGGTAGCGCAGGACGAGCTGTTCGTAGGCCTGCACATCGCCGTCTTTGGCGCGCCCGACGAGGGTCGCGTCGTCGAGCGGCGTAGCGGTGGTCGTCACGGCACCTCCTCGGGAGGAGGACACCGGCGGGCGGAAAACGTCACGGGCCGATTGTGGGTGACCTGAGTCACCACGGCGAGTCCGTGACGATCACGCGCCCCGGTGGTCCTTCCGGCAGCAGGGTGCCCCGCCGGGGTGCCGTCCGAACGGGAGGTGCGCGATGTCGCTGGGTGACAAGATCAGCAACAAGGCCGAGGAGCTGGGCGGCAAGGCGAAGGAGACGGCCGGGGCCGCCACCGGCGACGAGCAGCTGAAGGCGGAGGGCCAGGCCGACCAGGCGAAGGCCGGGCTGAAGGGCGCGGTCGAGAACGTCAAGGACGCCGCGAAGGACCTCTTCAAGAAGTGAGCCGCGCGAAGGCCGGGGACCCGCGGGTCCCCGGCCCGGTGCGTCAGTCCAGGCCGAGGTCGTCCTTGCCGAGGATGTACCGGTACTCCAGGCCTTCCTTCTCGATGGCCTCCCGCGCCCCGGTGTCGCGGTCGACCACCGTCACCACGCCGATCACGTTCGCGCCCGCTTCGCGCAGGGCCTCGACCGCCGTCAGGACGCTGCCGCCGGTCGTCGACGTGTCCTCGACCGCCAGCACGCGCTGGCCGCGGACCTCCATGCCCTCGATGCGGCGCTGCATGCCGTGTTCCTTGACGGACTTCCGGACGACGAACGCGTCCAGCACCACGCCGTCGTTCGCCGCCGAGTGCAGCATCGCCAGCGCGACCGGGTCGGCGCCGAGCGTCAGGCCGCCGGCCGCCACGTAGTCCCAGTCCGCCGTCAGCTGGCGCAGGAGCTTGCCGATCAGCGGCGCGGCCGCGTGGTGCAGCGTCGCGCGCCGGAGATCGATGTAGTAGTCGGCTTCCTTGCCCGACGCCAAGGTCACTTTTCCGTGCACCACGGAAAGATCGGTGACCAGCCTGGCCAGTTCGAGTTTCGCCGCTTGATCCAACCCGGGGTTCGCCACGGCCGTGAGTCTTACACACGCCCGCCGTCACTCCCCGATCGATGTGGCGTCGACCGCACGCCCGCGCGTCGCCGCCCAGGCCGGGACGAGGATCGCCACGAGCGAGAGCACCACGGCGATCGCGAGCACCACCAGGTAGATCGCGAGCGGCCCCGACGGCAGCACCGATCCGCTGACCACCAGGCAGAACGGCACGATCGAGCCCGCCGCGACGAGCGTCCCGAGCAGCACCGCGATGGCCGCGATCAGGCCGCCCTCGACGCCGGCCATCCGCAGCACCTGGCCGCGGGTGAACCCGCTCAGCCGCTGCAGCCCGAACTCCCGCCGCCTCTTCGAGGTGGCCATCACCAGCGTGTTCACCACCGAGATCACCGTGTACGCGATGATCATCCCGACGAGCAGGTAGTTGACCCACGCGCCGACCTCGTTGCCCTTCGCGTGCGCCGCGATGAGCGCGTCGCGATCACCGACGGAGACCGGCAATCCCGCCGTCGCCTCGCGAAGCCGCGAAGTCAGCGTCGCCGTGTCGACGCCCTCGGCCGCCCGCACCAGCACCTGCGGGGCGAGCCCGGCCGTCGTGTGCGGCGCGAGCAGCCCGGCGGGCAGCACGAGCTTCTCGAACCCGGCGCGCTGCTTGACGACGGAAGCCACCCGCACGTCCACCGGCGAGCCGTCGCCGAGCCGCAGCGACAGCATGTCGCCGACGTGGCGGCCGAGCGTGTCCGGCACCTCGATCGCGTTCCCGGTCAGCTCGCTGACGCCCAGCGCGGGCCAGCCGTCGTCGTCGTGGTTCGAGTCGAACGGCTTCTCGACGAACACCGAGCTCGTGACGTACTCCGAGGCACTCGCGACCCCCGGCGTCGCGCGCACGCGGCCCAGCACCGACGGGTCCAGCCCGCCCGGCCCGGCCACGACGGCGTCCGCGCGCAGGTCCTCGGTGTACGCCTGGTTCGAGACGGCTTCCTGGGTCGTCTGCAGGTAGATGTTGGCGGTCGCGATGCCGACCGCGAGCATGATCGGGGTGACCGCGCCCGCCGTCCGCACCGCGCCGACGCGGGTGTTGCGCAGCGCGACCCGGCCGGTGACCCCGCTCAACGCCTGCACCGGCCAGCGCAGCAGCATCGCCGTCACCTTGGTGACGCCCGGGCTGATCGCCGCCAGGCCGAACGCCCACAGCATCACCGCCGGGCCGGACGTGCTGGCCGCGACCGGGCCGGTCATCACCGCGACCGTGACGACGGCCAGCGCCGTGCCACCCGCGAAGCACAGGATCGCGGTGATCAGGCGGATCGGCGTAAGCCAGCGCCGTTCGACGGCCGCTTCGGCCAGTGCTTCGGTCGGGCGGACCTTCGAAGCCCGCCGTCCGGCCACGAAGGACGCGGCGAAGACGGCCAGCAGCGACGCGCCCGCGGCGACGATCGCCGGGATCCAGCCCTGCCCGAACCGCAGCACGTCCGGGACGACGTGGTTGGCCGCCAGCTGGTCGAACAGCCAGTTCCCCAGCACCGGCCCGAGCACGACCGCGACGGCGACCGCGAGCAGCCCGACGACGAGCGCCTCGCCGAGCACCATCCGCCGCAGCTGCCGCGGGGTCGTGCCGATCGCCCGCAGCAGCGCGAGTTCGCGCTGGCGCTGCTGGGTCGACAGCGTGAGCGTGCCCGCGACGACGAACACCATGACCATCGCCGACAACCCGCCCGAGACGGCGGCGAGCACGATCAGGTTCTCGCCGCTCTTGGTCACCTCGGGGAACTCCAGCGCCCCGCGGTCGGCCCCGGTCGTCACGACGCCGGCGTCGCCGACGACCGCCGACACCGCGGCCGCGTCCCCGCCGAAGACACCGATCGCGTCGAACTGCCCCGGGTGTCCCGAGAGCCGTTCCGCGTCGGAGGCCGCGAAGAACAGCGCCGGGTCCCGCATGGACCGGGGCGCCTTCGCGACGCCGGACACGCGGTACTGGGCGATGGTCCCGTGTGCGGCAACGGGCAGAGTGGTCCCGGCGGCGATCCCCATGTCGGCGTCAACGACCACTTCACCCGGCTTCGGCGCGTCGCCGGTCAACGCGTACGGCGTCAGCGCGGCGGAGTCCCACGCGTGCCCGAGCGCGCTCGCCGCGCCGAGCCGCACCGGGAAGCTGACCTCGCCGACCACGTTCGTGACGCCGGGGACCGCACGTAGGCGGTCGGCCAGCGCCGCGTCGACCCGGACGCGCTCGGGCAGGGTCGCGTTCTTGTACTTGTGCTTCTCCTCGGGGTCGAGGGTCGCCGGGTCGTCTTCGGGCACCGCAAGCGTTTGCTGCCCGCCGACGACGATCGGCGCCGCCGCCAGCCGCTGCACCGGCGTCTCGGACCGGATGCCGGTCTCCATCAGGCCACCGCACGCCGAGACGATCAGCGCGCCGAAGAACACGGCGACGAACGTCGCCAGGAAGCCGCCCTTGCGCAGGCGCAGCGTCCGCAGCGCGAGGGAGAACATCACGCCGCCACCCGGCCCCACGCGCCCAGGTGGGTCATCCGCTCGGCGACGGCTTCCGCGGTCGGCCGGTCCAGGCGCCCGGCGATCCGGCCGTCGGCCAGGAACACGACCTGGTCGGCGTAGGACGCGGCGACCGGGTCGTGCGTCACCATGATCACCGTCTGCCCGGACGACCGGACGGAGTCGCGCAGCAGGCCGAGCACGTCGGCGGCGGTGCGGGTGTCGAGCGCGCCGGTCGGCTCGTCGGCGAACAGCACGGCGGGATCGGTGACCAGGGCCCGCGCGATCGCGACGCGCTGGGCCTGCCCGCCCGACAGCTGACCGGGCAGGTGCTTGCGGCGCCCGTCGAGCCCGACGTGCGCGAGGATCCGCGCGACCAGCCGCTTGTCCGGGCGCCTGCCCGCCAGCTGCAGCGGCAGCACGACGTTCTGCTCGACGGTCAGCGCCGGGAGCAGGTTGAACGCCTGGAAGACGAAGCCGACGCGGTCGCGCCGCAGCTTCGTCAGGTAGGTCTCGTTCTTGCCGTCGAGGTCCTGGCCGTCGAGCACGACCCGGCCCGACGTCGGCCGGTCGAGGCCCGCCGCGCAGTGCAGGAAGGTGCTCTTGCCCGAACCGGAGGGGCCCATCACCGCCGTGAACCCGCCGCGCGGGAACGAGATCGAAACCCCGTCCAGCGCGACCACGCCGCCGTACTCCTTGCGCACGGCCTCGAGCCGCACCGCCTCATTCGTCATGGGGAAAACGCTATTGAGCCGGTCGGGCAACCACCCTGGTGCGCGCGTGCGTCTTGCCGGTAGGGACAGCCCTACTCAGGTGCGGCCCTTGCCGCCGAAACCGCCGCTGATCCGGCGCAGCACCGCGCGCGGCAGCAGCCCGCCGATCGCGACGACGGCCTTGTACTGCAGGCTCGGCACCGAGATCACCTTGCCGCGACGCAGGTCCGCGAGCGCCTCGCCGACCACCTGTTCGACACCCAGCCAGGCGATTTTCGGGCCCGGTTTCCCGATGCCGGCCCGCTGGTGGAACTCGGTCGCGGTGAACCCGGGGCAAAGCGCCATCATCCGGACGCCCTTCGGCAGCGACGCGGCGATGCCTTCGGTGAACGAGGTGACCCAGTTCTTGCTGGCCGTGTAGGTCGAGCCACGGCCGCTGAAGAAGCCCGCGACGCTGCTGACCTGGATGATGTCGCCGTGGCCGCGCTCGATCATGCCGGGCAGCGCGGCCCGGGTCAGCCGCAGCACGGCCGTCACGTTGACGTCGAGCTGGCGCTGCAGCGCGTCCGGCGGGATGGTCCAGAAGTCGCCGTTGAGCCCGAACCCGGCGTTGTTCACCAGCAGGTCGACCGGCCCGGCGGCGAGCCGCTCCTCGACCGCCGCCCGGCCGTCCACTTCGGACAAGTCAGCCGGCAGCACCTCGACGGCGACCCCGTGCTGTTCCCGCAGCTCAGCGGCGTAGGCCTCCAGCCGCGCGGTGTCGCGCGCGACGAGCACCAGGTCGTACTTCTCGGCGGCGAGCGTGCGCGCGAACTGCGCGCCGATGCCCGCGGTGGCACCCGTGATGAGAGCGGTGGTGGTCATGTGGGTGAACGATACCCACAGGTCAGAGCCTCCGGATGCACCCGATTCGCCACCGGGCTATCGTCCGCGCATGGGTAAGCACAGCAGGCGCAAGAGCGGCTACCTGCCCAAGGTCGCCGCGCCCGTGGCCCTCCTGTTCGCGGCCCCCGCGACGGCGCTCGCGTCCCCGGCCGACCTCACCCTGCCCCTCGACCACCGGCACACCACGACGCTCGACAACGACGGCGACACGCTCTCGGCGAGCCGCCGCGACTTCGTCGGCAAGCAGCTCGGCGACGTCCGGGTGGCGGCCGACCAGACGGAGGCGGCCGCCACGCGCGGCGATCGCGCGGGCGCGGTCGAACGGGCCCGCCAAGGCGTCTGGCTCGGCCACGGCGTCGACGTCCTGAGCGAGAACGCCGAGCAGCTCGACGCGGGGCTCTTCGCCGGGGACCTCTCGGGCGGGGTGGCCGCTCGCCACTCGTCCGGCCAGGCCGTCGACCTCGGTCAGCTGGGCGCGGTCGGGACGACGTCGGAGGTGCACGCCATCGGCAGCTTCGCGGGCGACCTCGACGTGGGGCAGGCGCACGAACTCGGCGGTCAGCTCGGACCGGCGTCCGGCCTGGTCAGGACGACGGCGGGCTCGTTCAGCGGCGACCTCGGCGTCGACCACGTGGTCCACGTCCAGGGCGGCACGACGTCGCTGCGCGGCACGCTGTCGGCCAGCGTGCTCGACCAGCCGGTGCTCTAGTCCCGCGGCTCGGCGGGCGGCGGGATCGGCGTCCCGGCGGCCGGGGTCGGCGGGTTCCCCCCGGCGGACGGGATCGGCGCGCTCGCCTGGTGGCGGCCCGCGTCGTAGTCCTCGTCGAACGGGTCGACGATGTCCGCGATCTCGCCGAGGTCGCGCAGCAGCCGCTCGAGCCGCGACGGGCCGGCGGTCGGGACGACGCTGGCGAGCACCCACTCGTTTTCGAGCCACGCCACGCCGACGTCGCCGCCGAGCTGGTCCGCGGCGTCGACGAGCTCCTGGGTGATGACCACGCGGGCACCGTCGGCGTCGTCCGCGAAGGCGTAGCGCGAACCGATCGGGCCGAGCATCTCGGGCATGTCGGCGCGCTGGAACGGCACGCTCGACAGCCACATCTCGATCGGGATCCGGTGCTTCTTGTTGCAGCGCACGGCGACGACGACCGCGGGGATCTGGCCCTCTGACTCGATGTCGAAGATGAACACCGGGCGGCGGCCGTCGGAGGTGAAGGTCGACCCCGCGACGACGTTCACGGCGGCGTCCGCGCCGAAGTAGCCGATGGCCCCACCGGACCACTGCTGCGGCAGCCGTTCGTCCTCTTCGACGAACTGCCAGCCGCGCAACTGGGCCCAGCGCATGCGCTCGCGGTTGCGCGAGCCCTCCTTCGCCCGGTCGGCAGCGAGCAGCCCGAGGCCCGCCACCAGGGCGACGGCCGCGATGACGAACCAGATCCACGCCGGAATACCCACGACGTGCAGGGTATCGCCTGCTACGCCGAAGAGATGATCGCCGGTACCCGTGTCGCCTGGCCCGTTCGGACCATTTCCCCGTCCCCGGGTCGACAAATCGCCTAATCGCGCGATTCGGTCAGGGCTTCAAGGCACGCGAAGAACGTGGCACGGTCGGCTTTTCCGAGCGGTTCGACCAGGTGCGCCCGCACGGCCCGGGCGTGCACCGGCCGCGCCCGGGCGGCTTCCGCCCGTCCGGCGTCGGTGACGACGACTTCGACACCGCCGTCGACCGGCCGCCGCGTGACGAGCCCGCGCTGCTCCATGCGGGTCAGGTGGTGGGACAACCGGCTGCGGTGCCAGCCCATCGAGTCGGCGAGCTGGTTCTGCCGCAACCGTCCGCGCCCGTCCTCGGTGACGCGGGTGAGCACGCCGAAGTCCGGATCGGACAGTCCGGTCGCGGCGGCGACATCCTCGGCCACCCGGGCCCGCACCGTTTCGGCGGCACGCTTCCACGCGTGCCACAACGCCATCTCGTCCTTGCTGAGCCGGTCCACCGCGCCACCCTACGTCGATGTTGTCATGACAACAACAGACGCGTACGGTGTTGTCATGACAACAGCATTGGTGACCGGCGCGAACAAGGGCATCGGCAAAGCGATCGCGGCCGGGCTGGCCGGCCGGGGAATGACCGTCTACGTGGGAGCCCGCGACGAAGCGGCCGGGAAGGCCGCCGCCGCGGAGATCGGCGCGCGGTTCGTGCGCCTCGACGTCCGGTCCGACGAGGACGTCGCGAAGGCGGTGGCGGAGATCGGCGAGCTGGACGTGCTCGTCAACAACGCCGGGATCAACACCGGCGGGTACGGGAAGCCGTCCGAAGAGTTCGCGGAGAGCCTGCGGGAGGTCTACGAGACCAACGTGTTCGCCGTGGTCCGGGTGACCAACGCGTTCCTGCCGCTGCTGCGGCGCTCACCGGCGGGCCGGATCGTGAACGTGACCAGCAAGCGCGGCTCGATCGGCGAAGCGGGCGCATGGGCGGGTCAGCCGTCGATGCCCTACTCCAGCTCGAAGACCGCGCTCAACGCGATCACCGTCCACTACGCACGCGAACTGGCGGACACGGCCATCAAGGTCAACGGCGCGGCACCCGGCCACGTCGCCACGGACTTCAACGGCTTCCGCGGCACCCGCACCCCGGAAGAGGGCGCGGCAGTGGCCATCCGGCTGGCCACTGTGGACGAAAACGGGCCAACCGGCGCCGTCTACGAAGACGAACGCCGGTTGGCCTGGTGAAACTCAGACGCGCTGGACCGTCAGCGCGTCACCGGCTTCCAGCTCCGGGATGTCCACCCGGACCGTGTCGCCGTCGCGGATCTCACCCGACAGCAGCTCCTTCGCCAGCTTGTCGCCGATCGCCGACTGGACCAGCCGCCGCAGCGGGCGGGCACCGTAGATCGGGTCGAAGCCGTTCAGCGCCAGCCACTCGCGGGCACCGTCGGTGACCTCCAGGTTGAGCCGGCGCTGCGCCAGCCGCGCGGCCAGCCGCGCCACCTGGATGTCCACAATGGACGTCAGCTGCTCGGTGCCGAGCGAGTGGAACACGACGATGTCGTCAAGCCGGTTGAGGAACTCCGGCTTGAACTGCCGCTGCACCACGTTCAGCACCGCGTCCCGACGCTGCCGCTCGTCGAGCGACGGGTCGGCGATGGCCTGCGAACCGAGGTTCGAGGTCAGGATCAGGATGGTGTTGCGGAAGTCCACCGTCCGGCCCTGGCCGTCGGTCAGCCGCCCGTCGTCGAGGACCTGCAGCAGCACGTCGAAGACGTCCGGGTGGGCCTTCTCCACCTCGTCGAGCAGCACCACCGAGTACGGCCGGCGCCGGACGGCCTCGGTCAGCTGGCCACCCTGGTCGTACCCGACGTACCCCGGCGGGGCGCCGACCAGGCGCGCCACCGAGTGCTTCTCGGCGTACTCGCTCATGTCGATGCGCTGCATCGCCCGCTCGTCGTCGAACAGGAACTCGGCCAGCGCCTTGGCCAGCTCGGTCTTGCCGACGCCGGTCGGGCCGAGGAACAGGAACGAGCCGGTCGGGCGGTCGGGGTCGGCGACACCGGCCCGGGCGCGGCGCACCGCGTCCGACACGACCTGCACGGCCTCGGCCTGCCCGATGACCCGGCGGCCCAGCTCCTCCTCCATCCGGAGCAGCTTGCCGGTCTCACCCTCGAGCAGCCGGCCGGCCGGGATGCCGGTCCACGCGCTCACGACGTCGGCGACGTCGTCCGCGCCGACCTCTTCCTTGAGCATCACGTTCTGCTGGCTGACCTCGCTCGCCGCGGTGGCCGCTTCGAACTCCTTCTCCAGCGCCGGGATCCGGCCGTACCGCAGCTCGGCGGCCTTGCCCAGGTCACCGTCGCGCTCGGCGCGTTCGGACTCGCCCCGCAGCTGCTCGAGCTGCTCCTTGAGCTCGCGGACCTTCTCGATCGAGCCCTTCTCGTTCTGCCAGCGCGCGGTCAGCGCCGTCAGCGTCTCGCGCTTCTCGGCCAGCTCAGCGCGCAACGCGTTGAGCCGTTCCTTCGAGGCGGCGTCGTCCTCCTTGGCGAGCGCCATCTCCTCGATCTCCATCCGCCGCACGGCGCGCTCGACCTCGTCGATCTCCACCGGCCGCGAGTCGATCTCCATGCGCAGCTTCGACGCGGCCTCGTCGACCAGGTCGATCGCCTTGTCCGGCAGGAAGCGCGCGGTGATGTAGCGATCGGAGAGCGTCGCGGCGGCGACCAGCGCGGCGTCCGTGATCCGGACACCGTGGTGCACCTCGTAACGCTCCTTGAGGCCGCGCAGGATCGCGATGGTGTCCTCCGGCGACGGCTCGCCGACGAGCACCTGCTGGAAGCGCCGCTCGAGAGCGGCGTCCTTCTCGATGTGCTGGCGGTACTCGTCGAGCGTGGTCGCGCCGACCATTCGCAGCTCGCCGCGGGCGAGCATCGGCTTGATCATGTTGCCCGCGTCCATCGCACCCTCGCCGGTCGCGCCGGCGCCGACGATCGTGTGCAGCTCGTCGATGAAGGTGATGACCTCGCCCGCGGAGTCGGTGATCTCCTTGAGCACGGCCTTCAGCCGCTCCTCGAACTCACCGCGGAACTTCGCGCCGGCCACCATCGACCCGAGGTCGAGGGCGACGACGCGCTTGCCGCGCAGCGACTCGGGCACATCCCCGGCGACGATGCGCTGGGCCAGGCCTTCGACGATGGCCGTCTTGCCGACGCCCGGCTCGCCGATCAGCACCGGGTTGTTCTTCGTGCGCCGAGACAGCACCTGCACGACGCGGCGGATCTCGGTGTCGCGTCCGATGACCGGGTCGAGCTCGCCGTTCCGGGCGCGCTCGGTCAGGTCGACGCCGTACTTCTCCAGCGCCTTGAACGTGCTCTCCGGGTCTTCGCTGGTGATCCGGGCGGAGCCGCGGACCTTGACGAACGCCTCCTGCAGCGCGTCCGGCGTCGCGCCGTGGCGCTTGAGCAGGTCGGCCACCTGGCCGCCTTCGGTGGCGAGCCCGACGAGCAGGTGCTCGGTCGAGACGTACTCGTCGCCCAGCTCGGTGGCCAGCTTCTGGGCACGCGTCAGCGACTTGACGGCGAAGGTGTCGAACTGCGGGCTCGACACCGTCGCGCCGGTCGCGGACGGCAGCGCCGCGATCAGCGGCTCGAGCTCCTTGTGCACCACCCCCGGGTCGGCCCCGACCGCGGTCAGCAGCGGTGCGGTCAGCCCCTCACCCTGCGCCAGCAGGGCGCCCAGCAGATGGGCGGCCGACACGTGCGGGTTGCCGGCCATGGTGGCCGCCTGCGCCGCGGACGAGATCGCCTGCTGGGTCTTCGTGGTCGGGTTGAAAGCGTCCATCCCTCACCTCATGCTCGGTACTTCAAAAGTCCAGGTGACAGGCCTGACCGTGACCTGTCACTATCTCTAACGCACGAAAACTTGAGTCTGTTCCGCTCAACTCTGACCGGGTGCGACGGCGCCCGCCGGCAACCGCGACCCGAGCATCCCCAGCCCGGCGACGGCGAGCCCGGCGCACGCCCCGACCAGCACCCAGGGTAACCAGTCGGCGACCGAGAACAACGCCACCACGGCGGGCGCGATGACCTGCGCCACCGTGAACGCGTACTGGTACGCGGCCAGATAACGGCCGCGGGCCACCGGAGGTGCCGCGGCCTCGGCGAGCGCACCCGAACGCGGCCCGAAGACGAGGTCGCCCGCGGCGAAGATGAGCGTGGAGACCAGCAGGTACGCCACCTGCCAGCCATCCGGGACGAGCAGCACGCCGAGGGTGACCAGGCACCAGACGGCGAACAGCGCCGAGCCCGCGCGCATCGCCGCGATCCGGGTCAGCCGGGCGGTGAGCCGCAGCGCGAGCGTGCCGCCGACGCTGGTCAGCACGGTCAGCAGGGCGAGGATCGCGCCCGGCAGCCAGGCCGGGCCGTGCAGCCGGTCGAGCACGAACACCGGCGTGCCGATCAGGAAGAAGTCGAGGGAGAGCCCGAAGAGGCCGCTGAAGAGGATCAGGGCGAGGTACGGCCGGTCGCGCAGCACCTTGACCGACCGTTCGCACTGCTTCTTGTGCGGCCGCGCGAGCCGGACGAACACGGCCAGGACCGACGCGGCCACGAAGAACGTCAAGGCGTCGAGGACGAGCGCGACCCGGTACCCGCCCTCGCCGAGCCAGGTCAGCAGTGCCCCCGCGACGAGCCCACCGAGGCCGAAGCAGCCGGCCCGCACCATCCCCACCTCGGCGAACGGCCGATCCTTCGGGACGTCGCCCGCGACGTCGGCGATGAGCACGAACAGGGAGCTGTAGAAGAGCTGCTGGCCGGTGGCGAGCAGCACCGCGGCGGCCACGACCGGTCCGGCGGCGTCGGCGAGCAGGTAGGCACCCGCGCCGGCGGCCTGCAGCAGCTGGGCGCCGATGACCACGGTCCGTGGTCCGACGCGGTCGACGAGCCGGCCGGCCAGCGGCGGCACGACCAGCCCGCCGACGGTGCCGAGCGTGACGGCCGTGCCCGCCACCGCGAGCGGAACGCCGACCACCTGCGTCACGTAGACCAGCGCCAACGGGAGGAACAGACCTGAGCCGAAGTTGTCGATCCCCAGCGCGCACAGCAGTGCGACCCGGCTACGCGTCACCTTCCGACGTTAACCCTGGGGCACGCCGCAGAGTCAGGCCCGAACGGACACATTCCGGAGTGCAGAATGCAACTGCCGGTGCGCCTGCGCGAGCACTCGCGTCACTTGTTCGTGTCGGCCAGGCAGGCGGCGCCGCCGAGGGCCCGCCGGAGGTCGGCGTTCATCTCGGCGAGCCGTCCGGTGAGGTCGGTGACGCGCTCGTCGTCCCAGCCACCGAGCGCCTGCTCCATGAACTCGAGGTAGTTGGCCCGCCAGCGGGCGAGCTCGGCCCGGCCCTTCTCGGACACGCTCACCAAGGACGCGCGGCCGTCCTCGGGCGCGGGACGGCGGTCCACCAGTCCGGCGGCGGACAGCTGCGTGATCTGCCGGGAGACCACCGACAGGTCGACGAACCGGCGCTTGGCCAGTTCGGACGGCCGGGCTTCGCCGTTCTTGGCGAGGTCGGACAGCAGCATCGCGGCCGCCGGGTGCAGCCCGGGCTGGTCCTGCCACGCCTGCATGATCCAGGCGTGCTGGAGCTGCGACGCGGTCTTCAGCTCACGCATGAGCTCGACCCGGACGTCGTCGTCGGTGTCGTCGAAGCCCATCAGGACCCTCCCTGTAATACTTGTGCAATACAAGTTTATTCTCGATCGCTTGCGCGAGCAAGGATCAGCCCGGTGAGGTCGCCCACGCCGTCACCGGCCGCAATACACCCGGTCGGAGCAACAATGCGGGCAAAAGGGCGCCCGGCGGCTACCCTGCGGACGGACGCGCGCGCGGCGCGGCCGACTGACGAGGTGCAAGCAGTGGCGATGGATCCAGGAGGCGGCCGCAACCCATGACCGCCGACTCGGTCAGCCCGCTCCCCAGGTCTTCGGCCCCGCGTGAGGCCCCGGCGGCCGTCGCCGCGATGGTCCGGCTCATCCGGGACAGCTGGGCCAAGTCGGAGCCCTACATCGCCGAGATCTCCCAGTTCTTCTACGGGATGCTGTTCACCCTCGCGCCGACCACGCGCGACTTCTTCCCGATCAACATGGAGATCCAGCGCGGCAGGCTGGTGCGCGCCCTGGTGCACATCGTGCAGATGGTCGACCGGCCCGACGACCTCGCGCCGTTCCTGCGGCAGCTGGGGCGCGACCACCGCAAGTTCGGCGTGGTCCCGCGGCACTACGAAGCCGTCGGCACGGCGCTGCTCGCCTCGCTGAAGAACCACCTCGGCCGGGAGTGGACACCCGAGGTCGAGCGCGCGTGGGCCGAGGCGTTCACCATCGCCGCGCGGGCCATGCAGGACGCCGCCGCGGCCGACACCAACCCGCCGTCGTGGTCGGCGACCGTCGTCGAGCACCGGCGGCTGACCTGGGACCTCGCGCTGGTCCGGCTGCTGCCCGACCAGCCCGTGCCCTACCAGCCCGGCCAGTACGTGAGCGTCGAAGTCCCGCAGCGGCCGCGGCTGTGGCGCTACCTTTCGCCGGCGAACGCCCCGCGCGAGGACGGCGGCATCGAGTTCCACGTCCGCGCGATCGACGGCGGCTGGGTGTCCAGGGCGATAGTCAGCCACACCCAGCCCGGCGACGTCTGGCGGCTCGGCCCGCCACTCGGCAGGCTGACGGTCGACCGCGAAACGTCACGGGGCGTGCTGATGGTCGCGGGCGGGACGGGTGTCGCGCCGCTGCGCTCGATCCTCGACCACCTCGCGCTGTGGGGCGAGAACCCGAAGACGCACCTCTTCTACGGCGGGCCGGCCCGCGAGGACCTGTACGACCTCGAAGAGCTGCGCGCGCTCGCGTCGGTCAACCCCTGGCTGAACGTGACGCCCGTGGTGGAGCACGGCGGCGACGTCCCCGGGTTCGAGCAGGGCACGCTGGCCGAGGCGGTCACGCGGTACGGCTCCTGGCCGGAGCACGACATCCTCGTCTCCGGTTCGCCGGCGATGATCCGCGCGACGGTGTCGCGCATGCTGGTCGCGGGCAGCGCGCTGGACCAGATCCAGTACGACCCGTTCACGATCGACTAGCACCGCAATTCGCCGGACACACTCCTTCCGCGCACGAATCGAACGAAACACGAGAATTGTTACGCGACTCGCGTAAACCGTCCGGGTGATCGTTTTTACGCAGCGCCAGACGACGTTGACCGCGTGTGGCGAAATTGCTCCGTTCGAGCGGACCGCGCGGAATCACGCGCATCTGCACGGGAATTCGCCTACAGTCAGGAACCCTCGGGGGCGGCACCGCACGGCGACGCCGCACACACGGCACGAAAAGCCAATGCACGACTGGAGATTACCGTTCCCGATGAACGCCGAATCATTGAAGGTACAACCACCGCCGCAGACCGTTCCCGTTTCCGCGGTGGAAGGCCGCGAACTGGCCAGGCTTATTCGTGAAAGTTTTGCGGAGATCGAGCCGAAAGCGGACGAAGTCGCGCAGTACTTCTACGGCGCGTTGTTCGTCATCGCCCCGGAATGCCGGGACATGTTCCCGGTCACCATGACGGGTCAGCGGAGCCGGTTGCTGCGCGCGCTGGTGTACGTCGTGCAGATGGTCGACCGGCCCGACGAGCTCATCACCTTCCTCGCGCAGCTGGGCCGCGACCACCGCAAGTTCGCCGTCATCTCCCGCCACTACGACGCCGTCGGCACCGCGCTGCTGGCCGCGTTGAAGCGGTTCCTGAAGCAGAGCTGGACGCACGAGGTGGAGGCCGCGTGGACGACGGCGTACGGCCTCATCGCCAAGACCATGCGCGAGGCCGCGCAGGCGGAGACCGGGCCGGCGTCGTGGGCGGCGCGGGTGCTCGACCACCGCAAGCTGTCCCGCGACGTCGCGATGGTGCGGGTGCAGACCGAGGGGCTGCTGCCGTACCGGGCGGGCAGCTACATCAGCGTCGAGGTGCCGCAGCGGCCGCGGATGTGGCGCTACCTCTCCCCGGCGAGCGCGCCGCGCGGCGACGGCCAGATGTCGTTCCACGTGCGCGCGGTGCCGGGCGGCTGGGTCAGCGGCTCCATCGTCAACCACACGAAGCCGGGGGACGTCTGGCGGCTGGGGCCGGCGATGGGCGCGCTCAACGTCCGCCCGACCGCGACGCGGAAGCGGCTGCTGATGATCGCCGGCGGGACCGGGGTCACCCCGTTCGTCTCGATCCTCGACGACCTCGCGCACTGGAAGCGCAACCCGCCGGTGCACCTGTTCTTCGGCGGCCGAAGACCGGAGGACCTCTACGCGCTGGACGACCTCCGGCGGCTGACCGCGGTGTCGAAGTGGCTGACGGTCACCCCGGTCACCGAGGAGGGCGCGGTGCCCGGCGGCGACCGCGGCACGCTCGCCCACGCGGTGACCCAGCGCGGCGCGTGGAAGGACCACGAGGTCCTCGTCTCCGGTTCACCCGAGATGATCCGGGCGACGATCGCGAAGCTGCTGACCGCCGGCGTCGAGCTCGAGCGCATCCGCTTCGACCCGTTCACCATGGACTAGGCACGCGCGGCAGGCGTCGATCCTCGCTATCTTCGCCGATATGGAGATGACTATTCCGGTTTCGGACGGCACGATCGGCGGCTACCTGGCGGAGCCCGCCGGCGCGGGACCGCACCCGGGCGTGGTGCTCATCCACGACGCGTTCGGGCTGAGCCAGGACACGAAGAACATCACCGACCGCTTCGCCGCCGAGGGCTACCTCGCGCTCAGCCCGGACCTGTACTCGCGCGGCGGGATGCGCCGCTGCGTGCGCCGCGTGTTCTCGGACATGTTCGCGAACCAGGGCCGGACGTTCGACGACATCGAGGCGTCGCGCGCGCTCCTGGCCGCCCGCCCGGACTCGTCGGGCCGGATCGGCATCGCCGGGTTCTGCATGGGTGGCGGCTTCGCGCTCGTCGCGGCGTCACGCGGCTTCGAGGCGTCGGCGCCCTACTACGGGCAGCTGCCGAAGAACCTCTCGGTGCTCGACGACGCCTGCCCGATCGTCGCGAGCTTCGGCAAGAAGGACTTCTCACTGCGCGGCGCGGCGGCGAAGCTCGAGACGGCGCTCACCGAGCGTGAAATCCCGCACGACGTCAAGGAGTACGACGGCGCGAGCCACGGGTTCGCCAACAAGATCGACGTCGCGGCGCCGCTGAACCTGCTGCTCAAGGTGGTCGGGTTCACCTACCACCACGAGGCGTCCGAGGACGCGTGGCGCCGGGTGACGGCGTTCTTCGGCGAACACCTGCAGCAACCGGCGCGACCTTCGCACTGAGCCGAGCGGGCTAGCGATCTCTCCGAACGGCTGTAGTTGATTGACCGTTGTGCCCGAATCGACTTATGGTCTAGACCACATCTTCCCCGGATGTGCTCGCTCGTCCTCCCCTTGGAACGACGCTGTTCCCCCTCGAGGAGCCGAAATGACCTGGAACAGAAAGCTTTTCGCGGCCGCGGCCGGGGTCCTGCTCGCCCCCGTACTGGTCGTCGTCCTCCCCGCCACCACCGCGAGCGCCCACGGCTACATCTCCGACCCGCCCAGCCGGCAGGCGAACTGCGCGGCCGGGAAGGTCCCGAACTGCGGCCAGATCGTCTACGAACCCCAGAGTGTCGAAGGGCCCAAGGGCCTGCGCAGCTGCAACGCCGGACTGTCGCAGTTCGCCGAGCTGGCCGACGAGTCGAAGCCGTGGCCCGCCAAGTCGGTCGGCACGACGGTGACGTTCAACTGGGTGTTCACCGCCCGGCACGCCACCGCGAGCTACGAGTACTACATCGGCGGCACGCGCGTGGCGAACATCGCGGGCAACAACCAGCAGCCCCCGGCGACCGTCTCGCACACGGTGAACCTGGCCGGGTACTCGGGCCGGGTCAAGGTGCTGGCGATCTGGAACATCTCCGACACGGCCAACGCGTTCTACAGCTGCGTCGACCTCCAGATCGGCGGAGGTGGCACCACGACCCCACCGCCGACCACGACGACCCCGCCCCCGACCACGACCCGCCCGCCGACGACCACGACCACGCCGCCGACGACCACGACCACGCCGCCGCCGTCGAGCGGCACGTGGGCGGCCGGGACGGCGTACAAGGTCGGTGACGTGGTCACCTACAACGGGGTGAGCTACCGCTGCATCCAGCCGCACACGGCGATCGCGGGCTGGGAGCCGCCGAACACCCCGGCGCTCTGGCAGCGCCAGTGAGGATATGGCTCGCCGCTGTCGCGCTGCTGCTGACGGGTTGCAGCGCGACGGCGGCTCCACCCGCGTACAACGCGGCCGACGTGATGTTCCTGCAGATGCTGATCCCGCAGAACCAGCAGGGCATCGACATCGTCCGGCTGGCCGCGGACCACCCGTTGCCCCCGGCGCTGAAGGAGCTCGCGGCGGCGATCGAGTCGACCCAGCAGACCGAGATCGCCGACATGAAGAACTGGTTGCGCGCCTGGGGCCGGCCGGAGTCGATGGACATGAACCCGCAGGCCCACGCGGGCCACGGCGGCATGAAGATGACGGCACCGGACGTGGTGGGAGCACTCGGCACGGCCCCGGCCGGCGAGTTCCCCCGCAAGTTCCTGGACGTGCTGACCGGCCAGCAGCAAGGGGCGGTCGAGCTGGCCCAGACGGAGAACTCGGCGAACGGCGGGATCAACGGCCCGGCGCGGGATCTGGCCCGCCGGGTGATCGAGTCGCGGACCGCCGAGGTGAAGCAGCTGTTGAACTTCAAGGTGTGACGTCCCCGCGGCCCCGGGGTGCCGGCCGCGAGCAGCCCCCTGCCCGGCTGCTCGCGGCCGGCTTCTGTCCCCAGCGGCTCGCGGCCGTCGCCCGCCCGTCTCGGACCTCTCCCCGCGCCGAAATTCGCTTGGCCGCCTTCCCGCGCCGCACTAGCCTCGCGATCATGACGTTCTCCTTCGCCGTCTTCGCGAGGTTGCGCAACCGCCGCTAGCGGCGGCGCACTCTTTCCTGCCCGCCGTTCCGGCCATCGCCGGGCGGCCCCTCTTGTGCTGCCCGGCTCCCTCCAGAGCTGCGGAGCATCCTTTGAATCCCCTTGCGACCGAACACGCCCACCTGCGCGCGGAAGGCGTCGGCGTCACGCTCGGCTCCCGCCGCGTCCTGCACGACGTGAGCGTCACCGTCTCGGCCCGGTCCCGGCTGGCGATCGTCGGCGAGAACGGGCGCGGCAAGACCACGCTGCTGCACGTCCTCGCCGGGCTCCGGGCGCCGGACCACGGCACCGTCCACCGGACGGGCACCATCGGCGTCGCCCGGCAGGCGCTGCCGTTCCGGTCCGGCGAAACCGTCGGCACCCTGACCACCGAGGCACTTCGCGAAGCCCACGCCGCCTTGCGAGCGCTCGAAGCGGCGGCTTCGGACTTCGAGGAGGACAGCTACGCCGTCGCGCTCGAAGCGGCCACGCGTCTGGACGCGTGGGACGCCGAGCGCCGCGTCGACGTCGCCCTCGAAGCCCTCGCCGCCTGCACCGACCGGACCCGCGAACTGAGCACGCTGTCGGTCGGGCAGCGCTACCGCGTGCGCCTGGCCTGCCTGCTCGGCGCCCGGCACGACTTCCTGCTGCTCGACGAGCCCGGCAACCACCTCGACGCCGACGGCCTCGCGTTCCTCACCGCCCGCCTGCGCGGGCACGACGGCGGCGTCGCGCTGGTCAGCCACGACCGCGCGCTGCTCGCCGACGTCGCCGCGGAGTACCTCGACCTCGACCCCAGCCA
This sequence comes from Amycolatopsis sp. NPDC003865, assembly GCF_053605345.1. Lineage (NCBI taxonomy): Bacteria > Bacillati > Actinomycetota > Actinomycetes > Pseudonocardiales > Pseudonocardiaceae > Amycolatopsis > Amycolatopsis sp. NPDC003865. Next base: position 477,281 of record NZ_JBSGJA010000002.1, on the reverse strand, counting down.
AGACGGCCGCCCGCGCCTCTACGCCGGCGGGTACCAGGCCTGGCAGGACGGTCGCCGCCGCGACCGCGACCGCTGGGTGCAGGAGTTCGAGGAGCAGCAGGACACGCACCGGCAGCTGACGCTCGCGGTGACGCAGGCCCGCGACCGGCTCAGCACGGGCTGGCGGCCGGACAAGGGCACCGGCCGCCACCAGCGCCAGTCCCGCGCGCCCGGCGTGGTCCAGGCGCTGAACCGCGAGCGGGCGGCGCTGGAGGCGCACCGAGTGACGGTGCCGGAGCCACCGTTGTCGTTGCGCTGGCCCGATTTCGGCACGGGTCCGCGCCGATCGCTGGTCGTCGTGCACGGGGTCACGGTGGCGGGTCGCCTCCGGAAGCCGGTCACGGTGTCGGTCGCCCGCGGCGACAGGCTGCTGGTGACGGGCGCCAACGGCACCGGCAAATCCACGTTCCTGTCGGCCCTGACCGGCGAGCTGGCCCCGACGAGCGGCTCGGTCCGCCGGGCACCCGGCGCACGGATCGCGTTGGTGGGCCAGGAAGTCCCGGCGTGGCCGGAGGAACTGACGGCGCGCCGGCTGTTCGAGCGCGAAGGGGTCCCGTTTTCGGCGATGGGCCTGCTCGACGCGGAGGCGCTGCGCACGCCGGTGGGCCGGATGTCCCAGGGCCAGCAGCGCCGGCTGGATCTGGCGTTGCGCTTGGCCGGCCACCCGGACCTGCTGGTGTTCGACGAGCCGACCAACCACCTGTCGGCAACGCTGGTCGAGGAGCTGACGGAAGCACTGCTGACGACCCCGGCCGCGGTGGTGGTGGCCACGCACGACCGCCGCATGCTGGCGGATCTGGCGAAGTGGCCGCGGCTGGAGCTGTGACGCGAAAGGGCCTCCCCGGTCGCCCGGGGAGGCCCTTTTCGCTCCAGCGGTCAGCGGCGCTTGGGCCGCCAGACCACCATCGCGGTCTGCTGGTTGAGCGGGACCAGGTCCCGCCGGTAGGACGCGTGCGCCGCCGCCGCGGCCTGTTCCGCCGCCGCGTACGCCGCCGCCAGTTCCTCGGTGATCTCCGACAGCCGGGCCCGCAGCGCGTCGACCTGGTTCTCCAGCTCGATGATGCGTTTGATGCCGGCCAGGTTCACACCGTCCTCTTGCGACAGACGTTGCACCTCGCGCAGCAACGCGATGTCCCGCATCGAGTAACGCCGGCCGCCGCCGGCGGTGCGGCCCGGCGACACCAGGCCCTGCCGGTCGTAGGTGCGCAACGTCTGCGCGTGCATCCCGGCGAGCTGGGCCGCCACCGAGATGACGAACACGGGCGTCTCCTCGTCGCCCTCCTGCGGAATCCCGCCGAACATCACACTCACCTGCCTTCGAGCAGCTCAGTGATCTCGGGCCGGGGGTCGTGCCCGGCCATCGCCTCGGCGTACGCCTGCAGTGCCTCGCGCGCCTTGTCGTCCAGTTTGGCGGGAATCGCCGCCTGGAGGGTGACGAGAAGGTCACCTTGCGAACCGTCGCGCTTGGCGATGCCCTTGCCGCGCACGCGCAGCACCCGCCCGCTCGCGGTGCCCGGCGGCACCTTGAGCGAGACCTTCGCGTCCAGCGTCGGCACCGTGATCGTGGTGCCGAGCGTCAGCTCGGTGAAGTCCACCGGCACGGTGAGCGTCAGGTCGAGCGACTTCGGCTTGCGGCCGAACAGCGCGTGCGGAGCCACGTGCACCCGGACGTACAGGTCACCCGCCTGCGCGCCGCCCCGGCCCGGCTCACCCTGGCCGGCCAGCCGGATCCGCTGGTCGTCGTCGACGCCCGGCGGGATCCGGACGGTCAGCGTGCGGGTCCGCGTGCTGACTCCTTCGCCGCCGCACTCCGGGCACGGGTCGTCGATGATCGTCCCGCGGCCGCGGCAGTCGCGGCACGGCTCGGAGAAGGCGAACGCGCCCTGGCTGCGGCTGACCAGCCCCGACCCGGAACAGGTCGGGCAGGTCCGCGGCGATGTGCCCGGCTTCGCGCCGTTGCCGCCGCACGTCGAACAGGTCGCCGGGCTCGACAGCCGCAGCGGCAGGGTCGCGCCCTTGACCGCCTCGACGAAGTCGATCCGCACGTCCGTCTCGACGTCGGCCCCGCGCTGCGGCCGGTTGGCCGTCGCGCCCGCCGTCGTCCGGCCCCGGCCGAACAGCCCGCCGAGGATGTCGCCGAGCCCGCCGAAGCCGCCCTGCTGGCCGGCCCCGGCCTGGCCGAAGATGTCGCCCATGTCGAAGCCGCCGGTGCCGCCGCCACCGGGGAAGTTGAACCCACCCCCGCCGCCGAACAGGCGCCGCGCCTCGTCGTACTCCTTGCGCTTGCTCGCGTCGGAGAGCACGCCATAGGCCTCGGAAACCGCCTTGAACTTCTGCTCCGCCTGCGCGTTGCCGGCGTTCGCGTCCGGGTGGTTCTCCTTGGCCAGCTTGCGGTAGGCCTTCTTGATCTCGTCCGCCGTGGCGTCGGAGGAGACGCCCAGCTCACGGTAGAAGTCCTTACCGATCCATTCCCGTGCGCTCATCGGGCGTCTCCTCCTCCCACTTGGTGTCTCTTACTGGTGCTGGTCATCGAGTCCGCCGTCGAGTGGCAGCTCGCCACCGACGGACGGGTCCACCGGGGCCGCGCCGGGCTCGTGGTCGGTCACGCCGACCAGCGCCGCCCGCAGTACGCGGTCCCCGAACCGATAGCCGCGGCGCATGACCACGGTGACCGTCGGGCCCGCCACGTCCGGCGAGGTGTTGTGCTGCACGGCCTCGTGCACGCTCGGGTCGAAGGCCTCGCCCTCGGCGCCGAACGACTCGAGCCCCGCGCGCTGCAGGCCGCTGATCAGCTTGTCGCCGACCGCCTTGAACGCGCCGGTGAGGTCACCGTGCTGCTCGGCCCGCTCGAGGTCGTCGAGCAGCGGCAGCAGGTCGTTCACCACGGTCGCCTTCGCGCCGAGCACGACCGCTTCGCGGTCACGCTCCACACGCTTGCGGTAGTTGGCGTACTCCGCCTGCAGGCGCTGGAGGTCGGCGGTGCGCTCGGCCAGCTCCTTCTCGACGTCGGAGACGACCGTCACCGAATCGTCCACAATGGACTCGCCAAGCGACGGGCCCGCGTGCTCCACGGGCGCGTCCTCCGGCTCCGGCGCGGCGTGGGCCGGACCGGGCGGGCGAACCTGCCCGGTCTGGGGGTCCACCCGCCGCCGATCCCGCACGACCACCGGCTCCTCGGGGCCGCGGCCCTGGTTCTCGGATTCGTCGTAGCTGTGGGTCACTTCTTCTCGTCCTCTTCGACGATCTCGGCGTCCACCACGTCATCGGCCTTGGCCTGGCCGCCGGCCGCACCGGCGTCCCCGGCCGCACCCGCACCAGCAGCGCCCTCGGCGCCCGGCTGAGCGGCGTTCGCGTTGGCGTACAGGGCGGTGCCCAGCTCCTGCGAAGCGGCGTTCAGCTTCTCGATCGACTCGCGGATCTTCGCCGAGTCGGTGCCCTTGAGGGCCTCGTTCGACTCGTCGATCGCCGACTTGACCTTGCCCTTGAGCTCCTCGGGCAGCTTGTCGTCGTTGTCCTTGAGGAACTTCTCGGTCTGGTAGACGAGCGTCTCGGCCTGGTTGCGCGTCTCGGCCTCTTCGCGGCGGGCCTTGTCCTCCTCGGCGTGCGCCTCGGCGTCCTTGACCATGCGCTCGATGTCGTCCTTCGGCAGCGCGGAGCCACCGGTGATCGTCATCGACTGCTCCTTGTTCGTGCCCAGGTCCTTCGCGGTCACGTGCACGATGCCGTTGGCGTCGATGTCGAAGGTGACCTCGATCTGCGGCACGCCACGCGGGGCGGGCGGGAGACCGGTCAGCTCGAACATGCCGAGCTTCTTGTTGTGCGCGGCGATCTCGCGCTCACCCTGGAACACCTGGATCTGCACCGACGGCTGGTTGTCGTCCGCGGTGGAGAAGATCTCCGAGCGCTTGGTCGGGATCGTGGTGTTGCGCTCGATGAGCTTGGTGAAGACGCCACCCTTGGTCTCGATGCCCAGCGACAGCGGGGTCACGTCCAGCAGCAGGACGTCCTTGACCTCGCCCTTCAGGACACCGGCCTGCAGCGCCGCGCCGACCGCGACGACCTCGTCCGGGTTCACGCCCTTGTTCGGCTCGCGGCCGCCGGTCAGCTCCTTGACCAGCTCGGCGACGGCCGGCATGCGGGTGGAACCACCGACGAGCACGACGTGGTCGATGTCGCCGACGGAGATGCCCGCGTCCCGGATGACGTTGTTGAACGGCGCCTTGGTGCGGTCGAGCAGGTCCGAGGTGATCTTCTGGAACTCGGCGCGCGAGAGGGTCTCGTCGAGGAACAGCGGGTTCTTGTCCGCGTCCACGGTGATGTACGGCAGGTTGATGCTGGCCGAGTTCGAGCTGGACAGCTCGATCTTGGCCTTCTCCGCCGCCTCGCGGATGCGCTGCAGCGCCATCTTGTCCTTGGTCAGGTCGATGCCGTTCGTCGCCTTGAACTTGTCGACCAGCCACTTGACGATGCGCTCGTCCCAGTCGTCACCACCGAGGTGGTTGTCACCGGAGGTCGCGCGGACCTCGACGACGCCCTCGCCGATCTCCAGCAGCGAGACGTCGAAGGTGCCACCACCGAGGTCGAAGACCAGGATGGTCTGCTCCTTCTCGCCCTTGTCCAGGCCGTACGCCAGCGCGGCGGCGGTCGGCTCGTTGACGATGCGGAGCACGTTCAGGCCGGCGATCTGCCCGGCCTCCTTGGTGGCCTGCCGCTGCGCGTCCTCGAAGTACGCCGGGACGGTGATCACCGCGTCGGTGATGGTCTCGCCCAGGTACGCCTCGGCGTCGCGCTTGAGCTTCATCAGCACCCGGGCGCTGATCTCCTGCGACGTGTAGTTCTTGCCGTCGATCTCGGTCTTCCAGTCGGTGCCGATGTGCCGCTTCACGGACCGGATCGTCCGGTCGACGTTCGTCACGGCCTGGTTCTTCGCCGGCTGACCGGTCAGCACTTCGCCGTTCTTGGCGAAGGCGACGATCGACGGGGTGGTACGGGAGCCTTCCGAGTTGGCGATGACCGTCGGCTCGCCGCCCTCAAGGACGGCGACGACCGAGTTGGTCGTGCCGAGGTCGATGCCGACCGCTCGCGCCATGGTGCTTTCCTCCTGTGTAAGCCTGCTATGTTCGTGACCTGCACGTTCGCCGCCGCCTTGAGCGGGACCTTGGCAAGTTTACTGGGGCCTTCGTGCCGGTCGTCAAGTCGGACTTGAGTCGACTGCACTCAACCTTCGTACCCGGTCCAACGAGGCACTCCCCGTCGTTGTTCCCGGGTTCACCGGCAGAGTTGGCGATGACCGCGTGTGAGCCCGCTCACCAGGTAGTTCACCTCGGCCTCCCGGGCGCACGCGGAGTTGAACAGCCCCGTGTGGCCGTCGTCGGCGCGGGTGAGCAGGGCCGCGCCGTCGATGCTCGCCGCCAGGCCGCGAGCCCAGGACAGTGGCGTCGCCGGGTCGTGGGCGCCTCCCACGACCAAGATCGGCGGGGCACCGCGGACCGGGTGGGGCTGGGGCGGGTTCTTCGCCGGGACCGGCCAGCCGGTGCAGCCGCTGGTGAAGTCCCAGAACTCCGAGTACCGCCAGCTGTGCGGCGCCACCGCGCGAAGCAGCCCGGCCATGACACCCAGGTCCGCCGGCCCGGTGAACGGCGACGGGAAGTCGTGGCAGCCGATCGCCCGGTACGCCCCGTAGATCGGGGAGAGGAACTGGTTCCGCTCGGTCAGCCCGCGAGCGTCCGGGAACTCGCCGCCGGCCGCGGCCAGCGCCTTGCCCAGCGCCGGCCACTCGTCACGGAGGTAGAGGTGGTTGTAGACGCCCGCCGAGATTTCGTCGGCCGTCGCCGGCCGGCCCAGGTCACCCGCCCACACCGCGCCGCGGCCCGCCCGGGCCACGATGTCGTCGTAGAAACGCAGGACATCCTGGCCGTGCAGGGCGCAATCGGCCGAGACCCGGCACCAGCCCGCGAACCGGACCAGCGCGTCTTCGGTCGCCGCGGCCTCCTCGAGGATCGCCTGGCGCAGCGGGCGGGCGTGGTCGACGGCGCCGTCCAGCACCATCGCGCGCACCCGGTCCGGGTGCTTCGACGCGTAGACCGCACCCAGTTCCGTGCCGTACGACAGACCCAGCCACGAGATCTTGGCTTCGCCGAGCGCCGCGCGGATCGTTTCGATGTCTTCGGCCGCGCTCTGCGTGTCCGCGTTCGCCAGCAACGGCCCGGTACGCGCCAGGCAGTCCTCGCCCGCCACGCGGTTGTGCGCGACCAGCGCGTCGAAACCCGCTTGAGAAGCGGGGAACCGGTCCAGTGCCGGGTCGAACAGCCTCCCGGGGTCGCACGTGATGCGCGGCGTGCTGAACCAGTCGCCGCGCGGGTCGAATCCCACGACGTCGAATCGCTGCCGCAGCCGCGCGAGGTCCGGCGAGGCCAGGCCGCCGAACTGCACGAACCCGACGCCGGAGCCGCCCGGCCCGCCCGGGTTCACCAGCAGCGAACCGAGCCGGCGGGACGGATCGGCCGCCGGCAGCCGCGCCAGCGCGAGCCGCGCCGAACCCAGCTCCGGTCGCGAACGGTCGATCGGCACGTCGACCGTCGCGCATTCCGCTGTCGGCTCTTGCTGTGTCGCGCACGGCCGCCAGGTCGGCGAAGACGCCGAAGCGACCGCGGGTACGACCCCCATGACCACGACCGCCGCGACGAGCGCGACGACCCGGCGCACATCCATGTTCCTGTTCCTCCCCCTGCACGCCGGCCTTCGGCGTGCTCCCTTCCTAACAGCGACCCCCGACAGTTCAGGAGCGGCGGCCGGTCCAGGAGGTCAGGAAGAAATCGGGATTTCCTTGCCGCACAACGACTTCTGCCGGGGTGCCGACCCAAGAAGTCACTCGATAGTGGGAATCCGCGGCGACCGGCACCCCCTGCGCCGGCGCCGCGGTCTCCTCCCCGCGCGCGAACCCCACGACGCCGAACATCGCGACGGCCCCCAGCAGCGCGGCCGCCAGCACGCGCTGTTCGATCTTGCCCATGGTGAAAATGCCCCCGTAGTAAGGAAAGTCAGGCCGCGCGGACCGTGACGCTGCCGCTTTCGGTCGTGAGGTCGAGTGTGTTGGGCGCGGAGCCGTCGGTCGGGACGTCGATGTTCCGGCGCCCGCTGTCGCTGTCGCCGACGACGCGGTACGGCCCGCCCGGCACCTCGACGTCGACGCTGCCGCTGTCGGCCTTGATCTTGACGTTGTTCGCCTGCACCAACGTGAAGTCGACGCTGCCGCTCGACGACGTCACGTCGACCGGGCCCCGCACGCCTTCGGCCTTGATGCTGCCCGAATCGGCGTGCACCTGGACCTCGCCGACGTCCGACAGGTCGATCCCGCCGCTCTGCAGCCGCAGCTTCACCAGGCCCGGCACGTCTTCGACGCGCGCGTGCCCGGAGTCCGACTGGACGTCCACGCTCGCCACCCCGGCGACGTCCAGGGCGCCCGAGTCCAGCCGGCCGGTGACCGGCACCCCCGCGGGCACGACCACCTCGAAGTCGACCGAGCAGTTGGTCCCGCAGTCGGTGAGCACGAGCTGGTCGCCGTCGACGCGGTAGAAGGTGTCGCCCGGCTTGCCGCGCCAGTGGTAGTTGACTTTTTCGCGCACCGTCGACGGTCCCGTGCCGGTGCGGATCTTCACCGAGCCCGAGTCGCCTTCCAGCTTCACGCTGCGGATGGTCTCCGAAAGGGTCTTGCTGTTCTCGAAGTCCGATCCCCAGCCCCAGCCGAACGCGGTCGCCAGGCCGACGCCGATCAGGACGATGCCACCCAGAGCCAGAAGCGGGCGCGCCATGGTCGTTCCCCTCAGTTGTTTCCTCTGCGTGAGGAACGTTATGGCCGGGTGAGGGGCGCGCACATGGGGGTAACCCCCCGAAAGAACCCTGAGATCCGTCCCTGACACGCGGGGGCGGGTCGAGGGGCCTAACCTGGCGCCAGGCTCAGTTCCGTGATCAGGAGGATCCATGCCGCAAGCACCCGGCCCGTACGAATCCCTGCCCGACGTGCCGTCCTTCACCCTCCGCAGCAACGACGTCGCCGACGGCGAAACCCTCGCCACGCCCCACCTCTCCGGCATCTTCGGCGCCGGCGGCGAGGACCGGTCGCCGCAGCTGGCCTGGGAAGGCTTCCCGGCGGAGACGAAGAGCTTCGCGGTGACGTGCTACGACCCGGACGCCCCGACCGGCAGCGGCTTCTGGCACTGGGCGGTGTTCAACATCCCCGCGTCGGTGACGGAGCTGGCCGCCGGCGCGGGCGACGGGTCGGGCCTGCCGGAAGGCGCGGTGACGCTGAAGGGAGACGGCGGAGTCAAGCAGTTCCTCGGCGCCGCGCCCCCGCCCGGGCACGGCCCGCACCGCTACTACTTCGCGGTGCACGCGCTGGACGTCGACAAGCTGGACGTCCCGGAGGACGCGACCCCGGCGTTCCTGGGCTTCAACATGTTCGGGCACACGCTCGCCCGCGCGGTGATCACGCCGGTGTACGAGAACAAGGGCTGAAGCTGGGGACGGGCCCGGCGCTGTTGCGGATCGGCAACGGTGCCGGGCCCGTTTTTGTCGGTGGCCGATGACACACTGCGGTCATGTCACCACCGATAGCGACGCCCCGGTCGAGAGCGCTGGGGTTCGGGTTGCGGAAGACGCGCCAAGAGCGCGGGTTCGGGCTGCGTCAGCTGGCCAGGGCGACTGGCGTGCACCCCGCGGAACTGTCCAATTGGGAGCTGGGGCTGCGGGTGCCCAAGGTCGAGGAGGTCGCGCTCCTGCTCGGGCAGCTGCGGGTGGACGTGGCCGTACGGGAGCGGCTGTTCGAGCTGGCCGAGCACGCCCGCGAGCCGAACTGGCTGGAGTCGACGATGCCGGGCGCACCGGCCGATGTGTCGGCCTATGTCGAATACGAGCGCACGGCGAGCGCGATGCTCAGCTGGGAGCCGAACCTGGTGCCCGGCCTGCTGCAGACCCGCGAGTACGTGCGCCGGATCGTGACCGAACCCGGCCGCGGCCCGGACGAGATCGACCGGCGGACCGAGATCCGGCTCGCGCGGCAGAAGCGGCTTCGGGGGCACAACCCGCTGCAGTACAACGTGCTGATCGGGGAGGCCGCCCTCCGGCCGGGGCTCGGCGGCCCGGCGGTGATGGCCGAGCAGCTGCGGCGGTTGCTCTTCGAGGCGGACCGCCCGAACATCGGCCTGCGGATCGTGCCCGCGACCGAGTTCGGCCACCCCGGCCTGCACGGCTCCTTTACCATCCTGGAGTTCTTCGGCCTGCCTCCGATCGTCTTCTTGGAGCAGTACCGGGCCAGCGCCTACCTCTACGATGATGATCAGATCGCGGCTTACCGGGCGGCCGCCAAGACCCTCGCCTCCCTCGCACTGAGCGAGCCCGACTCGGCGCGGTACCTCCGGGAGGTGATCGCCGAACTGGAGGCCTGACGTGCGCTGGCGGAAGTCGACTTACAGCGGCGCCAACGAAAACTGCGTGGAGGTCGCGCTCGCCCAGGTGGTGCGGATCCGTGACACCAAGGACCGCCCGGGCGGAACGCTCGAAATCTCCACCCGATCGTGGGACGCCTTCCTGAAGCTCAGCGCAGCGACTCCGCGTTGACGCCCTCGCGCTCCAGGTAGCGGCCCTTGGTGTGCTCACCGAAGCCGAACTGCCGGTACAGCCCGTGCGCGTCGGCGGTGTGCAGCATCCAGCGGAACCCGGCACCGGGCCCGTTGTCGATCATCTCGCGCACGATCTCCTTGCCGAGACCAGTACCCCGCGCGGAGTCGACGACGAACACGTCGGCCAGGTATGCCGAAGACACCCCGTCCGAGAACGCCCGGGCGAAACCGACCTGCTCGCCTGAGCGGTACGCGCCGACGACCCGCCACGACCCGTCGATCGCGGCCTCGACCTGCGCGCGCGTGCGCCAGCGACCCCAATAGGCCTCGGTCGACAGGAACTTCCACACCACGTCGAGGTCCAGCCGCGCCCGGTCGTCGTCAAGCTCGTAGTCACCGAAGATCCGCATGCCCGGACGCTAGCCCGGACCGCTCGCTCAGCCCCACTGATATTTGAGGAACTTCCCGTCCATGGTGACGACGACGCGCTCGCCTCCCGGGTCTTCGCGCCGCGAGACGTCGAGCTTGAAGTTGATCGCGCTCATGATCCCGTCGCCGAACTGCTCGTGGACGAGCTCCTTGATCGTCGGCCCGTAGACCTGCAGGACCTCGTAGAAGCGGTAGATCGTCGGATCGGTGGGGACCACGTTCTCGAGGGCGCCGCGCGTGGGCTGCAGCCGCAACGCGGCTTCGGCGTCGGCGTCCAGCTCCAGGACCTGCGCGGCCTTCGCGGCCAGTTCGGCCGGCACGGGGTGCTGGCCGAGCAGCGCGGACGTCGTCCACGCGAGCGGGGCGTCGAGGGTCTCGGCGAGCTGGGCCCAGCTGAGCCCGAGGCGCGTCTTGGCGGCGAGGACGGCTTCGGCGGCTTCCTGCTTCGTCGTCATGCGCCGACGCTAGAGCCGGGGTGTTTCAGCGAGGTTTCAGCAGGTAGTCGACAACCGGGCGAAGCTCGTCCGCGGACGGCGGCTCGTCGTCGATCAGGCCCTGGATGAGCAGCCCGTCGATGCCCGCGAGGAACACCCGGAACGCCACTTCGTCGTCGTGGCGGACCATCGACGTCAGGACGTCCAGCCAGCGCCGCGCGGCCGGCCGCAGCTCCGGCTTGCGCGCGGCCAGGAGGTACAGCTCGTACTCGGCCATCGTCCGCCCGCGCCGCGGCCCCAGCGCCTCCGCCAGCAGGCCCGCGACCTCTTCAGCGCCACGACTACCCCGGGAACGAGCCCGGTCGATCATCCAGTAGACCTCGGTCGCCATGTCGCGGGCGCACGAGATGAGCGTCGCCACGAGCAGGTCGTCCAGCGAGGAGAAGTGGTAGGTCGTGGACGTCGTCGGCACGCCGGCCTCGGCGGCGACCGTCCGGTGGGTGACGCCCGCGACGCCGTCGCGCTCGATCACCCGCAGCGTCGCCTCGATGATCTCCGCACGCCGCTTGTCGCCGCGTGCCTTCCGGCCGTCGACCTGCAGTTTCACGTCGAAGCACTCCCGATCTCGATGAGCACGACACCGCCGATGACCAGGGCCAGCCCGGCGATCATCGCCGCGTTGATCGGCTCCTTCAAGAACACCACCCCGACGATCGCCACCAGTGCGACGCCGGCCGCGGCCCAGATCGCGTACACGACCCCGACCGCCAGCCCCATCTTCAGGACCCGCGCGAGCACGAGGAACGCGACGGCGTACCCGAGCACGACGATGATCGACGGCCCGAGCTTGGAGAAGCCTTGGGAGAGCTTCAGCGAGATCGTCGCGGAGACCTCGGCGGCGATCGCCAGCGCGAGCAGAAGGTACGCACCCATAGGGTGAAAAGTACCTGAACGATCGTCCCAAAACAAAGAGCGACGTACACCACATCGGTGGGACTTAGGGCCACTCAACGGGTTACTCATCAGTAAGGACGGTTAGTCTCCCGGCACCACCACGTTTTTTCCGGACGAAAGGCACCCGAACGATGGGCGCTCTGCAACTGACGCTCGGCGGGCTCTCCGTCGTGCTCGGCCTCGTCGCCTGGGGCATGTTCGCCGCGACGATCGCCCGTTTCGTGCGGGTGATCCGCCTCGGGCAGCCCGACTCGACGCGCAACGGGCCCTTCATGCCGCGCATGAAGACGCTGATCAAGGAGTTCGCCGCGCACACGCGGATGAACCGCAAGCGCAGCGTGGGCCCGGCCCACTGGCTCGTCATGTGGGGCTTCCTGCTCGGCTCACTCGCCCTGTTCGAGGCCTACGGCGAGGTCTTCGTCCCGACGTGGGGCTGGCCGATCCTCGACGACTTCCCGCCGTTCCAGCTGCTCATGGAGCTGCTCGGGCTCGGCACGATCGTCGGCATCCTGGTGCTGATGGCGATCCGCCAGCGCAACCACCCGCGTCGCGCCGACCGCCAGTCGCGCTTCGCCGGGTCCAACTTCAAGTGGGCGTACTTCATCGAGGCCGTCGTCCTGATCGAGGGCATCGGCATCATCGGCGTCCGCGCCGCGAAGGCCGCGCTCGGCGCGCACGAGACGCCGACCTGGGCCGCCTTCGTCTCGAACCCGATCGGCGAGCTGCTGCCGGCCAGCCCGAACTTGGTCACGGTCTTCGCGTTCGTCAAGCTGATGAGCGCCACGGTCTGGCTGATCGTCGTCGCGCGGACGATGACCATGGGCATCGCGTGGCACCGCTTCAGCGCGTTCTTCAACATCTACTTCAAGCGCGAGGCCGACGGCGGCGTCGCCCTCGGCGCGCTCAAGCCGATGATGAGCGGCGGCAAGGTCCTCGACCTCGAGGAAGCCGACCCCGACGAGGACACCTTCGGCGTCGGCAAGATCGAGGACTTCAGCTGGAAGGGCTGGCTGGACTTCTCGACGTGCACCGAGTGCGGCCGCTGCCAGGAGCAGTGCCCCGCGTGGAACACGGGCAAGCCGCTGTCGCCGAAGCTGGTCATCACGCAGCTGCGTGACCACGCCTACGCGAAGGCGCCATACCTGATGGCCGGCGGCAAGCGCGACATGGCCGGCGACGAGATCGGCCTGTCCGGCGACAACATGTACGCCGGGATCGACGTCCTCGCGATCGCCGAGTCGCAGAAGGCCCTGATCGGCGATGACGGCGGCGTCATCGACCCCGACGTCCTGTGGTCCTGCACCAGCTGCGGCGCCTGCGTCGAGCAGTGCCCGGTCGACATCGAGCACGTCGACCACATCGTCGACATGCGCCGCTACCAGGTGATGATCGAGTCGTCGTTCCCCAGCGAGCTGAACGGCATGTTCAAGAACCTGGAGAACAAGGGCAACCCGTGGGGCCAGAACGCCAAGGACCGGCTGGCCTGGACCGAGGACCTCGACTTCGAGGTGCCGGTGTTCGACGGCGACCTCGGCGACACCGAATACCTGTTCTGGGTCGGCTGCGCGGGCGCGTTCGAGGACCGCGCGAAGAAGACGACCCGCGCGGTCGCGGAGCTGCTGCACATGGCGGGCGTCAAGTACACCGTGCTCGGCTCGGAGGAGTCCTGCACCGGTGACCCGGCCCGCCGCGCCGGCAACGAGTTCCTGTTCCAGATGCTGGCGCAGCAGAACGTCGAGATCCTGAACTCGGTGTTCGAGGGACGTGAGCGCAAGGCCCGCAAGGTCGTCGTGACCTGCGCGCACTGCTTCAACACCCTCGCCAACGAGTACCCGGAGCTGGGCGGCCAGTTCGACGTCGTGCACCACACGCAGCTGCTGAACCGCCTGGTTCGCGAGAAGCAGCTGGTGCCGGTGGCGCCGGTCGCCGAGGACGTCACCTACCACGACCCGTGCTACCTCGGCCGCCACAACAAGGTGTACGAGGCGCCGCGCGAGCTGGTCGGCGCGACGGGCGCGCAGCTGCGCGAGATGCCGCGGCACGGCGACAAGTCGATGTGCTGCGGCGCCGGCGGCGCGCGGATGTGGATGGAAGAGAAGATCGGCAAGCGGATCAACGTCGAGCGCGTCGACGAGGCGCTGGGCACCGCGCCGTCGAAGATCGCGACCGGCTGCCCGTTCTGCAAGGTGATGCTGAACGACGGTCTCACGGCCCGCCAGGCCGACGGCAGCGCGAGCGAGAAGGTCGAGATCGTCGACGTCGCGCAGATGCTGCTCGAAGCGGTCAAGCGCAAGCCGGAGCCGAAGCCGATCGCCCTCGGAGCGCCGTCGCTCGCGCAGGAGTGACGGACGTCGCGAACACGCACGGCCCCGGTCGGGACTTCCCGGCCGGGGCCGTTTCTCATTCCGTGATACGCGGAAATCGATTACGCGAATAACGTTCACAATATTCACCGCAATGGCCCATCAGGCCAGAAACAAACCTTGGCCAAAAGCCCCTCCACCGGGCGTAAGCTGGGCTTTCCTCGCCGCCACCGCTGCCAGCGAGGCCACTTCGACGATCACGGAATCAGGGGGCAGCGCGGATGGGCGAGGACCTGCGGACCACGGCAACCGGGTTCGGGGAAACCACCGGCCGGCACGCCCTCCGCGAGATCCCGGCCGTCGGCGAGTACCGGATGGAGCCCTCCGGCCAGCTTCCCACGCAGCGGACGCTCGTCCGTCCGTACGTCCTGACGCGCGGCCGCACGCAGTCGCGGCGGCACCTGGCGATCGAAGCCCTCGTCTCGACCCGGGCCGGCGCGCCCTGGAGCGGCACCCGGCTGACCGGCGAGTTCCGCTCGGTGCGGTCGCTGTGCCTGCACCCGCGCTCGGTCGCCGAGGTCGCGGCCCGGCTCAGCGTGCCGCTCGGCGTCGCCCGCGTGCTGCTCGACGACATGGCCGAGCAGGGGCTGATCACCATCCACGACACGCGCGTGAACACCGAAGGCCGTCCGGCGGTGGCGCTGATGGAACGCGTGCTGCACGGCCTGCGCCGCCTCTGACCATTACGCTCACCAGGGTGACCGAGGAAGAAAACGGGAGCTCCGGCGGCGAAAGCACGTTGACCGTCCTGCTCGCGGGCGGCGTGAACCTGGCGATCGCCGTCATGAAGCTGATCGCGGGCATCATCACCGGCTCCGGCGCGATGCTCTCCGAAGCCGCGCACTCGGTGGCCGACACGTTCACCGAAGTCCTGCTGCTGACGGCGTTGAAACGTTCCGACCGCCCCGCCGATCGCGTACACCCCTTCGGCTACGGCAAGGAGCGCTACTTCTGGTCGCTGTTGGCCGCCGTGTCGATCTTCGCGTCGGGCTCGATGTTCGCGCTCTACGAAGGCGTCTCGACGCTCTTCGGCCACGGCGAGGCGCAGAGCACGTCGATCCTCAGCTACCTCGTGCTGGCGGGAGCCTTCCTGCTCGAAGGCACGTCGTGGGTGCAGGCGGTGCGCCAGACCCGCCGGGATTCGCGGGCCGAGAACCGGTCGTTCTGGGCGTACCTGCGGCTGATCGACGACCCGGCGCCGAAGACCGTCCTGTTCGAGGACTCCGCCGCCCTGATCGGCCTGGTGGTGGCGTTCGCCGGCATCGGGCTGCACCAGCTCACCGGGTCGGAGGTGTGGGACGGCATCGCGTCGATCGTCATCGGCGTGCTGCTCGCCTGCGTCGCCTACCTGCTCGGGCGGACGAACCGCGGCCTGCTCATCGGCCGCCAAGCCAACCCCGAGATCGTCCGCGGCGTCCGCGACCACCTCTCGTCCGCGCCCGAGATCGAGGCGGTCGTCGACCTGCAGACGATGCTGATGGGCACCGACCAGGTCCTCGTCTGCACCCGCGTCGACTTCGACGACTCGCTCAGCGCCGGCGACCTCGAGCGCACGTGCGTCCGGCTCGCGAGCGAGCTGACCGAGTCGTTCCACGACGTCACCGAGGTGTTCATCGAACCGGTGCCGCGGACGGATCCGGAGCTGCGCGCGACCGTGCTGGCCCGCTACGGCGAGATCGCGGAACGCTGGAGCAACCCGAGCCAGTAGCTCAGTACCCGAAGTCCTGGACCCAGTAGTTACCCGCCTTCGTGAACCCGACACCGATCTTGGTGAGCGAGCAGTTCAGGATGTTCGCGCGGTGGCCCTCGGAGTTCATCCACGCGTCCATGACCTGAGCCGGGGACGTCTGCCCCTTCGCGATGTTCTCCGCGCCCGGCTTCGAGTAGCCGGCGATCTTGATGCGCTGGTCGAACGTCACGCCTTCGGGGTTGGTGTGGGAGAAGAAGTCGCGGGCCGACATGTCGTCGCTGTAGTCCTGGGCGGCCTTGGTGAGGTGCGACTCCTCGGTCAGCGGCTTGCAGCCCGCCTGCGCGCGCTCGTCGTTGACCAGGGAGACGACCTGCGCGGCGGTCGACGGCGCGACGCGGGCCACGGCCTTGGTGGTCGGCGGTGGGGCGGCCGCGGAGGTGGTCGGCGGGGTCGTCGTGGTCTCGGTCGGTGCCGGTGCCTCGCTGGACGCCGTCGTCGGCGCGGGCGCCTCGGTCGAGGCCTGCCGGGGCGCGGGGGCTTTGCCGCCCGCGAGGTCGGTTCCGCTGCCGCTGCCGGCGCCGGCCGGCGCGTCGGGCAGCACCAGCGCCGCGGCGCCGAGCTCGGCGGTGTTTCCTTCGGCGGTCGCCATCCAGGTGCCTGTCGCGGCGGAAAAGACGCCGAGCAGCACACTGAGTGACACCATCACCACGCGACCACGTTCACCAATGGGGGACACGGCGCGAGAACGTATCACGGAACGATTACAGCGAGAACCCTACGAACGCACTGGTCACATTCCCCGGTCCGAGCATTCGACGACCGACACGATTTTCGCGGCAATCGGACGCTCCGGCGTTACTCCGTTCAGCCGCTTCGCACGACGAAGGTGGCGTCGCCGGACGCCGTCACCGGACGTCCGGTCGGGTCTTGGCCGGTCACAGTCGCCTTGCCCGTGAAGCCCTGTTTCCCCGCGATCGTCGTGCAGGTGTAGGTGATTTCGGCGTCCACGGCCAGGCTCGCTGCGGTATGCGCGCACGACGCCGTGTGGTCGTCCACGACGGACACGGCGGTGAGCGGGACGTCGCCGGTGTTCTTGACCAGGATCGAGAACGTGACCTTCGCGCCTTCGCGGACTTCGTACGGCGTCGCGTCCTTCATCAAGGCGATCTCCGGGTGGACGACGTCGACTTTCGCTTCCGCCGTCGATTGCACGGAGCGATTGGCCGGGTCCATTCCGGTTACTTCGACGGTATCCGGGAAGTCGTCGGCGGGTGCTTTTCGGGTGCAGGTGTAGATCCGCTTTTCCCCGGCCGCCAGAGTGCCGATTTCTTTCGCGCACGGTTCGTCGTCCCGCGCGGACACGCTGGTCAGCGGGACGTCACCGGTGTTCGAGACGGTGATCGTGAACGTGACGTCGTCGCCCGCGCGGACCTGTGCCGGCTTCGCTTCTTGCGTGACCTTCACGGCCGGGTGGATGACGTCGATCCCGTCGCCGTCCTCGGCGGTGACGGGCGGGCCGATCGGAGCGGTAGCCGTGGCCTTCGCGGTGCTCACGACGTCGTCCTGCGGTGCGGTCGTGGCGCAGTCGTACTTCTGCGCCTGCTTGGCTTCGAGGCGGTCGAAGGTCTTCGCGCACGGGTCGGCCTTGACGTTCGTCAGGGGGACATCGCCGGTGTTCGTGACGGTGATCGTGCGGGGCACGGTGTCGCCCTGGTGGAACGGGCCGCCGTGGATCTCCTGCGTGACGCTCAGCGCGGGGTGGATGACGGTGTAGGCCGCGTCGCCGGTGGCGTTGACCTCGCGGTTCGTCGGATCGGTGCCTTTCGCGGTGGCGGAGCTCACGAAATTGTCGGTGCCGGCGTTTACCGTGCAGGAGTGGTGCTGGGAAGCGCCGGGAGGGAGGGTGCCGATGGTCTGAGCGCACGCCGGTGTGCGACTGTCCGCAATGGACACGTCGGTCAAGGGGACGTCGCCGGTGTTCGTGACGACGAGGGTGAACGTGACGGTGTCGCCTGGCCGGACCTGTGCGGGCGTCGCGTCGTTCGTGATGGTGATCGCCGGGTGGATGACATGGACCGGTTGCCCGGCGGTGGCGGTCACGGGACGGTTCGTGGCGTCGGTACCGGTGACTTGCGCGACGGCGGTGAAGTCGGCTTCGCCTGCGGTCTGCGTGCAGCTGTAGTTCTGCGTGGCTTGCGGTTCGAGTGAACCCAGGGATTTGGCGCATGCCGGTGCGCCCGGGTCGGCCACGGAGACGTCGTGCAGCACGCTGTCGCCGGTGTTGGTGACGGTGATCGCCGAGGTGACGGTGTCGCCGGGGCGCACGGTCTTCGGATCCGTGGACCGGGTGATCGCGACGGCCGGGTGGATCACGTCGATGGCGGCGGTGCCTTCCGCCGTGACCGGCGGGCCGACCGGTGCGGTGGCGGTGACCTGGATCTTGGCGGTGACGTCGTCGGCCGGGGCGGTGAGGGTGCAGCTGTAGGTCGTGCCGGCGCCTGGCTCGACGGCGCCGTCGAGGACCTGGGCGCACCCCGTGGCTCGCGCCTGCGGTCCGGTGGCTCGTGGGACGGCCGGCGCCGGTGTCGGCGAGTCCGTGACCCGCAAACCGGTCAGGGGCACGTCACCCGCGTTGCGCACCGTGATGCGCAGCGGCACCGCGTCGCCTTCGCGGAAGGGCCCGCCCGTCACCTGCGCGGTGATCGCCACGGCCGGGTGCTGCACGGCGAACGCGGCTTCCGCGCTCGCCGTCACCGGACGGGCGGTCGGGTCGAGACCCGTCACCGTCGGCTTGCTGGTGACGCCGGTCGCGCCCGCACGCGTTGTGCACGTGTACGTCTGCTTGCCCTGGGGCGGCAGCGTTCCGAGCGGCTTCGCGCATCCCGCGACCTGGTCGTCCGTGACCGTCACGCCGGTCAGCGGCACGTCGCCGGTGTTCGACGCGGTGATCGTCCACGTGACCGTGTCGCCTTCGCGGACGGCCGCGGGCGAAGCCTGCGCGGCGAGCGCCACCGCCGGGTGGATCACGTCGACCACGGCGTCGTCGGTGACCTTCACCGTGCGGCCGAGCGGGTCCTTCCCCGACGCGGCCGCCGTGTTGGTGAAGTCGTCCGCCGGGGCCGGCGCGGTGCAGGTGTACTTCTGCTTGGCCGGTGGCGGCAGCGCGCCAATCGCCTTGGCGCACGCCGGGGTGCGGTCGTCGGTGACGGCGACGCCGGTCAGCGGTGCGTCGCCGGCGTTGGCGACCGTGATCGTGAAGGTGACCGGGTCGCCGGGGCGCACGACGGCCGGGGACGCGTCCTTCGCGAGCGTCAGGGCCGGCGTGATCACCGTGACGGTCGCCGACGCGGTGGCGGCCACCGTCCGTCCCGACAGGTCGGTGCCGGTGGCGGTGACCTGCGACGTCGTCGTCGTGGACGGGTTGGCCGTGCACGTGTACGTCTGCGTCGCGCCCGGAGCCAGGGCGTCGAGCGTGCGCGAACACGACGTCGTCGTGTCGTCGGTGACCCGCACCGGTGCGAGTGGGCTGTCGCCGGTGTTCTTGACCGCGACGGTGAACGTCACGGCGTCGCCCGCGTGGATCACCGGCGGGTCGGCGGTCTTGGTGACCTCGACGGCGGGCGCGATCGTCGGCGCGGGGGCGTCCGCGGTGGCCGTGACCTGCTTGCCGAGGTCGTCGGTGGCGGTCGCGGTCGCGGTGTTGACGCCGTCGGCGATCGGGGTCTTGGCCGTGCACGTCGTCGTGCGGCTCTCGCCTGGCACGAGAGCCCCGGCGAGGGCGCACGCCGGCGCCTTCGGGTCGGTGACCCGCAGGTCGGCAAGCCCGGTGTCGCCGGTGTTCGTGACCTTGATCGTGAAGGTCGCGGTGTCGCCGGCGCGGTAGGCGGGCTTGTCGGCGGTCTTCGTCATGCCCAGAGCCGGGTGCACGACGTCGACGGCCGCGGTCGCGGCGCCGTCGAGCGCGTCGCCGAGGGCGCTCGTGCCGGTCGCCTTCACGGTGTTCGTGAAGTCGTCGGCCGAGGCCGGGCCGGTGCAGTCGTAGGTGGCCGTCTGGTGCGGGGCGAGCGTGCCGAGTGCCTTGGCGCAGGCGGGAACGGCCTCGTCGACGGCTTGCACCCCGGTCGCCGGGACGCTGCCCGGATTGGTCACGGCGACGGCGAACGTCACCGGCTCGCCGGCGTGCGCCTTCGGCCGGGCCGGGCGCACGGCGACGTGGAGTTCGGGCACCGGCACGGAAAACGCCAGGTTCTGCGCGAGGTAGGTGTCGCCGCTGGTGACGAACCCGAATTCGGCGCTCGTCGCGCCGGCGGGGATGGTGTCGACGTCGAACGACTTGGCGTCCACGCTGAAGTTGTTCTTCACTCCCGGAGCGGCGGCGTTGTCGGCGTTGGAAATGAAGAAGTTCGACGTCCCGCCGGTCGCGGGCTCGGCGGCCGGGGTGCCGTCGACCAGGAACTGGTCGCCGGAGCCACCCCAGTCGCCGTCGTAGGCGGTGACGCCGATGTGCGCGTCGGCGGCCGCCGCGCGGAAGCCGGTGATCGTCGTTTCGGTGGGGGCGTCGGCGGTCTGGCGGACGTGCCCGTCGTCGACGACGACCTTGCGCTTGTCGGGTGCGAAGTCCGGATTGCGTTCCGGGTACGCGTAGACCAGGACGAGCGACCAGCCGCCGGCGCAGTCGAAACCGCGGGGAGCCCAGACGTTGCCGACGGTCACGTCGAGCGGGGCACCCGTCGGCGCGCCCGCGAACCGGCTGGTCACGTCGGCGTGCGCGGAGTAGTACGGGCCGTCTTCGGCGAACGCCGACGGTGCGACGTCGACGGGCTTCGCGCTGCCCACCGAAAGCCGGACGTTCTGCGTCGCCGGGTTGCCGGGCGGCGGGATCGCCGGGACTCCCTCGCGGGAGCCGCACGTCGTGCCGGTCGTGTTGCCCGCCCAGTTCAACCGGGCGAAGACGATCCGGGCGCCGGGCGGGACGCGGACGGACGCGCTCGCCGAATCGAACGTGCCGGGGTCGGCGTCGACGTCCGCCCACTGCATGAAGAAGTCGTCGTTGGCCAGGGTGTCCTTGCGGTCCGCGGTGTTCGCGCACGCCGTTGGCGTGTCGATCGCGCCGGAGGTCGGTGCGTGGTCGGCGGCGAGCGGGCAGCGCAGGACGCCGTTGCCCGCGTACAGGAAGTCGCCGTAGACGACGTCGTCGTAGCCCGCCGCGAACGGTGGGGCGCCCGCCGCGCCGGCCGACGGCGTAAGCGCCGAGACCGAAATGATCATTGCCAGAACGAGAACCAAGCGGAGCGGCCTATTCGGCAACCGCATTCCTCGCTACCTCCGGGGCCGGGACGACCTTTCGGAGCCTGGCACGAAAGAGGGGTTTACGCGCCAGTTCTCACCCGTCCGTGGCGCCGGTCAGCTTCGCCGTGGACTCGTGGGTGATCTCCGTGGCCGCCTCGACGAAGCCGATCACCGTGCGGAGCTCGTCGTCGGCGTAGCGGTCGCACAGCTCGTGCATGCGCTTGACCAGGTGGTCCCACAGGTGCACGCCGCCGGCGATGGCTTGCTCGTCCAGCTCGATGAGGACGCGGCGGCGGTCGTCCGGGTGCGGGCGGCGGCCGACGATGCCCTTGCGCTCCAGCCGGTCGATCATCGCGGTCACCGAGGCCGGTGCCAGGCCCGACAGCCGCGCCAGGTCCTTCGGCGTCTGCGGCCCGAACCGGGCGAGGTAGTCCAGGACCTTGGTGTCGACCGCCGACAGCCCGCGCGTCTCGGCGATTGCGGTGTGGAACATGACCGTCTCGGTCGACAGCTCCCGCGACCTGAACAGGACTTCTTCGACCAGCTGCGCTCGCTCGCTTGACACGGCCCTCAGCTTAGCCCACTCTTTAGTTCGACAGAACGAATTAGTTTCTAAGAGATTCGATGGGACGAACGAGATGACCAAGGCGCTGATCATCGGGGGCGGCATCGCGGGCACGATCACGGCGATCGCCCTGCACGAAGCCGGGCACGAACCGGTGCTGTTCGAGGCGTACGACCGGGGCGCGGAAGGCGTCGGCGCGTTTCTCACGCTGGCGGTGAACGGCCTGGACGCGTTGCTGCCGCTGGGACTCAAGGACGTCGTCAAGAGCGCGGGCTTCGACTCGCCTCGCATGGCGATCGGGCTCGGCAACGGCACCCGGCTGGCCGAATTCCCCTTGGGCGGCACCCTGCCGGACGGCACGGTGAGCCAGACCGTCCTGCGCTCCGACCTCTACGTCGCGTTGCGGGACGAGGCCGCCCGGCGCGGGATCCACGCCGAGTACGGCAACCGCCTGATCGGCGCGAGCCAGACGTCCGGCCAGGTCAGAGCCGAGTTCTCGGACGGCTCGCACGCCACCGGCGACCTGCTGATCGGCGCCGACGGGCTCCGGTCGCGCGTCCGCACGATCATCGACCCGGACGCGCCGGCGCCGCGGTACGTGCCGCTGCTCAACACCGGCGGGTTCGCCGAAGGCCTTTCCCTGCCGGACGAACCGGGTGTGCTGAACATGGTGTTCGGCAAGCGGGTGTTCTTCTGCCACGTCGTCAGCCCGCGGGACGGCCGCGTCTGGTGGTTCGCGAACCCTGCCCGCAAGTCCGAGCCCACCGCGTCCGAACTGGCGACGCTCGCCGGCGAGAAGCTGCGCGCCGAGCTGCTGCACCTGGTGGCGCCCGACCGGACGCCGGCCGCGGAGATCATCCGCGCGACCCGCGAGGTCTACCCGGCGTGGCCGACGTTCGACTTCCCGACGGTCCCGGTCTGGCACCGCGGCCGCATGGTGATCATCGGCGACGCGGCGCACGCGACGTCACCGGCGGCGGGCCAGGGCGCGTCGATGGCCATCGAAGACGCCGTCACGCTGGGCAAATGCCTGCGCGACGTGCCGGACGTCGAGCAAGCGCTCGCCACCTACGAGGGTCTGCGGCGCGAACGCGTCGAAGCCGTGGTCGCGGCGGGCAAGCGCAACGGCGAGCAGAAGGTGATCGGCCCGGTCGGGCGCGTCGTCCGCGACTTCTTCATCAAGCGGGCGTTCTCGAAGCCGTTCGACGAGGACCCGAACGCCTTCATGTGGAACCACCACATCGACTGGAACGAGAAGATCGCGGCTTAGCGCCAGGTGTCGACGCGGTGGAAGTTCTTGTACGCCCGGCTCGGGGTCGGGCCGCGCTGCCCCTGGTAGCGGGACCCGGCCTCACTCGAGCCGTACGGGAACTCCGCCGAGCTGGAGAGCCGGAAGATGCAGAGCTGCCCGATCTTCATGCCCGGCCAGAGCGTGATCGGCAGGTTGGCGACGTTCGACAGCTCGAGCGTGATGTGCCCGGAGAAGCCGGGGTCGATGAAGCCGGCGGTCGAGTGCGTCAGCAGCCCGAGGCGCCCGAGCGACGACTTGCCCTCGAGGCGGCCGGCGAGGTCGTCGGCCAGGGTGACGAGCTCGAACGTCGAGCCGAGGACGAATTCGCCCGGGTGCAGCACGAAGGGTTCGTCGCCCTCCTTCTCGACGAGCGAGGTCAGCTCGTCCTGCTGCAGCTGCGGGTCGATGTGGGTGTACTTGCTGTTGTCGAAGACCCGGAAGAACCGGTCGAGCCGGACGTCGATGCTCGACGGCTGGACCATGCCGGCATCGAAGGGGTCGATGCCGAGCCGGCCGGCGTCGAGCTCTTTGCGGAGGTCACGGTCACTGAGCAGCACGGCCGAAGCCTATCCGGTGGAGTCAGGCGACCCGCATGTGCTGCGCGTAGGAGGTGTCGGGCGCGAAGATCTTCTCGAGCCGCTTCACGTACCCGCGGCGTCCGGCCTCGCCGATCCGCTCCTGCAGCGCGGTGGCACCGGGGATGAACCGCCGCACGGTCTCGGCGGCGAAGTTGACGCCGGCGACGGCGACGATCGCGGCCTGCGCGACCGGGTCGTTCGGCAGCCCGAGGAAGTCGGCGTTGGTCTTCCCGAGCACGAGCCTGCTGATCGACGAGTGCACGGCGACGGAGACGTGGGAGAGCACTTTGCCGACGGCGCCGCGTCCCTCACCGACGGCGGCGTTGGCCTCGATCAGCGCCTTGGCGAGCCGCTTCGAGTCGTCGTC
The DNA here is from genome assembly GCF_053605345.1 of Amycolatopsis sp. NPDC003865. NCBI lineage: Bacteria > Bacillati > Actinomycetota > Actinomycetes > Pseudonocardiales > Pseudonocardiaceae > Amycolatopsis > Amycolatopsis sp. NPDC003865. The sequence goes on along the minus strand of NZ_JBSGJA010000002.1, from coordinate 453,665 downwards.
CGGGATGAACTCGGTGGCGGCGAGCAGCCAGAGCAGGCGCCAGGCGTCCTCTTCCGAGGTGGGGAGCAGCTCGTCGTCGACGCCCATGAGCCAGCCGATGTACCGCCAGAGGTGCAGGATGTCGCCGCGCTCGCGGGCGGAGTAGCGCAGGCCGAGCAGCTGCGTGCCGAAGACGTAGACGAGGGAGAAGAGCAGCAGGGTCCCGGCGGTCTGGACCTGGTTGACGGGCCGGTCCCAGGCGGCGTAGTCCCAGTCGTCCCGCCGGTTCATGGCGGCGCGCACGTGGGCGTGCACGAGCCGGATCCGCAGGGCGGAGGCATAGCCCTTCTCGCCGTGCTTGAGGGCGCCGGGCGTGGTGACGTCGATCCACCAGGTGGCGGTCTCGACGAGCCGCCGCGTGGCCTGGTATTCGATCTCCCCGGTCCCGACCAGCGATTTCGTGGCGCGCGAGGCGAGGTAGCCACCCATCAGCGACATGTCACCGAGCGGGAACAGACCGAGCAGCCCGGCCCGGGTGATGGCTTTGGCCCCGCGTTCCAGCCGCTCGTCGTCGACCCAGTAGGGCTTGGCGTCGACCTCGTCGAAGAAGTCCTTGAGCGGCCCTTCAACGGTGGCGCCGTTCTTCAGCGCCTCTTCGAAGAGCCGCCGCCCTTCGCCTTTGGGCTGCCGCGCCATCCACGCGACGACGTCGTCGGCACGCCGGTCCTGGACCTGCGCGAACTCCCGGATGCGGGCGACCTGCCGCTCGTCACCCCGGATGTCCCCCTCGATGAACAGCCGCTGGGCCAGCCGGAACCCACCTTCCCGGAACAGCTCGGGCTCATCCATGGCACTCACCTCCGAGGTCGACAACAAGTGTTGTCACTTGAAGCGGAGGAGTCAAGGAGGGAGGGGTCTGGACATGGGGATCACGGCGCCGTGTATGCTGACGACGCACTGCGGATGTAGTTCAATGGTAGAACATCAGCTTCCCAAGCTGAATACGCGGGTTCGATTCCCGTCATCCGCTCTCACCGAAACCCCGGGCATTTCGCCCGGGGTTTTCTTTTTGTATCCGGGCGCGCAAATGCGTCGCGTGCGCGGCGGGCAAACCGGTTTCCACCGCGCGTTTCAACGCCTCGGCGGCCGCCGCCCAACCCAGGCGGTGCAACAATTCCGCCCGAGTCGCGTGCCACCACGGGTAGTCGTCCAATCCCACAAGAGAGTCCACCAAAGCCAGCCCCGCCGCGGGTCCGTCCCTTTCCGCTACCGCCGCCGCGCGGTTCAAGCGCACCACCGCCGTGTCCTGGATCGACAACAACACGTCGTACCAGGAAATCACCGCGTCCCAGTTCGTCTCCGGGTACGACGGCGCCAGGTCGTGGCAGGCCGCGATCGCCGCTTGGACCACGTACGCGTTCGGCGTCGACGGCGTCCGGCGCAAGCCCGTTCCCACCAGCTCGACGCCCTCTTTGATCAGCTCGAAGTCCCACGCCGAACGGTCCTGGTCGGCCAGCAGCACCGGCACGCCGTCGGAGAACCGGGCCGCGCGGCGGGCGTCCTGCAGCAGCACCAGCGCCAGCAACCCCAGCGCCGTCGGCTCGTCCGGCATCAGCGACGCCAGCAACCGGGCCAAGCGAACACCCTCGGCCAGCAGGGATTCGCGGCCCGTGTAGCCCTCGTTGAAGATCAGGTACACCGTCGACGCCACGCCGGCCAGCCGCGAAGGCAGCTCTTCGGCGGAAGGCACCCGGTAAGGGATCCGAGCCTGGGCGATCTTTTGCTTCGCCCGCGTCAGGCGCTTCGCCATCGTCGCCTCGGGGACCAGCAGCGCGCGGGCCACCTCCAGCGTCGACAAACCGCCCAATGTCCGGAGCGCCAAAGCCACCTGCGCGTCCAGCGACAACGCCGGGTGGCAGCACGTGAACACCAGCCGCAGCAGGTCGTCGCGGACGGCAACCGGGTCCGGGGACGGGTCGACGGCCGGCATCGCGACCGCCTCCTTCCCGAGCCGCTTCGCTTCGCGGCGGACGACGTCGACCGCGCGGCGGCGGGCCGCCACCAGCAACCAGCCACGCGGGTTGTCCGGGACGCCGTCGCGCGGCCACGTCTCCAGCGCGCGCACGACGGCGTCCTGGACCGCGTCCTCGGCCAGGTCGACGCTGCCGGTGACGCGGACCAGCGTGGCCAGCACCCGGGTGCCCTCGTCCCGGACCAGCCGCGCGACCGCGTCCCCGGCGCGGGTCACTTGCCGAAGTCGACGACCGGCCGGACCTCGATCGCGCCGTCCCAGGCTCCCGGGATGCGCGAAGCGACCTTGACGGCTTCGTCGAGGTCGGCGCACTCGATCAGGTAGAAGCCGGTGAGGGCTTCCTTCGTCTCGGCGTACGGGCCGTCGCTGGTGACGAGGTCGCCGCCCTTGCCGCCGGTGACGCGGACCGTCGTCGCGGTCGCCGTCGGGTACAGCGCCGCGCCGCCGCGGATCACCGCCGCCGCGCCCGCGCCGAACTCGTCGTAGTCCTTCAGCATGTCCGCGGCCTCGGGCGTGGTCGGGTCGATGTCGGTGGCGTAGATGATCGCGGCGTACTTCGGCATGGCTGCTCCTCACAGGCTCCCGGCCGGCGTCGGTCGCCGGCTCTCACTGTAAGGACGAACGGCGCGGGCGTCCCCGGGACAACCGCGGCGGAAAAACTTCAGCCCTCGACGAGCTCCCACTCGGAGTCCGGGGTCGCGCGGTCGTACACCTGGCCGGGCGCGGCCTTCAGCACCGTGCGAACGTCCGGGTACAGGCCCGCGACGTGCTCCAGCTCCAGCCCCTCGACCTCGAAGTCCTCCGCCTCGGGGACCTCGAAACCGACGAACAGCCACGTGCCGTCCTGCTCGCGGACCACCTGGCGGACCGCGCGGACCGGCTGCTGCGGGCCCGTCGGGATCTCCGTCAGGCCCGTGCTGATCTGGGCCTCGTCGTCCGGCGAACCTTCGAACTCCCACGCCGCGCGGCGCTGGGTCAGCAGGCGGATGTCCTCGTCCTCGTCGTCGGAACCCGTCACCGACGACAGCAGCCACGTGCGGCGCTCGGGGTCCCAGTCGGCGGCCATGCCCGTGGGCAGACCGGCGAGAGCGGTCAGCTGCGGCAGCAGCTCGACGGCTTCGCGCAGCGACATCTTCCGGAAGCTTTCGCGGTTGACCAGCACGTCATCGGACAGCTCGGTGCCGTCGCTGATGAACCAGTCGTCCTCGTCGTCCAATACGACGAAGCCCAGCGCGTCCGGGTCGTTCACCAGGGCCAGCGCGATGATGACCGGCCCTTCCGGGTCCTGGCGCAGCGGCCATTCGGTCGACATGCGCCATATCCCACCATCGGGCGATCCGGCCGCCTGAGCCGGGGTCACCGCTCGATTAATTCATCAAGCGTTGATATTATCGGGTCATGGTGCTGCCCAAGGGACTCGCCCGCTTCAACCGCGTGGTGACCAACCGGATCAACAAGTACTTCGTCAACTGGGCGCCGGGCTTCGGCCTGCTCGTCCACAAAGGACGGAAGTCCGGCAAGGAGTACCGCACGCCGCTGAACGTCTTCCGCAGCGCCGACGGCTTCGTCGTCGCCCTCACCTACGGTCCCGACACCGACTGGGTGAAGAACGTGCTGGCCGCGGAGAGTTGCACCCTCATCACCCAGCGGAAAAATTACCGCGTGCATTCGCCGGAACTTGTGCATGATGAGTCGCGCCAGGCGATGCCGGTGCCCGTGCGCCAGTTCCTCGGCCTGCTGAACGTCCACGACTTCCTGCTGCTGAAGCGGGACTAGGGGGAGAAATGCTGCTCGAGGGGGAGCTCGTCCGGCTGCGCGCGCTCGAACCGGAGGACGCCGAGCGGATCCACGGGTTCGTGACCGACCCGGAGGTCGGCCGCTGGATGGAAAACGGCCACCCGCTCTCGCTCGCCCAGGTGCGCAAGCGCTGTGAAGAGCGCGCGGTCAACACGTACGACAAGGTCGTCCTCGGCATCGAGGCCAAGGCCGAGCGGAAGCTCATCGGCGTCATCGACCTGCGCGACGCCGAGCCCGAGGTCGGCGAGGCCTACCTGGACGTCTACATCGGCGACGCCGAGTACCGCCGGGGCGGCGGCTACGGCACCGAGGCGCTGCGCCTGATGTGCCGCTACGGCTTCAACAACATGCGCCTGCACCAGATCACGCTCTGGGTCGTCGCCGAGAACGAGGTCGCCCGGCACGTCTACCGGAAGGTCGGGTTCGTCGAAGAGGGCCGCCACCGCGAGTCGTTCGTCGGCCTCGACGGGCAGCGCCACGACATGATCCTGATGAGCATGCTCAAGGGCGAACTCACCTGGTGAGCCGGGCCGGCGCCCTCCGCCGCCACGCCTCTTCGAGCAGCTCGCGCAGCTGATCGACGTCCACGCGCTCGAGGTCGACGATGATCGAGCCGTGGCCGTCGTAGTGCGGCGTCGTGAAGAAGGCCGCGTCGCCGGACTCCAGCAACGCGGCCTTCTCGTCGAGCCCGCACAGCACGACCAGGCCGCCCTCGGCCTCGGTGCGCAGCCGCGCGAACCCCTTGCCCGCGACCTTCAGCGCGGGCGTGCGGTACCAGGTCGACGCCTCGACCTCGGGCAGATCCGAGGCCAGGCGTACGACGTCTTCCCAGGTCGTCATGGGTTCATTGTCGACCCGGTGTCTTGCAAAAACGGGAACTACGGCAGCCGGGTGATCCGGTCCGCCGCGGGCGGGGCCAGGTTCGGGTGCGCACCCAGGTACGCGACCAGCGCGTCCAGGTCCACCGGTCCGCCGGCCAGGTTCGTGCCCTTGGTGAACTCGGTGAAGCCGTCCCCGCCGGCGGCGAGGAAGTTGTTCACCGACACGCGGAACGTCGCCGCCGGGTCGACCGGCGTGCCGTTCACCGTGATGTCCGAGACCCGCGAGCCGATCGGCGCGCCCGCCGAGTACGAGTAGTGCAGCGAACTCGAGATCTGCAGGATCTTCGTGCCGCTCGCGGTCCACTGCTGTTCCAGCACGTTCTTCAGGTTCGCGCCGGTCAGCGTGATCGTCTGCATGATGTTCGAGAACGGCTGGACGGTGAACGCCTCGCCGTAGGTCACCACGCCGTCGCCCTCGTTGCTCGCGGACGACTTGTACGTCAGGTCGGCGCGGATGCCGCCCGGGTTGGTGATCGCGACGACCGCGTTGTTCGACTGCGTGCCCGCGAGCTGCGCGTCGGCGATGACGTCGCCGAGCGGCGACTCGCCGGCCGCGTTGCCCGCCGCCGGCAGGTCCGCGGTGATGGTGCCGACCTGCTTGTTCGCGATCGGGCCGGACTTCGCCTTGGCGTCGGCGACCAGCGCCGCGACGGCCGGGTCCGGCGTGACGGTCCGCGTGACGATCTCGTTGAACGCCTTGGTCTGCGACCGGACGACGTCCCGCGTCTTCAGGCTGATCTTCAGGTCCACCACCGAAAGCAGGCGGCCGAACGACGAGCCCTGGATGACCGGCCGCGGCTGGCCGGCCGGGTCGTTGATCACGCAGTTGTACTGCTGGTGGCTGTGGCCGGTGAAGAACGCGTCGACCTTCGGGGTCACCGCGGCCGCGATCGCGGCGGCAGGACCGGGCCGCAGCTTGCAGTCGTTCGGGCCCTCGACCTCGGTGCCGTCACCCTGGTGCATCAGCACGACCTGGGCCTTGACGCCGAAGTAGTCGAGCAGGTTCGCCGTGCGGTTGATCGCCTCGACCTCGTCGCCGAACTTCAGGCCCTTGATCGCCTCCGGGGTGACGACGGAGGGCAGGTCCTTCAGCGTGGCGCCGATGACGCCGACCGGCACGCCGCCCTCGAACTTGACGGTGAACGGCAACAGCGCGGGCAGGCCGTTGGTGAAGTACACATTGGACCCGAGGAACGGGAACTTCGCACCGTCGAAGGTCGGCTGGAACTGGCAGCCGTCCGTGGGGTGGCAGCCGCCGAACTGCATGCGCTGCAGTTCCTTGTAGCCCTCGTCGAACTCGTGGTTGCCGACGACGGACGCGTTGACACCCAGCATGTTCAGGAAGTCGATGGTCGGCTCGTCGTGGAACAGCGCCGAGGTCAGCGGTGACGCACCGATGTTGTCACCGGCGGACACGACGAACGAGTTGCGCACCTGCGAGCGCAGCTGCTTCACGTGCGTGGCCAGGTAAGCGGCACCGCCGGCGTCCACTGTGGTCCCGTCCGACTGCACGACGCGCCCGCTGGAGCCGGACGGCGGCTCGAGGTTGCCGTGCAGGTCGTTGAACCCGATGATCCGGACGTCGGTGGTGGGGTCCGGGCGCTGGCCCGCGGACGCGGGCGCGGTGGTCACCGCGGTCGTCGCCAGCGCGGCCGCGGCGAGCACCACGAGCCGGGTTGAAAGCCTCATGCGTGTTTCCTCCGATTCGCGCCCAAGGTCCCCAACGGGCGCACGGCGGAGGATTCTGCCTCGCGAAGCAGTCAGCTACCAGGGTCAAAAGACGGACGTAAAGCGAATGTCACCTAACGGCTTCCTTGGAGCAGCACGTGCGCGACGAGCGCCGGGTCGTCGTTCATCGGCACGTGCCCGCACCCCGGCAGCAGGCGGAACGTCCCGTCCGGAGCGATCTTCCGCAGGTCGGCGCCGCGCGGCCGGGCGAGGATCCGGTCGCGTTCGGCCCACGCGATGGTGACCGGGACGCCGGTGACCGGGCCGGTGAAGCGGAAGTCCCCGCGCGACTGGGCGGCGGTGGGTTCGAAGCCGGGCGCGGTCGCGAGCGCGCGGGCGTCTTCGACGACGTCGTCCGGGGTCAGCAGCGCCGGCTTCCCGACGATCATCCCGGTCAGCGCCTTGCGCCCGGCGGCGGTCGCGGCGATGCGGCGCACGACGTGTGGTGGCGTGCGCCGGGCCAGCGCACGGTGGGCCTTGAGCGTCGCGATCGCGTACATCTTCTGAGTGCGGTTCCAGAGCCCGGCCGGCGACAGCGCCGTGACGCTGCGGACGAGACCGGCCTGGCCGAGCGCGAGCGAAAGCAGGCCGCCGAGCGAGTTGCCCGCGACGTGCGGCCGGTCGAGGCCCAGGTCGGTGAACAGCTCCTTGAACATCACCAGCGCCGGCTCGATGCCGTACCCGCCGGCCGGTTCGGGTGACTCGCCGAAGCCCGGCAGGTCCACGGCGATGACGTCGCGATGCGGCGTGAGCAGCGGGAACACCGGCGCCCAGGCCTGGCGGCGGTGCCCGATGCCGTGGATGAGCACCAGCGGCTCGCCCCGGCCCGCGCGGTCGTAGACGACGTCGTCCATTACCCGAGAGTAACAGTTACTCCCCGTCCGGAGAAACCCGCTTTCCGGCGTCGGCCGACCGCTGGACCGCGTCGAGCACGCGGTGCACGCGCAGAGCGTGCGCGAAGTCCGGCAGGTCACCTTTGAGGTGCCGCGCGTAGGCGTGCGCGACGTTGTACGACGGCTCGGCACTGCGCCCGGCCAGCTGCGGGAGCTCGTACCTGGCCGGCACGGTGAGCTTCTCGAGCGTGCCGGTCCGGCTGCCCCGCAGCGTCAGCTTCGCGATCCAGAACAGCGGGTCCGCGGCCGTGACGACCAGCGTGCCTTCGGTGCCGTTGATCTCCCAGTGGAAGTCCGTGGCGGGCGACGACCCGCCGCGCAGGTGCAGCGACGCGACCGCGCCGCCGGTGAGCACGCCGGTCACGGCGATCTGGTCCGGTGCGGTCATCGGGACGGACTCGCCGGTGACCTCGTCGCGCACCCGCGGCCGGACGGTCGCCATCGTCGCCGACAGCTCGGCGAACCGGCCGAGCACCATGTCGAAGGCGTCGACGGTGTGCGCGAACGGGATCGTCAGCATGGTCGCCCCGCCTTCGGGGTGCAGCTGGTAGTCCCGGCCGGCCCGGACGCTCGGCCCCCAGTTGCCGCCCGAGCCGATCAACGACGTCGAGAGCACGCGGCCGACGTAGCCGTCCTTGATGAGGTCGCGCAGGTAGCGCAACGCGGGTGCGGACCGCCCCTGCAGGCCGACCGCGGTCTGCTTGTCCCGCGCGGCCTCGACCAGCGCCTCGGTTTCGGCGAGGCTCGCGCCGAGCGGCCACTCGCTGAGCACCTGCTTGCCCGCGGCCAGCGCGGGCTCGATCAGCGCCCGGTGCTCGGACACCTTCACCGCGACGACGACCAGGTCGACCTCCGGGTGCCGCGCCAGCTCACCGGCGTCGCCGAAGGTCAGCGGCACGCCGTACTTCTCTCCGGCCACCCGCGCCGACTCGGCGCTGCTCCCGCTGAGCGCGCGGAGCTCGTAGCCGTCCACCGCGGCCAGCGCGGGCACGTGCGCGGTGGCGGCCCAGCCGCCGTTCGCGCTGAGCCCGACGATGCCGACCCGGACCGGTGCCATGAGCGTTCCTTTCGTTGCCCCTGCACAAGACTTCGACGTGCCGAGCGTCGTGGTCATTCCCCGGTCCGCGCAAGCAGCATCCGGTTATGTGTCGGCATGACATCGATCACCGGTAACGACCGCCCGGCCAGGGACGATGAGCCGGACACTACGGCGTGTGGGGGACAAGTGGGCATCGAAGTCGTACTCGTGGTGCTGGCCGTCGTCGCACTCCTGATCGGCGGCACCGTGTTCAGCGCGTGGCGCTCCGAGCGATCCGAGGAACGCGAAGACGACTGACCGATCGGCCCGGGCGCCCTCGGCCGAGTGGCCGATGGGGTCCGGCTCTTCGACCGAAGTAGCCGCGCGGCAAGATCCATAACGTCGGTGGCATGACGAACGCACAGGTCACCGCCCTGCAGTACGGGTTCATCGGCTTCCTGGCGCTGTGGACGGTGGTCCTGGTGCCGCAGCTGATCACGCAACTCGCGCGCTACGGCGGCCTGCGCGTCCGCGGCATCGCGACGACCGCCTCGGTGCTGTTCTACGGGTGCATGACCCTCGCGGTCGTCTTCCTGCCGCTGCCCGGCCCGGGCACGCGCCGGCTGAGCCAGACCGTGCAGCTGCACCCGTTCCAGTGGATCGCCGACATCCACACGGAGATGCTCAAGCACGGGTCGCAGTGGTTCATGACGCAGACGTTCCAGCAGGCGTGCCTTAACGTGCTGCTGTTCGTCCCGCTGGGGGTGTTCGCCAGGGTGCTGTGGCGCCGCGGGCTCGTCGGGACGCTCCTGATCGGCTTCACGGCATCACTGCTGATCGAAATCACGCAACTCACGGCCAACTTCGGGACGGCGCCCTACGTCTACCGCATCTTCGACGTGGACGACCTCATGAACAACGCGTTCGGCGCCGGGGTCGGCTGGGTGTTCGGAGCGCTGCTGCTGACGGTCCTGCGTTCACCGGTCGGCGCGCAGCCGGCTCGGCGCGAGCGGGTCCACCTCGCCGAGACGCGCTAGCCGGGCCTTCCGCTGCAGGGCGGCCCGCTTGGCGGCCCGGCGGTCCTCGAGCACGACGACGAGGGCGGCAACCGCGATGACCAGCGCGACGAGACCGAGGACGAGCGGAAGCTGCACGAGATCCTCCTCGGTACGGCGCTGTGCGGGAGATCACACAGGTTACGCAGGTACGTGGTGAATTCGCTACCCCCCGCGACCGGGGAGGGCGGTGAACCAGGTCCGGTCCGCGGTGAGCCACCGCTCGAAGACCAGATCAGCCGACGTCAGGACGGTGTCGAGCGCCAGACGGCGACAGGTGAACTCTTGGTTCCACGACGCGAACCGGCCGGCCGAGCGGGCTCCGATGGCCGGCGGCGACCATTTGCACGGCCCTCCGGCCAACCGGACAGCCCCCGCCCGTCCCTGGGGGGCGTCCCCGCTTCCAGCGTATCGGCGGCCCCCGACGAAATCACCGAACAAGCGAGATGGCAGCCGAGTTGTCCACAGCCGCGGCAATCTGTGGACAAACCGCCGACCGGAGGAAGCGCAAGGCCCCGGCAAAGTCCGCCCGAGGTCCAGCTCGCCGATCCGCGCGCACACCGTCGGAGCCCGGACGTGCGCGAGCATCGCCGGCGAGTCGTCCACCGCGACCACCGGGTGCCCGAGCGCAAGCAACGGATGGGTCACCCGCCCGGCCCCGCACCCCAGCTCCAGGATCGACGCCCCCGCCGGCACCGCCGCGTGCACGATCTCCGGCTCCCCCGAAGCCGGCAACAGCAGGTAGACCTCGACCGAAGACCCGTCCGCGGTGACCGCCACCGGACCAGCGTGCCCGAAACTGGGGAAGTGACCACCCGACCCACCAAGGACCAGCTGGCCGCCGCGTACGGCACGACCATCCCGGACGTCATCGCGCCTGGTCTCGACGTCCTCTTCTGCGGCATCAACCCCGGCCTCTACTCCGGCGCCCTGAAACAGCACTTCGCCCGGCCCGGCAACCGCTTCTGGCCCGCGCTGCACCACGGCGGCTTCACCCCACGCCTGTTCGAACCCAGCGAACAGGAAGAACTCCTCGCGCTGGGCCTCGGCATCACCAACGTCGTCGCCAGGACCACCGCCCGCGCCGACGAGCTCACCGATGACGAATACCGCGAAGGCGGCAAGATCCTCCAAGCCAAGGTCGAGAAGTACCGGCCGCGGTGGCTCGCCGTCGTCGGGATCACCGCGTACCGGACCGCGTTCGGCTTCCCGAAGGCGCGCGTCGGGGCGCAGGAGCACCGGATCGGGGACACCCACGTGTGGGTGCTGCCCAACCCGAGCGGGCTCAACGCGCACTGGACGCCGGCGGGGCTCGCCGCCGAGTTCGCCGAGCTGCGGGCCGCATCCCGGATCCGTCGAAATCGTTGAACACGGGGCGAGCCACCCTCAGTAGCGCCAACCGCCCCATCGGGTCCGCTCCAGCCCGGCCGAACCGCCTCTTCAAGATCTTCTTCTACCGAAAGTTTGCTGTGACCGGCGGATTGGGCCATGAGGGGGAATTGGCGTCATGAGCTGCGCAATCGCGACTCGTACCTAACAGGAGGAGTCACTTTTGGCCGGTCCCGCAGGGGGGATCGGATGGCGCCGGAGACGTCCGGCGCCCCAAGAGCGACGGCGCAGAGACGGAGGCCCGCGATGCACGGCATCGAGCCCACCCGCAGGCCCATCGGGCCGGCCGGACCCGGCGGGCGCAGTCTCGGCGTGGCGGTCGTCGACCCGGTCCCGATCTTCCGCGACGGCCTCGCCGCGCTCGTCCACCGCAGCCAGGGGCTGCACTGGGCGGGCCAGGCGGCCAGCCACCACGCCGCGCTGCAGCTGTGCGAGCAGGTCAAGCCGGACGTCGTCGTGCTCGATTCGGCGCTGGACCCGAACTGCCACCTGACGAAGCTGCTCAACGCCGGCGACCCGGCGCTGATCCTGGTCACGCTCATCCGCGACACGAACCGCACGCAGCAGTACCTCGCGGCCGCGATCGCCGCGGGCACGCACGCGATCGTGCCGCGGTCGATCGATTCGCGACGGCTCGCCGAAGCGATCCGGCGGGCCCACACCGAGCGCCGGTACATCGACCCGGCGCTGGCCGCGCTGACGGCCCGGCCGAAGCGGACGACCGTGCCCAAGGGCGACCTCGCTCACGACAGCCCTCCCGCGCCGCGCGGCGCGATGCCGCTGTCCCGGCGCGAGTACCAGGTGCTCCAGCTGGTCGCCGAGGGTCTCGAGAACTCGGCGATCGCGAAGCTGCTGTTCCTGTCGGTCGAGACGGTCCGGACCCACGTCAAGAGCATCCTGCGCAAGCTGTCCGCGAGGGACCGCACGCACGCTGTCACCATCGCGTTCCGCGGCGGGATCCTCGTCGCCCGCGCCGAGGACGGCCACCTGCCGGTGACTGCCGACACAACGGCACTCCCCGGCCAGCGCTGACCCCTGAAACCGCCCGGATTTCCGTACCCGGAAGTGCGGATCTGCTTGCTCCAGTTACCCGCAGGTAATATCCTGAAGTTACCGGCGAGTAAGGCGAACATGTGCCCGGCCGGGGAGCCGAACACATTGGAGTGACGACATGGGCCACTACAAGAGCAACGTCCGAGACCTGGAGTTCAACCTCTTCGAGGTCCTGGGCGTGCAGGAGCGCCTGGGCAAGGGTGTGCTCGCCGAGTCCGACGAGGAGACCGCCCGCGGTGTGCTGTCCGAGCTGAACAAGCTCGCGACCGGCCCGCTCGCCGAGTCCTTCGCCGACGCCGACCGCAACCCGCCCGTGTACGACCCGAAGACTTTCAGCGTCAAGATCCCCGAGTCCTTCAAGAAGAGCTACCAGCAGCTCATCGAGGGTGAGTGGTGGCGTCTGGGCCTCACCAACGACCTCGGCGGCTTCGGCCTGCCCCCCACGGTCCAGTGGGCCGCGTCCGAGCTCATCCTCGGCGCGAACGCCCCGCTGTTCATGTACATGGCGGGCCCGAACTTCGCGATGATCGTGAACAAGAACGGCACCGAAGAGCAGAAGCACTGGGCCCAGATCATGATCGACCGGCAGTGGGGCGCCACCATGGTGCTGACCGAGCCGGACGCCGGCTCCGACGTCGGCGCGGGCCGCACCAAGGCCACCAAGCAGGAGGACGGCTCCTGGCACATCGACGGCGTGAAGCGGTTCATCACCTCGGCCGAGCACGACATGAGCGAAAACATCATGCACCTCGTGCTGGCCCGCCCCGAGGGCCCCGGCATCGAGACCAAGCCGGGCACCAAGGGCCTGTCGCTGTTCCTCGTCCCGAAGTTCCACTTCGACACCAAGACCGGTGAGCTGGGCGAGCGCAACGGCGCCTACGTCACGAACGTCGAGCACAAGATGGGCATCAAGGCCTCGACGACGTGCGAGCTGACCTTCGGCCAGCACGGCACGCCGGCCAAGGGCTGGCTGCTCGGCGAGGTGCACGACGGCATCGCGCAGATGTTCCAGGTCATCGAGTACGCCCGGATGATGGTCGGCACGAAGGCCATCGCGACGCTGTCGACCGGCTACCTCAACGCGCTCGAGTACGCCAAGGAGCGCGTCCAGGGCGCCGACCTGCCGAACATGCTGAACAAGACCGCGCCGCGCGTCACCATCACGCACCACCCGGACGTCCGCCGCTCGCTGATGCTCCAGAAGGCCTACGCCGAGGGCCTCCGTGCGGTCTACCTGTACACCGCGTCCTTCCAGGACCAGCTGTGGACCGGCGAGGGCGACCAGAAGATCGCGCACGGCGTCAACGACCTGCTGCTGCCGATCGTCAAGGGTGTCGGCTCCGAGCGCGCCACCGAGCAGCTCGTGCAGTCGCTGCAGACCCTGGGCGGGTCCGGCTTCCTGCAGGACTACCCGATCGAGCAGTACATCCGCGACGCCAAGATCGACTCGCTGTACGAGGGCACCACGGCGATCCAGTCGCTGGACTTCTTCTTCCGCAAGATCGTCCGCGACAAGGGCGCGTCCCTGGCCTTCGTCGCCGGCGAGATCACCAAGTTCATCGAGTCCGAGGCGGGCAACGGCCGGCTCAAGAACGAGCGCGCGCTGCTCAAGCAGGCCCTCGAGGACACCCAGGGCATGCTGGGCTCGCTGATCGGCTACCTCACCGCGTCGCAGGAGGACCCGCAGAGCATCAACAAGGTCGGCCAGCACACGGTCCGCCTGCTGATGTCGGTCGGCGACCTGCTCATCGGCTGGCAGCTGCTCAAGCACGCCGAGGTCGCCATCGGCAAGCTCGACGCGGGCGCGTCCGCCAAGGACGTCCCGTTCTACGAGGGCAAGATCGCCGTGGCGTCGTTCTTCGCGAAGCAGGTGCTGCCGGAGCTGACCTCCCGCCGCGCCATCGTGGACGCCGCCGACAACGCGCTGATGGAGCTCGACGAAGCCGCGTTCTGACAGGTCACGAAAAGGGCCCTTCTCGCGCGAGAAGGGCCCTTTTCGTGTTTCGGCGGTGCCAGGCGCGGGCATTCCGCTCACCGAGTCCGACGGACCCGAGTGGCCGGGTTCGCGGATCCTTGAGAGGAGAAAGTGATGACTGTCGCCGGCATCGTCAGCGCACTCATCGTCGGGCTGATCATCGGCGTTCTGGGCCGGCTGGTCGCACCCGGCAAGCAGAGCATCCCGATCTGGCTGACCATCGTGATCGGTATCATCGCCGCCTTCATCGGCACGGCCATCGCGCGTGGTCTCGGGTACGCCGACACGGACGGCATCGACTGGCTGGAAATCCTGACCCAGGTCGTCCTCGCCGCCATCGGTGTGAGCATCGCCGCCGGTGCGTACGGACGCCGCGGCGTAACCAGGTAACCGGTACTTCGGAAGACCCGGCCCGGTCCGGTCCGCTCGTCGGGGGCGGACCGGGCCGGGTCTTCTCGTGCGTCACCTCATCGGGGGTCAGCGCGCGCGAGGCGGCGGGATCGGTGCCACCGTGGCGCTTATTGCGCTATCCGAGGAGGCAGCCGTGCTCGGCGGACTTTGGGGCATCATCTCGACGATCATCGTGGGCCTGATCCTGGGCGTGCTGGGCCGGCTGTTCGCGCCGGGCGACCAGAAGATCCCGATCTGGCTGACGATCGTCGTCGGCATCGTCGCCGCGTTCATCGGCAACTGGCTGGCCGGGGTGTTCGGCGTCCGCGACACCAACGGCATCGACTGGATCCGGCACATCTTCCAGGTCGTGGCCGCCGTGGTCGGCGTCATCGCGGCCTCGGCGATCTACGCCAGGGTCAAGGGCGGCAGCCGCACTACCGCCTGAGCGAGAGGCCTGCGCCGACGAGCAGCAGCGCGGCGGCGCAGGTCATCGCCGTGGTCAGGGCGGTCGCGGACGACGTCACGGCCAAGGTCAGGAACAGGCTGCCGAACGTGGCCACGCCGACCACCTGCCCCAGCTGCAGCGTGGTGGTCAGCAGGCCGCTGACGTCCGCCGCGCGCTCGAGCGGGACGTGTGTCAGCGCGTTCACCATCAAGGAGCCGAACGCGGGTCCCATCGACAACCCGAACAGCAGCAGGGCCACGAAGAACAGGGTCCCGCCGTCGCGGCCCAGCCCGAGCAGTGCGTAGGCGACCGCGGATCCGACGTACCCGCACGGCGTCAGCCAGGCGTGGACGCGCTGGGGCAGCCGGTTCCAGAAGAACCCGCACAGGCCGAACACGACGCCACCCGGCGCCATCGCCAGCCCGGCGGCCATCGCCGTCTTGCCGAGGCCCGACTGCAGGTGCAGCGACACGCAGAAGAGGAACCCGCCGTAGGAGGCGACTCCCGCCGCGAGCGTCGCCAGCCCCGGGGTGACCCCGCGGAGCTTGAGGGCGGCGAGGTCGACGAGCGGGTCGGCCACCCGGCGTTCGACGACCACGAACAGCACGGCCAGCAGCGCGCCCACGGCGATCGAACCGAACGTCCACGCGGGCCAGCCGGTTTCGTGCCCGAGCACCAGCGGCAGCACGACGAGCACCACCGACGGCACGGCGATCGCGAGCCCGGCGAGGTCGAGCCGGCGGCCCGCCTTCGCCACGCCACCGGGCACCAGCCTGGCGGCGAGGACGGCCACGAGCACGCCGATCGGGACGTTCACCAGGAAGACCGGCCGCCAGCCCGTCCCGAACAGGTCGGCGCCGACGAGCACGCCGCCGAGCACCTGCCCGGCCACGAACGCGACCGAGATGACCGCGGTGTACGCACTGAGCGCCTTCGCCCGCGCGGCGCCGGTGAACTGCGCCTGGATGAGGCTGATGACCTGCGGCATCATCAGCGCGGCCCCGGCGCCCTGGGCGATCCGGGCGACGATGAGGACCTTGTCATCCGGCGCCAGGCCGCAGAGCGCGGAGCAGACCGTGAAGGCGATCGTGCCGGTGACGAACAGCCGGCGCCGTCCGTACAGCTCGCCGAGGCGGGCGCCGGTGATGAGCAGCATCGCGTAGCCCACGGTGTAGCCGGAAACGACGAGCTGCAGCGCGGCGCCGGACGCGTGCAGGTCGGTGCGGATGTCGGTCATGGCGACGTTCACGACGGTGACGTCGAGCAGCGCCATGAACTGGCCGAGCAGCAGGACGGCCAGCATGAACCACGGCCGCCGGTCCGGCCGGGCTTCCCGGTCCGTGGCCGGGGCAGGGGTGGTCAGAGTCATGCGTCTGACCTTGGGTCTTTTCGTTCGCCCGCGGAGAGAGCCTGGGGATGCTGGTGCTGGGAGTACCACCATCACCGAAAAATGTCGTACCCCTCCGGCACCATGTCCGCATGACCCAGACGCAGGTCCACACCAGCCGCCGAGAGGAACTCGGCCAGTTCCTCAAGGCGTGCCGGGCGCGGATCGGCCCGGAGGAGGTCGGCCTGGCGCCCGGCCCCCGCCGCCGGCTCAGCGGGTTGCGCCGCGAGGAGGTGGCGCTGCTCGCCGGCGTCGGCGTCACTTGGTACACGTGGCTGGAGCAGGGGCGGCCGATCAACGCGAGCTCGCAGGTGCTCGACGCCGTGGCGCGCACGCTGCGGATGGAACCCCCGGAGCGGGAGCACCTGTACCGGCTGGCGGAGCTGACGCCGTCGCGGCTGCCGTCGACGGTGGAAACGGTGCCGGACACGGTGCGCGAGGTGCTGCGCGCCCTCGACCCGCTGCCGGCCACGCTGGTCAACGGCCGGTTCGACATCCTCGAGTCGAACGCCGCCCAGGAGGAGCTGTTCTGGGAGTGGCACAGCCTGCCGTGCCTGCACAAGAACCTGCTGTGGTGCTGCGTGACCGAGCCGAACGCGCGGCGGTTCTTCGTGAACTACGACGAGGAGGTCCCGTACATGGTCGCGCGGATGCGCGCCGAATACGGCAGGCACGTCGGCGATCCGTCCTGGGAGGAGGACATCCGCCGGTTGTCGGCGCTGAGCCCCGAGTTCGCCGAGCTGTGGGCCCGGCACGAGGTCGCCGAACCGCAGGCCCGGCTGCGGCAGCTGAACCACCCGCAGGCCGGCCGGATGAACCTCCGGCTGACCGAGCTGGCGGTGTCCGAGGCGCCGGGGCTGCGGATCCAGGTGTCCACTCCGGACGACCCGCGCAGCTGGGCGCTGCTGCCCCGGACCAGGCGGCCGGCATGACGTCGGTGGAGCTGAGCGGCCAGGGGCTGACTTCGGTGCCTTCGCTGCCACCCGGGGTGACCCGGCTCGATCTCTACAAGAACGCGCTTTCTTCCGTGCCCGCCTCGCTGTGGAACCTGACGGGTCTGGAGGTGCTCAACCTGGCGGCGAACCGGCTTTCGTCGCTGCCACCGGGCATTTCGGCGCTGAAGTCCCTGCACACGCTGGATCTGGGGCACAACGAGTTCGACGCGCTGCCGGACGAGCTGGGCGACCTGGCCGGGCTCACCGAGTACCTGTACGTCAGCGACAACCGGCTGACGTCGTTCCCGGCGGCGTGGTGCCGGTTGGGCCGGTTGCGGTACCTGGGCTGCACGGACAACCGGTTGGGGTCGCTTCCCTCGGATCTCTCGGGCTTCACTGCGTTGCGCGAACTCCGGTTGTACCGCAACTCGCTGACCTCGCTGCCGGAGTCGATCGGTGCGCTCGGCGCGTTGCGGGAGCTGCACCTGCGGGGCAACCGGCTGACGTCGCTGCCGGCGTCGATCGGCTCGCTGAGTGAGCTGCGCCAGCTCGACCTGCGGGAGAACCTCCTGGAGACCTTACCGGCGTCGATCGCTCAGCTGTCCAAATTGGACAAGCTGGATCTGCGGTGGAACAAGCACTTACGGGAGCCGGCGTGGCTGCGCGACTTCGAGGAGGCGGGTTGCATGGTCCTTCGCTGACAACTCAACAGAGGACGGTCGGACGCGGACCGTAGGTCGCCGTGTGAGAGGTCCGGCGGATCTCGGCGCCGCTGGCGACGTCGTAGAGCACGCGCGTGTCGGTGACGCTGAAGCCGGGCGTCCCGATCGACGGCTGGCACGGGCCGGCGCCGCCGCCGAACTGGACCGGCGGGGGATCGCCGGGGGTTTGCGCGCCGGTCTGGCTCTCGACGCGGTAGTGGCGGGTGCCCCAGATCCGCACGGTGACGGAGTCGCCGGAAACCGTGGCCTGGACGGCGATCCCGGTTGGCGAGTCGTTCGTCAGCTTGAGCTCGACCGGGCTGCCGTCGGCGTTGACGGCCTTGGCGTCGCGGCC
The DNA here is from genome assembly GCF_053605345.1 of Amycolatopsis sp. NPDC003865. Lineage (NCBI taxonomy): Bacteria > Bacillati > Actinomycetota > Actinomycetes > Pseudonocardiales > Pseudonocardiaceae > Amycolatopsis > Amycolatopsis sp. NPDC003865. The sequence goes on along the minus strand of NZ_JBSGJA010000002.1, from coordinate 435,649 downwards.
CACCGGGTAGCGGTCGAGGTAGTGGTCGTGCTCGAGGTGGCCGCCGTCGGCCAGGCCGGCGAGGTAGCCCGCGTTGTACAAAGTGGACGCCAGCTGTGAGACGCCGCCACCGACGACTTCGGCACCGGTGCCGTCTTCGTCGGCCGGGGCGGGCACGTAGCCGGCGTCGGCGGTGCGCGGGCCGGAGCGGGCGCCGAGGCTGAAGGTCTCGCCGGGCTTGACGATCGTGCCGGACACGCGGGCGGCGAGCGTCCGGTTGTTCGTCGCGGCCGGGCCGGCCAGGCCGCCGGTGGTGAACTCGCCGATGACCTCCTTGATGCCGAGCGCACTGGCGGCGTCGGTGGTCACGCTGGGGCTCGACGCGCTGTAGACGACGGGGAGGTCCCGGCCGTCGGTCTTCTTGAGCACGTCGATGAGCGGCAGGAAGGTCTTCTCCCAGTTGACCTTCCTGGCGTCCTCGGACGGCTCGACGGCGGGCTGGTCGCCGGTGAAGACGATCTGGGCGTCCTTGCCGTCGGTCTCGGTGCTCGCGAGGGGGTCCTTGAGCGCGGCCTGCAGCTTGCCCTGGTCGATGCGGACCTCGACGGCTCCGCCCTCGACGGCGGCGAACTGGAAGGACGAGGCGATGGTGGCGGGTGTGAGCGGCACGTCCTTGCCCTGCCCGCGCACGACGACGGGCTTGGCGACGGCGGGCACGACGACCTGCTGGTAGGCGGCCTGCACCCCGGCGGCGGTGGCCTTCACGGGCGTGATCGCCATGCCGAGCTTGACGCCACCGGGGTCGAGCCAGTGATCGGTGACGGTGCGCACGGCGCCGCCGAGGTCGGCCAGCTGCTGGCCCTGCCGCGGCAGGATCGGGTAGGGGGTGACGCCGCCGCCGCTGCCCGCGACCGCGACGAACCCGACCGCGCCTTCGGTGGCCGGGTGGTTCAGCCTGCCCTCGGCGAGTTCCCGCACGGCCTGGCTGATCTGGTTCGGATCGGTCCGCGTGGCGACGCCGACCTCGCGGCTGGTGAAGAAGGACATGATCCGCGTGATCGGGCTGAGTGGCTGGTGGCCGGCGAGCCCGAGGGTGTTCGGCCAGTCGAGCCCGAGCCCGGACTTCGAGGGCACGAGCTCGGCCTGGACATCCCCGGCGTGGATGACGACGGGCTTGGTCAGCCGCGGCTCGAGTTCCCTGCGCAGCTTGGTTTCGGCTTCGGCATGGGTGAGGCCCCCGACATCGATCCCGGCAACGGTGACCCCGCGCGGCACGTCACCGGCGCTGACGAGGAGGTCGATGGCGTAGAGGATGACGAAGAGCCCGAGCGCGATCCCGATGGACATCATGGTCCGGGCAACGCCCTTGCGAAGCTTGCGAGCAGGCGTTTCGGGCGCGGGCGGCGGGGCGGGTGTTTCGAGCAGCTCGCCGAGCAGGTCATCGGAGAAGAGATCAGCGGTGACGGCGGCGTCATCGGCGGCGGCGGTGGCCACGGCGGTGGCGGCGAGGGCGGTGGACTCGGCGGCTGCGCCGCTCGCGGGCGCGGGTGACTCGGCGGGCCAGGCGACGGCGGCGGGCTCAGCGGCACTTTCGGCGGCGAGCGACTCGGCGGCCTCGGGCACGGAGGGCTCCGCGGCAGCCTCGACCGCACCTTCGGGAACGAGCGGCTCGGCAACCGCTCCGGCGGCCTCGGGCACGCGCGGCTCCGCGCCAGCCTCAACCGCACCCTCGACAGCGAGCGACTCCACCGGCTCGGCAGCCGCTTCGACGGCCGCGGGCACGGAGGGCTCCGCGGCAGCCTCGACCGCACCTTCGGAAGCGAGCGGCTCGGCAACCGCTCCGGCGGCCTCGGTCGCGCCAGCCTCGATCGCACCTCCGGGAGCGAGCGACTCCGCAGGCTCGGGCGCGACCTCGGCCGGCTCCTCCGTCTCGGGCTCGGGCGCAGCCGGCTCCGGGCTCGCCGGCTCCTGCTGCTCGGCGCGCTCGCGCTTGTCGTCGTCTGCCACGCCCCCTGCCCCTCCGCGGGAGCCGGCTTACAGGTAGAGCCCCGTGCCGTGCTCGGTCCGCTCCGTCGCCACCGCGTGGATGTCGCGTTCGCGCATCACCAGGTGCCCTTCGCCCTGGATCTCGACCTCGAGCTGGTCCTCCGGGTTGAAGAGCACGCGGTCGCCGGTCTTGACGTTCCGCACACTGTTGCCGACGCCCAGTACATCACCCCACGCGAGCCGCCGCGCGACCTGCGCCGTCGCGGGGATCACGATGCCGCCGCTGCTGCGGCGCTCGCCTTCGTCCGGCGACAGCCGCACGAGCACCCGGTCGTGCAGCATCTGGATCTCGAGTTTCGGCCCGGCAGACACGGTTGGCATGCTACTCGGCCGGTGCACCGGCCATGACCAGGCTCAGCTCCCGTGCCCCGTCCGCCGAGAGGCGCACCGGCACGCCCCAGTCCTGCCGCGTGATCCGGCACGCCGGGTGTTCGCCACCGTCGTCACAGCTCGCCGCCTGGGCGACGACCTGCAGCACGCCCTCGGTCACCCCGTCGGCGAGCCGGATCGTGCGCTTGAGGTCCGTTCCGGTGCCGCCGCCGTCCGCCAGCAGCGACGGCGGGGACGCGCTGATCTCCAGCCGCGTCGACGGGCCGAAGCGGTCGTCGAGCTTCTCGCCCGGCGGTGCGCTGAAAACCACCGAAAAGTCGATCTCGCCCGGCGCGAGCACGGTCGGCGGCCGGCGGACGGCGTGCGCGTCGCCCGACAGGACCGTCGGCTCGGTCGCGGGCAGCGGGCCGATGCGGTTGCCCGCGGACTCGACGACCAGCAGCTCGCCATCGTGCAGCAGGAGCCCTTGCGGCTCCGAAAGCCCGGTGGCGATCGTGGTCACTTCGCGCGTGAAGACGTCGAAGCGGCGTACGGCGCCGTTGTAGGTGTCCGCGATCGCGATCTTGTCGCCGGGCAGCACCGCCAGGCCGAGCGGGTGCTGGAGCAGCGCCTTGTCCGCCGGGCCGTCGGTGTGGCCGAAGGAGAACAGGTCGACGCCGATCGCCGTGTGGACGGTGAACGACTCGCCGTCGGGTTCGATCCAGCGCAGCGCCGACGTCTCGGCGTCGACGAGCCACAGCTTGTCGCCGTCCACGGCGAGACCCGACGTCTGCGCGAAGAACGCTTCGCCGACGTCGCCGTCTCGCAGGCCTTCGACGGTCGTTCCCGCGAAGCGGCGGATCGTGCCCGAAACCGGGTCGAACACGCTCAGCGTGTGGTTGCCCGCCATCGCGACGACGATCCCGCCGGCCGGGCCGTACCAGGCGACGTCCCACGGGCTCGTCAGGTCGACCTCGACGCCCTTGCCCGAGTCCGGCCCGCTGCGCCACTGCGCGCCGGTGCCCGCGACCGTCGTCACCTCGCCGGTGATCAGGTCGAGACCGCGCAGCCGGTGACCGGCGGTGTCGGCGACGACGGCGTGGTAGCCGGCGCGCTCGGCGACGTCGTAGGGCAGCAGCGCGATACCTGACGGCTCGGCGAAGGTCGCGATGTCGAACGGCCCGTCCTGGCCGCCGCGCGCCCCGCTGCCGAAGCGCCGGATGACGGTCTCGCCGTCGGAGGCGAACTCGACGATCGCGTGGTGCCCGGTGTCCGCGACGAGGACGCGTCCCTCGGCCGTCGCGACGGCCTTGCTCGGGAACCGCAGCTCGCCGACCTGCTCTTCGACCGGCACGTACGGGCTGCCGCCGCGGCGAAGCGTCCCCTTCGCTTCGTGCTTCGTCACGAGGTCGGCGATGACGCGGCGAAGCGCCTCTTCGTGCCCTTCGCCCGCGGCGACGTGCACGACGTACCCCTCGGGGTCGACGACCGCCAGCGTCGGCCACGCGCGGACCGCGTACTGCGACCACAGCTCCATCTTCGGGTCGTTGACCACCGGGTGGTGCACGTCGTAGCGCCGGACCGCGGCCTCGATCGACGCGGGCTCGCCCTCGTGCAGGAACTTCGGCGAGTGGACGCCGATCGTCACGAGCACGTCCGCGAACTCGGCCTCGAGCGGACGCAGCTCGTCGAGGACGTGGAGGCAGTTGATGCAGCCGCTGGTCCAGAAGTCCAGCAGGACGATGCGGCCGCGCAGCTCGGCGAGGGTCAGCGGGCGGCCGCCGGTGTTCAGCCAGAGGTCGCCGCGCAGCTCGGGGGCGCGCACGCGGGCCTGCGGTCGGGGTGAAGTCACGGCAAGAGTGAACTACACGCATTCACGCTCTGTTCCGAAGTCCAGCCGATGAGAGAACAAACTCACCCCATGGGGGTGCCCCGTGAAAACGGCGGAAAAGGACGCGCGGCGCGGTGAGCCGCCGCTTAGGCTCGGCACATGACCCCCGTCCAGCCGGCCGGCGCCCTCACCTTCGAGGAGGCACGGCACCTGCAGGAGAACCTCCGGGAACCGGTGCGTCCCGGGCTGACCGAACCCGAGCTCGACGACGTCGAGCGCCGGTTCGGCTTTCGCTTCGCCGCGGACCACCGCACGTTCCTGTCCGCCGGCGTCCCGATCGGCGACCGCTGGCCGGACTGGCGCTGCGGCAACCCGGAACAGCTGCGCAAACGGTTGGCCTGGCCGGTCGACGGCGTCCTCTACGACGTCGAGCACAACGGCTTCTGGCTCCCCGAGTGGGGCACGCGCCCGGTCGGCCCGGAGGACGCGGTCCGCGAAGCCCGCCACCGCCTGGCCGGCGTGCCGCAGCTGGTGCCGGTCTGCGGGCACCGGTACCTGCCGGGGATGCCGGGCACGACGGGCTACCCGGTGCTGTCGGTGTACCAGACGGACATCATCGTGTACGGCTGTGACCTGCGGGATTACCTGCACCGCGAGTTCGCGACGGGCGGGATCAGCACGGCGCCGCCAGACGGGCCGAGGTACATAGATTTCTGGTCCCGCTTCATCGACTAGTCTGGCGCTTTCTAGCGTTGACGCTAGAAAGCCGAAGAGAGATCAATTCTCCCGGCGCAGCATCCGGCTGACACCGGCCGCCACCGTCGTCGCCAGGATCCAGCCCGACGCCGTGAAGCCGGCCGCCACCCAGTTGTCCGTTCCGTGCATGTACCAGCGGCTCTTGTTGCCGAAGTCGACGATCGGGACCAGCAGGTCCGCCGTGTAGATCACCGGGTTCCACTGCAGGCCCGTGTCCTGCTGGTTCACGACGCAACGAGGGCCGTTCGCGATGATCTGGTGCGTCTCGTCGGACTTCCAGGTCGTGCAGTCGTCCGTGCCGAACCCGAACCACAGGCTGCCCAGCACCAGCAGCGTCAGCAGCCAGCCCAGCGCGCGCACCGGGCGGTAGCCGTAACCCACCATCGACCGCTGCAGCCAGCTCCAGAGCCGCACGCCCGGGCCGAAGAACTTGAAGCCGCGTGCGAGCGCTTCGTACCTGAACTGCTGTTTGCGCAGCGCCACCGTCGACGCGTGCTCTTCGTTCCCCGCCGCGCGGAGCATGTGGGCCAGCTGGTCGTACGGGCCGGGCCGGTAGCCTCGCATGGCCTTGCGGAGCAGCTCGATGCGCCGGTCGAGGGCCTTGTCGTCGTCGAGCGGGATGCCGCGGCCCAGTGCGTCGTAGCGGAAGTCCTCCAGCTCGATGCCGCCGGACGCCGCCCAGAACTCGTCGTTGTCCGTGAGCGTTCCGCAGTGCGCGCGGCGCAGGACCACCCGGCCGGCCGGGGGCACGTTCGGCGTCAGCGTGAACTCGTCCGCCGCGACGTCGCCGGCGTCGAGGGCCACGCTGAACGGCGGCAGCGACCGCAGCTCCGACCCCCGCAGGTCCACGCGGCGGGCGACCTGCGCGCCGTCGAGGTTGAGGCCGCCCTCCGCGACGAACGGGCGGCTGTTGTTGTCCCGCAGTGTCAGGTCGCGGCCGATCCGGCCGGTGCGGATGTCCAGCGAGAAACTGCTGGTCGCGCGCAGGCCCGGTTCGGTCAGCCGGGTGCCGGCCAGGTTGATCGAGCCGCCGACCTCGACACCCTGCAGGCGCAGCGTGCCGTGGATCGTGGCGTCGGTGAGCTGGAAGTTGCCCGCGATCCGCGACCGGCGCGCCGAGAACACGTCCCGGCCCGGGTGGCGGAACATCGAGTTCCAGGCCAGGAAGTTGCCGCCGACCGTGACGTCGGCCAGGCGCAGCTGGCCGGTCGGGACGCGCAGGCTGGTCGCCTCGATGTCGCCGCCGATCTCGGTGCCGTCCAGGTGCAGCGCGCGGTCGTAGTACGGCTGGGACTTGCCGCGCACCACGCTGATCTCGGCGCCGGCGAGCCGCAGCGACCCGCCGATCCGGGCGTTGACCATGCGCAGCGTGCCGAGCGCCTGCAGGCCGTCGGACAGCTCGACGTTGCCGTCGACGCGCATCCGGTCGGCCACCAGCGCGGGCCGCGGGTCGAGGTACGGGTCGTTCGACTTCCACGCGTCGACGGCGATCGGGCCGTGCTGGGAGACGGTCAGCTTGGCCTCGCGCAGCACGATGTCGCTGTCCACCGTGGCGCTCGGCAGGTACATGATCCCGGTCGCGGAGAAGCGCTTGCGCTGGCTGGCCGGCCCGTAGTTGTCGACTTCGCACAGCAGGCTGCCGCCGATGTGCAGGCCGTTGCCGTTGAGCGCGAAGCCGTCCGGGTTGTTCAGCGTGGCACCGGAGAAGTTGACGTTACCGCCGGTCCGCAGGCCCGGTAGCCGGACTTCGCCGTTGGCGACCATCCGGTAGGCCAGCAGCGCGCCGGTCAGCACGAGCCGGTCGGCCTGGATCGCCTTGCCGTGCGGGTGCGAGATCACCGTGCGGGTCAGCACCATCGAGCCTTCGATGACGGCGTCGGTCAGGTTGACCGCGGCGTTCGGCATCCCGCGTTCGCGGTCGTCGCCGCGCTGGACGGTCGTCTCCTCGATCTCGCGGTCGGCGCCGTCGACCTGGACGACGCTGCGGATCAGCCGGACGTCGTTGCGGCTGCGCATGTTGCGGGCCTTGAGCCCGGGCAGCCAGCACTTGCGGAACACCAGCCCGAGCAGGTTGGCCTCGCGCACGTCGGGCGGGTGCTCGAACCGGCAGCGCTCGAACCGGAACAGGTACTTCAGGTCCGCGGCGCGCAGGTCGAGCGTGCCGGTGATGTAGGCGTCCTCGACGTAGACGATCGGGGCGTTCGTGGCCGTCCGGCGCCAGCGCAGCAACCCGCCGTTGCCGGGTTTGAGCAGGTCGGAAGCCCTTACTTCGTACCGGCGGTCGGGGATGCCAGCGAACGGGTCGAGAGGGGGCAGCGCGCTTTCGGTCGTCACGAACTGCCCCCTCCCTCACCCGCTTTCAAAGTAGCGAACGCGAACGGAATTCGCAGGCGTTTCAGTCGTCGAGGCTGTGCGTCGGGTCGAGGACCCGCTTCAGGAACGACTTCGTGCGCTCGTGCTGCGGGTCGCCGATCACCTGGCTCGGCGGGCCCTGCTCCACGACGACGCCGCCGTCCATGAACAGCACGCTGTCGGCCACCTCGCGGGCGAACTGCATCTCGTGCGTCACGACCAGCATCGTCATGCCCTCTTCGGCGAGCTGCCGCATGACGGCGAGCACGTCGCCGACCAGCTCCGGGTCCAGCGCGGACGTCGGCTCGTCGAACAGCATGACGTCCGGGTTCATCGACAGCGCCCGCGCGATCGCGACGCGCTGCTGCTGGCCGCCGGAGAGCTGGCCGGGCAGCGAGGTCTCCTTCTCGCTCAGCCCGACCTTCGCGAGGTTCTCCCGCGCGACGCGCTCGGCCTCCTCCTTGCCGCGCTTGAGGACCTTCCGCTGCGCGACGGTCAGGTTGTCCAGGACCGTCAGGTGCGCGAAGAGGTTGAAGCCCTGGAAGACCATGCCGATCTTGCGCCGGGCGCCGTCGATGTCGACGTCCTCGTCGGTGATCTCGTTGCCGTTGACGACGATCTTGCCCTTTTGCGGCTCCTCGAGGAGGTTCACGCAGCGCAGCAAGGTGGACTTGCCCGACCCGGACGGCCCGATGATGCAGACGACCTGGCCGCGTTCTACCTGCAGGTCGATGCCCTTGAGCACCTCGAGCGGGCCGAACGCCTTGTGCAGGCCGGAAATTTCGACGATCACGTCGCTCACTTGGTACCCCCGGCCACTCCGGCCCCGTATTTCTTCTCCAGCCGCTGCTGCAGGATCGACAGCGGGATGGTGATGACCAGGTAGCAGAGGCCCGCGACGACGATCGGGGTCAGGCCCTTCGCCTCCAGCAGCGCCTGACGGCTGAACTGCGCGAGCTCCTGCTGCGCCGGCGTCGTCCCGAGCAGGAACGCCAGCGACGAGTCCTTCGTCAGCATGATCAGCTCGTTGGCCAGCGGCGGCAGCACGATCCGGAACGCCTGCGGGATGACGATCGTGATCATCGACCGCGTCGGCGACATGCCGAGCGAGCGGGCGGCCTCGACCTGCCCGCGCGGCACGGCCTGGATACCGGCCCGGATCGTCTCGGCCATGTACGCCGAGGACACGATGCCGAGCGCGACCATGATGGAGATGTTGCGCGGCAGGTGCGTGTCCGGGAACGCGATCGGCACACCGACGCCGACCGCCAGGAAGATGAGCAGCGCGGGCAGGCCGCGGAAGAACTCGATGTAGCCGCGCGCGAACCACCGGTACGGCCCCACCGAGGACAGCCGCATCAGGGCGAGCACGAGGCCCAGGCCCAGGCCCAGCGCGAAGCCGAGCGCGGTGAAGATGATGGTGTTCTTCAGCGCCACCGTGATGACGTCGGGGAACTGCTTCGCCGCGACGTCGAGGTCGAAGAACGCCCGGCCGATCTGGCCCCAGTTGGCCAGCAGGGCGAGCACGACGACGATCACGAGCAACAGGACGTACTGCGCACCCCGGAACGCCGAGCGTCGCTGGCGTCGGCTCAGTGCCATTTCACTCCTCGAGCAGGCCCGGAACGGGCGGTTGAGACACCACTGGAAACGCCACTGTGGCCGGTGCCGAAGCACCGGCCACAGGCGGAGGTCTTACTGGGTCGGGTTACCGGGCAGCCAGGTCGGCGCCTTGCCGAACCACTTCTGGTAGATCTGCGCGTAGGTGCCGTCCGACACCGAGGCCTTCAACGTGTCGTTGATCGCCGTGACCAGGGCGGAGTTCCCCTGCTTGACGCCGATGCCGTAGAACTCGTTGGTCTTGAACTCGGTCGCGACGGCGGTGTCCGGGTTCGTCTTCACGAAGTCGTAGAGGACGCCGTTGTCGTTGACGCCCGCGTCGACCGTGCCGTTCTTGACGGCCTGCTCCTCGAGCGCCAGGTCGTCGAACGTGACGATCTCGGCGCCCTTCGCGTGCTCCTTGGCGTAGTCGGCGCCGGTCGTGGCCGACTGGACGCCGATCTTCTTGCCGGCGACGTTGCTGAAGTCCTTGATCGGCGAGCCCGCCTTGACCAGCAGCGCCTGCGTGGCCTCGAAGTAGGGCTGCGAGAAGTCGAACTTCTGCTTGCGCTTGTCGGTGATCGTCATGCCCGCGGCGGCCAGGTCGCACTGGCCGGAGTTCATGGCCTCGCCCGACTCGATGTTCTCGAAGGCGATGTCCACGATGTTCTGCTGGACGTTCAGCTTCTTCGCGACCAGGTCCACGAGGTCCACGTCGAAGCCGACGATCTTGTCGCCCTGCTTGACCTGGAACGGCTGGTAGGGCAGGTGCGTGCAGGTCGTGAGCTTGCCCGCGGCGATCAGCTGGACACCACCGGCGGCGGTACCGCCTTCGTCACCCCCGCACGCGGCCAGGGCACCGGCCGCCAGGGCGAGAGCCGGGATCAGGGCGAGCGCCTTGAGTTGGGGTACTCGGGCCACGTCGTCACTCCTCGTAGTTCTCAGTTCGTGAGAGCACGCATATTGCCACTCATCCATACCAAAGCACAGCACTGTCGAGTTACGGCGAAGTTTCGCCCCGAGCCCACCTGTGCGGGAGTGTCGCGCACGCAGGGGCACGTGGGTGAGGATGTCGTTCATGAACGCGACCCCGCCCCGGCTGCCCCCTTCCGGTCGACGCGCGAGGAAGGCGACGACCCGCCGGATCACCCGGCCGGGGGCCCGGTTCGACGGGTACCTCTCGCCGGAACGCCCGCACGCCGGCGCCTACGACGAGATGTTCGCGCCGGACGGCACGGTCCGTGGCCCGTACCGCGCGCTGTACGAATCGATCGCCGCGCTCGACGCGCACGACCTGAACTCGCGGTCGCAGGCGCTGGACCGGGCGATGGTCGACCAGGGCATCACGTTTTCGCTGTCCGGGCAGGAGCGGCCGTTCCCGCTGGACCTGGTGCCGCGGGTGATCCAGGCGGCCGAGTGGACGAAGCTCGAGCGCGGCGTCGCCCAGCGCGTCCGCGCGCTCGAGGCGTTCCTCGCCGACATCTACGGCGACCGGCAGATCCTGCGCGACGGCGTGCTGCCGCGGCGGCTGATCACCTCGTGCGAGCACTTCCAGCGGGAGGCGTTCGGCATCAACCCGCCGAACGGCGTGCGCATCCACGTGTCCGGGGTGGACCTGGTACGCGACGAAGAAGGCACGTTCCGGGTGCTGGAGGACAACCTCCGCAACCCGTCCGGGGTGTCGTACGTGATGGAGAACCGGCGGACGATGGCGCGGGTCTTCCCGGACCTGTTCGCCCAGCACCGGGTCCGGCCGGTCGGTGACTACGCGTCACACCTGCTGCGGGCGCTGCGCGCGGCGGCCGCGGCGAACGTGGCCGATCCGATGGTCGTCGTGCTGACCCCGGGCGTCTACAACTCGGCGTACTTCGAGCACTCGCTGCTGGCGCGGCTGATGGGCGTCGAACTGGTCGAAGGCCGGGACATGTTCTGCCGCGACAACGTCGTCTACCTGCGCACGACCGAGGGCGAGCGCCAGGTCGACGTCATCTACCGGCGCATCGACGACGAGTTCCTCGATCCCGTGCACTACCGGCCGGATTCGGTGCTCGGCGTCGCCGGCGTCCTCAACGCGGCGCGCGCGGGCAACGTCGTCGTCGCGAACGCGATCGGCAACGGTGTCGGTGACGACAAGCTCGTCTACACCTACGTGCCCGAGATGGTGAAGTACTACCTGAACGAGAAGCCGCTGCTGCCCAACGTGGACACGTTCCGGTGCTGGCTGCCCGACGAGTTCGACCACGTCATGAGCCACCTGGACGAGCTGGTCGTCAAGCCGGTCGAGGGGTCTGGCGGCTACGGGATCGTCTTCGGGCCCGAAGCGACCCCGGCGGAACTGGCGACGCTGCGGCGGAAGGTGCGCGCGAACCGGCGGGGCTGGATCGCGCAGCCGGTGGTCCAGCTCTCGACCGTGCCCGCCAAGGTGGACGACCGGCTCGCGCCGCGGCACGTCGACCTGCGGCCGTTCGCGGTCAACGACGGCAAGGACATCTTCGTCCTGCCCGGCGGCCTGACGCGGGTGGCGCTGCCGGAGGGCAGCCTGGTCGTCAACTCGTCGCAGGGCGGCGGGTCGAAAGACACGTGGGTGCTCGCGTCCCGGGCGTCGACCGTGGAGCGGGAGCTGGAGTCACCGGCCCTCGGCGCGATGTCCACAGTGGACGGCCTGGTCGCCGAGCAGGGACCCGAGCTGACCTCGTCCCAGCAACAGCAGCAACAGCAGAGCTAGGGAGGTTCCGATGCTGGCCCGCAACGCGGAGTCGCTGTACTGGATCGGCCGGTACGTCGAACGCGCCGACGACACCTCCCGGATCCTCAACGTCTCGGTCCACCAGCTGCTGGAGGACGCCACCGTCGACCCGGACCACGCGAGCCGCCAGCTGCTGGCCGTCCTGGGCATCGACACCCCCGACGGGGAGGCCCTCGACGTCTGGAAGCTGACCGAGCTGGTGGCGTACGCGAAGGACAACCCGGCCTCGATCGTCGGCTCGATCAACTCCGCGCGCGAGAACACGCGTGGCGCCCGCGAAGTCGTCTCGACCGAGCTGTGGGAATGCCTGAACGCGACGTGGAACGCGGTCCCGGACCGGCAGCGCTACGCGCGCCGGGCCGGGCCGCACGCGTTCCTGTCCTTCGTGGAGGAGCGCGCGGCGATGTTCGCCGGCCTCGCCGACTCGACGATGTCGCGCGACGACGGCTGGCTGTTCATGGTGCTCGGCCGCTCGATCGAACGCGCCGACATGGTCGTCCGGCTGCTGCTCTCGCGGGTCGCGGACCGCGCGTCGTCGCCGGGCTGGATCACGGTGCTGCGCTCGGCCGGCGCGCAGGACACGTACCTGCGGACCTACCGGGGCGCGCTCGACGCCGGCCGTGTCGTGCAGTTCCTGTTGCGGGACACGCTGTTCCCGCGCTCGGTGTTCCACGCGCTGCGCCAGGCGGAGGAATGCCTGCAACGGCTCGACCCGGGCGGCGGCGCGCGCAGCAACGAGAAGTCCGAGGCGCTGCGCGAGCTCGGCCGGGCGCGGAGCGAGCTGGAGTTCCTCCGGCCGTCGGAGCTGCTCACCGACCTGCCGCGGCGGCTGCCGGCGTTGCAGACGTCGATCAAGGAAATCGGGGAAGCCGTGTCGTTGCAGTACTTCAGCACGTCGCCGTGGGTGGCGTGGAGCGGTGCGGAGGTTTCGCTGTGACGTGGCAGCTGCGGGTGGCGCACCGCACGGGGTACCGGTACGCGACGCCGGCGACGCAGTCGTACAACGAGGCGCGGCTGACCCCGCGCTCGGACCGCCGCCAGACGACGGTCGCGACGCGCATCGAGACGACCCCGGCGACCCGCGCGTACCGGTACACCGACTACTGGGGCACGGTCGTGACGTCGTTCGACCTCCACGCGCCGCACACCGAGTTCGCGGTGCTGGCGACGTCGGTGGTCGAGACGGCGGACGAAGCCGAGCCGATCCGCACCGCGACCTGGAAGGACCTGCGGTCCGAGACGGTCGTCGACCACCGCACGGAGTACCTGACGCCGACCGACTACACCCCGCGCGACCCCGAGCTGGCGCGCGAGGCCCGCGCCCTGCGGACCGGGCTGGACCCGGCGGACGCGGTCCTCGCGGTCTGCGAGTGGGTGAACAAGCAGCTCAAGTACCAGCCGGGCACGACCGGCGTCCACTCGACGGCGACGGACGCCTGGCAGGCACGCGAAGGCGTCTGCCAGGACTTCGCGCACGTCACGCTGGTGATGCTGCGGGCGATCGGCGTCCCGGCGCGGTACGTCTCGGGGTACCTCCACACGAAGCCGGACGCCAAGCTCGGCGAGGTGGTCGAGGGCGAGTCGCACGCCTGGGTCGACGTCTGGACCGGCGGCTGGTGGGCGTACGACCCGACGAACGCGATCCCGGTCGGCCCCCGGCACGTGTGGGTGGCGATGGGCCGGGACTACGCGGACGTGGCGCCGTTGAAGGGCATCTTCACGGGTGGCGGCCAGTCCACTTTGGACGTCTCGGTCCACCTGACGCGGCTCGCTTAGAGCAGGAAGGTGCCGCCCGCGGCTTCGGCCAGGTCGGCGCCGAGCGCGGCCGCCGGTGTTCCGGCGCCGGGCTTGGCTTCGCCGCGGGCGAGCCGGGCCGCCGCTTCGGCCACGGTCGCGGCGGTGAAGTCCATGGCCTCGCCCGCGCGGAGCCAGCCTTCGCGCGTGGTGCCGTCCGGCCAGGTGACGACCGCGTGGCCCCAGGAGTGCGTGCGCGGGCGGGGCGCGGGCTTCGTGCGGACCGCGGCGAGCCGCCGGACGGCGAACCGGCGCACGGCCGGGATCGCCACCAGCCTGCTGAGCAGCGGCATCAGTGCCCGGACCACCGGGGAGACCGGCGCGAGCCCGGAGTAGACCGTGACGTCCGGGGTGCCGCTCGCGCGCTGGGCGGCGATCAGCTCGCCCGAGGGAGCACCGGCCGCCGTCATCGACTCGCCGTCCGGCAGGGCGATGGTCCTCGGGGCCGCGCCGGACCTGGCCGTGGTCAGGGCGTCGACGATGCTGGCGGCCAGCGCGACCCCCACGGCGCCTTCCTCGACGGCGACGGACGCCAGCGCGTCGACCCGCACGGAGGCCGGCGTCGGCCGCCCTTCGCACAGCTTCACCACGACCGCCTCGGTGGCCAGGACACCGAAGCCGACCCCGGTCAGGAAGGTGCTGCCGCCGGCCTGGGCCTCTTCGTGCAGGTCGAGCAGCCCCTGAACGGCGACCAGGTCCGCGGCCAGGTCGACGTAGTGACCGCCGGGCAGACACGCGCGGGCGATCACCGGGGCCGTCGCCGCGTACTCGCCGATCGTGTTGATGACGACCGCCGGCCGCTGCCGCCGGATTTCGGCCGCGATCGCATCGGCACCGTCGGCGACGACGAACTTCCCGCCGAGCGCCGCGAGCCGCTCCCGGTCGCGCCCGACCGGCACGGCCGCCAGCCCGCGTGCGGCCAGCGCTGCGGTGACGGCCCGGCCGGTGCGACCGGACGCTCCCAGAACCCAGATGTCCATGCCAGCTCCTCAGTGACGTCTCAGTGTGTCATCACTGAGGCTAGCACGTGACGACACACTGAGACGTCACTTGTAGGCTGGCACCGTGGCCAGATGGGATCCCGGCACCGCGGACCGGCTGCGGAAAGCCGCGCTGGAGCTGTACGCCGAGCACGGGTACGACGCCGTGACCGTGACGCAGATCGCCGAGCGCGCCGGGATCACCCGCCGCTCGTACTTCCGCTACTTCCCCGACAAGCGCGAAGTCCTCTTCGCCGGCGCGGAGCAGCTACCACCGGCGGTCGGCGAAGCCGTTCTCGCCGCCGAAGAGGCGGAGTCGCCGCTTCGCACGGCCCTGGGCGCGCTCGTGGAGGTCGGCACGCAGGTCACGCGGCTGGTCGACCCGTCGCCGGAACGCCGGGCCGTGATCGCTTCGAGCGCCGAACTCCGCGAACGCGAGCGCAGCAAGGCCGCGGCGATCACGGCCGCGATCCGGGACGCCCTGGAACGCCGGGGTACCGCGCCCGAGCTGGCGAAACCGGCAGCTCAGGCGGCGGCGATCATCCTCGGCGACGCCTTCGACCGCTGGATCGACGCGAACGGCGCCGAGGACTTCCCGGCGTACCTCGACGCGGCCGCCGAGGCGTTCCGGGAAGCCTGCCGTTAGCCGCGGGCGTGCGCGTCCAGGATGTGCGCGACGGCCTCGGTGACCCGCTGCGCGTAGTCCAGGTGCAGCCACTCGTCCGGCACGTGGATGTTGGAGTCGGATCCGCACGCGCCGGTGACCAGGAACTGCGCCTCCGGGTACTTCCGCGAGAGCAGGCCCATGAACGGGATCGACCCGCCCATGCCGGCCGCCCGGTGCGGCTGGCCGAAGACCTCGTCGCTGACCGTGCGCAGGGCGTTGGTCAGCCACGGCGCCTCGGTCGGCGCGTTCCAGCCGTCCTCCGCCTGCGGGTTGTGGCCGAAGGTGACCTTCGCGCCGTACGGGACGTCCGTGGTCAGGGCCTTCTTCACGACTTCGAGGCCCTTCGCGGCGTCGGCCGTCGGCGGGAGCCGGAAGCTCAAGGTCAGCGTGGTGCTCTCGCGGAGCACGTTGCCGGCGTCGGCGGGCTTCGGGAAGCCGTCGGCGCCGATCACCGACAGCGTCGGCCGCCAGGTGTTGTTGAGCGCCAGCTCCAGCGCGTCTTCGGTGATCACGCGGCCGCCTTCGACCAGCGGGAACGCCGTCTTCAGCGCCTCCGGGAAGTCCTGCGAGACGGCCTTCAGCTCGGCCAGCCGGTTCGCCGGGACGTCGACCTTCAGCTCGTCGAGCAGCAGCTCCCCGGTGGTGCTGTCCTCGAGCCGTTCGAGCAGCTTCCGCAGCACGCGGAACGAGCTGGCGACGACCCCCGACGCGACGCCGGAGTGCTGCGCCGAGCCCAGCAGCTGCACGGTGACGTCCAGGTGCAGCATCCCGCGCAGGCTCGTGACCAGCCACAACCGCTCGTAGTCGCTGCCGCCGGCGTCGAGGCAGACCACCAGCGAGACGTCGCCGATGCGGTCGGCCAGGTGCTCGACGTACGCGGGCAGGTCGGGGCTGCCGGACTCCTCGCCGGTCTCCAGCAGCACGACGATCCGGGCGTGCTCGCCGCCGGCCGCGTGGACGGCCTGGATCGCCGTCGTCGCCGCGTAGCCGGAGTAGCCGTCGTCGACGGACCCGCGGCCGTACAGCCGGCCGTCGCGGATCACCGGCGTCCACGGGCCGAGCCCCTCGGACCAGCCACCGACCGGCGGCTGCTTGTCGAGGTGGCCGTACATCAGCACGGTGCCCTTGTCCGCCGCGCCCGGGGTCGCCGGGACGTCGACGAGCAGCAGCGGTGTGCGGCCTTCGAGCTCGACGACCTCGAGGGTCGCGCCGGGCAGGTCGCGCGCGGCGATCCACTCGCGGACGTGGTCGACGGCGGCGGCCAGGTGCCCGGTGTTCGCCCAGTCGGCGTCGAAGGCCGGGGACAGGGCGGGGATGGCCACCAGCCCGGACAGGCTCGGGATGACGTCGTCGGTCCACGACGTCACGACGGATTCACGAACGGATTTCTGCTCCACGCGGCCATCGTGCCATGGGGATCCCGGCGTGCGGCACATCACAAGGTCGTCCCCGATGTGGGTGATCACGCGGCGTCCGGTGCGCGTGGTGACGCGGCCACGCCTGGTGAGCGCGCGCGTCGATTCCCTACTCTCGTAGGTCCGATGCTCGGGCTTCCTAACGTTTTCCCTGTTCAGAGCCCCTTTCTCAGCAACAAATCAGCATCCGTCACTCACCAAAGCGCGGACCTTCGTGCCAGGATGTCGGCGAGAACCGTCAACGCCGACGGTGACCGAGCGCTTCGGACCCGATGCGCTGGTCCCCGCCGGTGCAGTCGCTGTGGTCGCCACAAGCGGCCGCCAGAGGCACCGACACCGAGGAGTACTGCGCATGCCGTCCGAACAGTGGACGCACCCGGAGCCTGGAGACGGGCCGGCCGCCGTAGCGGCCCAGCCTTCCCCCGAGCAGGTGATCGCCGGATTGCGGGCAACCAGCGAAGGTGGCGCTGAGCTGACTCAGCTGCTCACCCCCGAAGGCGAACGGGTCCCCTCGCCCCAGTTCGACAAGTACGTCGAGGACGTCGACGCCGAAGCGCTGCGCGGGCTCTACCGCGACATGGTGCTGGTGCGCCGCGCCGACCGCGAAGCCAACGCCATGCAGCGCCAGGGCCAGCTCGGCATCTGGGTCCCGCTGCTCGGGCAGGAAGCCGCGCAGATCGGCTCCGGCCGGGCGCTGAAGAAGAACGACATGGCGTTCCCCAGCTACCGCGAGCACGGCGTCGCGTACGCGCGCGGGGTCGACATGAAGGACCTGCTCGGCATCTTCCGGTGCACCGACCACAGCGGCTGGGACTACCAGGGCCACGGCTTCCACCCGTACACCATCGTGATCGGCAACCAGGTGCTCAACGCCGCCGGCTACGCGATGGGCCAGAAGTTCGAGGGCAAGGTGGGCGACGACGACGGCGAAGCCACGATCTGCTACTTCGGTGACGGAGCGACTTCGCAGGGCGACGTCCACGAGGGATTCGTCTGGGCCGCCGTCTACGACGCGCCGCTGGTGTTCTTCTGTCAGAACAACCAGTGGGCGATCTCCGAGCCGACCGAGCGCCAGTCACGCCTGCCGCTGTACCAGCGCGCCCGCGGCTACGGCTTCCCCGGCATCCGCGTCGACGGCAACGACGTCCTGGCCTGCCTGGCGGTGTCCCGGTGGGCGCTCGACGAGTGCCGCCACGGCAACGGACCGGTGCTGATCGAGGCGTTCACCTACCGGATGGACGCGCACACGACGACCGACGACCCGACCCGCTACCGCCTCTCCGACGAGCTGGAGGAGTGGAAGCTCAAGGACCCGATCGAACGCGTCCGCGCGTACCTGGCCCGCGGCGGCTACGCCGACCAGGCCTTCTTCGACAGCGTCCAGGCCGAAGCCGACGCGTTCGCCGCGGACCTGCGCGAGTACACGTTCAACATGCCGGAGCCGCCCCCGGACCGGATCTTCAGCAACGTCTACGCCGAGGGCAACCCGGTGCTGGAGGCGCAGCGCGAAGAGTTCCTGTCCTACCTCGACGGCTTCGTATCGGCGGGTGAGCACTGATGTCCGACCTCCAGAAACTCACCATCGGCAAGGCGCTCAACCTCGGCCTGCGCCGCGCGATGGAAGAAGATCCCAAGGTCCTGATCATGGGCGAGGACGTCGGCAAGCTCGGCGGCGTCTTCCGGATCACCGACGGCCTGCAGAAGGACTTCGGCGAGCAGCGCGTGCTGGACACGCCGCTCGCGGAGTCCGGCATCATCGGCACCGCGGTCGGCCTGGCGGTGCGCGGCTTCCGGCCGGTCTGCGAAATCCAGTTCGAGGGCTTCATCTTCCCGGGCTTCGACCAGATCTCCTCGCAGCTGGCGAAGCTGCACTACCGGACGCAGGGCAAGGTCAAGATGCCCGTCGTGATCCGGGTGCCCTTCGGCGGCGGGATCGGCGCGGTCGAGCACCACTCGGAGTCGCCGGAGTCGCTGTTCGCGCACATCCCCGGCCTCAAGGTCGTGTCCATTTCGAACGCCGTCGACGCCTACTGGGGCATCCAGGAAGCGATCAAGTCCGACGACCCGATCCTGTTCTTCGAGCCCAAGCGGCTGTACCACTCGGGTGCGCTGCGCGCGGAGATCGACGTCGCCGGCACGCCGCAGAAGATGTTCTCCTCGCAGGTCGTGCGCGAAGGCACGACGGCGACGGTCGTCGCGTACGGCCCGTCGGTGAAGGTCGCGCTCGACGCGGCCGCCGCGGCCGAGGACGAAGGCAAGTCCCTCGAGGTCATCGACCTGCGCACGCTCTCGCCGCTGGACCTCGGCCCGGTGTTCGAGTCGGTGCGCAAGACCGGACGGCTGATCGCGCTGTCGGAGGCGCCGTCCGAGTCGTCGCTGACGTCGGAGATCGCCGCGCGTGTCCAGCAGGAGTGCTTCTACTCGCTGGAAGCGCCGGTCCTCCGGGTGACCGGGTTCGACACGCCGTACCCGCCGGCCAAGCTCGAGGAGCACTACCTCCCCGATCTCGACCGGGTGCTGCACGCCGTCGACCGCTCGCTCGCCTGGTAAGGGGGATCTCCGCGCAATGCCTACGTACAAACAGTTCCCCCTGGCCGACACGGCCGAGGGGCTGACCGAAGCCGACATCCTCAACTGGCACGTGAAGCCGGGCGACACGGTGACGGTCAACCAGATCGTGGTCGAGATCGAGACCGCCAAGGCCGCCGTCGAGCTGCCGATCCCGTGGGCCGGGGTGGTCACGGAGCTGCACGTCGAGCCGGGTCAGACGGTGGAGGTCGGCACGCCGATCCTCACCATCGACGTCGACCCGGGTGGCGCCGCGGCTCCGGCGCCCGCGGCCGCTCCCGCCGCCGCGCCGGCCGAAGAAGAAGAGATGAAGCCGCTCGTCGGCTACGGCTCCAAGACCGTGGTCACGCAACGGCGGCCTCGCAAGGGCGCGGAACCGGCTCCGGCTCCGGCTGCCGCGGTCGCCGCTCCGCCGGCGCCCGCTCCGGTCGCGCCAGCTCCGGTTGCTCCGGTCGCGCCGCGCGGTGGGTACGTCCCGCTGGCGAAGCCGCCGGTGCGGAAGCTCGCGAAGGACCTCGGGGTCGACCTGCACGCGCTGACCGGAAGCGCGGACGGCGGCGTCATCACGCGCGAAGACGTCGAGCGCGCCGCCAACGGAACGCCGGTCGTCGAGCCCGTCGTGGACAGCGGGTCCCGCGAGCGGCGCGTGCCGATCAAGGGCGTCCGCAAGGCCACCGCGGCGGCGATGGTGCAGAGCGCGTACACCGCTCCGCACGTCACGGAGTTCCTGACCATCGACGTCACGCCGATGATGGAGTTCCGCGAGAAGCTGAAGAAGTCGCGCGAGTTCGCGGGCGTGAAGGTGACGCCGTTGACGTTCGCGGCGAAGGCCGTCTGCCTGGCGGCGAAGCGCACCCCGGACGTCAACGCGGTCTGGGACGAAGCGGCGCAGGAGATCGTCTACAAGGACTACGTGCACCTCGGCATCGCGGCGGCGACCCCGCGCGGCCTGATCGTGCCCAAGGTCCGCGACGCCGACTCGATGTCGCTGAAGGAGCTGGCCCAGGCGCTGACGGCGCTGACGGACACCGCCCGCGAGGGCAAGACGTCGCCGGCGGACATGGCGAACGGCACGATCACGATCACCAACGTTGGCGTGTTCGGCGTCGACACGGGAACGCCGATCATCAACCCGGGCGAGTCCGCGATCCTGTGCCTCGGCGCGATCAAGGACCAGCCGTGGGTGGTGGACGGCGAGATCAAGGTCCGCAAGGTGCTGCAGCTGTCGCTGAGCTTCGACCACCGCGTGGTCGACGGCCAGCAGGGTTCGGAGTTCCTGGCCGACGTCGGCGCACTGCTGGCCGACCCGGCCATGGCGATGACGTACTGAGTTTCCGCAGGTGAGGGCCGTCTTCGGGCGGCCCTCACTTTTACTCATTTGACGGAGTGAGCACTCACTCCGCACACTGGTGGCATGACACCAGCACCCGAAACCCGGCGCAGAGCGCCGAGCATGAGCGCCGAAGACCGGCGCGCCATGATCGTGCACGCGGTGCTGCCGCTCCTGATGGAGCACGGCGCCAACGTGACGACCAGCCAGATCGCCCGCGCCGCCGGCATCGGCGAGGGCACCATCTTCCGCGCGTTCAAGGACAAGGACGAGCTGTTCGACGCCTGCACCGCCGAGGTGCTGCGCCCCGACCACGTCCTCGACGCGATCGCCGAAATCCCCATCGAGCAGCCCCTGGCGGACCGGCTCGTCGAGGCCGCCGAAGCGCTCGGCGCGCACTTCGAGCGGATGGGCGCGCTGATGGGCGCCCTGCACGCGTCCGGCAGGCACAAGCAGCGCGACCCCGAGCAGCGCCTGAAGAACCGCACGATGAAGGGCGGCCGCAGCGAGTCGATGACCGCCATGCGCGGCGCGATCACCGAGCTGTTCGAGCCCGACAAGGACCGGCTGCGACTGACCCCCGAGCAGCTCGCCGCGCTGTTTTTGACCCTGCTGTTCGGCGGCCGCCGGATGGCGCCGATCGACGACGTCCCCACCACGCGCCAGGTGGTCGACGTCTTCCTGCACGGCGCCGTGGAGGCCAAGTGATCCCGGGCGGTGGGGGCGGCATGGAGTTCATGCTGGCCAGGCGCGGACGGCGGCGGCACGCGACGACGGTGCCGGAGAGCGGGCTCACCGGACCCGTCGACATCCCCGAACCGAAGCCGGAAGACCAGCCGAAGGACCTGCGCTCGCGGTTGCGGCGGGCGAAGACATCGGTGGCGGGCACGGTCCGCGGCCTGCCGAAGGTCGTCAAGCTGACGTGGCAGGCCAGCCCGGTCCTGACGATCCTCCTCGCGCTGATCACGCTGTTGTCCGGCCTCCTGCCGACCGTGACCGCGTACGTGGCGAAGCTGCTGCTCGACTCGGTCGTCGCGGCGATCCAGCACAAGGGGACCACGGGCGACATCGTGAACGTCGCGCTGTTCCAGTTCGGCGTGCTCGCCGCGACCGCGATCAGCAGCGCCATGACGTCGATCGCGCAGTCCCTGCTGCAGGAACGCATGACGCTGACGATCCGCCACCAGGTGATGGCGCACGCGAGCGAGCTGCACCTCGCGTACTTCGAGGGCTCCGCATCCTACGACATGCTGCGCCAGGCCGCGCAGGAGGCGCCGACGCGGCCGTTGTCGATGATGAACTCCGCGCTGGGGCTGGTCCGGACGTTGATCACGTTCGGCAGCATGATCGCGCTGCTCGTGTCGATCAGCCCGCTGCTGGCCCTGGTCGCCCTGGTGGCGCCGATCCCGGCGTTCATCTCGCAGTCCAAGTACGGCTCGCGCGCGTTCTGGCTGACGTTCCTGATGTCGCCGATCAAGCGCCGGATGGATTATCTGTCCTCTTTGGTCACGACGGACACGTACGCCAAGGAGACGAAGCTGTTCGGGCTCGGCCCGTACTTCGTGGACCGGTTCCGCCGGCTCGGCCTGGTGTCGTACGAGCGGCAGCGGAAGCTGACGATCAACCGCAACGTCAGCTCGACGTCCTGGGGGCTGCTGAGCACGTTCGCGGGGTCGGCGATCGCGCTGTACATCGCGCTGGAGGCGGTCGGCGGTCGGCTCACGCTCGGCGACCTGGCGTTGTACACGGCTGCGGCGACGTCGGTGCAGACGTCGGTGTCCGGGCTGTTCACGGCGTTTTCGGGGATGTACGAGAACAACCTGTACCTGGACACGCTGTACCGCTTCCTGGACACGAAGCCGGAGATCACGGCGCCCGCGTCCCCGCGGGTGTTTCCGTCCGCTGTGGACGGTCACATCGAGTTCGAGTCGGTGACGTTCGCCTACCCGGGCTCGGAGGAACCGGCCCTGGACAACGTCAGCTTCGAGATCCGGCCGGGCGAAACGGTGGCGGTGGTCGGCCGCAACGGCGCGGGCAAGTCGACGCTGTTCAAGCTGCTGTGCCGGCTCTACGACCCCACGGGCGGCCGCATCCTGCTGGACGGCGTCGACATCCGCGAGTACGACCCGGTGGAGCTGCGCGCGCGGATCAGCGCGATGTTCCAGGACTACGTGACGTACCAGGGAACGGCGGCGGAGAACATCGGGCTGGGCGACCTTTCGCGCTTGGAGGACCGCCCCCACATCGAGGACTCGGCCCGCCGGGCGGGCGCGGACGAGCGCATCGAGCGCCTGCCGAGCGGTTACGACAGCCCGCTGGGGCGTTGGTTCGACCAGGGAGTTTCGCTGTCCGGCGGCGAGTGGCAGAAGATCGCGCTGGCCCGGGCGTTCCAGCGCGAGGCACCGATCCTGATCCTGGACGAACCGACGTCGGCGTTGGACGCCCAGGCGGAGCACGACCTGTTCTCGCGGTTGCGTGAGCTGTCGGAGGGCCGGACGACGTTGTACATCTCGCACCGGTTCTCGACGGTGCGCCAGGCGGAGCGGATCCTGCTGCTGGAGCACGGAAAGGTAGCGGAGTACGGCACGCACGAGGAGCTGATGGCGGCGAAGGCGGGGTACGCGGAGCTGTTCACGCTTCAGGCGCAGGCGTACCTGGACGAGGTGCCGAGCTGAGCGATCGGGGGCGCCGGATGATCCGTTCGGGGATTTCGGTGCCCCCGCGCAGTTCCACGTTCCGCAGGTTCAGCCACGGCATCGGCGCGTCGAGGTCGTCGACGACGAGGACGGTGGTGTCGAGCACGCAGTCGGTGAACCAGATCGCTCGCTCGCTCTCGGACAGGAACTTCAGGTCGAGCCGGCACCGGGTGAACCGCACGTCGTCGAAGTTCAGGCGGGCGAACGCGGCTTCAGCAGCCCAGATGCCCAGCAGGCCGAAGTCGAGTGTGGCCTCGGTGAACTTCGCCTGCTCGAACCGGACGACGGCGTTCTCGATGGACAACGCGGAGAAGTCCAGCGATTCGACCGGGAACCGACACCGGTAGAAGTCGACCGGCCCCCGGGCGTCCCAGCGGGAACAGGCCAGGTGCCGCCCGCCGAATTCCGCACCGACGAACTCGGCACCGCCGTTGAGCCACGCCGAGGTGAACGAGGTCCGCTCGGTGGTGAAGCGCGTGCCGTGGCAGCTGAGCAGCCCCTGGAAGCGCGTGTGGTCGAAGGACGTCAGCTCCCCTGTGAAGTCTGCCCGGTCGAAGATGACCCGACCGGGGAAACGCAGGCCGGAGAAGTCGGCGTTCTCGAACACGACCCCGGTGAAGTCGAAGTCGACGGGCGACCACCACTCGAAGCTCGTGAGCCGATCCCGGATCATCCGGAGGATGGCCTGCCGGACCTCGGTCTCGCCGGGCGTCATCACCTCGGTCTGGAGGCGCAGGTAACCGCAAAGGACGTCCACGCAGACCTGACGCTTGTCGACCCAGTCGTCGGCGAGGCCGGCGAGGGCGTAGACGCCGGTCAGCCGAACGGCCGGGCTCTCGTGGGCGAGCTGTTCGGCGGCGGTGCCGAGCCGCTCGTTGAAGCCTTGCACCACCTCCCGATCGGCCTTCTCGACGGCGAGGTCGTGCTCCTTTTCGGTGACCCGCTGCTTGCGGTAGTTGACGGCGAGCAGCACCACGCCGCCGAACCCTGCGACCACGGAGAGGGCGATCTTGAGTAGATCGAGCAGCTGGTCGACCCCGAACACCCCTGCGGACGGCAGCTTCGGCCAGCCGAGGAACCACAGCAGCCCGCCGGTGGTCCCACCGGCGACGACGACCGCGACGATCAGCCAAGCGAGGACGGACAGCAGGATCGAGCCCCGCCCGTCGAGATCTGGCGTTCGCAGCCAGGAAAGCCCCAGCCGGTTGAGCGGCACCCGCCGTCCGACGACCAGGCCGACCGCGGCGAACACAGCTGCGGCGATCAGGAGCCAGCGGAGCCAGTCGGACACGAGGGGTGAGACTAGCCGGTGCGTTGGGGGCGCGGGAGCAAAACGGACAGGTCGTTCGTTGACCGGGTATGGCTGTCGCGTTCCTGCTTTACGTCTTCGCCGAGATCGCCGCGATCTGGGCGGTGGGCTCGGCCGTGGGTGTGCTCGGCACGCTGGGCCTGCTCCTGGCCGGCGCGTTCCTGGGCTCGTGGCTGGCCCGCCGCGAGGGCGGCAAGGCGATGCGGGCGTTCATGTCCGCGGCCCGAGCTGGGCAACCGGCGGAGAAGGAACTGACCGACGGGATGCTGGTCGCGCTCGGCGGGGTGTTGATCCTGGTGCCGGGATTCGTTTCGGACGTCCTGGGGTTGCTGCTGATGCTGCCGCCGTCGAGGGCTTTGGTCCGGCGGTGGTGGCTGCGTCGGATGGAGAAGCGGGCGGTCCGGTTCGCCAACCAGCGGCGAGGGCCGGTGATGGTGGTGGACAGTGAGGTGGTTCCGCCTTCGGAGGCAGGACCGCGCCGCGACCAGCCGACGGTGATCGAAGGCCGGATCATCGAGGGCTGATCACGAATGCACTGATCGGTGGTAGTCGATGAACTCGTCAGCGATCACGTGATCCGCGTGCTCCCGCAGCCGCCCAGCCGGCGTGCCCTCGCGAAGCACAGTGCGATCCGATGCGATCACCACCGCACCTCGATCGAACTGCACGTGGCAATTGGGACACAGGCAAAGGACGTTCGAAGTCCAATCCGGCCCACGGTGCAAGCCGCCGAGAGCCTTGATGTGTGCGCCTTCTGAATAGCCCAGACCCTCTCCCACCGACAGCCGCGTGCCGCAGATTTGGCAGGTGTGGTCGTGGATCTTCTTGACTCTCTCGGCGACCTTGGTGGTCCGCACGATGCGTTGCGTAGTAACTGCCTTGCGTTCGGGCTGGGCGTTGCCCACGGGGTGACCCGGCTCCGATGGCAGCAGGTAGCTGTCCGAAACGAACTTTGCGTCGATCCGGTTGCTCACCTTGATCAGCCGGAACCTGCACACCAAGTAGCCGCCCTGCCCGGGCACCATGACCGCATCTTCAACACGGAACAATCCGTCGTAGCGGTAGCCCTGGTCGGGGGCGTACGGCGACTTCGCGTCTGCGCCGCGCACAACCCGAACCGGGGCGCCCGTCTTCCAGCTGGTCTGGAGGGCGGCGTTTCCCGGAGCGGAGAACGTCTGGTTGGCGATTTGGCGACCGTTGGGGTCTCGCCCGCCGTGCCCGGTGTAGAGCAACTCGTCACCACGATCGTCATCGTCCACATAGCCACCCGAGGAGACGATCGATTCAGCACCCTCCTTGCCAGTGCCCACGATGCCGGCCTGCAGCGCACGGTGAACGCCAGCGGCAGCTACCTCAGCACGACTGGCGAAAGTGACGCCCTCCGGGCATCCCGCGATCTCACCGAAGACGTGCCCGCCTTTGGCTGCCTGAGCGTCGCGGAAGTAGAACCCGAGTTCGGCCAAGTACTCAGCGATCGCGCCGGAGCCACTCGGTAGATCCGACGGACGGAAGGCCCGTCCTACGGCAAACCCGTGAGCCGAGCCGGCCAAAGCCTCTGAGTCGTACTCCTTGCCCTGGTACACAACGGCGTACCGAGTCGCCTCGTCGTTCCCGTACCTGTTCAAGAAGGCATCGCGGCCGAGGTTGTCGAACTCCTCAATGGCTTTGAGGACGTGCTCCTGTTCAACGTCGGCAAGACTCATGGATCCACCCTAACGGCGGACACCGACAGTTTGCCGTCACCGACGTGCGACAGCTAGTCCACGGACGGCTTAGGGATGTCGAAGTAGCTGGAGAACCGGACCGCCGGGGCGTACTCGCCCTTCACCTTCACCCGGCCCGTTACGAACATCGCCGCCACTGCTGCGTTGCCCGTTGCCATCCTGATGAAGTCGTCCACCGATAGCGTGATCGTTGTGTCCGGGGTTCGGGACAAGTCCGTTGAGGACACGCACACGCCGTCCTCGATCACCGTCTGGAAACGGTCGTAGCCGTCCTCTCCCGTTCCCTCGGAAAAGCGCCAGGAAACCACGAAATCCACGTGGCGGGCGCGGTGCGGGGAGAAGTGTTCCGACATTCTGCGGAAGATCTCGTCGAGGAACACCCCGCGCAGCTCCGGGTGCTCCGCGAGGGCCTTCAGCTGCTCGCGCGAGCTGCGCTTGACCACGTCCACCAGCACGTCCGTCGACAGGGAGCTCAGCTCGATCCCCGCTCCCGCGGAGCCCAGCATGTGCAGTGTTTCCAGTACCTGAATGAACTGCGCGGGCGTCAAGTTGCCGATGACGAGCTTGTCCGCGAACGCGTTGACCGCGTGGCCGGCGCGTACTCCGCGGGGCCGGGAAAGGCGCCACTTCGCTTTTCGGGGCACAGCGACAAACTACACCGGGTGGGGGAGGTCGAAGTATCCGATCAGGCCCGCCGCGAACGCCAAATCGCCCTTGACCTTGATTCTTCCCGTGACGAACAACACCGCCGGCGTCGCCTGGTGGGTGATGAGCCGGAAGAAGTCGGCCGGGGCGATGGTGATCGTCACTCGCGGAGCCGCGTGCATCTCGCGGCTCACCGTGCACGAGCCGTGGGAGATCGTTGTCTCGTAGCGGTCGTAGCCGCCCTCTCCCACGCCTCCCGACAGGCGCCAGTGGACCACCGCATGCAGGTCGCGGGCTCGATCCGACCTGATGTGCGCGCCCATGCGAGCGAAGATCTCGTCCAGGACCCGCTCGCGCAGGGGCCTCTCCGCGACGACGCTCTCCAGCTGCGCTCG
Source organism: Amycolatopsis sp. NPDC003865 (assembly GCF_053605345.1). NCBI lineage: Bacteria > Bacillati > Actinomycetota > Actinomycetes > Pseudonocardiales > Pseudonocardiaceae > Amycolatopsis > Amycolatopsis sp. NPDC003865. Next base: position 408,508 of record NZ_JBSGJA010000002.1, on the reverse strand, counting down.
CGAGGCCGACGACACCAGCGATGCGAACCTCGCCGGCTCGACCTTGCTCAGGTCGAACGCCGGGGCGCGCTCCGCCAGGCGAAGCAGCGCGCTCAGGAGTCTTCGGAAGTCGTCCTTGCCGAGGTCGCGCGGGTCGACCGCGTCGGCGAGGGTGTTGACGTCGAGGGCGTGCGCCTCGGGGCTCAGCGGGTCGAGCCGCTCCAGGGCGTCCAGCAGCGCCGCCCCACGGAGCCCCGCGACCTGATCGGCGCTGGTCATCCCGGCGTTGTCGGCCATGGTCACTCCTCTGCAGTTACTCACGCGTAAGGCTACCCGTCAGTAGGTAGGCGGGCAAGCGTGCCGAAATCACCCTGACGGGGCAGCGCCCGGTACCGTCTCCCGTCAGCAACAGGGAGGTCCAGCGTGTCAGAGGATGATCAGCGTCCGCCCGAACGGGCCAGGCGGCTGCCGCGCGCGGTGCGCGAGCGGCAGATCCTGGACGCCGCCGTCCAGGTTTTCTCGCGCCACGGCTACCACGCGGCCTCGATGGACGAGATCTCCGACGTCGCCGGCGTCTCGAAGCCGATGATCTACACCTACCTCGGGTCCAAGGAGGACCTGTTCGGTGCGTGCATCCGCCGCGAGGCGACGCGGCTGCTCGAGGCCATCCAGGCCGGCGTGCAGCCCGACCTGCCGCCGGACATGCAGCTCTGGCACGGTCTGCGGTCGTTCTACCGCTTCGTCGCGGAGTACCGCGAGTCGTGGACGGTGCTGCACCGCCAGGCGCTGACCGTCGGCGGGGCGTTCGCCGCGGAGATCACCGACATGCGGGCGCGCGCGATCCAGCTGGTCGCGGCCCTCGTCGTGTCCGCCGGTACCCGTAAGGGCGTCGGCGAGCAGGCCGAGTTCTCCGGCGAAGGCCTGTCCGCGGCCTTGGTCGGGGCGGCCGAATCACTGGCCGACTGGGCCCTCGACCACCCCGACATCTCCGACGGCGTCCTGGCGTCCTGGCTGATGAACCTCGTCTGGCTGGGCTTCAACGACCTCATCGAGGGCGAGGTCTGGAAGCCGTCAGAGTGAGGTGATCGTGCCCTCCAGGTGCGGCTTCGCCTTGCTCCACAGCTCGAACGCCCAGCCGTCGCCGTCGGCCCAGGACGTGAAGCCCGCCTTGGCCGGGAGCAGCACCGGCTGCTTGAACTTGACGTCGATCGTGAACGCCGCGGGCAGCCTGCCCTCGAACGCCGCCAGCGCGTGGGCCTTCGTCCACATCCCGTGGGCGATCGCGCGGGGGAAGCCGAACAGCTTGGCCGTCAGCGGGTGCAGGTGGATCGGGTTGCGGTCGCCCGAGACCTCCGCGTAGCGCCGGCCGATGTCGCCGGGGACGCGCCAGATCGCGTCCGGTGTCGGGGGCGCCAGCTGCTCCCGGCGCGACGAAGACGAGCCGCCTCCGCGACGCAGGTACGTGCTGACGTCGAGCCACACCAGGTCCTCCCCGGCCCAGGCCTCGCTGACGACGTCGAACTGACGGCCCTTCTCGTGCGGGCGCAGGTTCTCCGCGCGCACGCGGATCGTCAGCGCCTCGCCCAGCCGCAGCGGGCGGTGCTGCGTGATCCGGTTGGCCACGTGCACCATGCCGAGCAGCGGGAACGGGAACGCCGGCTCGGTCATCAGCGCCATCTGCAGCGGGAACGCCAGCATGTGCGGGTACGTCGCCGGCAGCTCGTCGCTCAGCCGGAAGCCGCACACCGTGTTGTACGCGGCGAGGTGCGCCGGGTCGACGACGACACCCGTGCGGACCAGCTCCGTCTCGGGCAGCGATGAGCCCGTTTTGCGAAAGCCGAGCAGCGCCTTCGGGTACAGCGTGGCCAGGCTCGGCGTGCTGTCGAGTTCGCGGATCGCCACGTCACGCCCCCAGCAGGGCCTGGCCGCAGACGCGGACCACGTTGCCGTTCACCGCGGCCGACGCCGGGTTCGCGTACCAGGCGATCGTCTCGGCGACGTCGACCGGCAGCCCGCCCTGGCCCAGGCTCGACAGCCGCCGTCCGGCCTCGCGGATGAACAGCGGGACCGCCGCCGTCATCTTCGTCTCGATGAAGCCCGGAGCCACGGCGTTGATCGTGCCGCCGTACTCCGCGAGCTGCGGCGCGCCGACGTTCACCATGCCGATGACGCCCGCCTTCGACGTCGCGTAGTTCGTCTGGCCGACGTTGCCGGCGATGCCCGCGATCGACGAGACGCCGATGATCCGGCCGTTCTCGTTCAGCACACGGTCGGCGAGCAGCTTGTCGTTCACCGCGAGCTGCGAAGCGAGGTTCACCGCGATCACCGAGTCCCACGCGCTCTCGCTCATGTTGCCCAGCGTCTTGTCGCGCGTGATGCCCGCGTTGTGGACAACGACGTCGACACCGCCGTGACGCTCCTTCAGGTACTCCGCGAGCTTCGCGGGCGCGCTCGGCGAAGTGATGTCGAGCTGCAGCGATGAGCCGCCGATCTTGTTGGCCACCTTCGACAGGTCACCACCCTGGGCGGGGATGTCGAGCGCGACGACGTGCGCGCCGTCGCGGGCCAGTACCTCGGCGATCGCCGCGCCGATGCCGCGGGACGCGCCGGTGACCAGCGCGACCTTGCCGTCGAGGGGCTTCTCCCAGTTCGCGGGCGCGGAAGCCGTCTTGCCTTCGGCGCCGATCCGGATGACCTGCGCGTCGACGAACGCGGACTTCGCCGACAGCAGGAAGCGCAGCGTCGACTCCGTTGCCTCCTCGGCGCCTTCGGCGACGTACACGAGCTGGGCGGTCGCGCCGCGCTTCAGCTCCTTACCGACCGAGCGCACGAAGCCCTCGAGGGCGCGCTGGGCGATCCGCTCGCGGCCTTCGACCTGCTCCGGCGGCGTGCCCAGGATGACGACCCGGCCGGACGGCCCGACGCTGCGGATCACCGGGTGGAAGAAGTCGTAGACCTCGCGCAGGCGCGCGGGGTCGGTGACGCCGGTGGCGTCGAAGACCAGGGCCGCGTGCCGGTCGGCCGCCGACGTGACGACCTCGATGCCCGCGTCGGCGAGCTGGTCACGAAGGGTCTTTTCGAGCCGGCCACCGGGCGCGGCACCGAGAAGTGCGGGACCCTCGAGGGCGGGTTGCCCGGGCTTGTAGCGGCGCAGCGTGGCGGGGTTGGGCAGGCCGAGCTTCGGCACCACGAACTTCCCCAGCGGGGTTTTCGTGAACTGCTGGTACCTGTCAGCCATCGGTTGCCTCCCGTGCAGTCTGCGTCACGTGGCAGTCTAACCTACTCCCGAGTAGGTTACAGTGTGAGGGACACGACCAGAGAGGTGAAGTCATGCCACCGAAGAAGACGCCAGCTGTACGCAAGGTCGCGATCATCGGGGGCAACCGGATCCCCTTCGCGCGCTCCAACGGGCCGTACGCGAAGGCGTCGAATCAGGACATGTTCACCGCCGCCCTCGACGGCCTGGTCAGCCGCTTCTCGCTGCAGGGTGAGGTGATCGGCGAGGTCGCCGCCGGCGCCGTGCTCAAGCACTCGAAGGACTTCAACCTGGCCCGCGAGAGCGTGCTGGGCAGCAAGCTCTCGCCCGCGACACCCGCGTCCGACGTCCAGATGGCGTGCGGCACCGGCCTGCAGGCCATCGTCAACGTCGCCAACAAGATCGCGCTCGGCCAGATCGACTCGGCCATCGCGGGCGGCGTCGACACCACGAGCGACGCGCCGCTGGCCGTCAATGAGGACCTCCGGCAGATCCTGATCCAGCTCAACGCCGCGAAGACGCTCGGCGACCGGCTCAAGCTCGTCGCGAAGATCCGGCCCGGCCACATCGTCCCGGCGATCCCGCGCAACGAGGAGCCCCGCACCGGCTTGTCGATGGGCGAGCACGCGGCGCTCACCGCGAAGATCTGGGAGATCACGCGCGAGGCGCAGGACGAGCTGGCCGCGAGCAGCCACCAGAAGCTCGCCGCCGCCTACGACCGCGGGTTCTTCGACGACCTCGTGACGCCGTTCCTCAAGCTCGCGCGCGACCAGAACCTGCGCCCGGACTCGACCGCCGAGAAGCTCGCCAAGCTCAAGCCGGCGTTCGGCGGCCCGGACGGCACCATGACGGCGGGCAACTCGACGCCGCTGACCGACGGCGCGTCGACGGTCCTGCTCGCCACCGACGAGTGGGCGAAGGCGCACAAGCTGCCGGTGCTGGCCTACCTGACGTTCTCGCAGACCGCGGCCGTCGACTACGTCCACGGCGAAGAGGGCCTGCTGATGGCGCCCGCGTACGCCGTGCCGCGGATGCTCGCGAAGGCCGGGCTGACGTTGCAGGACTTCGACTTCTACGAGATCCACGAGGCCTTCGCGTCGCAGGTGCTGGCCACGCTCAAGGCGTGGGAGGACCCGGCGTTCGCCAAGGAGAAGCTGGAGCTGGACGCGCCGCTGGGCGCGATCGACCGGGCGAAGCTGAACGTCAACGGCTCGTCGCTGGCGGCCGGGCACCCGTTCGCCGCGACCGGTGGCCGGATCGTCGCGACGCTGGCGAAGCTGCTGCACGAGAAGGGGTCCGGCCGCGGCCTGATCTCGATCTGCGCGGCCGGCGGCCAGGGCGTCACCGCGATCCTGGAGAAGTAAGCGCACGAAAAAGGGCCGCCCTCGCGCGCGAGGGCGGCCCTTTTCGCGTTCTAGTTGGGGAGGGCCTTCTGGGCCCGCTTCGCGAGCTTGTTCGCGCGCTTCTGGCCCTTGCGGCTCAGCTTCCCGGCCGCGGCGCTGACGTCCTTCGCCGCGTGCTTCGCGCGCCACGCCGCCGACGGCTTCCCGTGCGTGTCGCTGACCGCGATCAGCAGGCCGCCCGCCAGGCTCGCGTTCTTGAAGAACTGGATCTGCTGCTGCTGCTTCTCGCCCGGGTCCTTGATGGTCCAGAAGCTGTGCGCCGCGAGCGTCGTCGGCACGAGGCTGCCGAGCAGCAGCCCCGCCGCGAGCCGCGGCGCCTTGCCGGCCGCGAGCGCGAGGCCGGCGCCGATCTTCACGGCGGCGTCGATGCGGACCAGCGTCACCGGATCACGCGGAACCTGCTCCGGCACCTTGTCGCCGACCTTGTCGAACGCGCTGTTGAGGAAGGGTTCCACCGCCTTCGCGTGCCCTTCGGCCTGCCTCAGCGCATTGATTCCGCCCGTCACGAAGATCGTGGCGAGCAGGGGACGTGCCACTCGACGGAGTATCACGGTCGTTTGCCTTCCTCGTACGGGCCGGTGCCTGGTCGAACCTACTCGCTGAGTGCCCGCTCCACCCGTGCTCGAACCCTCATCGGGGTTTCTCCGGAAATATCGTGTCGATGCTAGACAGTGCTATAAAGCTTTAGCGGTTGACCTTGACGCTGCGTCAACTTCTATCGTCGTCGGCATGGAGTGGTCGATCCAGGACCTCGCCCGCTCGGCCGGGACCACGAGCCGGACGCTGCGCCACTACGGCGCGGTCGGCCTGCTCGAGCCCAGCCGCGTCGGCAGCAACGGCTACCGCTACTACGACGAGCAGGCGCTCGTCCGGCTGCAGCGGATCCTGCTGCTGCGCGAACTGGGTCTCGGGCTCCCGGCGATCGCGGCGGTCCTCGACGGCCAACGCGACCGCGCCGCGGCCCTCGAGACCCACCTGGAGCTGCTGGAACAGGAGCGGCAGCGGATCGGACGGCAGATCGATTCGGTCCGGACCACGCTGCGGAAACTGAAGGGAGGTGAACGACTGATGGCAGCAGAAGTCTTCGACGGCTTCGACCACACGCAGTACGAGGAGGAGGTCACGCGCCGCTGGGGCGCTGACGCGTACCGGCGTGGCGACCAGTGGTGGAGTTCGTTGCCGGACTCGCAGAAGAAGGCCCACCAGCAGGAGCAGAAGGACATCGCGGCGGCGTTCGGCGCGGCCCGGTCGTCCGGGCTCGCGGCGGGCTCGGACGACGTCCAGGCGATCACGCGGCGGCTGCACTCGTGGCTCCAGCCGGCGGTGTCGTCGGTGTCCGCGGGGTACTTCGCGGGGCTCGGGCAGCTGTACGTCGACGACCCGCGCTACGGGTTCGAGGGCCCGGACGCGGAATTCGTCCGCGACGCGATGAAGATCTACGCGGAACGGAACCTCGGCGAGTAGCGCTACGTCGTAGTGCGCGCTGGGGGTAGGGACGAGCAGGGCTGCAGACCTGTTCGTCTCTATGTACGGCCATCCGGCCGAACTCCGGCGACACGCCCTAGCCGTCTATGGCGGAATATCGGGCTTGCGCTAGATACGTCGATAGCTTGGCAGAGTGGACCCCATCCGCAACCCCTTTGCGCCGGGCGCCGGGCAACGGCCGCCCGAGCTGGCCGGGCGTGAGCGTGAGCTCAAGGCCTTCGAGGTCGTGCTCGAACGGGTTGCCCGGGGGAGACCCGAGCGCAGTCTTGTCCTCACCGGCCTGCGGGGCGTCGGGAAGACCGTCCTCCTCGGGGAGCTGCGCGCGATGGCCGTGCGGCACAAGTGGGGGGCCGGGAAGATCGAAGCCCGGCCGGACGCCGAGCTGCGGCGGCCGCTCTCCGCCGCCTTGCACCGGGCCATCCGGGACCTCGCCGTGCGGCATCGCGCTCCGGACCGCGTCGAAGAGGTGCTCGGCGTTCTGAAGGCCTTCGCGCTGCGGGCCAACAAGCCCGACGCCAAGCTGCGTGACCGGTGGCAGCCGGGCATCGACGTGCCCGCCGCGCAGGGGCGGGCGGACTCCGGGGACATCGAGATCGACCTCGTCGAGCTCTTCACCGACGTCGCCGAGCTGGCCGCGGACGTCGGAACCGGGGTCGCGCTGCTCATCGACGAAATGCAGGACCTGCAGCCGGACGACGTCTCGGCGTTGTGCGCGGCCTGCCACGAGCTGTCCCAGTCCGGGGCGCCGCTCGTCGTCGTCGGGGCCGGGCTGCCGCACCTGCCCGCCGTGCTCTCGGCGTCGAAGTCCTACTCCGAGCGGCTCTTCCGGTACTCGCGCATCGACCGGCTCGACCGCGAGGACGCCGACTACGCCGTGATGGCGCCGATCGAGCGCGAGGACGCCGGCATCGAACCCGAAGCCCTCGACGCGCTCTTCGACGCGTCCGGCGGCTACCCGTACTTCATCCAGGCCTACGGCAAGGCGGCCTGGGACGCGGCGCCGTCCGATCCGATCACCGTCAAGGACGTCCAGGTCGCCGCGCCCGAAGCGGAGTCCGAGCTGGCGGTCGGCTTCTTCGGCTCGCGCTACGACCGGGCGACGCCGGCCGAGCGCGAGTACCTCCAGGCCATGGCCGAGCTGACCCAGGGGCGCGACGAGCCCGCCGGCACCGCCGACGTCGCCGTGTTCCTCGGGCGGAAGCCCTCGTCCCTGTCGCCGGCGCGCGACAGCCTGATGAAGAAAGGCCTGGTCTACTCCGCCGAACGGGGTCAGATCGCCTTCACCGTGCCGCACTTCGGCCACTACCTGCTCGGCCGCGACTGACACCTATCCCCGTCCCAAAGGCTCTCTAGCTCACTTGCTAGAGAGCCTTATACGTCTGTATCGGGTTGCTTCGTCGTGACCGCCGACACCCTCGATCTCTCCGGCCCATACCCAAGTTTTCCGATGATTCATCGGCAAGTGCGCCACATCACCGGATATTCATTGGCTTCCTTGTGAAAAAAGGCGCATACTAGAGGCACAAGCCACCAAGACCCTCGAAGGGGATGCAGAAACCGATGAACAACATCGCCGCCAAGCTCCGTGCCCGTCGCGCCGAGGTTCGCACTCGCCGGGCGCTGAACCGGGCGATCGACACCGCCGCCACCGCGACGGTCCGTCAGGAACTCATCGCGATCGCGCAGGCTCGCTCGGGCTACATGCGCTGACCTCTGTTTCACCCGTGGCGGTCGCCCATTAGAGTGACCTATGCCACAAAGTGCTGAACGTGTAACGACACGCAAAGTGCTGTCGATACCCCCTACGACCCCGTGATGCTGGCGGACCCCCGACCTGGCAGCATCGCGGGGTTTCCCATTCCCCCGGTTAACCACTTGCCGAGGCAGACCCGTCGAGTAATCTTTGACTTCGTCAACGAACTTGTTGAGGTGGTCAATGAATGACGATCGGCTCGCCGACCGCGTGGCCGCGGTCCGTGCCTTCAACCGGCTCTACACCGGGGTCATCGGCGTACTCGACGAGGGACCGGCCGACGCCGAGTACTCGCTGCCGGAAGCCCGTGTGCTCTTCGAGCTCGCCCACCAGGACCCGCTGCCGGTGACCGAGCTGCGCAAACGCCTCGACCTGGACGCCGGCTACGCCAGCAGGCTGCTCACGCGGCTCGAAGCGCGCGGCCTGATCGTGCGCGAACGGTCCGGCGAGGACGCCCGGCGCCAGCTCGTGCGGCCGACAGCCGCGGGCCGGGACGCGTTCGCCGTGCTGAACGCCCGCTCCACCGAGCAGATCGGCGGGCTGCTGCGCCGCTTCGCCGACGAAGACCAGCAGCGGCTGCTGACCGCGATGCGCACGATCGGCGACCTGGTCGGCGACCGTCGTCGCGACCCGGCTCTCGTGCTTCGCCCGCCACGACCGGGTGACCTCGGCTGGGTGGTCGAACGGCACGGCGCGCTCTACGGCCACGAGTACGGCTTCGGCCCTCGGTTCGAGGGCTTGGTCGCCCGGATCGTCGCCGACTTCACCGAGCACGACGACCCGCGGCAGGCGTTCTGGATCGCCGAACTCGACGGCGAGCGCGTCGGCAGCATCGCGTGCACCCGAGGGGCGGACGATGACACCGCGAAGCTGCGGCTGCTGCTGCTCGAACCGTCGGCCCGGGGTCACGGCGTCGGCAAGCGGCTGGTCACCGAGTGCGTCGAATTCGCCCGCGCGCACGGTTACCGGGAGATGGAGCTGTCGACGGTCTCGATCCTGACCGCGGCCCGTTCGATCTACCGCGCGGCCGGCTTCGAGCTGGTCCAGGAGACGGACTTCGACGACTGGGGTCCGAAGCTGACCGACGAGACCTGGCGACTGGAGTTCTAACGCGGGACGCGGCCGAGCAGGTGGAACTCCGGGTTCGGGCGCAGCGCGGTCAGGTGCGCGAGGCGGTTCGACATCGCGAACAACGCCGTGATCGCGCCGACGTCCCAGATCTCGTCGTCGGTCAGCCCGGCGTTGCGCGCCGCTTCGAGGTCGCCTTCGCCGAACAGCGCCGAGTCCTGGGCGAGGGCCAACGCGAGGTCGACGATCGCGCGGCCGCGTTCGTCCAGCTCCACCTGCCACGGGTTGCTCGACACCCGGTCGGCCAGCTCGGGGTCCTTGGCGCGGATGCGCAGGATGGCCCCGTGCGCGACGACGCAGTAGGTGCAGTGGTTCGCGCCGGACGTGGCGACGACGACCAGCTCGCGCTCGGCCTTGGTGAGTCCGTCTGGGCGTTCCATGAGCGCGTCGTGGTAGTCGAGGAACGCGCGCAGCTCGGCGGGCCGGTGGCCGAGGGCGCGGAAGATGTTCGGGACGAACCCGGACTTCTCCGCGATCGCGCCGACGCGCTCGCGCAGGTCGTCGGGCAGGTCTTCGAGGTCCACCACCGGGAACCGGCTCACGTCGCTCATACCCCGCACGCTAGTCGTGGTTGGCTGTTCCCGTGACGGACTACGTCGACGGGTACTGCGAACGCGTCGCGCCCGGACTCTGGGGAGAGCCGCTCAACGACTTCAGCAACCTCGCGTTCCTGGTCGCCGCCGTGCTCGTGTGGCGGCTGGCCGCGGGGGACCGCACCGGCCGGTTGCTGGCCGGGCTGATCGGGCTGGTTTTCGCCGCCAGCACGGTGTTCCACCTGCTCGCGACGCGCTGGGCGGCCGTCGCGGACTCGACGGCCATCCTCGTGTTCGTGCTGGTGTACGCCGTGGTGTTCGTGCGGAAGTACTGGAGCGGGCGGTGGGCCTGGGTCGCCGCGCCGGGGTTTCTCGCGCTCACCGCGGTCACCGCGTTGCTGGGCGGCGGCCTCTACCTCGCGCCGCTCATCGGGCTGGGCGCCTTCGCCGCGGTGCTCGCCTTCCAGCGCGACACCGCCTGGACGCACTTCGCCGTCGCCGGCGCGGTTTTCGCCCTCTCGTTGAGCCTGCGCACGCTCGACCGGGACGTATGCGCATACGTCCCGGTCGGCACGCACTTCCTCTGGCACCTGCTCAACGGGCTGGTGCTCTACCTCGTTTCGCGGGCGGCCATCCGTCCTCAGTGGACTTAGTGGACGCCGATCGGGCGCAGGTCCTTGTCGTGCTCGTCGGCGTGGTAGTCCTCGGCGTTGGTGTCGTCGGTGCCGTTGAAGACCTTCAGCTGCCGCGCGATCACCGTGACGATCGCCGCGACCACCAGGTTGGCGATCAGCGCGACGAAGCCGACGTAGATCTGGACCTGGGAACCCGCGAACGGGTGCCAGCCGAAGATCGACATGTTGCCCAGCGCCAGCGCCGAACCGCCGAAGTGCTGCTTGCCGTTGGCCGGGTTGGGGATGCCGTACAGCATGATCAGGCCCCAGCCGATGCCGACGACCCAGCCCGCGATCAGGCCCCAGCGGTGGAACCAGCGCGTGTACAGCGCCAGCGCGACCGCCGGCAGCGTCTGCAGGATCAGCACGCCGCCGATGAGCTGGAGGTCGATCGAGAACTGCGGGTCGATCAGGATGATCACGGCCACCGCACCGAGCTTGACGACCAGCGAAGCGAGCTTGGCCTGCTTCGCTTCTTCGGCCGGTGTCGCGTTCTTCCGGATGTACTCCTTGTAGATGTTGCGGGTCCACAGGTTGGCCGCGGCGATCGACATGATCGCGGCGGGCACCAGCGCGCCGATGCCGATCGCGGCGAACGCGATGCCGGCGAACCACGACGAGAACTGGTTGTCGAACAGCACCGGGACGATCGTGTTGCCGTCCGCCTTGCCGGTTGCCGCGTTCGTCAGCGGCTTGACCCCCGCCGTGATGGCGACGTAGCCGAGCAGCGCCAGCAGGCCCAGCACCAGCGAGTACGCCGGCAGCGCGACCATGTTCCGCTTGATGACGTTGCGGCCGCGCGAAGCCAGGACGCTGGTCAGCGAGTGCGGGTACAGGAAGAGCGCGAGCGCCGAACCCAGCGCCAGGGTCGCGTACTGCAGCTGGTTGTTGGCCGTCAGCAGGATCGACCCGGCCGGCTTGCCGGTGGCCGGGCTCGGCGTGCCGAGCTTCTTGGCCGCCGCGTCGAAGATGTGCGACCAGCCGCCCAGCTTCGAGGGCAGGTAGATGATCGCCACCAGGATCACGATGTAGATCAGGATGTCCTTGACGAACGCGATCAGCGCGGGCGCCCGCAGGCCGGACTGGTAGGTGTAGAAGGCCAGGATGATGAAGGCGACCAGCAGCGGCAGGTGCCCGACGATGCCGGAGCCGTTGATGCCCATCGTCCGCAGCACGGCTTCGAGGCCGACCAGCTGCAGCGCGATGTACGGCATGGTCGCGACGATGCCGGTGATCGCCACCAGCAGCGCCAGGATCGGCGAGCCGAAGCGGCCGCGCACGAAGTCGGCCGGGGTCACGTAGCCGCGGACCCGCGAGACCGACCACATCCGCAGCGCCGGCAGGAGCACGATCGGGTAGACCACGATCGTGTAAGGCAGCGCGTACAGGCCGAGCGCGCCGGCGCTGAACACCAGCGCGGGCACCGCGACGAACGTGTACGCCGTGTAGAGGTCGCCGCCGAGCAGGAACCAGGTGATCCACGAGCCGAACTTGCGGCCGCCGAGACCCCACTCGTCCAGGTGGTCCAGCGTGCTGCCCCGCTGCCAGCGCGACGCCATGAAGCCGAGGACGGTCACCAGCGCGAACAGGATCGTGAAGATGATCAGCTCGGGCCACTGCAGGTTGCTCATCGAGCGTCCCCCTCGTCCAGGTCATCGACGCTCAGCTTGTCCGGCGCGTCAACCGTCGGCTTGTCCCGCGTCATCAGGTAGACGATCCAGGTGCTGAGCACCCCGACCGCCACCATGAGGAACTGGAACCAGTAGAAGAACGGCATCCCGAACAGCCGCGGACCGTCCATGTTGAACAGTGGCGTGACCAGGACCAGCAGCGGGACGATCAGGAGCAGGTTCCACGGGCTGAACCGCAACCCGCGCACCTTCCCGTCGTGCTTCGCAGTCGACATCGGACCTCACCTAACACTCCCGTAACCGACCGCCTGACCTTAGAACCTGGGTGACAGGGAGTCACGTCTGTCCGATATCGATTTGATCGCCACGATCCGCGATGCCGACCAACGTCGGTTGCCCCGCCTCCACCCGGCCTATATCAATAGCCGGACTCCGCACGCGAAAACCCGATAAGGGGCAACCGTATGACACGACTCCGCTACGCGGTGGTGATCCCGGCGATCGCCGGCACCCTGCTGGCCGGGTTCACCCCTGCGTTCGCAGGCCAGGATGCCGCGGCCGGCAAGCAGCCGCTGAACTCCACGAACATCCCGGCCCAGTACGCGAACCAGAAGCTGGACTGGCACAAGTGCGCCGTCCCCGCCGAACTCCCGACGGCCCCGCCCGCGGGCGCCGAGGACATGGAGTGCGCGACCTTCAAGACGCCGCGCAACTGGTACCAGGCGAACGCCCAGATCGACCTGACCATCGCGGTCAGCAGGCTGAAGGCGACCAAGGACGCGACGGCCAGCGTCGTCACCAACCCGGGCGGCCCGGGGGCGCCCGGGCGCAACTTCCCGGCCCGCCTGCGCAACCAGCCCAAGCTGCGCGAGCACCAGGAGATCGTCGGGTTCGACCCGCGCGGCACCGGCAAGAGCACGAACATCACGTGCGGTGGCGCCATCGGCACCGGCTCGGACCTCGACCCGCGTGACCGCAGCAAGCAGAACCTGAACCTGATCCTCCAGGCGACGAAGTACGCGGCGCTGTCCTGCCAGCAGAAGTCCGGTGAGCTGGGCCCGCTGATCAACACCGACCAGACGGTCAAGGACATCGACCTGCTGCGCGTGCTGCTCGGCCGCGACAAGATCAACTGGGTCGGCTACTCGGCGGGCACCTGGATGGGCGCGCACTACGCGCAGGCCTACCCGGCGCGCACCGGCCGGTTCGTCCTCGACTCCTCGACGGAGTTCACCACGACCTGGCAGAAGTCGTTCGACTGGCAGCCGCTCGGCTTCGAGCGCCGCTGGCGGCAGGACTTCCTCCCGTGGATGGCGAAGTACGACAAGCTCTACCACTTCGGCACGACCGGCGAGGCCGCCCGCCAGACCTACGAGCAGGTCCGCTACGCCCTGACCCAGGGCGCGGTCACCCTGCCCGACGGCTCGACCGTCTCGGCCAACGGCCTGGACTCCTTCATCGCGTCTTCGATCTATTCGAAGCGGTCGTTCCCGGGTCTGGCCGACTACCTGGTCAGCGTCCGCACGCTGACCCAGGGCACCGCGTCGGCGCAGGCCAAGACGTCGGCCGCGCAGAAGGTCAAGGCCGCCGACAAGAGCAACGAAACCTCCGGCGCGCAGCCGCTGATGGTCCCGACCGACGGCGACGCCTACGACGCCTCGTTCTGGACGATCCCGTGCAACGAGGGTCCGTGGACCGGCTCGACCCAGAGCGCCATCAAGCAGTCGCAGAAGCTGATCGACCAGCAGCTGCCCCTGCTCGGCGCGGGCTGGTTCATCCAGCCGTGCCTGTTCTGGAAGCGGCCGCCGGTTCCGCTGCCGGTGCTCAACGGCAAGGGTGTCCCGCCGGTCCTGATCGTCGAGTCGGAGCACGACCCGGCGACGCCGATCGAGGGTGCGCGGCGCGCGCACAAGGCGTTCGACAACTCGCGGATGCTGACCATCACCGGTGAGGGTGACCACGGCATCTACGCCGGCGGCAACGCGGGTGTGGACAAGGTCGTGGAGGCCTACCTCGTCGACGGCGTCGTGCCGAACGACCAGAGCCTGCCCGGCATGCCACTTCCGGTGCCCGCGGGCGCCTGAGGGCACTAGATGTGGTGGGGCCCCGCCGATCTCCGGATCGGCGGGGCCTTTTCCACACCTGTGCACAGAGTTGTCCACCACCTGTGGACAACTCTGGTATTAGAATCACGGTCATGGTGCGCGTACCGCTTACGGACGAAGAGCGCGAACGGGGCGAGCGCCTCGGCCAAGCGCTGCGGACGGCGCGGGCCGGCCGGAGCATGGTCGACGTCGCCGCGGAGGCCGGGATCTCGGTCGAGACGCTCCGCAAGATCGAAACCGGGCGGATCCCGACACCGGCGTTCTTCACGGTCACGGCCATCGCGGACGCCGTGGGCCTGCCGCTGGACGAGCTGCGCGCGGCGGTCGCGGAGACGGCGTCCCCACCGCTTTCCCAGGCGAGCTGATCCCGGGACATGAGCTGGCACTTCACCGAGGACATCGACGACTTCCTCGCCCGGACCGACGACTTCCTGCGCTCGCGGCCCGCCTTGCACACCTCGCAGCTCACCCGGCTCGAGAAGCTGCGGAAGCAGGCCGAAGAGGGCACGCTCTTCGGCCGCCTGGAACAGGACGGCGAGGTCCGCGCGATCTGCTACTGCCGCTCGGAGCAACGCCTGATCCTCACCGAAGTCGACCCCGCCCAGGCCGACGCCCTCGCCGCGGACCTGGCCGGCCGTCCGCTGTGCGGAGTGACCGCGCCGGACGATTCGGCCGCCGCGTTCGCCGAGGCGTGGCAGCGGCGCACCGGCGCCGCGCCGGTACCCGGGGTGCGGGTCCGCCTCCACCGGCTCGGCATCCTCGTCCCGCCGGAGCCGATGCCGGACGGCCAGGCCTCGGACGCGCCGGACCGTGCGGAAATCGTCCGCTGGTGCAGTGAGTTCGCCACCGCGGTCGGGCAGGCGCCCTTCGCCGACGAGCGGGCGTGGGCCGCTTCGAACTTCGCCGACAAGCAGTTCACGTTCTGGGCGACCGACGTCCCCGTCGCCATGGCCGGCGCCACTCCGATGGTGGCCGGCATGGTCCGGGTCGACCCGGTCTACACTCCGGCCCGCTTCCGCGGCCGGGGCTACGCGGGCGCGGTGACGTTCGCGGTGAGCCGGGCCGCGCTGGCGGCGGGCGCGACGGACGTCGTCCTCTACACCGATCCCGCCAACGTCACCAGCAACGCCCTGTACCGGCGCCTCGGCTACCGCCCGATCGCGAACTTCACCGGGTACGACTTCGGCTAGAGCGGGCGGAGCTGGTTCAGGATGTGCTCGCGGTCGTTGAGGAACGCGCACGCCGGGACCGGCAGGTCGTAGCTGTTCAGCAGCCGCTCGAAGTCGGAGAACTCGTCCGTCGAGAAGCCGAAGCCGATCTTGACCGCGTGGGCCGCCAGGACGTCGGCCAGCTCCTCCCACTCGCCGGACCACAGCAGCGTCCGGTAGTGCGTGTAGTCCGCCGGGGACAGGCGGTCGGCCAGCTGGGTCAGGACGCTGTCGCCGAAGAAGCTGATCCGGTTCTCCTTGAGGTCGGCCACCGTCGGGTTCGCCGGGTCACGGGCGGCGTCGGGGTTTCGGACGACACCGGGACCCGCCACCGGGTACGCCGTGTGGACGTGGCCGTTCTCCTCGACCAGCACGATCAGGTGCACGTTGTACCGCTCGCCCGCGCAGCGCCAGCGGCCGTTGGGCTGGCGGCGCCGGGCCTCGCTGGGGTCGTTCGCGACGTCCTTGACCACCGAGATGATGTGCTCGTCGGTCCAGCCGGGCGGGAACTCACTGGTCGCCCGCCGCCCGACGCCCGGTGCGTGTCCGCCGCCCACCGCTGCTCCCTTCGACGCAACGAGCGTAGGTCAAACGGCGGCCGACAGCACCACGATGCCGAGCACGAGCAGGTCGGGGCCGCGGAACAGCTGGCGGGTCAGGTTGGCCGGCATCGGCCCGACCGGGGTGTCCACGAAACCCGGATTCGCGTAGTCAACGGCGGTGCGCGTGACCGTGCGCAGGATGGAGAGCACCGCCAGCGGCACGGCGAGCCACGCGCCCGACCCGAACGACGTCCCACCCGCGAGGGTGACCACCGCGAGCACGCCCGCCCAGAGCAGGCCGGTGCCGGCGAGCACCACGCCGTGGGCCAGGACGAGGTCGCGGTCCGACGACCCGAGCCAGCGGCGGCGGCCCGGGTTGCGCCACAGCTCGCCGAGCCCGGCGCCGAACGGCGTCAGCGCGACGTACGCGCCGATGCCGGCCAGCACCGCGCCCGGCAGCGTCGGCAACGCGATGTGCGCGACGACGACCGCGAAGCCGACCAGCACCGCCGCGCCCGCGTACCGCGACCGGCCGAGCGTGCCCGCCACCGCCAGCCGCAGCGGCGTCGGCCGCCGGACCGAGAGCCCGATCGGCGCGGACGGCGGGAGCAGCATCATCGGGTCGAGGAAGGTGACGGCGACCGAGCGCAGCACCCGGCCGTCCCACCCGGCGAGCAGCGCGGACCGGCCCGCGCGGGAGACCGGCTCGCCGCCGAAGGCCAGCGGCAGCGCCGCGACCAGCACGCCCGCCGCGGCGAGCTCGACGGTCACCGGGCCGAGACCGAACGCGGCGATCGCCAGCCCGAAGACCGCCAGCACCAGCGGGCCGGACGCGTCCGACCGCAACGCCGTCCGACGTGCGGAAGCGAACGCGACCACCGCGGTCGCGGCGACGACGGCGACGCCCGCGCGCCACTGGTCCAGCCCGGCGCCGCCGACCGCGAGCAGCAACGCGGCCAGGTAGCCGGTCACCGCGACGACGCCGGTCCAGGCGCCGAGCAGCCGCAGCGTGACGACGCGGCCGCGGTCCACCGGCGCGAAGTCGAGCCAGGTCAGCTCCGCTGGTTCGACCCAGGCGAACCCGCGGCGCAGCAGGCCGCGCCAGCCCACCGCGCAGCAGAGCGTGAGCAGGCCGAGCACCGCCGGGAAGTTCACGTCCGCCGAGCCGTAGACGGCCTGGCGCCAGCCGTCGACGTGGAAGAACGCGGTGAACAGGAACCCGAAGGCGAACAGGAAGAGGAACGACGCCGAGTCGCCGCTGAAGATCCCGCCGAACCGCTTGCGGCCCGGGATCCGCATCCGGCGAGGCGTCAGAGTCACCACAGCTCGAGCGTGCTGTCCGCGGCTTCCAGCAGCGGCGGGTGGTGCGTCGCCACCACGACCGCCGCGCCGGCCGCCGTCGACCGGGCGATCAGCTCGACCAGCCACTCCTTGCCCTCGACGTCCAGCGCGCGCTCGGGCTCGTCGAGGAGCAGCAGCTGGTGCGGCCGCGCGGTGACGCCGAGCAGGAGCAGCCGGCGGCGCTGCCCCGCGGAGAAGTGCCCGGACGTGACGCGCATGCGGTCGCCGAGTCCCGCGTCGCGCAGCAGTTCCTCGTGGTCGCCGAGGTCGGCGCCGAACGAGCCGGACAGCAGTTCCAGGTGCTGCAGCGGCGTCAGCTCGGCGAAGAAGTCCGAGTCGTCGAACAGCACGGACACCTTGCGGCGGAACTCGACGTCCCGTTCGTCCGGCGCCTTGCCGTCGACGAGCACACGCCCCCGCTGCGGCTTCTGCATGCCGTAGAAGCAGCGCATCAACGTCGACTTGCCGACCCCGTTCGGCCCGACGATCGCGGCGCACTCGCCGGGGTCGACGGAGAAGTCCAGGTCGTCGAACAGCCACAGTTCGCCGGCCCGGACCCCGATGCCCCGCGCGTCGATCATCGGAGGTGCTCGAGCACCGGGGCGAACTCGTCGAGGAACATCTCGAGGATGGTGAAGTAGGTGAAGCCCCACCGCTCCCGGTGCCCGCGGAGCTGGTCGGCGATCTGCGCCGGCGTGCCGACGAGCGCGATCGGCAGCTCGCCGATCTGCTCGGCGCTCATCCCGCCCGGGACGAGCCGCTCGAGCTCGGCCAGGCCGGCCGCGCGGTCGTTCGTCACCTTCACGAACTGGCAGAGCAGGTTGAACTCCACTTCGGACGCGCGCTCGCCGAGCTTCCCCCGGACGAACGCCACCCGCTCGTCGACGTCCGCGGGGGTTCCCAACGCGATGGGCGCGCCGTCCGGCGTCTTCGCCGTGCCGGTGAAGCCGATGATGTCGGCGTGCTCGACGGCCAGGCCGAGCACGCGGTCGCCGCGGCCGCCGAGCAGCAGCGGCGGACCTTGGGGGCGAACGGGCGCTGGCTTGTGCTCGGGGTCGGCGTACAGCCGCTTCAGCTCGAGGATCGTGCGTTCGAGGTGGTCGACGCGCTCGCCGGCGGACGGGAACGGCATCCCGGCCGCTTCGAACTCCGCCTTGACGTACCCGGCGCCGAGCCCCAGCTCCAGCCGGCCGTCGGTGAACTGGTCGGTGCCCGTGACGTCCCGGGCCAGCAGCACCGGGTTGTAGAAGGGCGCGTTGAGCACGAACGTGTTCAGCTTGACGCGGGAAGTGGCCTCGCCGGCCAGCACCAGCGACGGGAACGGCGTGGCCATGCCGAGGTGGTCGGCGACGGACAGCACGTCGTAGCCGAGGTCCTCGACCCGGCGGCACTTCTCGACCCACGCGGTGCGGCTGTCCGGAACCACCATGTTGACGCCGAAGCGGAAATCCCCAGTCATGATCCCCAAAATACTCACCGCAGTTTTTCGATCACCGGCGCCAGCCGCGTCAGGTCGTCTTCGAGCACCGTGAAGTAGCTGATGCCGAACGTCTCGCGGGTGCGCAGCAGCTGTTCGGCGACGGCTTCGGCGGACCCGGCGAGGACGGTCGGGAGGTCGCCCAGCTCGTCGACGCCGAGGTGCGGCACGAGCCGGTGCGCCGCTTCGAGCGCCGTCCGCCGGTCACCGGTGATCCGGACGACGTGGACCATCAGGTTGAGCTCGGCGTCGCGGCCGCCGAGCGCCCGGTTCGCGAATCCGATGCGCTCGGCGAGCGCGGCGGGACCGGCCAAGGCCAGCCGCCCTTCGGCCGCGCCGGGCGCGGTGCCGGTGAAGGCGATGGTGTCGGCGTGCTCGGCGGCGAAGGTCAGCATGCGGTCGCCGCGGCCACCGAGCAGCAGCGGCGGGTGGGGGCGGCCCTCGAAGGCGCGCCCGATCTCGGCGACCGCGCGGACGACCCGCTCGTACCGCTGCCCGGGCGTGCCCCACTCGATCCCGGCGGCCTCGAACTCGGCGCGGACGTACCCGGCGCCGATGCCGACCTCGAGGCGGCCGCCGGTGAACTCGTCGAGCCCGGCGAGATCGCGGGCCAGCAGCACCGGGTTGTGGAAGCTCGCGTTGAGCACGTAGGTGTTCAGCCGGACCCGCTCGGTGGCCTCCGCGGCGAGCAGCAGCGCGGGCACCGGCGCGGCCCGCCCGAGGTGGTCGACCACGCCGACGACGTCGTATCCCAGATCCTCGGCCTGGCGGCATTTCGCCACCCACTCGGCGCGTGAGCCCGGCACGTACATCGCGACGCCGAAGCGGAACGGTCTCATGTTCGTGAAACTACCCCGGAAAAGGTAGAAGGGGACGCCTCCCGGATGCGGCCGGAAGGCGTCCCCTTCTGTCTCGGGGAGCTTTACGCGAGGCGCTGGGCCAAGGCGTCGAGCTCGTCACGCAGCGACGTCGGGACCTTGTCGCCGATCTTCTCGAACCACTCCTCGATCAGCGGCAGCTCCTCGCGCCACTCCTCGGGCTTGACGTCCAGGGCGGCCTGGATGTCCTCGATCGGCTCGGTCAGGCCCTCGGTGTCGAGGTCCTCGGCGCGCGGCACGAAGCCGACAGGCGTCTCGACGGCGTTGCCCTTGCCCTCGACGCGCTCGATGACCCACTTCAGGATCCGCGAGTTCTCGCCGAAGCCCGGCCACAGGAAGCGGCCGTCGTCGCCGCGGCGGAACCAGTTGACGTAGAAGATCTTCGGCAGCTTGTTCGCGTCGGCGTTCTTGCCCAGGTTCAGCCAGTGCTTGAAGTAGTCACCGGCGTGGTAGCCGAGGAACGGCAGCATCGCCATCGGGTCGCGGCGCACGTTGCCCACCGCGCCGGCCGCCGCGGCGGTGGTTTCCGACGACATCGTGGCGCCCATGAAGACGCCGTGCTGCCAGTCGCGGGCCTCGTTCACCAGCGGGACCGTCGTCTTGCGGCGGCCGCCGAACAGGATCGCCGAGATCGGCACGCCCTTCGGGTCGTCCCACTCGTCGGCGAGGATCGGGCACTGCGACATCGGCGTGCAGTAACGCGAGTTCGGGTGGGCGGCCTTCTCGTCCGAGTCGGGCGTCCAGTCCTGGCCCTTCCACGAGGTGGCGTGCTCGGGCTTGTTCTCCATGCCCTCCCACCAGATGTCGCCGTCGTCGGTCAGGGCGACGTTCGTGAAGACCGTGTTGCCCTTCTCGATCGTGCGCATGGCGTTCGGGTTGGTGTGCCAGTCGGTGCCCGGCGCGACGCCGAAGAAGCCGAACTCGGGGTTGACCGCGTAGAGGCGGCCGTCTTCGCCGAAGCGCATCCACGCGATGTCGTCACCGAGGGTCTCGGCGCGCCAGCCCGGGATGGTCGGCTGCAGCATGGCGAGGTTCGTCTTGCCGCAGGCGCTCGGGAACGCGGCCGCCACGTAGTGGACCTTGTCCTCGGGCGAGATCAGCTTGAGGATCAGCATGTGCTCGGCGAGCCAGCCCTCGTCGCGGGCCATCACCGAAGCGATGCGCAGCGAGTAGCACTTCTTGCCCAGCAGCGAGTTGCCGCCGTAGCCCGAGCCGTAGCTCCAGATCGCGCGTTCCTCGGGGAAGTGCGAAATGTACTTCGTTTCGTTGCAGGGCCAGGAAACGTCCTTCTGGCCCGGCTCGAGCGGGGCGCCGACCGAGTGCAGGGCGGGCACGAATTCACGCTCGGTGCCGTCGGGCGCGATGAACTTGTCGAGGGCCGCCTTACCCGCGCGGGTCATCACGCGCATCGAAGCGACAACGTAGGCGAAATCGGTGATTTCGATACCCAGCTTGGGGTTCTCGTCACCGAGCGGGCCCATGCAGAAGGGGATGACGTACATCGTGCGGCCGCGCATCGAGCCCCGGAAGAGCTCGGTCATGGTGGCCTTCATCTCGGCCGGGTCCATCCAGTTGTTCGTCGGCCCGGCGTCCTCGGGGCGCTCCGAACAGATGAAGGTGCGGTCCTCGACGCGGGCGACGTCGTTCGGGTCGGAAGTGGCCCAGAAGGAGTTGGGCTTGGACTTGAGCTGCACGAACGTGCCGGCCTCGACCAGTTCCTGGTTGATCCGGGCGGCTTCTTCGTCGGACCCGTCGACCCACACCACGCGGTCCGGGGTGGTCAGCTCGGCGACCTCCCGGACGAAGGACAGCACGCCAGTGTGCGTCGTCGGCGCGGTGTCCAGTCCGGGGATGGCGACTGCGGTCATCTCTACTCCTGACTTCCGACGACAAAAGAGCCCACACCGGAACGACGCTGTTCCGGCGCGGGCCACATTGCCGACGACCGAATGGCTTCGCGCACCGGCTGGCGAACCGGTGTGCGTGATTTGGGATTTCCCGAGAGTAGCCGCATGACCGGCAAGTAACCGAGAGCTGACGTGTAGGTTCTCTCACAAGAACGATAAGGGAATCGATTCAGACGTCACTTGATCGGTGTATTAGCTGAAAATCTTCCGGTGCGCTGGCTCACAGCTGTGACCTGGTCGTTTTCATTGACGACATGAAGAAAGCCCGAGGCCGGAGCCTCGGGCTTTCAAACTATGACCTGAGTCACGTTCAGTTCGGCGAAATCCACTGACCCGTGCCGGAGTCGATGCGCGCGACGCCCTCCAGCGTCTGCGTGCCGGCGCCGCCCCATTCGGCGTCGCCCGCCGGGTCACCCTCGCCGCCGGCGTCCATCAGTCCACTCGAGACCTCGGTCCACTGGCCCGGTCCGGTGTGCTCGAACGTCGTGGTCGTGCCGTCCGCGTCGGTCTGCACGGCGATGTCCGCTTCGCCGTCGCCGTCCTTGTCGGTGAAGGCGATCGTGCCGCCGCTCTTCGTCTCGACGATCGCGGTGTCGTTGTGGCCGTCGTGGTCGGTGTCGATGGTCGCGGCACCCGCGTCGACCTCGCCGTCCGGCATGTCCGCGTGGATGTGGCCACCGGAGCTGTCGTCGTGACCGCTCGTGCCGGAGTCGTCGTGGCCGCCCCCGGAGGCCTCGACCCACTGGCCGCTGGCCTCGTCGTAGACGGCCTGCTCGACGACCTTGCCGTTCTCGTCCAGTACGGCGTACTGGTCGGCCTCACCGTCGTGGTTCGTGTCGATGAAGGCCTGGGCGGTGCCGTCGTCGTGCTCGACGATCGCGGTGTCGTTGACGCCGTCGTCGTTCACGTCGTAGTTGACCTCGGCCTGGTACTCCTGGCCGTCGACGTGGACGGTCATCGCGTTCGTACCGCTCGCGTCGGTGTCGCTGCCGCCGCTCTCGTCGACCCACATGGGAACTGCCCCCTTAGAACCGGGTACCGCCGTCTCTGACCTGCTGTCGGAAGGTATGACTCACCGTAGGCCCGTTCGGTTCCGCTCCACAACCGGACGCTTCGGTCAGGCCGTCTTGTCCCGGAGGGCCCGGATGCGGGTCAAGAAAGCTTCGGCCCGGTCTCGGCCTTCGGAAACCTCTTTGAGCCGCTTCGCCACGATGGCGATCTTCTTGGCGCGTTCCTGGGCGCCCATCTTGATCGTCTTGTCGACTTCCTTCAGCTCGGCCTCGATGGCGTCGATGCGCCGGCCCAGCGCCTCGTCCAGGGCCATCGACAGCTGCTGCTCGGCCTCGATGAGCTGCTCGGCGACGAGCTGGTCGAGCGTGGAGCGGGCGTCCGCGATGGCCTCGACCAGCCACTGCTTCATGTGCTGCTTGTCGGCCGCGTGCTTGCGGGTGCGGGCCATCCACCAGCCGGCGCCCAGGCCGATGATGATCGTGGCGGGCAGCACGACGGGGTTGAGGATCGCGACGCCTGCCAGCGGCAGCGCGGCCACCTTGCCCGCCCCGACGCCGCCGGAGATGCCCATGAAGACGAGCAGCTTGTCCTCGGCCGTCGGCGGCTTCTTGTCCGGCGGGCGCAGCACCACCGGCGGGCCGCCGGCCCGGGCGAACTGCGCGCGGATGACGTCGAGCTCGTCGGGGGAGAACAGCTCCGACAGCGAGACGTTGGTGACCTGGTTCAGGCGTTGCGAGAGCAGCATCGAGATCCGCTGCGACGTCGTCTGCAGCGCGATGTCGACCTGCTGCGGCAGCGCGGCCAGCTCGTCGCGCTTCGCACCGTCGATCAGCTGGCGGAAGTGGGTCTGCGCGTCCCGCATCTGCCTGCTGCTCTCGTGCCCGACCTCGACGCGGGTGCGCTGGACCTCGCCGCGCAGCTTCAGCTGCCAGCCGCGGGTCGACGTCCGGCGCTCGGCCTGCAGCTGGTCACGGCGTTCGCGCAGCTGCTCGGCCTCGGCCTCGCCCGCGGACAGCGCCCGGCTCTCGGCCTGCAGCTTCGCCTTCAGTTCGCCGAGCGCGCTGGAGAGCGCACGCAGCGTGTTCGCCTCGCCGAGCATGGCCGAACGGCCGACGAGGAGCTCCTGCAAGGCCATCTGGACCGCGGCGACGCCGGACTTCTCCCGCAGCATCGCGGCCATCTGCTCGTTCGGCGCCTTCGCGGCCGTCTCGAACATCCGGGCCGACACCGGGTGGAACACGGCGTCGGCGAACCGGGGCGCGTGCTCGCGCAGCAGCTGCTTGTCGGCCTCCATGACCTCACGCCAGCCGCGGAACATGTCCACCTTGGTCAGCGCGAACACCACGGTCTCGACGCGCTCGCCGACGTCGCGCAGGAACTGCAGCTCGGTCGAGGTGAACGGCGCCGAGGCGTCGACGACGAACAGGAGCGCGGTCGCGCCCGCGGCGGCTTCCTTGGCGAGCTCGCCGTGCAGCGAGTCGAGCCCGCCGACGCCCGGCGTGTCGACCAGCGAAAGCCGTTCCAGCAGCGGCACCGGCCCGGTGACCTCGACGTACCGCGGCGGGATCTGCCCCGGCGGCAGCTCGTGCGCGGCCGACACCCAGTTGATCAGCTGGCCGAGGTCGATCGGGACCGGCGCCAGCTGGCCGGGGTAGCAGGCCTGCGCGCCCCACGCGTCGGCGTGGTCGAACACGAGGTAGGTGGCGGTGGCGACATCGGCGTCCACAGGGGACAGTCCCGGCCGCGCGAGCAGCGCGTTGACCAGCGAGCTCTTGCCGCGGTTCGTCTCGCCGACGACCACCACCGACGGCTTCTTCGGCCGGGCCCTGCGGACCTCTTCGACCCACTTCGCGGCGTCCGGGTCGGCGTCGCGGACGACGGTCAGCAGCTGGTCGCGGGCCGCCTGGACCTGCGCGGGCAGGCTCGGCGCGGTCGGTGCGCTCACTGGTTCTTCTTCGCGTAGACGGTGACGATCGGGGCACGCAGCAGCCGGTCGTGGTCGGCGAAGCCGGTGACCTCGGTCTCGGCGACGACGCCGTCGAGCGCGGGGTCGTCGGTCGGGACCGCGCCGCCGGCCTCGTGGCGGGCCGGGTCGAACCGCTCGCCGTCCGGCCGCAGGGCCTGCACCCCGATCGCGGCCAGCCCTTCTTCCAGGCGTTCGACGACGCCGCCGCTGCGGGCGCGGTCCAGTGCGTAGAGGCACATCTGGATCAGTGCCTGGCGATCCGCGAGTGCGCGCTCGAGATCGGTCACCTGCTGCAAGGGGTGCACATCGGTGTCCGACGCGGTGGGCCCGCCGTCGGTTCCGTCCTTGCGAAACCACGCCATGCGGACAGTCTGTCGGACTCACGCACCTTCCGGGAGCGAAACCGGACGAAGGAACCGGATCAGGATCGTCCGGAGGATCGCCTGTTCGGCCGCGAGATCGAGGCCGGGGTCGAGGCTCGCCCGCGAAATGATCGCGTCGAGCAGGCCGGCGACCCAGCCGGCGGCCGCGCGCGAAGGGAGGCCGGGGTCGATCAGGCCGGCGTCGACGGCCCGGTCGACCAGGACGGCCAAGCCGTCGCGCAGGGCGCTGTCGTTGCGGTGGATCAGCTGGGCGAACTCGTCGTCGCGGGCGGCCTGCGCGGCGGCCTCCAGGACGAGCCGGCCGACCGCGGGGTGGGCGAGCTGGCCGGCCAGCTCGGCGACGACGTCGAGCAGCGCGGCCCACGGGTCGTCGGCCCGCGCGGCGGTTTCGAGCCGCGCGGCCGTATCGACGGCGTCGTCGGTGAAGATCGCCGTGAACACCGCGCGCTTGTTCGGGAAGTAGTGGAAGAGGCTGCCGGAGCTGATGCCCGCGGCCCGGCAGATGTCCGCGGTCGTCGTCCGCTCGAAGCCCTTCTCGGCGAAGCAGCCCGCGGCGGCGTCGACGATCGAAGCGCGCTTGGCCGCGTGCTTGGCCGGGTCGACGGTCCTCATCGCTCGACCGGCGGTTCGTCGCGCCAGGGGTAGCCGTGCTCGGCGAAGGCGGGCGCCAGTTCGTGGTTGCGCAGATCGGTCTTCTCGCGGGCGATCTCACGGCCGTCGGTGGTGCGCAGGACGAGCTCCTTGCCGTCGAGGTAGACGGCTTCGAGGTCGGCCTCGATGCGCCGCGTCTTGTCGCCGCGGACGAGCGTGACGCGGGTCGGCGACACCGTGACGACCAGCCGTTCGACCGCCCAGACCACGGCGAACACCAGCCCGAGCACGAGCCCGCCGGCGACCGCGGCGAGCGTCGCCCACGGCTGGGGCAGCTTCGTGAGCACCTTGAACACGCCCTGGAACGGGAAGGCGTCCAGGCCGCTGACCCACGCGGCGATGGCCCACACGCCCACGCCGAGCGCGCCGCCGAGCAGCGGGCAGCCGATCCAGGACGCGGTGCGCAGCCACGATGGCTCGTCGACGGTCGTCTCCATGCCGCCTATTATTAGACCGCGCGCTCGGTTTATGAAAGCCGGGGCTCAGACGAGCTGGTCGATCACCTCGCGGAGCACGGCTTCGAGGCCGGGGCCGTCCTCGGCGAGCCGAGACGAGACGAGCAGCTGGTCCTCGGCCGTGCGCAGCCAGATCGACCCGGCGACGGAGATCTCGATGACGTTCAGCCGGAACGGGTACGCGCGGCGGCCCAGCCGGACCTCGGCCTCGCGCACCAGCTGGCCGAGGCGTTCGCCGGCGACGATCTGCCGCCGGTAGAAGCCGGGCGCCCACGGCGTCCCGCCGGCCGGCTCGCCCGCGCCGCGCAGGGCGGGCCCGCGCGCGTTGGCGAAGTGCCGCGCCGCGGCCGGGCCGAAGAACTCGAGCGCCTGCCGGATCGCCGAGCCCTGCGCGAGCGCGGGCCTGCCGTAGCGGGTGCGCGTGCTGCGCGGGTCCGGGTCCTCGCGGTTGCGCAGGAAGGCCAGCAGGTCGACCCACCAGTCGGCCCACTGCGCCTGGACGGCCGCGCGGTCGATCTCGGGTGGGACGTGCACCGGGACCTGCGGCTCCACGGGCGGCAGCACCTGTCCTTCGGAAACGGACAGCGCGAGGGCGTCACGGATGTACAGCGCGACGTCGATCTCGTTCTCGCTGCTCCAGCTCGCTCGCCACGATGTCGTGTTTTCTAGGCGCACGAGTCAACAGTACGCGGGAAAACGCGCTCACCAGGCGAAGTCGGCAAGCAGAAACAAACTCAGGTTTCGCGGACCTGTTGCCAGATCAAGAAGTACGCCCGGTGGACGACGTGCGCGACGCGGCTCTGCGCGGGCGTAGCCCCGAAGGACGCGAAGGACCGCCACCACCCCGCGCGCTCGAGCGCGTGGGCGGCGAGGTCCGGCCGGGGCGCGCCGGGCTTGCCGAGCTGGGCCCCGATGTCGGCGTTGCTGCCGACGCGCAGGACCTCCTCGGCCAGGTCTTCCGGCATGTCGACCGCGCCGGAGGCGACCAGCGTCAGCGCTTCGAGCAGCCGCAGCTGGTGGGCCTCGGGCTTGGCGAGCAGCACCTCGATGGCGTCGTGGACGCGCTGGCGTTCGGCCGGGTCGCCGGAGGCGTGCGCGAGCGCGGTGACCGACGCGAGCGCGGCGGCCGCCTTGATGCCGTCGGCGCGGGCGGCGAACACGATCGACAGGCGCTGCCGCACGGCTTCGAGGCCGGACGCGTCGAGCAGCGACCGCCGCAGCGCACCCGCCGTGATCTCCGGTTCCTTGCGGATGACCTCGACGGCGTGGGAGACGCCGAACAGGTCGAGCTTCTCCAGCAGCCGCAGCCGGGTGCCCGACGGGACGTCGCACTCCCAGGTCGTGAAGATGTCGGCCGAGATCAGCATGGTCTGCAGGATGTCGTCGTCGAGGTCGGCGAGCTGCCGCAGCGCCTCGGCGTCGGCGGAGGTGAACCCGCCCGACTCGGCGGACTCGGCGATCAGCCCGATCACCGGCAGCACGTCGGCCACGCGCGGCTTCAGCGTCGACGCCTGCTTCTCCGCGAGCAGCGTCGCGGCCTTCCAGACGTCGCCGTCCGCGCCGTCGACCGACTCCGGCGCGATGGTGTCGGCCTTGTTCAGCACGGCGATGGCGTTGACCGGGCCGGCCTCGCGGCTCGCGGTGGCCGCGGTGAAGGCGGCGAGGGCCTGCTGGTCGTCGGCGCGGACGCCCTGGGTCACGACGTAGAGCACGGCTTCGGCGCCGGCGACGGCGTTGCGCGAGGTGTCGTCGAGCTCGTCGGAGCCCTCTTCGTCTTCTTCGTCCTTGCGGTGCCTCGCCGCGCCCAGCAGCTGCTCGGTCCGCGACACCGAAGCGGCGTCGAGCGAGCCGAGGCCCGGGGTGTCGATCACCGTCATGCCCTGCAGGACGGCGTTGGTCAGGTACGCCTCGATGTGCGACACCTTTTCGATGTCGACGCCCAGCTCGGCCGGGATCGACCCGTCGGCGGCGAAGGGGAGCACCTGCTTGCGGCCGTCGGTGAAGACGATCTCGACGCGGTCGACCGTGCCGTACTGGAACCGGGTCACCAGCCGGGTGCACTCGCCGATGTCCGTCGGCGCGACCCGGCGCCCGATCAGCGCGTTGACCAGCGTCGACTTGCCCGACTTGATCCGCCCGGCGACCGCCACCTGCAGTGGCGCGCCGAGCCGGCGCAGCACTTCGGCGAAGCCGGCCGCGGTGCGCGCGGAGACCTGCGACTGCAGCCGGTGGCACAGGTTGGCCACCGACATCGACAGCGGTCCCGCGAGCCGGCCCTGCTCCGGTGACGTCACGGCCCCCAGCCCTCCCGGTCGTAGGCGACAACCCCGTGAATCGTGCCATGCACGTCATCCCCGGGTCGCACCGAAGGTGGTACCGGCGACCGACGCGCGATCCCGCGGCCGGGACCTAGTGTTGTCTGGTGCGACGGCTGAGCCTCTGGATGCGTGCCCACCCCATGGCGGGCGACACGGTGCTCGCCGTCCTGCTGGGCTTGGTCGACCTGCTGCTGTTCGTCGCCGACCAGTTCGCCGAGCTGCCGGAGCTGCCGCCCTGGTACGTCGCCGTGCCGATCAACATCGCGATGGTCGCGCCGCTGGTGTTCCGCCGGCGGTCGCCGCTGTGGTCGGCCTACGCCGTGCTGGTGATCAGCATCGTGCACGCGACGCTGATGCTCGGCATCGGCAGCGCCGCCGGGCTCGCGATGAGCATCTATTCGGTCGTCGTCTACGCCGGGCGACGGCAGGGGCTGATCTTCGTCGGCGCGGTGATCGTCTCCTCGGCCGTGCAGCTGGCGCTGGAGCCGCCGGACGACGAGCTCGTCATCGCGATCCTGTTCCTCGCGTTCGGCATCGCGCTGTGCTGGACGCTCGGCGAGTTCGTCGGCGCCCGGCGCGCCTACGACGTGGAAGTGGAGGCCAGGTTGCACCTGCTCGAGACCGAACGGGACCAGGCCACCCGGATCGCGGTGGCCGAGGAACGCGGGCGGATCGCGCGCGAGCTGCACGACGTCGTCGCGCACGCGGTGAGCGTCATGGTGGTGCAGGCCGACGGCGCGTCCTACGCGATCGAAAGCAACCCCGAGCTCGCCCAACGGGCCCTGCAAACGATTTCCGAGACCGGCCGCGGCGCGCTCGGCGAGCTGCGGCGCCTGCTCGACGTCCTCCGCAGCGACGACGCCGACGGCGAACCCCGCGTCCCGCAGCCGGACGCGCACGCCATCGCCGACCTGGCCGAGCGGATGCGCACCGCCGGGGTGCCGGTCGAACTGGAGACCGACGACCTCGGCGACCTGCCCGCCGGCGTCTCGCTCGGGATCTACCGGATCGTGCAGGAGTCGCTGACCAACACGCTCAAGCACGCCGGCCGCGGCGCGACCGCGGCGGTGCGGGTGCACCGGACCGGCGACGTGGTGGAGGTGCTGGTGTCCGACGACGGCGCCGGGCGCGTCCCGCAGCTGGCCGGTTCCGCGCAGCGCCTGCCGGGCGGCAACGGCTTGATCGGCATGCGCGAACGCGCGCACGTGTACGGCGGGACGCTCGACGTGGGCCCCGCTCCGGGCGGTGGGTGGCAGGTCCGCGCGGCCCTGCCGGTTAGGTTGGACAAGTGATCCGGGTGGTGGTCGTCGACGACCAGGAACTGATGCGCGTCGGGTTCCGGATGGTGCTGGGCGCGCAGGCCGACATCGACGTCGTCGGCGAGGCGGGCGACGGCGCGCAGGCCATCAAGATGGCCGAAGAACTGCGCCCCGACGTCGTGCTGATGGACGTCCGGATGCCGGTGCTCGACGGCGTCGAGGCGACCAAGCGGATCGTCGCGGCCGGCACCGCGCGCGTGCTCGTGATGACGACGTTCGACCTCGACGAGTACGTCTACGCGGCGCTGCAGGGTGGCGCGAGCGGGTTCCTGCTCAAGGACACCCAGCCCGGCCACCTCGTGTCGGCGCTGCGAGCGGTCGCCTCGGGCGACGCGGTGGTGTCGCCCTCGGTGACCCGCCGGCTGCTCGACCGCTTCGTCGGCACCGGCGGCGCCCCGATGCGCGACACCGCGGAGCTGGACGTGCTGACCGACCGCGAGCGCGAGGTCCTCGTGCTGATCGCGAAGGGCATGTCGAACCTGGAGATCGCGGAGGCGCTGTTCCTCTCGGAGGCGACGGTGAAGACGCACGTCGGGCGGATCCTGGCGAAGCTGGAGCTGCGGGACCGGGTGCAGGCCGTGGTGCTGGCCTACGAAACCGGTCTCGCCCGCCCCGGCCTCGGCTGAACGTCAGCGGAAGTCGTCCGGCGGGGTGGTCGCCGGGTCCTTGCCCGCGTTGCGGACTTCGGTGAGCCAGCGGCCGAAGTCCGGGCGGTCGCCGTCGATGTCCGTGTAGCCGTACTCCTTCATCAAGGTCCAGGAAGCGAGCGTCTGGCCGGCGAAGCGGGACACCGAGGGGTCCTGTGCCAGGGCCGCCACGCCGCGGGCGAGCAGGTACGGCGTCTCGGAGATCTTGAAGTCGACCGGGGCGAGCTTGCCGACCGCGTCGCGCCAGTTGTCCTCGGTCACCTCGAAGTGGTCGAGCATCGACTCCGAGCGCAGGAAGCCCGGTGTCACCGCCAGGCCGACGCAGTCGTTCTTCTTCAGCTCCACGCCGAGAGCCCGGCCGAGCGCGCGGATGCCGCACTTCGCCAGGTAGTAGGGCAGGCCCGCGCCGACGTAGTCGTCGTTGTCGCCGTCGGTCACCTCGAGCACCAGGCCCCGGCGCGCGACCACCAGCGGCAGCAGCTTGTGCAGCGCGATCAGGTGCGTGTCGAGCGCGTTGTGCGTCAGGTTCAGCGCGTCTTCCAGCGGCGTCTCCCAGAACGGCGCGTCGAAGTGGAAGTACATGTCACCGCCCCAGACGTCGTCGACCAGGATGTCGATTCCGTCCACTTCGGACTCGATGCGCGCCTTCAGTGCGTCCACATCGGACTGGGAAGAGAAGTCGCAGCGGACGACCACCGCTTTGCCGCCGGCCGCTTCGACCAGTTCGCCCGTCTCTTCGATCGTTTCGGGGCGCTTCAGCGGCGACGACGTCTCGCGCGTCGTGCGGCCGGTGACGTACACCGTCGCGCCCGCGCGGCCCAGCTCCACCGCGATCGCCCGCCCGCAGCCGCGGGTCGCCCCGGTGACCACGGCGACCTTGCCCGCCAAGCTCATGAATCCTCCTGTCCCCGCCACGCGGTCAAAACCGCGTCGACGTCCTCCGCCAGCCGGTCGGCCAGCCGCCCGTGCGGCCGGATCGACCAGTCGATCGACACCCCGTTGATCACGTCCAGCACGACCCGGGCCGCCCGCGGCACGCTCGGCGCGCGCGGCAACGACGAGGCCGCCGCCCGCACCAGCCGCCGCAGTTCTTCCTCGACCGCCGTGAAGTGCTCGCCCAGCAGCGCCCGCAGCACCGGGTCGCCGATGTCCACGCCGAGCTGGCCCAGGTGGTTCGCCGCCTCTTCGGCGTCACCCAGCAGGGCGTAGACCGCGACCGCCGCGGCGCGCAGGCCGTCGACCGGGTCGTCCGCCCGCTCGGCGCACTCCCGCATCTGCTCGACCGCCCGCCGCGTGGCCCGCCGGCTCATCGCCTGCAGCAGACCGCTCTTCGACCCGAACCGCTGCGCGACCGTGCCGACCGAAACCCCGGCCTCCGCGGCCACCTGCGCCAGCGTGAAACCGGGGCCGCAGCGGCCGATCACGGTCTCCGCCGCACCCAGCAGCCGCTCGTCGGTGATGCTCCTCGGCCGGGCCATGTCATTATTGAACCACAGTTCATTAATGACGTCGAATCAGGGTCGTCTCAGGGTCATCACGGATCGCGCATCGGCCGAAGAGCCAGCAAGGTACTACTCAGGTAGGGGGCGCGGTTCGGTCTCCAGGGTGACGCGCGAACCGGCTCCGACCCGCGACGATGAACACGTCGTAAGCGAGGGGCGGAAGAGGAGCAGCCATGATCGAGGCAACCGGCCTCACCAAGCGGTACGGGAAAACGCTGGCGGTGAACAACCTGTCGTTCTCCGTGTCCGCGGGTCAGGTCACCGGCTTCCTCGGCCCGAACGGGGCGGGCAAGTCCACCACCATGCGGATGATCCTGGGCCTGGACAACCCGACGGGCGGCCAGGTCACCATCGGGGGCAAGAAGTACCACGAACTCAAGGAACCGCTACGCACGGTCGGCGCGCTGCTCGACGCGAAGTGGGTGCACCCGAACCGCTCGGCGCGCGCCCACCTGCTGTGGATGGCGAAGTCCAACCGCATCCCGGCGAGCCGCGTCGACGAGGTGCTCGAGACCGTCGGCCTGACCAGTGTCGCGGGCAAGCGCGCCGGCGGGTTCTCGCTCGGCATGTCGCAGCGGCTCGGCATCGCGGCCGCCCTCCTGGGCGACCCGGAAGTGCTGCTGTTCGACGAGCCGGTGAACGGCCTGGACCCGGAGGGCATCCTCTGGATCCGGAAGTTCATGCACCGCCTGGCCGAGGAAGGCCGCACGGTCTTCGTGTCGAGCCACCTGCTTTCGGAGATGGCGCTGACCGCGAGCAACCTCGTGGTGATCGGGCGGGGACAGCTGATCTCGCAGTCCTCCACCGAGGACTTCGTCTCCCGCGCCGCGGAGAACACCGTCAAGGTCCGTTCGCCGCAGCTGGCCGAGATGCGCGACGCCCTGCAGCGGGCCAGCGCCGGGGTCGTCGAAGAAGCCAACGCGCTCGTGGTGTCCGGGATGGACAGCGACAAGATCGGCGAGATCGCCGCCGCGAACCGGATCGTGCTGCACGAGCTGAGCCCGCAGACCGGCTCGCTGGAGCAGGCCTTCATGCAGATCACCGGCGACTCCGTCGAGTACCACACCGGCCTCGAAGCCGAGGCGCAGCACGTGCTCGAGTCCGCCAAGTAACCGGGGAACCCAAGACCATGAACCTGCTCGCAGTCGAACGCATCAAGCTGTTCAGCACCCGATCGCCGTGGTGGTGCGCGCTCATCACCCTGGCCCTGACCATCGGCTTCGCCGCCATCATCGCCGGCGCGTCGCCCGCCGACGAGCCGCTCTCGGTGGCCGCCACCCAGTTCGGCGGCTCCCAGTTCGGCATCGCCGTCGTCATGGTGCTCGCCGCCCTCGCGGTGACCACCGAATACCGCTTCAACACCATCCGCACGACGTTCCAGGCGGTGCCGCACCGCTCGCCGGCGCTGGTCGCGAAAGCGATCGTCGTCGCGCTGGTCGCGCTGGTCATCGGCGAGATCGCCGCGTTCGGCGCCTGGGGCCTCGGCCTGCTCATGCGGCCGAACGACAACCTGGGCCTGCACACCTCGCAGGACTGGCTGAACGTCGCGGGCCTCGGCCCGGTGTTCGCCCTCAGCGCCGTGCTCGCCGTCGCGCTCGGGATCCTCATCCGGCACAGCGCCGGTGCCATCGCACTGCTGCTCATCTACTACTTGGCCGTGGAAGAGCTGGTGCAGCTGATCCCGAAGATCGGGCACACCATCCACGAGTGGCTGCCGTTCAACGTGGCGAACAAGTTCCTGCGCGGCTCAGCCGTCGGGGGCGACGGCCCGCCGGTGTCGGACTCGCCGCTGAGCCCAGGCTGGGCGCTGGCGTACTTCGCCGGCATCGCGATCGTGTTCCTGCTCGTCGCACTCGGGGTTGCGAAGAAGCGGGACGCATAAGGGGGGAACAAGGGGATAAAGGGGAAAACGGGAATCCGGGTCGCGCTGTCGGGGGGCGACCCGGATTCCCGTTTCTCGGTACGCTCCCGGGGTGATCGAAGCGAACGCGCTGACCAAGCGGTACGGCGCCACGACCGCGGTCAACGAGCTGACGTTCACCGCGCGGTCGGGCCGCGTCACCGGCTTCCTCGGGCCGAACGGCGCCGGCAAGTCCACGACCATGCGGCTGGTCCTCGGCCTCGACACCCCGGACGCGGGCACGGTCCTCGTCGACGGTGTCCCGTACCGGGAGCTGAAAGATCCACTCAGGACGGTCGGCGCCATGCTGGACGCCACCTGGCGCCACCCCGGGCGCAGCGGGCGCGACCACCTGCGCTGGCTGGCCGCGACCAACGGCATCCCCGAGAAGCGCGTCGACGAGGTGCTCGCGCTGGTCGGCTTGACCAGCGCCGAGGGCCGCCGCGCCGGGCAGTACTCGCTCGGCATGCTGCAGCGGCTCGGCATCGCGGCCACGCTGCTCGGCGACCCGCGCGTGCTGCTGTTCGACGAGCCGGTGAACGGCCTCGACCCCGAGGGCATGGCCTGGATCCGCCGGCTGCTGCACGCGCTGGCCGCCGAGGGCCGGACCGTCTTCGTCTCCAGCCACCTGCTGCCCGAGATGGCGCAGACCGCCCAGGACCTGGTCGTGATCGGCCGGGGCAGGCTGATCTACCAGGGCACGATGGACGACTTCGTCGCGAAGACGAGCGAGCACGGCGTGCGCGTGCGCACCCCGCACGCCGACGAGCTGCGGGCCGCGCTGACCGGGCAGGCCGAGTTCACCGAGTCCGACGGCGCCTTCGTGGTGTCCGGTTTGGACAGTGACCGGATCGGCCAGCTGGCCTTCGACGCCGGGGCCACGCTGCACGAGCTGAGCCCGATCACCGGCTCCCTGGAGCAGGCCTACCTCGACCTCACCCACGAGGCCACCGAGTTCACCGCGGGAGCCGGCCGATGACCACCACCGCCAACCTGCTGCGCGCCGAGCGCATCAAGCTCTTCAGCACCCGGGCGCCGTGGTGGTGCCTGCTGCTCGCGCTGGCCGCGCCGCTCGGCTTCACGGCGCTGTTCTTCGCGCTGGCCGGGCCCGAGATCCCGCCGACGGTCGGCAACACCCAGCTCGCGAGCGGCAACGGCCGGACCGTGCTGGTCGTCCTCGCGATCCTCGCGACGGCGTCGGAGTTCAACTGGGGGACGATGCGGCTGACGTTCCAGGCCGTGCCGAGCCGGGTGCCCGCGCTGCTGGCGAAGGTGGCCGTCGTCGGCGCGGTCGGCGCCGTCCTCGGGCTGCTCGTCGGCTTCGGTTCGTGGGGCATGGCGACGGTCGTGGCGCCGGACGCCGACCTCGCGCTGCACTCGGGCGCCGAATGGCGTTCGGTGCTCGGGCAGAGCCTGGTCTTCCTGCTCGCCGCGGTCGCCGGCGTCGGCGTCGCCCTGCTGCTGCGCAGTGTCGCCTTCGGGCTGACGGTGGTGCTCGTCTGGACGCAGGTGCTCGAGGGCGTGGTGATCTTCATCCCGGGCGTCGGCAAGCACCTCTACCAGTGGATGCCGTTCCACGCGGCCGACCAGTTCGTCGGCGCCGGCGGGATCGGCGCGGGACCGGTGCAGCTGCCGGCCGCCCCGCTCGGGCCGTGGGGGTACCTCGGTTACTTCGCGGCGATCTGCGTTGCACTGTTCGTGGCCGGGGTCATCACGACGGCACGCCGCGACGCCTGAGCGTGACGGCGCTGTCAATACCGCAAAAATTCGTGTTAACAAAAGATGAAGAGGCTGTGGCTTCTCTCACAGGCACCGGACATACTGCTATGACCAGGCAATATTCGTAAGTGAGCACCGGACCCGTCTGCGCTCCCCTGGAGGTGATCCTTGACGGTGAACACCGGGCAAGAATTGGGCGGCACCATTCCCCGAGCTCGCGTCGAAGACGACGTACCCCGGCTCGAACCCATGCTGGACCTCGAATGGTCGCGGGCGATCGAGCTTCCGCAGGCCGCGATGACGGCCTCGACTCCGGCCGAACTGCGCCGGGCGTGGGTGCACCGCGCGCCCGAAGACAGCGTCCTGGCCCTGTTCCGCGCCTCGGCGGGGATGGCGGGGCCGATTCCCGCGCCGTGGTGGCTGCGCGCGGTGGCCGACGGCACCCTCGATTCGCGGGAACAGGGTTTCCG
Source organism: Amycolatopsis sp. NPDC003865 (assembly GCF_053605345.1). Taxonomy (NCBI): domain Bacteria; kingdom Bacillati; phylum Actinomycetota; class Actinomycetes; order Pseudonocardiales; family Pseudonocardiaceae; genus Amycolatopsis; species Amycolatopsis sp. NPDC003865. Next base: position 372,867 of record NZ_JBSGJA010000002.1, on the reverse strand, counting down.
CGTCGAAGACCGCATCGCCCAGCTGCTGGGCAGGCGGCCGGGCTGGGAATTCGTCCCGTGGGCGGCGGACGGCGAATCCGGCTACTGGGAGTTCATGCCGTCCGAACGCGGGAAATCGGGACACGCGATTCCCACGACGGTGATGAACACCGACCGGCACCCCGGCTGGATCGACGTCCTGCCCGCCCACAGCGGCCGGACGCCGGACCCGATCGCCATCGCCGGGCTGGCGGGGCTGCGGTCTCGGCTCGGGGAGCTCGAAGCCGTTCGTTAACCTCGGTGGGTGGAGAACCAGGACCAACCCCGCTTGCGCAGCGTCGTCAGTTACGTGAAGCGCGGCGGCCGGATGACCGTCGGACAGCAACGCGCGTGGGACGAACTGTGGCCGAAGCTCGGCCGCACGGTGGGTGAGCTGCCCGAGGGGAAGCTGGACTTCACGGAGTGGTTCGGCCGAGAGGCGCCGGTGATGCTGGAGATCGGCTCCGGCATGGGCGAGACGACTTCGCAGCTCGCCGCCGCGGCGCCGGAGCTGAACTACGTCGCGGCCGAGGTCTACGACCCGGGCCTCGGCCAGCTGATGCTGCGCGCCGAAAAGCTGGGCGTCGAGAACCTGCGGCTGCTGCACGGCGACGCCGTCGTGCTGCTGACCGAGCACGTCGAGCCGGACACGCTGCACGGCGTCCGGCTGTTCTTCCCGGACCCGTGGCCGAAGAAGAAGCACCACAAGCGGCGGATCGTGTCGCCGTCGTTCGCCGCGCTCGTGGCTTCGCGGCTCGCGCCCGGCGGCACCTTCCACATGGCGACCGACTGGGAGAACTACGCCGAGCAGATGCTCGAGGTCTGCTCGGCGGAAGCGGCGTTGAAGAACCGGTACGACGGCTGGGCGCCCCGGCCGGAGTGGCGGCCGGTGACCAAGTTCGAGCAGCGCGCCGACGTCGAAGGCCGCGTCTCGCACGACCTCATCTTCGAAAAGCGGTAGGAGTTCGCCCCTCCCCCGACAGAGGGGCGAACTTCCTCCCTATTCCTCGGCCAGCGGCTCGGCCTGGACCCGCTTGAGGGCGGGTGTGCAGACCGACGCGCCGAGCAGGGCCACCCCGACGCCGAGCACCACCGGCGCCAGCAACCACGGGCTGAGCACGATGCCACCCGGGTCGACCATGCTGTACAGCCCAACACCGACCAGCACCCCGACGATTCCCGCGCCGACGGTGGCGACCAGCGCCGGCAGCGCGGCCTCCATCCGCAACGCCCTCGCCAGCACCCGCACCGGCGTGCCCGCCGCCATCAACGCCCCGAACGTGCGACGGCGGTCCATCACCGAGCCCGCGGTCGCGACCGCGGCGCTGCACCCGGCCAGGACGCCGGCGGCGATCAGCCCGATCACCGTGACGCGGCGCAGGTCGCCGAGCTCGGTCTGCTGGTTGAACAGGTACTGGTCCCGGCTGCCGATCTCCTCGCCGGCGGCCGGCGCGGCCAGCGCCGTCCGGACGATCTCGCGGTTGGCGTCGGTGGTCGGCGCGACCACGGTGACCCACTTCGGCGTGAAGCCGGCCGGCAGCGCGGCCGGGTCGATGATCGCCGTGCTGGACAGGTCCGAGTCCCGGGGCGGCACGGCTTCCGCCCGCGTCCCCGAGTTCACCGCCACCGCGGGGGCCTCCCACTCGGTGGCGATCTTGTACTTCGCCAGGTCCAGCTGCTTGTCGCCGAAGACGGCCGGACCGCCGGTGCAGTTCGCCGGGGTGAGGCCGTACCGGGTCAGCTTGACGGCGTCGGCGCAGGTCATCACGAGCGCCCGGTTGCCGTTGCGCTCCCGGCCCTCACCCTGGACCAGGTAGACCTCGCCGACCGCGACGGCCTGCTCGGACTGCCCGTACTTCCGCAGGGACGCGTTGGCCTGGTCGACGATCTTGCCCGCGTGCTCGGCGTCGGTGTCGACGTAGAGGACGGAGTCCTGGAAGGACCGCCCGCCGCCGGCCATCGACTCGAACGTCGGCAGCAGCGTCAGCGCCATCGAGCCGGCGAACACGGCGAGCACGATCCCGGCGGAAGCCCGGTAGGCGCCCTTGGGGTCGTCGCGCAGGCGGCGGCCGGCGAGCAGCGCCGAGGGGCGCCGCCAGATCCGGACGAACGTGCCGCCCACCGCCGACGTCACCCACGGCCCGACGACGGCGGCCGAGCCGACCAGCAGGAACAGGCCCGCCATGACCATCGTGATGCCGCCGGACTCCTTCGCCGTCGTCACCGCGACGAGGAAGAACAGCCCGGCCGCGGGCAGCGCCAGCAGGCGCCACCACCGCAACGGCTTCTTCGTGTGCCCGCCCGTCGCGAACAGCGGGTTCTTGAGCACGCGGCGCAGGCCGAGGACACCGGCGAGCACCACCAGCACTGGGATGGCCACGACGATGAACACCGTCAGGCCGACCGGCAGCGCGAAGTCGGACGCGAGCCAGGTGCCACCGGCCCACGGCACGAACGACGCGAGGCCGTGCAGCGCCGGGCTGATCAGCAGCCCCAGCAGCGCGCCGATGCCCGCGGACAACGTCGTCTCGGCGGCCACCATGTTCGTGACCTGCCCCGGCGTCGCCCCGGCCAGCCGGATCGCGGCCAGCCGCCGCTCCCGCCGGGCCGCGGTCAGCCGCGCCGAGGACGCGACCAGCACCAGGCTCGGCACCAGCAGCACGATGATCCCGACCCAGGACAGCAGCATGAGCAGGGGATCCGGGCTCGCCTTGCCGCTGGGGAAGCCCGCCAGCGGGTAGGCGTTCTCCGGCATCGCCTCCGGCGTGTGCCCGACGAGCGCGACGAGCTGCTCGGGGAAGCGGAGGGCGTCGTCGCCGAGCGCGCCGACGGGCTTGCCGAACCGGTCGCCGAGCTGACCGGCCGGGTGCGCCTGCAGGAGCCGGCCGAGCGCGGGCGACACGACGGTCTCGCCCGGCCCCGGCAGCTGCGGCACGCCCGGCGGCAACGCGATCGAGCCGGCCCCGGCGACCGGCGCGACGTCGACACGGACGATCTGCTGCCCGTCGAAGTAGTCCGTGGCGGAGTTGAACAGCAGCTGCCGCTGGCCGTCGAGCTGGAAGCCGACGTGGTGTTCGCCCTGCCAGATGGCGCGCTGCTCGCGGTTCTGCGTGGCGAACGGCAGCGTCGCCAGCAGCAGCACCAGCCCGGTCGCGACGGCCACCCCGATCGCGGTGAGGATCGCCGACGTCCGGGTCCGCCGGTCGACCTTCAGCACCCGCAGGGCGATCTGGAGGGAGTTCACGCCGCCAGCCTCGTCGCGATCAGGCCGTCGCGGATGGCGACGGTCTTCGGCATCGACTCGGCCAGCTCGCGGTCGTGGGTCACCACGATCACCGCGGCGCCCGTCTCGTGGGCGGCGCCGAGCAGGGCGTCCATCGTGTCGCGGCCGGTGCGCGTGTCGAGCGCGCCGGTCGGCTCGTCGGCGAAGATCACCTTCGGCCGGTGGGTCAGGGCCCGCGCGATCGCGACGCGCTGGGCCTCGCCGCCGGACAGCTCGCCCGGGCGCCGCTTCTCCTTGCCGGCCAAGCCGAGGCGCGAAAGCCACTGGCGGCCGGCCTCGATGGCCTCCTTGCGGCCGAGCCCCGCCAGCAGCGACGGCAGCGCGACGTTCTCTTCGGCCGACAGCTCCGCGACCAGCATCCCCGACTGGAAGACGAAGCCGAACTCGGTGCGGCGCAGCTCGCTGCGCTTCTTCTCCCCGAGGTGGTCGATCCGCTGCCCGGCCAGGAAGATCTGCCCGTCGTCGGCCTTGAGGATGCCGGCCAGGACGTGCAGCAGCGACGTCTTGCCCGAGCCCGACGGCCCGACGATGGCGACGGCGTCCCGCGGCTGGATGTCGATGTCGATGCCGGCCAGGGCGTGCTGCGCGCCGTAGCGCTTCACGAGCCCGCGGCCGGAGAGCACCGGCCCATTGGTCCACTGTGGAGTGTTCGGGTCCACCACGTTCTCCTGTCGGTTCGGATCTTGACGACGACGAGCTTCGCGGAGATCGGGGGCGGTCCACTTCGGGCAGACGGCCAGTCACGGCCGGTGCCGCATCGGCCGATCGGCCGAGGGAGCGCGGGCCACTCGGCCAAGGTGCGGACGCGGGCGAATCCTCTAACGTCACGTTGTGACCGCCGCGCCCCCGCCGAAAACGCTGTACGCCCGCGCCGCCGCACTGGTGCGGCGCATCGGCGTGCCTTCGGCCGTCCTGTTCGCCGCTCTGCTCTTCGACGTCGTCTTCACGACGCAGGCGGCGCTCGACGACCACGGTCCCAAGTTCATCGACTTCGGGCTGCTCCCCGGCATCTTCGCGATGGTCGCCTGCGCGCAGTGGGCGCAGAAGCGCGCCGCGGTCGCCGGCGTGGCCGGCGGCACGGTGCTGGTGTTCTCGACGCTGTGGATCTACGCGTTCCGCATCCCGGCGTACTCCAGCGTGCTGCCGAAGATCACCATCACCGAGGTCGTGGCCGGGGTGCTGATGGTCTACTACGTGACCCGGCGGGCGCGGGCCGGCGTGGCCTTCTGCGTGGTCAGCTTCCTGGTCGTCGGCGGCCTGGTCGCCCTCTTCGGCCGGTACCGGGGCATCGACGACATCGACGGCGGCACGGCGACCCAGGGCCTGGTGTTCGGCCTGCTGCTGCTCGTCGGACCGGTCGTGCCCGCCATCACGCTGCGGGACCGCCGGCCGAAGGCCGATCCGCGGAACCGGAAGCTGCAGCGGGTGAACGAGCTGGCCCTCGGCCAGTGGCCGCTGATCGGGCTGCTCGGCTTCGCGCTGATCTTCGAGTTCGGCTACACGTACTCCAGCAACGCCCGCGGCTTCCCGATCCTGTTCTGCTCGCTGGTCGCGGCCATCATCGCCGTGCTGGCCCCGCGGCGGCCCGCCGACGCGCTGCTCGGCATCGCCGGGATGCTGCTGCTGTCCACGGTCGTCACGCCGTTCCTGCACCTGCGCTACGACTACCCGATGCCGGGCGGGGTGCCGTTCGCGCAGGTCATCGCCGCGATGGGCGTGATCGTCACGCTGACCCGCGCCCGCGGGCTGAGCCAGTCGTGGCCGCGGATCGGCATCCTGTCGGCCGTCGTGGCGCTGGCCGCGATCGTCAACTCGAACAAGCCCGCCGGCCTGCAGACCGACCCGCAGACCCTGTCGATCCTGGCCTTCGCCGCCGCGCTGCTGCTCGGCATCTCGATCGCGGTCGGCCTGATGCTGCGCTCGCGGGACTCCGAGCGCACCACGGTCGTCCAGTCGGCGGTGTCCGAGGCCCAGACCGCCGAGCGGATGGCGCTGGCCCGCGAGCTGCACGACGTCGTCGCCCACCACGTCACCGGCATCGTCGTGCAGGCGCAAGCCGCGCGGATGATGGCCTCGCAGAAGCCGGAGGTCGCGGTCGAGGCGATGGAACGGATCGAGAACGCGGGCGTCGAGGCACTCGCCGCGATGCGGCGGCTGGTCCGCTCGATGCGCGGCGACGCGCCGGCCGGGTCGAGCGAGTTCAGCGAGCAGGCCACCACCGACCTCGGCGCCGACCTGCGGAAGCTGGTCGAGAGCGCCAACCACGGCGTGCCGACGTCCATGCACCTCGACCTGCCGCCGGACCTGCCGCACGAGGTCGGCCGCTCGGCGCTGCGGCTGGTGCAGGAGTCGCTGACCAACGTCGGCAAGCACGCCTCGGACGCGACCGACGCGTTCGTGCTGGCCGAAGTGAGCGGCTCCGAGCTGCACTTGCGGGTGACCGACAACGGCCACGAGACGGCGCGGCGGCCCGCCGGCGGATCGGGCGGATACGGTCTGGTCGGCATGCGCGAACGCGTCGCGCTGCTCAAGGGACGGCTGTCGGCCGGGCGAGGACCGGACGGCGGCTGGCGGGTCGAAGCGTGGCTGCCGCTGGCCGCCGGGGAAGGGGACGAGTGATCCGGGTACTGATCGCCGACGACCAGGAGATGGTGCGGATGGGGTTCCGCATGATCCTGGACGCCCAGGACGACATCGAGGTCGTCGCCGACGTCGCGGACGGCGTCTCGGCGGTGTCGAAGGCCCGTGAGCTGCGCCCGGACGTCTGCCTGCTCGACATCCGCATGCCCGGCCTCGACGGCCTCGAGGTCACCCGGCAGCTGGCCGGCCCGGACGTGGCCGACCCGCTGAAGGTGGTCGTCGTCACCACGTTCGACCTCGACGAGTACGTGCACACGGCGTTGCGCAACGGCGCCCACGGCTTCCTGCTGAAGGACGCGGGCCCGGCGCTGCTGATCGAGGCCGTCCGCGCGGCCGACCGCGGCGACGCGCTGGTGTCGCCGCAGATCACCGTCCGCCTGCTCAAGCACTTCGACGGCGGGCCGGCCCGGTCGCAGGTCGCGCCGCCTTCGGAACCGCTGACCGCGCGGGAGATGGACGTCGTCAAGGCCGCGGCGCGCGGGCTGACGAACACCGAGATCGGCGCGGAGCTGTTCCTTTCGTTGTCGACGGTGAAGACGCACCTGGCGTCGGTGCAGGGCAAGATCGGCGCGCGCAACCGCGTGGAAATCGCGGCGTGGGCGTGGCGGAGTGGAGTCGTCTCGTAATCGAGGGTGCGTAGTATCCAGAGATGCAACGCCGTTTCCACGCCCCTGTCGTTCTCCCCGCCGACGCGTCCTGTTCGCTCCTGCGTGACGCGGTCGTCGACGTGGACGCCGACGGGCGCATCTCCTACTGCGGACCGGCGGCCACCGCCCCCGAGTCCGCCGCACCGGTCACCACCCTGACCGGCATCCTGGTTCCCGGCCTGGTCAACACGCACGCGCACAGCCCGATGACGCTGCTGCGCGGCATGGGCGGCGACCTGCCGCTGCTGCCCTGGCTCAACGAGATCATCTGGCCCGCCGAAGCGAAGCTGCGGCCCGAAGACGTCCGCACCGGCATGCTGCTGGGCTCGGTCGAGATGCTGCGCCACGGCGTCACGACCAGCGCCGAGATGTACTTCGAAGGCGAGCAGCTGGTCGACGCGGTCCTCACGACGGGCGGCCGCGTGCTGGTCGCGCCGCCGGTGATGGAGCTGCCGGGCCTCGACTGGCGCGCCCAGCTGGCGGCGATCGAGCGCTGGATCGACACGGACGGCCTGCGCTTCGGCCCCGGCGACCGCATCGAGCTGGGCTACGGCCCGCACTCGGCGTACATGCTGTCCGAGGAGGGCTTGCGGGCGACGGCCGAGTCGGCTGCCTCGCGTGGCGCGCTGGTGCAGATCCACGTCGCCGAGGCGGCCGCCGAGGATCTTGCCGTCCGTGAGGCGCACGGTTCGGTGCCCGCTCTGCTCCAAAAGCTCGGCATGCTCGGCGGCCGGGTGCTCGCGGCGCACGCGATCCACCTTTCCGACGCCGACATCGCGCTGTTCGCCCAGTACGGCGTCGGCATGGCGCACTGCCCGGGCTCGAACGCGAAGCTGGCTTCGGGCATCGCCCGTGTCGCGGACTTGCGTGCGGCCGGCGTGGCGGTCGGCCTCGGCACCGACGGCCCGGCGTCCAACGACGACATCGACCTGTGGGAAGAGCTGCAGCTCTCGGCGATGTTCGCCCGCCTGGCGACGGGCGATTCGACGGTGCTGACGGCCGCGGACGTGTTCCTGCTGGCCACCCGGGGCGGCGCCGCGGCGCTCGGCCGGGACGACATCGGGGTGCTGGAGCCGGGCCGCTGGGCCGACCTGGTGCACATCGACCTCGACGACCCGGCGTTCGCGTGCGGCTTGGACGTGCCGGACGTGCAGCTGCTCTCGAACCTGGTGTGGGCGGCCGGCTCCCGCCGGGTCCGGGACGTGTGGGTCGCGGGCGAGCAGGTCGTGGCGGCCGGCGAGGCGACGAAGGTGGACCGGGCGAAGGTCCAGGCCGGGGTGGCCGAGACCGCCGCCCGGCTGCGGGCCTAGTTCGGCCGCAGGATCAGCTCGGTCAGGTGGGCGTCCGGGGTGGCCGACACCGCCGTCACCACCGCGGTCGCCACCGAGTCCGCCCGCAGCAGGTGCGAGGTGTCGTAGTCGCGGCCTTCGCCCTTGAAGATCTCCTGCTGCATCTCGGTGTCCGTGCGGCCCGGGTACACCGACGTCACGCGGATCTGCGGCTCCTCCTCGCGCAGGGCGTCGGCGAACGCACGGACCGCGAACTTGCTCGCCGCGTACGGGGACCAGCCCGGGCGCGCGTTGCGGCCCGCGCCGGAGTTGATCACGACCACGTGACCGCGGGCCGTGCGCAGGGCCGGGAGCAGCAGGCGGGTCAGCTCCACCACGGCCAGGGTGTTGACCTCGAAGTTCTCCCGCCACGCCTCGGCGGACACGTCCTCGATGCGGCCGATGCGAGCGACCCCGGCCGAGTGGACCAGGACGTCCAGCGACTCGATGCCCGCGACGGCCTCGGCGAGCGACGACGGGTTCGTCAGCTCGACGGGCCACGGCTTCGCGCCCGGAAGCTCCTTCGCCAGCGCCTCGAGGGCGGCCGCGTCCCGGCCGCCGAGGAGGAGGCGGTGGGCCGGGGCCAGCTGGTGGGCGACCGCCTTGCCGATGCCGCGGGAAGCGCCGGTCACGAGGGCGAGGGGAAGATCCGTCATGCCCCCACCGTAGCTACGCGAAGCCGACGTCGACCGTGCGGTCTTCACGCTTGTCCGCGCCCAGCTGCCGCGGGTCCGCGCAGCCGGTCGCCGGGTCCGCGTCCGAATCCTTCGTGTCGTCGCCGGTGTCCTTGCCGGTCGGGTGCTTGCCCTCCGCGCTGAAGCAGACCTGGTAGCTGCCGTCTTCGAGGCCGGTGAAGGCGTAGGCACCGTCCGGGCCGGTGACCACGCTCGTGCCGTTGTCCAGGGTCGCCTTGACCCCGGCCAGGCCCGGCTCGCCCGCGTCCTGCAGGCCGTTGCCGTTCGTGTCCGACCAGGCGAAGTCGCCGATCCGGTTGGTCGGCGTGACCAGGCCGAGGTCCACCGCGAAGTCCTCGTGCGACGGGCCGCCGACCGTGCGGGGTGCGGTGCAGCCGTCCGGGCCCGCGTCCGAATCACGGTCGTCGGGCGCCGCGTCCTTGCTGGTCACCGCGTAGCCCGAGGGCACGGCGAAGCAGACCTGGTACGTCCCGTCCTTCAGCTTCTCGAAGCCGTACTTGCCCTTGTCGTCCGTCGTCGCGGTGGTGACCGTGCCGCCCGCCCCGTCCTTCAACGTCACCTTGACGCCCGCGACGCCGGGCTCGTCCGGGTCCTGGATCCCGTCGCGGTTGCGGTCCGCCCAGGCGAAGTCGCCGATCTTCGCGATCGCCGGTGGCGGCAGGACGGTGATCGTCGCCGACGCCGTCTTGTCGCCCAGCGTGCCGCCCGGGTAGTGCACGCCGGTCACCTTCGCCGTGTTGACGTGCCCGGTGTCGGCCACCGTCAGATCCGGGTGGTCGCAGGTCAGCGCCTTGTTCGCGCCCGCCGCCAGCGCGAACGGCTCGAACTTCCCGCTGCACCACGGGTCCGCCACCGTGATCCCGCTCAGGTCCTGCGTGCCGTCGTTCGTCACGGTGACGCGGTAGTGCGCGGTCTCGCCCGCGGTGACCGTCGCGAACGGGCCCCACGCGCCGGTCGCCGGGTTCTGCACTTCCTTCTTCACCGAGTACGCCGCCAGCTGCAGGTCGACGCAGTCCCAGCGCAGCCGCTCGGCGCTCGTCGTCGCGAAGAACTTCACCGCCGCCGCCTTCGCCGGGGCGGTCGCCGCCGGGAACTCCTGCTTCACCAGCCGGCCGTCCCCGGCGTCGTGGTCGGCGACCAGCTTGGTCTCCTGGACCTGGCCGCCGTTCACGTCGTAGAAGCGCAGGCCGGTCGCCGGTCCGGCGCCGGGCGCGTAGGAGCCGGTCGACACGCTGAGCGTGTAGACGCCGCCAGGGACGAACTTCTCGGTCGAATAGGCCGTGCTGGCCTTGCCGTCCGGCGTCTGGATCACCGCCGACCGCTGCCCGTCGACGGCGAAGGCCTGCTCGGTCAGCAGCTTCGGTGACTTCGCCGGCGGGGTACCGGGCGGCACGGGCGCGGCCGGCGTGAAGACGTAGGCGTCCGGGGCGCCGTTGCGCGCCGTCTCCTCGACGCTCGGGTTGGCCGCGATCCCGCCGCACGCGGGCGGCGGATCCGCGACGGCCGCGGGTACGACCGTTCCCGAGAACGCCACCACCGCCACTGCCACCACGCGCGCCGAACGGACCATGCCTCGACTATGGCGCGGTGCCGGGGCCCGCACCGGCCGAGAACCGTCCACTTAAGAGTGAACCTCGGCCGGTGCGGGTCAGGGCGTCAGCGTTCGCCGATGCGGCCGGGCAGGCCGAAGCGGCCCTTCTTCCACACCGAGACGATCGACGGCCGCGGCTGCGCGGTGCCGCCGTCGGGCCAGTGCGACGTCGGGTTCGCCGAGCTGGTCGCGTTCTCGCCCGGGTGCTGGACCGCGACGAGCACCAGGTTGTCCGTCACCACCGGGCCGCAGGTCTCCGCGCCGACCGGCACCGAGAGGAACTGCTTGACGTGCCCGCGCTCCGGTCCGGTGACCGGCACCGAGAACAGGCCGTCGTTCGCGCCCAGCGCGTTGCCGTCGGTGGCGATCCACAGGTTGCCGTGCCGGTCGAAGGTGACGTTGTCCGGGCACGAGATCGGGCTGACCTGGCTCTTGTCGAAGCCGCCGAAGTACGTGTCGGCCGCGGCCGGGTCACCGCAGACGAGCAGCAGCCGCCAGGTGAAGCGCGTCGAGGCCGCGTCGCCGCGGTTCTCCTCCCACTCGAGGATGTGCCCGTTCTTGTTGCCGTTGCGCGGGTTCACCTCGTCGACGCCGGCCTTGCCCGCCGCGCCGCGGTCGGTGTTGTTGGTCAGCGCCGCGTAGATCCGGCCGTTGACCGGGTTCGGCTCGATGTCCTCCGGCCGGTCCATCTTCGTCGCGGCGACCTTGTCGGCGGCCTGGCGGGTGAAGACGTAGACCTCTTCGGCGGTGAATCCGTCCACAAAGGACTTGTCGCCGCTCGCCAGCGGGATCCACTCACCGGTGCCGTCGAACTCGTGGTCCGCCGGGAGCTTGCCGGTGCCGTCGATCTCGCCGGGGCTGTCACCGGTGAAGCGGGCGACGTACAGCGTGCCCTCGTCGAGCAGAGCCGAGTTGTGCCGCCGCGCGTGGGCGCTGTTGCCCGGCTTGTACTTGCCCTTCGAGACGAACTTGTAGATGTATTCGAACCGGCTGTCGTCCCCGGAGTAGACGGCGACCCGGCCGTCCGCGGTGATCTTGACGTTCGCGGCCTCGTGCTTGAACCGGCCGAGCGCGGTGTGCTTGATCGGCGTCGACGTCGGGTCGTTCGGGTCGATTTCGACGACCCAGCCGAAGCGGTTCGGCTCGTTGGGCTCCTGCGAGACGTCCCAGCGCTTGTCGAAGCGCTCCCACTTGCGGGTGCTGGTGCCGGCGCCGACGGAGTAGCGCTTGAGCCGCGCCGCCGCGACCGGGTCGGTGACCTTGTCGGAGTTGGCGAAGTACTGGTCGAAGTTCTCTTCGCCGGAGAGCACGGTGCCCCACGGCGTCACGCCGCCGGAGCAGTTGTTCTGCGTGCCGCGGACCTTGGTCCCGCTCGGGTCGGCCGAGGTCTTGAGGTACTTCGAGCCGGCGGCCGGGCCGCGGACTTCGAAGATCGTGTCGAGCGTGATCCGGCGGCCGTACCGGCTCGGGACGACCTCGAGACCGCCGTGCACCGGGTCGCGGCGGGTCAGCAGCACCGACAGGCCGTGCGCCGCCCAGGCGATCTTGACCTGCTCCTCGGTCGGGTTGGCCGGGTCGTACTGGTCGGCCGGGAACATGTGGACCTCGGTCGTGTACTCGTGGTTGACCACGAGCAGGTTCGACAGCCCCAGCGGGTCCTGCGGGATCAGGCCGACGAAGTCGTTGTTGTAGCCGAACTGCTTCGCCTGCGCGGCCGCCGTTTGCTTGGTGAAGTCGAACTTCGGGGCGCCGGCGACGACCGGGTCGCCCCACCGGACGACGACGCGCTGGTCGTAGGCCGCGGGGACGCTGACCTGGTCGAGCTTGTTCGGCGGGACGGGGTCGAAGTCGGTGCCGGGCACCGGGCGCGGCGGCCGCGGCTTCTGGAGCGGCGCGGCCGCCGCCGTGCCGGACAGGGCGGCGAACCCACCCGCGGCGGCGGCCATCACGGCGCCGGCCTTGAACACCCGGCGGCGTGAGATGTCCTTGACGACGTCGCCGAAGTACTCGTTGCCGGATTCGTTGGCCTCGGGGTGGGCGCACGCGTTGCCGCAGCGGTACTCACAGGTGATCGGGGAGCGGCCGCCCTGGTGGGTGGGCAGCAGCGGGAGCAGGCGGTCGGGCACTTCGCCTCCATCGTGGGGAGTTCGGGAACTCACCGAACCTAGGCTCCCAAAACCAGCCATTCCCGACATACAGGTGAACGGCGGATGTACTGCTGCCCCGAACGGCCTCGTCAGAACTCTTCGCCGACGAGGACGGCCTCCTGCGGCACGGTGTGCGGGTCCACCTTCGTCTCCCGCAGCGAAAGCAGCCCGCCCGCCACGACGCACAGCACGGCGGAGGCGATGAACGGCGCCTGCGGCGAGCCGAACCACTCGGCGACGTGCCCGACGAGCGTCGCGGCGACGGCGCCACCGAGCCAGCGGCAGAAGTTGTAGCCCGCGCTGGCGACCGGGCGCGGCGCGTCGCTGATCGACATCGCGGTGCCGGTGAACAGCGTGTTCAGCAGGCCGGACACCAGCCCGGAGACGATGATCCCGGCGACCAGGACCGGCTTGCTCGGCACGGCGAGCACCAGCATCAGCACGGCGTAGCCGAAGACGGCGGCCGCGGCGGCGTGCCGCTCACCGAGCTTGGCGGCCAGCCGCGGCGCGAGGGCGACCCCGGCGACGGCGACGCACAGACCCCAGCCGCAGAAGACCAGCCCGACGGCGATGGCGCTCCAGCCGAGGACGAACGGCGACCAGGCCAGCACGGCGAAGAACGCGGCCGTGTACAGCGCCGAGGCGACGGACGTGCGCAGCAGGCCGGTGTGCTTGAGCGCGCGCAGCGGGTCGAGCAGCTTGATCGGCGCGCGTTGCTCGCCCTTGTCGCTCTTGAGGAACACCGCGCACAGCACGAGCGCGCCGGCCATCAGGATCGCGGTGCCCAGGAACGGGCCGCGCCACGAGATGCTGCCGAGCAGCGCGCCCAGCAGCGGGCCGACCGACAGGCCGACGCCGAGGGCGGCCTCGTAGAGCAGGATCGCGCCGGACTGGCCGCCGGTCGCGGCGCCGACGATCACCGAAAGCGCGGTCGCGATGAAGAACGCGTTGCCGAGCCCCCAGACCGCGCGCAGCCCGACGAGCTGCTCGATCGACCCGGCGGCCGAACACAGCGCGGTGGCCACGACGATCAGCGTCAGCCCGACCAGCACGGTCTTCTTGGGCCCGAACTTCGCGCTCGCCGCGCCGGTGACCAGCATCGCGACGACCTGGACGCCGAGGTAGGACGAGAACAGCAGCGTGACCTGCGACGGCGTCGCGTCCAGGCCCTTGGCGATGGACAGCAGGATCGGGTCGACCAGCCCGATCCCCATGAAGGCGATGACCGCGGCGAACGCGGTGATCCACACCTGCTTGGGCTGGCCCTTGACGGCGTCCAGCAGGCTCGAGTGGTGCTCAGCGCTCATCGCTGATCAGTTCCTCCTTCTTGGTGTCGATCAGGAGCTTCGCGAGGGCCGGGAGGGCGGCTTCGATCGCGGCGCGGTCGGTGTCGTCCATGGCGATGAGCCGCTCGCGGAGGAACTCCTCGCGGGCGGCGACCATCTCGGCGTAGAAGCGGCGGCCCTCGTCGGTGACGTCCACGAGCACGGCCCGCCGGTCGGCGGGGTCCGGCGCGCGGGTGGCGAGGCCGAGGCGCTCGAGCCGGCTGACGACGTCGGTCATCGACGGCAGCTTGACCCGTTCGAACTCGGCCAGCGCGCTCATCCGGCGCGGCCCGCCGTTGACCAGCTCGCTCAGCACCGAGCCCTGCGTGAGGGTCAGCGAGAGCTGCGGCGTCTGCCGGCGTACCTGGTGGTAGAGCCGGAAGACCAGCGGCCGCAGCCGGTGGGCGAGATCGGTGATCGCGGAAGTCACTTAGCTAGGCTAACAAAAATTAGTAAGGGTAGCTAAGTAAGTCTGCTCACAGGCTAGGCTCGGGGACATGGAAGCGGTGATCTTCGACCTCGACGGCGTCCTGGTGGACTCGGAGCGCATCTGGGACGAGGTGCGGCGCACGGTGGTCGCCGAGCACGGCGGCACGTGGCGCCCGGAGGCGACGCGCGCGCAGCAGGGGATGAGCACGCCGGAGTGGGCCCGGTACCTGGTGGAGGAACTGGGCGCGCGGCTGTCGCCCCCGGAGATCGCGACGCTGGTGGTCAAGCGGATGGCGGCGCGGTACGCGGCGGAGCCACCGTTGATCCCGGGAGCGGTGGAGGTCGTGCGGCAGGTGTCGGCGCGGTGGCCGGTGGCGATCGCGAGTTCGTCCCCGGTGATCCTGATCAAGGGGTTCCTGGACGTGACGGGATTGCCGGTGGGGGCGGCTGTGTCGTCGGAGCAGGTGGGCGCGGGGAAGCCGGCGCCGGACGTGTACCTGCGGGCGGCCGAGCTGCTGGGGGTGGCACCTGATCGGTGCGCGGCCGTGGAGGACACGACCAACGGCCTGCGGTCGGCGTTGGCGGCGGGGATGGCGGTTTACGCGGTGCCGAACCCGCACTTTCCGCCGGACCCGGAGGTGCTCGGGCAGGCGACCGCGGTGGTGGAGAAGATCACCGACCTGCCGGGAGCGCTGGGGCTCAGCTGACCTCGAAGCGAACCGGCGGCGAGCCGGGAGGCACATCGGCCACGAAGACCAGGAGATCCGAGGCGAGGTGCCCCACCGGGCGGGCCAGGGTCAAGTCACCGTTCGCCGCGTAGAGCCGCAGGGTCCGAACGGTGGAATCGGTGAAGAACGCGGCCTTGCCCGGCGGCAGCGGTCCGCTGGGTTCACCGAGGTAAGCGGCGCGCATCCCGCGGGGTGGCAGTTCCCCGGCGAGGGTGCATCGAGGTCCATCACCGTAGAGCGAGGCGCCGGTTGCGAGCTGCTGCCCGGCCGGCACCGAAGCCACGCAAAGCAGCCCCGTGAGCCCACCGCGCCCCCCTGAGGTGAAGGCGTAAGCGGTCCAAGGGTCCGTTTGACCGACGAAATCGGTCAAACGGACCCTGTCGTACAGCCCGAACAGGGAGTGCATGGGTTCCGGAGTGAACTCCGCCGAGGTCAACGGCACTCCAGGCTGCGCCGGCGGGGCCGAAGGCGTGTTGAGCTGCGTGGCCAGCAGCACGCTCGTCAGCACCACCAGCACCGCCGCCAGGGGCGCGACCACCACCGTCGACCGGCGGCGTCTCGGCCTCCGTTGCCTCCTCTGCTGCTCCGCCCACGCCGCGTCGAGGTTGGGCGTGACCTGCTCCGCCTGCCCCCGCAGGGCGTCGGCCAGCTTGCGTTCGAGGTCGGTCATCGCTCACCTCCCGGCTCTTCCCCCAGGTGCTTGCGCAGGTTCTCCATCGCGTGGTGGGTGGTCGCCTTGACCGTTCCCGGGGAGATGCCCAGCGTCTCCGCGATGCCCGCCGTACTGAGGTCCAGCCAATAGCGAAGCACCAGTACCTCGCGTTGGCGACGGGACAATTTCCCCACCACCTCGCGCAGCCGCTCGTGCTCCCAGTTGGCCACCGCCCTGACCTCGGCCGACAGCTCGTCCGGCGGTCTCTCCTGCGGGGTCCGCCGGACCACGCGCAGGTGCCGCGTGCGCGACCGCGACATGTTCACCACGGTCGTGCGCAGGTAGCCGGCCACCCGCGTGTGGTCGGACAGCGTGTCCCAGCGCTGGTGGAGCTTGACGAACGCCTCCTGTGCGACGTTCTCCGCGTCGTCCGCGCCGAGCAGGTGCGCCAGCCTCGTCATCTGGGCGAAGTGCTCGCGGAACAGGTCGTGGAACGTCGGCGCGCCCAGGTCCTCCGGCGCGCTTTCGCCCACGCTCGCACTCACGCCCCGCCAACGCGCACCCCGCCCCACCGGTTTAGTGGAGCACGCGAAGAAGGCCGCCACCAGCGGAGCGGTGACGGCCTTCTTCTCAGCGGAGGATCAGCGCTCGACCTCGCCGCGGATGAACTTCTCGACGGCGTCGCGCGCGGTGGCGTCGTCGTACTGCTCCGGCGGCGACTTCATGAAGTAGGACGACGCCGACAGGATCGGGCCGCCGATGCCGCGGTCCTTCGCGATCTTCGCGGCGCGGACGGCGTCGATGATGATGCCCGCCGAGTTCGGCGAGTCCCACACCTCGAGCTTGTACTCCAGGTTCAGCGGCACGTCGCCGAACGCGCGGCCCTCGAGCCGGACGTAGGCCCACTTGCGGTCGTCGAGCCACTGCACGTAGTCCGACGGTCCGATGTGGACGTTGCCCTTGCCGAGCTCGCGGTCGACCTGCGACGTCACGGACTGGGTCTTGGAGATCTTCTTCGACTCGAGCCGCTCGAGCTCCTTCATGTTCAGGAAGTCCATGTTCCCGCCCACGTTGAGCTGCATCGTCCGGTCGAGCTGGACGCCGCGGTCCTCGAACAGCTTCGCCAGCACGCGGTGCGTGATGGTGGCGCCGACCTGGGACTTGATGTCGTCGCCGACGATCGGGACGCCGGCGTCTTCGAACTTCTTCGCCCACTCGGGGTCGGAGGCGATGAACACCGGCAGCGCGTTGACGAACGCCACACCGGCGTCGATCGCGGCCTGGGCGTAGAACTTGTCGGCCACCTCGGAGCCCACCGGCAGGTACGACACGAGCACGTCGGCCTGCGCCTCGCGGAGCGCGGCGACGACGTCGACCGGGGTCTCGTCGGACTCCTCGATCGTCTCGCGGTAGAAGCGGCCGAGCCCGTCGTGGGTGTGGCCGCGCTGGACGGTGACGCCGAGCGGCGGCACGTCGGCGATCTTGATGGTGTTGTTCTCGGAGGCGAAGATCGCCTCGGACAGGTCGCGGCTGACCTTCTTGGCGTCCACGTCGAACGCGGCGACGAACTCGATGTCGCGGACGTGGTAGCCGCCGAAGTCGACGTGCATCAGACCGGGGACGCGGGTGGCCGGGTCCGCGTCGCGGTAGTACTGGACACCCTGGACCAGCGACGCCGCGCAGTTGCCGACGCCCACGATGGCCACCCGTACGCGGCGGTTCTCGCCCATGGGGGTTTCTCCTTCAATCCGTCTGTTCAGTAGGTCTGGTGCCGCGACGCTGCGGCCCGGCCGCGCGGCTCAGGTCTCGGGACCCTGCCGTTCGGCTTGTTCGTGCGCGATCAGCTCGTTGAGCCAGCGCACCTCCCGCTCGCTGGTCTCCAGCCCCAGCCGGTGCAGCTCACGGGTGTAGCGATCGATCTTCTCCTCGGCCCTGGCCAGCGCCGCCCGCATGCCCTCACGGCGTTCCTCGACGCGGCGGCGGCGACCCTCGAGGATCCGCATCCGCACGTCGGCCGGGGTCCGCGAGAAGAAGGCCAGGTGGACGCCGAAACCTTCGTCGTCCCAGGTCTGCGGCCCGGCGTCGCCGAGCAGCTCCCCGAAGCGCTCCTTGCCCTCCGCGGTGAGCTTGTAGACCCGCCGTCCGCGCCGCGACCACGCCCGGTCGTCGGCCTCGTCCAGCTCTTCGACCAGGTACCCGGCCCGCAGCAGCTTTCGCAGGGTCGGGTACAGCGAGCCGTACGAGAACGTCCGGAACGTGCCGAGCGTCTCGTGCAGCCGCTTGCGCAGCACGTACCCGTGCATGGGCGCTTCGTGCAGAAGACCGAGGATCGCGAACTCCAGCACAGCGCACCCCCTTCCGGGAACAAACCGAGACGAACCGCGTTGCTCCGAATGATCGCCTCGATCCAACCTACTCAGCCACTATATCGCGCCGATACATCGAAGTGGCGAAGCTAACGGGCGCCCTCACTCTGGAGTGGGGGAAATTCACCGGAGAGTTATCGAACGTCCGGCGTGTCCGCCCCGGTCACGGGGCCGGTCGCGCTAGGGGGCGTGGACGACACAGGAAGAGCCCGTACTCTGTCCTGGTGATTAACCAGCGGCAGGTCGTGGACTACGCGCTGCAGCGCCGTGCGCTGCTGGCCGAAGTCCGCTCCGGGCGCGTCGGCAGCTACGAAGCCTGCGACGCGAGCCCGTACCTGCTGCGGGCGGCGAAGTTCCACGGCCGGGCCGGTGACCAGCCCTGCCCGATCTGCCGCCAGGAGCCGTTGACCCTGGTGTCCTGGGTCTACGGTGACGAACTCAAGCACGTCGCGGGCTCGGCGAGGACCCCCGAGGAGCTGGCCAGGATGGCCGGCCTGTTCGCCGAGTTCACCGTGTACGACGTCGAAGTGTGCCGGGCGTGCCACTGGAACCACTTGGTCCGGTCGTACGTCCTCGGCACGGGGGAGCCGGTCGACGGTCCACGAAGGACCGCAGGCCGGTGAGCTGGATCACAACCGCTGAAGAGCGCAGAACGGCGCACTACCGGGTGCCGGTCTGGGAGGCCCATTCGTGAACGACGACCGCAACCGCTCCTGGCCGGGCCAGGAGCCAGATGCACCTCGCCGTGCCCAGTCAGGCCCGTGGCCGGGGGAAGACCCCGGACCGGCGTGGCCCGGCGAAGAAGCCCCCCGCCGGCCCCAACGCGGCACGCCGCCACGCGGGAACCCGCGCGGCGGGTCGCCCGAGTGGCCGTCCGGTGACGAAGGCGGCCCCCAGTGGCCCGCCGGCGACGAGCCGCCGCGGCGGCCGCAGCGCCCGCGTCAGCAGGGCCAGCAGGGCATGACGGCGCGCCGCGCCGTCCCGCCCCCCGGCCAGCGCGCGCAGCAGGGTCCGCCCGGCTCGCCGCCGCAGGGCTTCCGCCAGCCGCCGGGTGGCCGGCGGCCCACGCCGCCGCCCGAGCGCGAGCCGGACCTGATCACCCACCACGCGCACAACGGCACCGACGACTTCGGCCGCGACCCGTACGACGACGGCTACGACGACGCCGCCTTCAACGAGTTCGCCGACGACGTCGAGCCCCAGGAGGAGCTCGACGAAAAGGGCAAGAAGGTCCTCACGCCGGCGCAGCGCAAGAAGCGCCGGTGGAAGATCATCCGGCGGGTGGGGTACGCCTTCGTCGGGCTGTTCTTCGTCGTCCCCGCGATCGCGTTCGTCATCACGTACTTCCTGGTCGACGTGCCGACGCCGGAGAGCATCAAGTCGCTGCAGAACCAGCCGATCACCTACTACGACGCCGGCGGCCAGGTGATGGGCCGCGAGCTCCCGCCGGGCGGCGACCGCCAGCTGCTGAAGCCGGGCGAGGTGCCCGAAGTCGTCAAGCACGCGGTGTACTCGGCGGAGGACGCGACGTTCGAGACCAACTCGGGCTTCGACGTCACCGGCATCCTGCGCGCGGTCTGGAACCAGGTCTCCGGCGGCCAGGGCGGTGGTTCGACCATCTCCCAGCAGTACATCAAGCAGGCGACGCAGAACGACGCCCCGACGCTGACCCGCAAGTGGACCGAGCTGGCCAAGTCGTTCAAGATGAACAACCAGCAGTCCAAGGAAGAGATCATCACTTCCTACCTGAACATCGTCTACTTCGGCCGCGGGGCGAACGGCATCCAGGCGGCCGCGAAGGCGTACTTCAACAAGGACGCCAAGGACCTCAACGCGTCCGAAGCCTCGCTGCTGGCCGGCCTGATCCAGGGTCCCGGCCGGTCGGAGAACCAGGCGTACGCGCAGAAGCGCTGGGCGTACGTGATGGACCAGATGGTCGCCAACAAGTGGCTGCGCGCGGACGAGCGGGCGACCTTCCAGTACCCGACGCCGATCCCGAAGAACGCCAACAAGGAGCAGAACTCCGGCAAGCTCACCTACCAGGTCCAGCAGCGGATCAAGGACGAGCTGGCGGCCAAGGGCTACGACGAGAACAAGCTGTTCTCCAGCGGCGCCAAGATCTACACCACGATCGACCCGGCGGCCCAGGACGCCGCGGAGAAGGCCACCGCCGACGGCATGAAGGGCCAGACCGACGAGAACCTGCTGAACGCACTCGTCGCGGTCGACCCGAAGACCGGCGGGGTGCTCGCCTACTACGGCGGGCCGGAGCTCGTGAAGGACGCCAACGGCAAGGACCAGATCGGCCAGGACCGCGCCAACCAGGCGCGGAACCCGGGTTCGTCGGTGAAGGCGTTCGACCTCACGGCGTTCCTCAAAATGGGCAAGGGCCTCGGCGAGACGTTCGACGGCTCCAACAACCGGGTGCTCGGCGGCCGCACGGTCCGGAACGCGGGTGACAGCGCCAGCTGCGGCAAGGACTGCACCGTCGCGAAGGCGATGGAGATCTCGGCGAACACCGTGTTCTACGACATGGTCCTGAACGTGACGAAACCGTCCCGGGTCGCGGAAGCGGCCAAGGAGGCCGGGGTCAAGGTCGCGCCGGACGGCAAGAGCGTCCTCTACACCGACGACAACAACATCTCGCTCGGTGGTGGTGGCACGGCCGTGACCCCGGAGGACATGGCGGCCGCGTACGCGTCGTTCGCCAGCGGTGGCACCTACCACGAGCAGCACTTCGTCGCGAAGCTGACGAACAACCAGGACGAGGTCGAGTTCGACCAGAACAACATCAAGACCAACCCGGCGTTCGACGACGACGCGTCGAAGAGCCAGCAGATCGCGGGCAACGTCACCGAGGCGCTGAAGCCGGTCATCGACCACTCGAAGCTGAAGTGCCCGACCGGCCACGAGTGCGCCGGCAAGACCGGTACGCAGCAGTACACGGCGAAGCCCGACGACCCGAAGGCGTACGCCGACCGCAACGCGCAGACGTGGATGGTGGGCTACACCCCGTCGGTGTCGGCCGCGGTCTGGGTCGGCGGCGACGGCAACAAGCCGCTGCACGACCCGAAGAACAAGCCGATCTTCGGTGCCACCATCGCCGGTCCGACGTGGCAGAACTTCATGAACCTCTACCTCAAGGGCAAGCCCGCGGAGAAGTTCGACAAGGTCCAGCCGATCGGCAAGGACGTCAACGACGTGACGACGACGCAGTCGAAGCCGTCGGACACGCCGACCACGACGACCCCGCCGTCCACCACGGAGACCCCGCCCAGCACCGAGCCGACCGACACCGAGACGAACACGACGTCGCGCACCGGCCGGCCCACGCGGCCCGGCCCGGGTGACACCCCGACGTTCCCGCTCGGCAACACCTCGGGAGGTGGTGGCGGCGGGGTCGCCCAGCCACCGGGCGCCGGGCCCGGGTAGCGACGTCCTCCTTCAGGGCCCTCCGCGAACGCGCGGAGGGCCCTGAAGCGTTTCGGGAACCCGGACGGCTCACGCGCGTCCCTTCCAAGAGGGGGCGGCGACCGATGCTGCCCGCGATTCCTGGAGGACAGCCCGTGCCCGACGATCGATCCCGCTCCTGGCCCGGCCAGGGTCCCGATCCGCGCCGTCGCGCACCCCAGGGTCCGCCCGGACAGGGCCCGCACGGCCAGGGTCCGCGCCGCCCGCAGCAGCCGTGGCAGCAGCAGCCACCCCAGCAGCCGCCGCGGACGCCGCCGCACGGATACCGGCCCGAGCCGCCGCCGATGAGCGGCGGCCCCGAGCTGATGACGCACCACGCGTACGAGGAGCCGGACACCCACGACGTCGAGCCCGAGGCCGACGGCAAACCGGTCCTCACGCCGGAGCAGAAGAAGAAGCGGCGCTGGAAGATCATCCGGCGGTGCGCCTACGCGTTCGTCGCGGTGTTCTTCGTGCTCCCCGCGATCGCGTTCGTCATCACGTACTTCCTGGTCGACGTGCCGTCGCCGACCGAGGTCGCGCAGAACCAGAGCCAGGCGGTGACCTACCTCTACGCCGACGGCTCGCCGATGGGCAAGGACGTCCCGCGCGGCGGCAACCGCGTCCTGCTGACCCCGGAGCAGATCCCCGACGTCATGAAGCACGCGGCGATCGCGACCGAGGACGACTCGTTCGAGACGAACTCCGGCTTCGACGTCGGCGGTCTGCTGCGCGCGGTGTACAACCAGGCCACCGGCGGCACGGGCGGTGGCTCGACGATTTCGCAGCAGTACATCAAGAAGGCCACCGACAACGACGCCCCGACGTTGACGCGCAAGTGGACCGAGCTCGCCAAGTCCTTCAAGATGAACCAGACGTACGAGAAGAAGGACATCATCACCGCGTACCTGAACATCATCTACTTCGGGCGCGGGGCGTACGGGGTCGGCGCGGCGTCGCAGGCCTTCTTCCACAAGGACGCCAAGGACCTCACCTTCTCGGAGGCCGCGCTGCTGGCCGGGCTGATCCAGCAGCCGGGCCGCTCCGAGAACCCCAAGGTCGCGCACGACCGCTGGAACACCGCGCTCGACCGGATGGTGAAGAACAACTACATCACCGCGGCCGACCGCGCGGCGGCGCAGTTCCCGACGCCGATCCCCCTCGAGGACAGCAAGCAGCAGGCCGGCGCGCCGCCCGCGTTCGTCGTCCAGCAGGTGAAGAACGAGCTGGCCGCGCACGACATCCCGGAGGACCGCTACTACTCCGGCGGCTTCGTCGTCCAGACGACGATCGACCCGAAGGCGCAGGAGGCCGCCGAGAAGGCCGCCACCGAGGCGCTCGAGAACCAGGTCGACGACAACCTGCTCGACGCGCTGGTCGCCGTCGACCCGAAGACCGGCGGCGTGCTCGCCTACTACGGCGGCAAGCCGATCGTGCAGGTCAACGGGCAGGACCAGGCCGGGCGCGACTGGGCGGACACGCCGCAGAACCCGGGTTCGTCGATGAAGCCGTTCGACCTCACGGCGCTGCTGAAGAAGGGCCAGGGGCTCGACAAGACCTACGACGGTTCCAACAACCGCACCTTCGACGGCCGCGTCGTCCGCAACGCCGGCCCGGGCAGCTCCTGCTCGCAGCAGTGCACGGTCGCCGAGGCGATGATGCGCTCGGCGAACACGGTGTTCTACGACATGGTCCTCAACGACACCAAGCAGGGCCCGGTCAAGGAAGCCGCGAAGGAGGCCGGGGTCGAGGTCAAGGAGGACGGCGGCCAGTCGATCATCTCCACCAAGGACAACAACATCTCCCTCGGCGGCGGCGAAACCCAGATCACGCCGCTGGACATGGCTTCCGCGTACGCGACCTTCGCCGCGAACGGCCAGCAGCGGCAGCGGCACTTCGTGCTCAAGGTGAGCAACGGCCAGAACGAAGTCGCGTACGAGGCGTCGACCGACGCGAAGGCCGCGTTCGACAGCGACTCCGACAAGAGCCGCCAGATCGCCGGGAACGTCACCGAGGCGCTGAAGCCGGTCATCGACTTCTCGCACCTGAAGTGCCCGAACGGCCACGAGTGCGCGGGCAAGACCGGGACGCAGCAGCACACGAAGGTCGCGGGCGAGCCGTCGTGGGCGGCGAACGCGAACTCGCAGACCTGGATGGTCGGGTACACGCCGTCGGTCTCGGTGGCGGCCTGGGTCGGCGGCGACGGCAACAAGCCGCTGCACGGCAAGAACAACTCGCCGATCTACGGCTCGACCATCGCCGGCCCGATGTGGCAGAAGTTCCTCTCGCTGTACCTGGCGGGCAAGCCGGGCGAGCGCTTCGACAAGGTCGACCGCATCGGCGGCGAGGTCCCGCCGCCGTCGTCCGAGGTGGTCACGACGACGGACGCGATCCCGCCGGGCGAGAACCAGGACAACGGCGGCGACCAGGGCGACAACGGCGGCAACAACGACAACGGGAACAACCAGTCGTCGTCGAAGGAGAGCACGCCGAAGCACACGAAGACGCCGACGTCGACGCCGAAGGAGACGCCGACCTCGACCGGCGACCCGGGGAACTGACGGCCTGAACCGCGGTGGGCCGCGGTACGTGTCCTCGACGAGAGGACTGCGTCCGCAGCCCACCGTGGAGGACGGCCCGTGAACCACGACCGCACGTCACCCGGCCGGCAGCACGTCCCGCGTCGACGGACCCGGCGGCCGGTGCCGCGCCCCGGACTGCTGGGCGCCGAGCCCGAGCTGATCACCCACCACGCGCACAACGGCACCGAGCCGGACGAGCCGCCCACCGTGCCGATCCGGCGGCCGCGCCCCGGTGAGCCGCCGCGCCGGCCACGGCCGCTCACCGGCCAGGACCTGCGGCGACGGCGCTGGCGGCGGGTCCGGCGGATCGCCTACGTCGTCGCCGGGCTGTCCTTCGCCGTGCCCGCGATCGCGTTCCTGATCACCTACCTCGCCGTCGACGTCCCGTCGCCGGAGACCGTCGCGCAGGCGCAGGGCCAGGCCGTGACCTACCTCTACAGCGACGGCACCGAGATGGGCAAGGACGTGCCCACCGGCGGCAACCGCCAGATCCTGGCGGCGAACCAGATCCCGGACGTCGTCAAGAAAGCCGTGATCGCGACCGAAGACGCGTCTTTCGAGACCAACTCCGGCTTCGACGTCGGCGGCATCCTGCGCGCGGCGTACAACCAGGTCACCGGCGGGTCCGGCGGCGGGTCGACGATTTCGCAGCAGTACATCAAGAACGCTTCCGGCGACGACGACCCGACGCTGAGCCGCAAGTGGGTCGAGCTCGCGAAGTCGTTCAAGATGAACCAGACCTACGAGAAGGCGGACATCATCACCGCCTACCTCAACATCATCTACTTCGGCCGCGGCGCCTACGGGATCCAGGCCGCCGCGCAGGCCTACTTCGGCAAGGACGTCGGGCAGCTCGACTACTCGCAGTCCGCGCTGCTGGCCGGCCTGATCCAGCAGCCGGGCCGTTCGGAGAACACCGCCGTCGCGATGAGCCGGTGGAACACCGCGCTGGACCGGATGCAGAAGAACGGCTACCTGACGCCGGCCCAGCGCGCGGCGGCGAAGTTCCCGGCGCCGATCCCGCTGAAGGAGAGCCGGGAAGCCGGTGCGCTGAACCCGTTCATCAAGAAGCAGGTCAAGGCCGAGCTGGCCGCGCAGGGCATCGACGAAAAGCAGTACTACGCCGGCGGGTTCCAGGTGTTCACCACCATCGACCCGCGGGCCCAGGAGTCGGCGGAGAAAGCCGTCGCCGAGGGCATGGCCGACCAGACCGACGACCGGATCCTCAACGCGCTCGTCGCCGTCGACCCGAAGACCGGCGGGGTGCTCGCCTACTACGGCGGCGACGCGATCGTGAAGGGCCCGAACGGCGAGGACCTGGCCGGCCGCGACTGGGCGGACGAGCCGCACAACCCGGGTTCGTCGATGAAACCGTTCGACCTGGCCGCGTTCCTCAAGCTCGGCCGCGGCCTCGACGCGCGCTTCGACGGCACTTCACCGCGCACGTTCCCCGGCGTCGACCTGCCGATCCGCAACGCGGGCGACAGCAGCAGCTGCTCGCAGCAGTGCACGGTCGCCGAAGCCATGCAGCGGTCCACCAACACCGTCTTCTACGACATGGTCCTCAACGTGACGAAACCGTCCGGCGTGGCGGAAGCGGCGCAGGAAGCCGGGATCCGGACGTCGGAGAACGGCGGCCGCAGCAAGCTGTTCACCGGCGACAACAACATCTCCATCGGCGGCGGTGGCACCCAGGTGACGGCGGCCGACATGGCTTCGGGGTACGCGACCTTCGCCGCGGGCGGCGTCCAGCGCGACCGCCACTTCGTGCAGAAGGTGACCAACGCGAACGGCGAAACCGCCTACGAAGCCAAGGACCGCTCGATCGACGCCTTCGCCGACAACGACCCGCAGAAGAGCGCGCAGATCGCCGGGAACGTCACGGCGGCGCTGGCCCCGGTGATCCAGTTCTCGCGGCTGAGCTGCCCGGCCGGGCACGAGTGCGCCGGGAAGACCGGGACGCAGCAGCACACCCCGCAGAACGACGAACCCGCGTCGGCGGCGAACGCGAACTCGCAGACGTGGATGGTGGGCTACACGCCCTCGGTGTCGGCGGCGGTCTGGGTGGGCAGCGACGGCGACAAGGCGTTGCGCGGCCCGAACGGCGCCCCGCTGTTCGGCTCGACGCTGGCCGGGCCGATCTGGGACCGGTTCATGCAGCTGTACCTGTCGGGACGGCCGGGCGAGCGCTTCGACCGCGTGGCGGCGATCAGCTCGCCGCAGGACCGGGTGCAGGTTCAGCTCCAGCAGCCCCAGCAACAGCAACCGGACCAGCGCGACCAGCGGATCCAGGTCGGGCCCGGCAACCAGCAGCAGCTGGACCAGTTCCGCCAGTTCCAGCAGCGGCTGCAGGAGCTGCAGGACCGGCAGCGGGGGAGGAAGAGGCCGTGACGTCGGCGCTGGGGGTCACCGGCGTCACGGCCAGTCTGGGGGTCAGAGCTTGATGACCGTGCCTTCGACGCCGGAGCGGTGCGCCGCTTCGATGACGCGCAGCGCTTCGACCGACGACTCCGGGTCGACCGGGAAGGCGCCTTCGCCGCGCAGGGCGTCGCGCACCTCGGCGTAGAACTGCTCGTAGCGACCCGTCTCGGTGGGGACCGTCTTGACGTCGTTGCCGACGCCGATCCGGCCCGCGTCCGACGCGGGTTCGACGGCCCAGCCGTCGTCGCCGGGGCGCATGCCCGCCTTGATCTGGGGTTCCTGCACGTCGAGGCCGTACTTGGTGAACGTCGCCTGGTCGCCGAGCACCCGGAACCGGGGGTTCAGCGTGCCGGCGAGCGCGGACGCCCAGAGGTGCGACCGGACGCCGCCCGAGTGCTTCAGCGCGACGAACACGTCGTCGTCGACCTGGACGCCGGCGCGGCGGCGGTCGGTCTCCGCGTAGACCTGCGTGACCGGGCCGAACAGCTGCAGCGCCTGGTCGACGATGTGCGCGCCCAGGTCGTAGAGCAGGCCGCCGGCCTCGGCCGGGTCGCCGAACTCGCGCCAGTTGTCCTTCGGCTTGGGCACCCAGCGGTCGTAGCGGGACTCGAAGCGGAAGACCTCGCCGAGCTTCCCGGACTCGAGGACCTTCCGGACGGTGAGGAAGTCGGAGTCGAGCCGCCGGTTCTGGAAGACCGTCAGGCCGACGCCCGCCGCCTTCGCCGCGGCGACGACCTGCTCGGCCTCGAGCGCGGTCGGCGCGAACGGCTTGTCGACGACCACCGGCAGGCCGGCCTCGATCGCCCGCAGCGCGAGCGGCACGTGGGTGCGGTTGGGCGTGCTGACCACGACGAGGTCGAGGTCGGCCGCCCGCGCGAAGAACGCGTCCGCGTCCGGGACGATCTCCGCGCCCGGGTGGTCGGTGCGCGCCTGGACGGCACTGCTCGAAGTCGAGATCAGCGCGGGAGTGAGCCCGGGAGTAGCCGCCACCAGCGGCGCGTGGAAGACGCGCCCGCCGATGCCGTACCCCAGGATGCCCACGCGCAAGTCACTCATGGCCCTCATTAAACAACAGTGTTGCTTAATTGGCCAGGCATGGGAAGATCCTGTCCATGGCGGACACCGGGGTGAACCTGCGCACCGTGCGCGAGCACAACCGCGCCTTGCTGCTCACGCACATCCTGCGCGCCGGTGGCCTCAGCCGCGTCGAGCTCGCCGAACGCACCGGGCTGACCCAGCAGGCCGTCTCCAAGATCGTGCCCGAACTCCTCGAAGCCGGCTTGCTGGACGAAGAGCGCCAGCC
Source organism: Amycolatopsis sp. NPDC003865 (assembly GCF_053605345.1). Lineage (NCBI taxonomy): Bacteria > Bacillati > Actinomycetota > Actinomycetes > Pseudonocardiales > Pseudonocardiaceae > Amycolatopsis > Amycolatopsis sp. NPDC003865. The sequence continues at coordinate 345,262 of NZ_JBSGJA010000002.1, read as the reverse complement.
GTCGGCCGGGGTGGGCAAGCCACGCACGCAGCTGACCATCCGGGCCGGCGCCCGGCACGCGCTCGGCGCCCGCCTGGACCGTGACGAGTACCGCGTGCTGCGCACCAACCTCATCGGCGAGGTGGAGGAGACGGCGGGCGGCCCGCTGCCCGTCGGCTTCACCCCCGAGCAGGCCGTCGAGGCCATCGGCGCGACCGCGCTCGAACTCGCCGACGGCTTCGACGTGCTGGGCCTCGGCCTCGGCGCGGTCGGCCCGCTGGACCACCTCGCCGGCCTGGTCCGCGACGCGACGAACATGCCCGGCTGGCACGACGTCCCCCTGCGTGACCTGCTCGAGAAGCGCACCGGGCTGCCGGTGACGCTCGACAAGAACACCAACGCCGCCGCGTTCGCCCAGGTGTGGCCGGACGGCGAGCCGACCGCGACCGCGGTGGTGCTCGTCGGCACCGGCATCGGGGTCGGCCTGGTGATCGACGGCCGCCTGTACCGCGGCCCGCGGACCAACGCGGGTGAGTTCGGGCACACCACCATCGCCTTCGACGGGCCCGTCTGCGCCTGCGGGCGACGCGGCTGCGTCGAGATCATGGCCAAGCTGGCCCCCGACACGCGGACCGCCGCGGGCTTCCTCGGGATCGGCCTCGCCGACCTCGTGCAGGTGCTCGACCTGGAGCGGATCGTGCTGGCCGGGCGCGCCGTGCGGGACGAACCGGACACGTACCGTGACGCCGTTTCGGAACGGCTGGCGGAGCTGCTGCCGCTGCCCCAGTGGCAGCGGATCGAGGTCATCGAGGACGACGGCGGCGAGGAGATCGTCACGCGCGGGGCCGCCGCGGAGGTCCTGGCCTCGTACTACGCGAATCCGGCATGATCACCGGCTTCACCACCGCTGCCCCCGATCACCGCTAACATCCGCACTCGTGCCAGAGGAGACCACGCGCGAGCCGGACCCCGGCCCCGTGACGCTTACCCGGGCGGAACGGGTCGTCCCGAGCTGGAACGAGCCCCTCGCCGCGGCGGTCACCAGACCACTCGGCGGCCCGCTGGGCGAGCACGCGGCGGTCGGCAGGCACTGGTTCTGGTCGCCGCAGCGCGTCGGCCTGCTGCTGGCCACCCTCGCGCTGATGCTGTGCTGGCTCGGCAAGGGCTCCTGCATCCAGCAGTACCAGGACTCCAGCGGCGCCAACCAGCTCGACTGGCGGGCGGGCCGCCCGTTCGTCGCGATGTGCTACTCCGACATCGTGCCGCTCTACAGCTCCGAGCGGCTCGACCGGCCGGGCACCTTCCCGTACTACACGTCGTGGAAGGAGAGCTCGCAGACCGCGGAGAACGACACCCGGTACATGGAGTACCCGGTGTTCACCGGCCTCTTCCAGTGGGCGAACGCGAAGCTCGCGGCGGGCTGGCTGGACGTCGCCGAGAGCGGCTGGCTGCCCGGCGCGCTGCCGGTCGCCGTCTACTTCGACCTGACGGCGTTGTTCCTGGCACTGGCCTGGCTGGTCACCGTGTGGGCGACCGGCCGGACGGTGAAACGCCGGCCGTGGGACATGGTGCTGGTGGCGGCCTCGCCGCTGGTGCTGGTGCACGCGTTCACCAACTTCGACGCGATCGCGACCGCGTTCACCGCGACCGGCCTGCTCGCCTGGGCGCGCAAGAAACCGCTGCTCGCCGGGCTCCTGCTCGGCCTGGGCGCGACGGCCAAGCTCTACCCGCTGTTCCTGCTCGGCGTGCTGTTCTTCCTGTGCCTGCGCGCCGGGAAGCTCACGCCGTTCTGGAAGACCGCGGCCGCCACCGTCGTGACGTGGCTGGCGGTGAACGCGCCGTTCATCCTCACCGCGACCCGCGGCTGGTGGGAGTTCTTCCGGCTGAACACGCTGCGGCCGATGGACCCGGACTCGCTGTACAACGTCTTCTCGTACACCACGGGCTGGGCGGGCTTCGACGGTGTGCTGCAGAAGAACCAGACACCGACCTACCTCAACCTGACCGTCGCCGTGCTGTTCCTGGCCTGCTGCGCGGGCATCGCCTACCTGGCGCTGGCCGCACCGCGGCGGCCGCGCGTCGGCCAGCTCGCGTTCCTCGTCGTGGCCGCGTTCCTGCTGACGAACAAGGTGTGGAGCCCGCAGTACTCGCTGTGGCTGGTGCCGCTGGCCGTGCTGGCGATCCCGCGCTGGCGGCTGCTGCTGGGCTGGATGCTGATCGACGCCCTGGTCTGGGTGCCGCGGATGTTCTACTACCTCGGCGTCGACCACAAGGGCCTGCCCGAGGGCTGGTTCCTCGGCACGGTCGTGGTCCGCGACCTCGCCGTGGCCGCGCTGTGCGTGCTGGTCGTGCGCGAGATCTACCGGCCGGGCACCGACCTCGTCCGGGCCGCGGGCGACGACGACCCGGCGGGCGGCTTCCTCGACGGCGCCCGGGACGTGGTCGTCCCGAACGCCGTCCGGCGCCGCCGCAAGGCCGTGGCGGCCTAACCCAGCTTTTCGCGCAGGTAGGCGATGTCGGTGGCCTGACCGTCGGCCGGCGTCTCGACGACGACCGGCGCGCCGGCGGCCCTGGCCACCTCGACCAGCGCCTCGGGGTCGATCGTGCCTTCGCCCTCGACGACGTTGGCGTGCCGGTCGCGGGTCGAGCCGAACTCGTCGCGGGAGTTGTTGAGGTGCACCAGGTCGATCCGGCCGGTGATGGCCTTGACCTTTTCGACGGCGGTCGCGAGGTCCCAGCCCGCGGCGAACGCGTGGCAGGTGTCCAGGCAGAACCCGGCGCCGAACTCGCCGACCTTGTCCCACAGCCGGGCGATGACCTCGAGGTCGCGGGTGATCGCGTTCTCGCCGCCGGCGGTGTTCTCGATCAGGATCGGGACCTTGAAGCCGCCCTTCTCCTGTTCGCGCTCGAAGAGCTTGCGCCAGTTGTCGAGGCCGACCTCGACGTCGTCGTTGTCGCCGACGTGCCCGCCGTGCACGATCAGGCCCTTCGCGCCGATCGCCGCCGCGCCGTCCGCGTGCTGCGTGACGTTCTTGCGGGAGGGGATGCGGATCCGGTTGTTCAGCGAAGCCACGTTGATGAGGTAAGGAGAGTGGATGAACACCTCGACGGGGTCGGCCTTGATGGCCTCGCCGTGGGGGTGTGGCTTCGGGGCCTTCCAGCCCTGCGGGTCGGAGAGGAAGAACTGGACGACGTCGGCTTTGCGCTCGGCGACCGCGGTCAACGGGTCGTCGTCACGGACATGGGCGCCAATCAGCATGCCGAGCACGCTACTCCGGGTGCATCTTCGGCCTGTGGGACCGGTTGGTGACGCTCGTGGAGTACCGTGAGCGCGTTCCGTGATCCAGATTGGTCCGACTGCCGGAGGGCATCGATGGGGAAGCAGTTCACCCGGATCACCGCACTGGGATTCACTTTCGCCGCTTCGGCCGCGTTGCTCGCGCCGGCGGTGGCGAGCGCGGACACCAGCCCGACCCTCGGCGGCGACTGCTCGGCCACCCTGCAGAACGGCGAAGCGCGCGACGCGAAGACCGGTCTGGTCCTCGACGCCGGCGCCCCGCTGAACGCCCCGGACCGGCTGACCGTCGGGCTCGACTCGACGTCCCGGAACACGAACGGCTCGGCCCCGCTGCTCACCCTGCCGGTGGGCGACACCGTGCGGGCGCTCGGCATCGGCGACGTGCCGGTGGTCGGCGACGCGGCGGCGAAGACGGTCTGCCCGACCGCGCAGACCGTCGTGAACACCGTCGGTGGCGTGACGCAGGGCGTGGCCGAGGAGCTGCCCCCGCTGCCGCTCCCGCCGGCCCCGAACCCGCCCGCGCCGCCGGCTCCGCCCGGTCCGACGCCGCCGGGGCAGAACCCGCCCGGCGACAGCACCGGCCCGGTGACCACCGGACCCGGCAACGCGGGCCTGCCCGGAGACGCGATCTCGGGCATCTTCAGCAACGCCTCCCTGCTGCCCGGCAGCCTGGTGCAGGCGCCGGTGATCGCGCAGATCATCCCCGGCCAGCAGGTCCCGACGGTCGACGAGCAGAAGTCCGGCACGGCCGAGGCGCTGCCCGGCGTGACGCCGCCGGCGAAGCTGCCGATGCTGCTCGCGGTGCTGGCGCTGGCGATCGTCGCCGCGGCCCTCGTCCGGGCGTGGATCCGCCGCAAGCCGGCCTGAGTTGACCGAGGGTGACGCCCGCTTCCACTCGAATGCCGGACATTTCTGAGCGAGCGGGCGTCACCGTGCTGCCTTAACGTCGTTGTCCTGGGGAGAGGCGACGAGACAAGGGGCGGCGAGCATGCAGGATCGGACACGGAGGGCAACGGCGGTCGGAGCGACGGCGTTCGTGCTCGCGGGTTCGGCCGTGCTCGGCATGCCCGGCACCGCCTCCGCCGACACCAAGACCGTGCCCTGCGGCAGCACCGTGGAGGCGAAGCCGGGCGACACGATCAAAGCCACGACCCCGCTGCTCGGTCTCCCGCTCAACCTCGGTGTCGTCACCGAGGGCACCAAAGTGCTGACCGGAACCATCAACGCGATCCTCGGCACGCTCTGCCAGGTCACCGTCAAGGTGGTGGACACGGTCGTGGCACCGGTGCCGGTGGTCGGCGCGCCCGCGGCGAGCGCGATCAACCAGGGCGTGCAGGGTGTGACCAGCGGCGCCCAGCAGGGCGTGAGCGCGCTCAGCGGCGGCGGGCAGCCCGCGCCCCAGCAGCCCGGCGGCAACCCGCAGCAGCCGCCGTCCGGCGGGACCGGCGGCAACCAGCAGGGTGGCACCCCCCAGGGTTCCGGCGGCATCCCGGAAGCGAACAGCCCGCTGCTCCCCGGCTTCTCCGGCGGCGGCGCGAGCCCGGCGTTCGGCGGCTTCCCGTTCAGCATCGGTACGGGCTACGCGCCGATGCGGGACTACAGCGGCATCCCGTTCGCGACGGCCGGGCTCTTCACGCCGTCGCCCGCCCTCCGGTACGGCAGCCAGATCCCGGGTTACGCGCCCCAGTACGGGCTCACCGGGCCCGACCAGGCCGCGGCGGGCAACTCCGGCATCCAGACGGCGGGCCAGGCCCAGGCGCTACCGTCGGTGTCCGACGGATTCACGGACGGGTCGAATCTGCCGCTGCTGATCGCGGTGCTGGCACTCTCCGGAGTCAGCGCGGGCCTCGTGCGGACCTGGGTGCTCCGCCGAATGGCCGCTGCAAATTGATCCGACTGCCGAGTACCTTTCACGTATCTTCTTCGTTGATCCTGTTGCCCGGGACGACGCCCCCGTAAAGCTTTGGAGGACATGCACGTGCGGAAGATCCTGACCGCCACCGCCCTCGCCGCGTTCTTGGCAGGCGGCGCGTTCCTTTCCACGGGCACGGCTTCCGCCGCGACGACGCTCGCGGGCACGTGCTCGGGCGCGGTGAACGGCAGCATGGGCGACACGGTCGCGATCCAGGGCTCCTCGGTGAAGGAACTGGTCCGCAAGGGCGCGCGGGACTACGTGAACTCGCACCTGTGGACCGCGCTCTCGGTGTGGCCGGACTCCCTCGCCGACACGATCGCCGCCAAAGGCGCGCTGCCGGTCGGCCAGGTGCCGAACGCGGCGGGCGGCACGATCGCCGGCCCGGCGATCGGCGGCGTCGTCGCGACCGCGCTCAAGGGCGCCAACGGCCTCGGCGTGCTGGACAGCACCAAGAACGAGGTCCTCAGCTCGATCTCCGCGCACGTCGCGCAGGGCTGCGGCCTGACGACGGTCGCCACGAACTACGTCGCACCGGGCCAGCAGGGCACCGGCACCACGCCGGGCGGCACCGCGACCGTCCCGGGCGGCACCACCGGCAACCTCTCCAACCTGAACCCGGGCACCGCCGGCGGCACGGGCGGCAGCGCGCCGATGCGCGACTACAGCGGCATCCCCACGGCGACCGCCGGCACGGCCGTCGCCCCCGGTGCGCGGTACCCGGCAAACGGGACGCTCCCCGGTGACGCTTCCGCCCCGCAGGCCGGCCAGGGCGACCAGACCGGCCAGAGCGCCGGCATCCGCGACGCGGGCAACGCGCAGTCGCTCGCCTCGAACAGCGCGTCGAACGACGTCCAGCTGCCGATGCTGCTCGCGGTGATCGTGCTGGCCGGCGTCACGGCGGCCCTCGTCCGCACGTGGGCGCTGCGCCGCGCGAGCTGACCCCGGCGTCCGGCCCCGAAGGCACCCCCAGGTAGCCTTACCTGGACAAACCCTCCTGCCACGGACAGCCCGTGGCCGCGAGCCCATAGGAGGTGAGTGGTTGTGTCACGCCATTACGAGGTAATGGTCATCCTGGACCCCACGCTCGACGAGCGCACGGTCGCCCCCACGCTGGACAACTTCCTCAACGTGATCCGCACTTCGGGCGGTTCCGTGGAGAAGGTCGACGTCTGGGGCCGTCGTCGCCTCTCGTACGAGATCAAGAAGCACGCCGAGGGCATCTACGCGCTGCTCGACCTGAACTCGTCTTCGGACGCGGTGAAGGAGCTGGACCGCCAGCTGTCGCTGCAGGAGACCGTGCTCCGCACCAAGGTCATGCGTCGCGAGGTCAAGCGCGCCGCGGCCAAGCCCGCTGCCGCCAAGGCCTGAGCCCGAGGGGAACCCCGATGGCTGGAGACACCGTCATCACGGTGGTCGGCAACCTGACGTCCGACCCGGAGCTGCGCTTCACCCCGTCCGGTGCGGCGGTCGCGAACTTCACCGTCGCGTCCACCCCGCGCACGCTCGACCGGCAGTCCGGCGAGTGGAAGGACGGCGAGGCGCTGTTCCTGCGCTGCAACATCTGGCGCCAGGCGGCGGAGAACGTCGCCGAGTCCCTGACCCGCGGCGCCCGCGTCGTCGTGCAGGGCCGCTTGAAGCAGCGGTCGTTCGAGACGAAGGAAGGCGAGAAGCGCACCGTCGTCGAGCTCGAGGTCGACGAGATCGGCCCCTCGCTGCGCTACGCCACGGCCAAGGTCAACAAGGTCAGCCGCGGTGGCGGCGGCGGTGGTGACTTCGGCGGCGGCGGTGGCGGCGGCAACCGCGGTGGCGGCGGCGCTCCCGCCGACGACCCGTGGGGTTCCGCGCCGGCCGCGAGCAGCGGTGGCGGCGGCTTCTCGGACGAGCCCCCCTTCTGATCTCGTACACATCCACAAAGATTTGAATTACCAGGAGTAGACAGTGGCCAAGCCACCCATTCGCAAGCCCAAGAAGAAGGTCTGCGTGTTCTGCAAGGCCGAGAAGAAGGGCCGCCCGGAACTGATCGACTACAAGGACACCAACCTGCTGCGGAAGTACATCTCCGACCGCGGCAAGATCCGTGCCCGTCGCGTCACCGGCAACTGCAGCCAGCACCAGCGTGACATCGCCATCGCGGTCAAGAACTCCCGCGAAATGGCGCTGCTGCCCTACACCTCGACCGCGCGCTAAGGGAGGGCACTGACATGGCGAAGATCATCCTCACCACGGACGTGGCCAACCTGGGCGGCCCCGGCGACATCGTCGAGGTCAAGGACGGTTACGCGCGCAACTACCTGCTTCCGCGGGGCTACGCGATCGTGGCCTCCAAGGGCGCGGAGAAGAACGTCCGCACGATCCAGCGCGCGCAGGAGAGCCGTCGCATCCGCGACCTCGACCACGCCAAGGAGATCAAGGCGACGCTGGAGGGCCTCGGCGCCATCCAGCTCACCGGCAAGGCGGCCGAGGGCTCGAAGAAGCTCTTCGGTTCGATCACCGCCGGCGAGATCGTCGACGCGATCAAGGCGGCCGGTGGCCCGCTGCTCGACAAGCGCGTCATCGAGCTGCGCGACCACATCAAGACCGTCGGCAAGCACTCGGTCGGCGCCCGGCTGCACCCGGACGTCAAGGTCGACGTGCGCCTCGAGGTCAAGGCCTCGCAGTAAGGTAGTACGCCGTGCACAAGGCGGGTCGCTCCCTGGTGGGCGGCCCGCCTTCACGCGTTTCGGGGGAACCCCGGACACGCGGCCGTCGTCGTAGGACAATGGAGCGGGACGCGAAGGGAGCGCACTCGGATGGGTAACGAGGTCAACATGTCCGCGCCGTCCGGCGGAGGGGGATTCACGTTCGACGCCGACAAGATCGACGGCGTGATCAAGAAGTGGCAGGACCTCCAGGCCGACCTCAAGCGCGACTACGACGACGCCAACCTGATGGCGAACGTCAAGGCGCCCGGCAAGGAGTTCGCCAGCGGCGACTGGGAGAAGCTCGCGAACCCGTCCGGCAAGGCGTTCCTCGAGCAGAACTCCAAGATGCAGGAGTACGTCAAGAACTACATCGAGGCGCTGACGGCCGCGAAGAAGAAGATCACCACCAAGGAGTCGGACACGCAGGCCGACCTCTCGAAGACGGGGAACCAGGCCACGTGAACCGACGACTCCTCGCCGTTCCGGCTCTGGTCTTCGCCGTGCTCGCCGTCGCGGGGTGTTCCGGCAAGACCCGCGGAACCGCCAACCCGGCTTCGACCGAAGAGACCAGCGGCAGCGAGACCTCGTCGTCGGCCGCCGGCTCCGCGCCGCGGGTGCCGCAGCCGTTGAACACCGCGAGTATCACCTCCGACGCGTGCACCACGATCAACGCGGCCGGGCGTTCCACGCTGAGCCTCGGCGACGGCACCCCGCGCAGCACGGGCAACGGCCCGAGCTGCACGTTCCAGGAAGCCGCCGACCCGGGCAACCAGATCGACGTGACCACGGTGACGGCGAACAAGAACGGCCTGCAGGACGTCTACGACACGAAGGCGAACGACGCCTACTTCGAGGAGTCGCAGTCCTCCGGGTACCCGGCCGTCTACGCCGCCGCGCTGGACGACCGCAAGAACGGCAAGTGCGGCCTGTTCGTCGGGGTGACCGACGAACTGGCGGTCAACATCCTGGTGCAGTACGACAACGGCGCGGGCGCGTCGGACCCGTGCTCGGTCGCGGGGAAGTTCGGCGAAGCGATGATCCAGACCTTGATGGGGGGCTGAGATGCTGGAACTGGTCCTGCTCGGCGGGTTCGCCGCATACAACATGGCCACCACGCACTCGGACGACCACACGTCGGTGCAGGGTGACCGCAAGATCGACTGCTACGACATCTGGCACCAGATCACCACCGGCCCCGGCACCGGCTCGATCCAGAACGGGCAGGCGGCGGCGAGCCGGCTGAAGGGCGCCTACGCGGACCGGCTCACCACCATCGACACCCTGGCCAAGGAGATGGACGCGGCCTGGACCGGCGGCGGCGCGGAAGCGGCGCAGAACGCCGGCGCGCACCCGCTGCGCGTGTGGATGGAGGACTCGGGCACCAAGCTCACCGACTCCGACAAGTACCTCGGCGAGCAGAACACCGCCTTCACCACCGTGCACGCGCAGGTGCAGGAGGTCCCGAAGGACCCGCCGAAGAACAACCTGCTCAACGCGATCACGCCGTGGACGACCGACACCGACCGGGCGATCCGCGACTACAACACCAAGGGCCAGGCCAACGTCGACGCCTTCAACACCTACTACAAGGCGAGCAACGACAACGGCCAGAAGATGCCGACGTACTCCGCGCTGAAGGGGCAGCAGGAGAACGTCAACATCGACAACGGCAAGGACGGCAAGAAGAAGCCGGGCGACGGCAACGGAAACGGGGACGGCGAGCGCGGAGGTGCCCCCGGCACCGGCCCCGGTGGCGTGAACATGCCCGGCCCGGGCGGCGTGCCGTCGTTCAACGGCCAGCCGCCGAACATGCCCGGCGGCGGCTTCGACCCGTCCAAGGTGCCGGGCGGTGGTTACGACCCGTCCAAGGTGCCGGGCTTCGACCCGGGGAAGGTGCCGAGCGGGAGCTACGACCCGTCCAAGCTCCCCGGCGGCGCCAACTACACCCCGCCGAACTTCAACGACGGCACGCACTCGTCGGGCTTCTCGCCGTCGGACGTGCCGGGGATGCCGGGCTTCGGGCCCGGCGGCGGCACGCCGAACTTCTCCGGTGGTGGCGGCGGCTTCGGCCCCGGTGGGTCGGGCGGGATCGGCGACCCGACGGCCGGCTTCGGTCCGGGCGGCGGCGCGGGCTTCGGGCCCGGTGGCTCGACCGGCGCGGCCATGCCGGGCGGTGCGGGTGCCGCCGGCGCGGGCCGGGGCGGCATGGGGGCCGGCGGCGCGATGGGCGCGGGCGGCGCGGCGGCCGGGCGCGGCGGTGCCACCGGGATGGGTGGCATGGGCGGCATGGGCCACGGCGCGAAGGGCCAGGGCGGCGGCGACGAGGAACGCACGTCGAAGTACCTGCTCGGCGACGACCCGAACGACATCTTCGGGACCGACGAGCTGACGGCTCCGCCGGTCATCGGCGAGTAGCACACGCGGGACGGCCGGGCGCGTGCCAAGATGAGCGCGCCCGGTGGTTTCCGCTGCACCGGGTTCGGATTCCTACTGGGGGAAAGCGTGCTGGACAGGCAGGTCACCATCTCGACCGGCACCCTGATCAACCTGATCAGGCGCCGCGGCGGCGAGCCGCACACGGTGCTGTCCGAGACGCCGACCTGGTACAGCGACGAGGCCCAGCGCGCCGAGGACGAGCGGGCCAACGCCGAGCTCGCCAAGGCCGGGCTGTTCGGCTCGCGCGGCATGCACCCCGGGTTCGTCGCGACGGTCGAAGCGATCACCCGGCCGCAGCTGGAGTACTACGGCTGGGTCGACGGCGGGTTCCAGGGCAAGCCGGTCAGCTACCGGCTGCTGGCGGGCAGCGCCGGCGGTGAGGCGTTCGTGCTGGCCAAGCACGAGGAGCTGGACGTCGTCGTGCTGGAGTCGTCGCGGCCGGGCGAGCTGCTCGACGACTTCCTCGGGCAGATCCCGAAGCTCGCGCCCGGGCGCGGGACGCCGCTGGCGGTGCCGAAGAGCCAGCTCGAGGGGACCGCCCGCGGGGACGACGGCGGGTACGCCGTCCTCCGCAACGACCGTCCGGCCGAGGGCTCGCAAGAGGTCGAGGAGCTCCGCCGGATCCTGGCGCTACGCCGAATGGGAAGCGGCAGCCTGTACGTGGCGGCCCGCAGCCGCACCGGCGCCCGGCACCGGATCGAACGCCCGGTGAACTACATCGATACCTCGGAAGGCCGATGGCTGACCGAGGAGGTTCCGGGGCGCGGGGAGAACCGGATCGCCTTCACCCCGGCCGACCAGCGCGTTCTCGCTGACCGGTTACGCAGCGCACAGGGCAGGCTCACCGCGGCCTGACCCGCCGGCCGTTCAGCCCTCCGGGTTACTGCTCTACCCTCCGTGATATTCATCCACAGGGCGTGCGGTCCAATGGTCTCCGGCTGGCCCACGACACGCCGAACAACGGGTTTCCCGCGACACGCCGAACGAGTTTCCGGGAAGTTCTCCACACCTTGTTCACAGGGTTTGACCAGCGGGTTTGTCGAAGCCGATCAACCTTGTCCCCAACTTGTCCACAGCTCTCGCGTCACCTGTGACTGGTTACCCCCATTCATCCCCAGGTTGTCCACAGAAGGGTCCCCATCCTGAATTGCCATCCGCCTTCCGGGGGATCTAGCGTGCCCGCTCGGGCCTGTACTCACGGTGGCGCTCCGCGTGTCTGCGACAGCTGACGGACGTCGTCGCCGATCATCGGGGAGGGCCCCGGGAACGGGTGACGCGGATCGAGCCGCGTGCTTCGAGAGCGAAGATCCGGCATACTCGAACGGGTGTTCGACACGATGAGGAGGTGTCCGGGGCGGTGGCGCTGACCGACGACCGCAGTCCGATGTACGCGGAGTCCGACCCGGGTCCGAGCGACCCCGGCCCCGGGGGCCCGGGGGGCGGCGGGTTCGACCGCCAGCCGCCGCAGGACCTCGCGGCCGAGCAGTCCGTGCTCGGCGGCATGCTGCTGTCGAAGGACGCGGTCGCCGACGTCATCGAAGCACTCGGCCCCGACGACTTCTACCGGCCCGCGCACCAGGCGATCTACGACTGCATCCTCGACCTCTACGGCCGCGGCGAGCCCGCCGACCCGATCACGGTGTCGGCGGAGCTGGAGCGGCGCGGCGAACTGGGCCGCGTCGGCGGCGCGCCCTACCTGCACACGCTGATCGCGACGGTGCCGACCGCGGCGAACGCGGGCTACTACGCGGAGATCGTCTCGGAGAAGGCGGTGCTGCGCCGGCTGGTCGAGGCGGGCACCCGGATCGTGCAGTACGGCTACGGCGCGGCCGCGGCCGACGGCGCGAACATCGACGAGGTGGTCGACCGCGCGCAGGCCGCGATCTACGACGTCACCGAGCGCCGGACCAGCGAGGACTACGTCGCGCTGGAAGAGCTGCTGCAGCCGACGATGGACGAGATCGACGCCATCGCCTCCCGCGGTGGCCAGTCGCAGGGCATCCCGACCGGGTTCACCGACTTCGACGAGCTGACCAACGGCCTGCACCCGGGCCAGATGATCATCGTCGCCGCCCGGCCCGGTGTCGGCAAGTCGACACTGGGCCTGGACTTCGCCCGCTCGGCGTCGATCCGCCACGGCATGACCAGCGTCATCTTCTCCCTGGAGATGAGCCGGACCGAGATCGTCATGCGCATGCTCTCGGCCGAGGCCAAGATCCGCCTCGCCGACATGCGCGGCGGCAAGATGTCCGACGACGACTGGACGCGGCTGGCCCGCCGGATGAGCGAGGTGTCCGAGGCGCCGCTGTTCGTCGACGACTCGCCGAACATGACGATGATGGAGATCCGCGCGAAGGCCCGGCGGCTGAAGCAGCGCAACGACCTCAAGCTCGTCGTCCTCGACTACCTCCAGCTGATGACGTCCGGCAAGCGCGTCGAGTCGCGGCAGCAGGAAGTCTCGGAATTCTCGCGGCAGATGAAGCTGCTGGCGAAGGAGATCGAGGTCCCGGTGATCGCGATCAGCCAGCTGAACCGTGGTCCGGAGCAGCGGACGGACAAGCGCCCGATGCTGTCGGACCTGCGTGAGTCCGGCTCACTGGAGCAGGACGCCGACCTCGTCATCCTGGTCAACCGCCCGGACGCCTGGGAGCGCGACGACCCGCGCGCGGGCGAGGCGGACCTGATCATCGCGAAGCACCGCGCCGGCCCGACCGCGACGATCACCGTCGCCCACCAGCTGCACTACAGCCGGTTCGTCGACCTTTCGCACGACTAGCCGAGCGCGCTGTACCCGCGGACGAACGCCGTGAGGAGCCTGCCGAAGTTCTCGCGGTCCTCCTCCGGCCAGTCCGCCATCACCTCGGCGAACACCGAGCGCCGGAACGCGTGCAGTTCGTCGAGGTGCGCCTGGCCGGCCTCGGTCGGCACGAGCACCGCACGCCGTCCGTCGCGCTGATCGGCTTCGCGGCGGAGCAGGCCCTGCTCGACCGCGCGCGCCACCAGCCGGCTCGCGCGCGGCTGGTCCACGCCCAGCGCCGCGCTCAACGCGGTCACCGTGCCGGCTTCGCCGCGTTCGGTGAGTTCTTCGACGACGTCGAGCAGTTCGTGCACGGGGTCGTGCGCGCCCTGGCCGCGGGCCTTGCCGATCCGGCTCAGCGCTCGCCGCTGCTGGCTGCGGCGGATCGCGATCATGGCGCGCTCGACGTCGGCCACCGCGTCCGTCATGGTTGCCCCACCTCCGAACTACATGTACTTTTACATATAGTTGTTCATTGACATATCCGGAGTACCCATGAAACCCCTCGGGTGGCACCTGCGCCACGTCCACGAGCTCCTCGAATCCTCCATGGCCCGAGCCCTCGACGCGGAGTCGCTGAGCCGCCGGCACTGGCAGGTACTCAACACGATCGCCCTCGGCGCTCGCACGCCGGAGGAGGTCGACGCGGCGATGGCTCCGTTCGGCGCGACCACTCGGCAGGTGGCCGATCTGCGCGCCCGCGGCTGGGTCGCCGGCACCGGCGAGCTCACCGACGCCGGCCGCCGAGCCCACACCCGGGTCGAGGCGCGGGTCCGGGCGTTTCGCGCCACGGCGACCGACGGCATCAGCGACGACGACTACCGCACGACGATCCGCACCTTGGAGCGCTGCGCGGCGAACCTCGAGCGCGGCTGACGGAATATCCCGGACGGCGGCGGCGTCAGGTATCCTAGTAGTTGAACTTTCAAGCACTGGAGCCGTCGATGACCCGCACCCCGGTCCTCTACCTCAGCCACGGAGCGCCGCCGCTCGCCGACGACACCACGTGGACCCGCCAGCTCGCCGCCTGGTCGGCCGACCTGCCCAAGCCCCGCGCGATCCTGGTCGTGTCGGCGCACTGGGAGGAGGCGCCGCTGACCATCGCGGCCACGACGACCGTGCCGCTCGTGTACGACTTCTGGGGCTTCCCCGAGCGCTACTACCAGGTGAAGTACGCGGCTCCGGGCGCGCCGGAACTGGCGGAGAAGGTGCGGAAGCTGCTCCGCTCCACCGACACTCCGGTGCACGACGCGCCGGAGCGCGGCCTCGACCACGGCGCCTACGTGCCGCTGGTGGAGATGTACCCGGACGCCGACGTGCCGGTGCTGCAGGTTTCGATGCCGTCGCTCGACCCGCAGGAGCTGTTCGACCTCGGCCGCAAGCTCGCGCCGCTGCGCGACGAAGGCGTGCTGATCATCGGCAGCGGCTTCTTCACCCACAACCTGAGCGGGATGGCCCGCGCGACCGACGGGACACCGCCGGCGTGGTCGGCCGAGTTCGACCACTGGGGCGACGAGGTCGTGCGCAGCGGAGACGTCGACGCGCTGCTCGACTTCCGGCACAAGGCGCCCGCCGCGACCCTCGCGCACCCGCGGATCGAGCACTTCGCGCCGCTGTTCGTCTCGCTCGGCGCGACCGCGGAGGAGAAGTCCGGCCGCACGGTGATCGACGGCTTCTGGCACGGGCTGGCGAAGCGGTCCCTGCAGTTCTCCTGACCTGTCCCCGAACACGAACGAGCCCCAGGAACCTGATCGGTTCCTGGGGCTCGCCGTCTCCAGGGAAGGAGCGTTTTCCATCGATCGCCAGGCGCTCCGTGCGAGGAGAACCTCGCGGCGCGGTGGAGCGCCTGCCGGGGGTTGGGGGCCGGGTGAGGCTCTGGCTGAACCTCACCCGGCGTCACCGAACTACTTGCGCTTCACCAGGCCCAGCAGCTTCGCGAGGAAGCCGGTGGAGTCCAGGCCCGACATCGCCGGGACCTGCGCGGCCGGGGCGGCGCTGTCCAGCACCGGCAGCTTGGCGTTCACCGGCAGGGCCGGGGCGGCCGGCAGCGCCGGGGCGGCGGGCAGGGCCGGGGTCACCGGGAGGGCGACCGGCAGCGTCGGGACGCCACCCACGGCGGGCAGGGCCGGCAGCGCGACGGGCAGGCCGCCGGTCGGCAGGTCCGCACGCTCGGAGCCGGGCAGCGCGCCCAGGGCCGGCACGGCCGGCAGGGCCGGGGCCGCGATCGGCAGGCCCGCGGTCGGCAGGTCCGCACGCTCGGTGTGACCCGGCAGGGCACCACCCAGCGCCGACAGCCCGGTCACGGCGGGCAGCGCCGCGGTGTTGGGCAGGGTCGGCTTCGGCATCGCGGCGACGCCACCCAGGTGCGACAGCTGGGTCAGCCCGGCCAGCGGGTTCCCACCGGTCGGCAGGTCGGCGCGCTCGGCACCGAGCGGCGCGGCGGTCGGCAGCGCGGGCAGGCCCTGGGTGGGCAGCCCCGCCGTCGGCAGGCCGCTGGCGAGCCCGGTCAGCGAGGGCAGCTCGCCCGCGCCCAGCTCCGAACCCTCGACCGGGTTCGCGATCGTCTCGGCCACCTCGGTGGCTTCGCCGTCGATGCTCGTCATGTCGGTCGCGTCCGCGGTGGCCACCCCGAGCAGCTCGAGGGGCACGCCGAAGATCTGCACCGGCGCCACGATGTCGTGGTAGAAGTTGTACCCCGACAGGGCCGACCCGTCGCCCTCGGTGACCGGCTCGCCGCCGTTCTCCGTGGTCAGCGAGTTGTCGCCGACAGCGTGCGCCACGCCGCCCACGGTCACCGCGTCGCCGAACAGCTGCGCGATCGCCGTGGCCGGGATGTCGAGGATGTTGCCGGAGATGGCGCCCTCGACACCCGAGGTGGTGTCGTCGCCCGCGTTCTCCACGGACGTCGTGTTGATCCCGGTGCCGCTGGCGACACCCGCCGCGCTCACCGCGTCGCCGAAGACCTGCGCGACCGGCAGCGCGTCCGCGCCGACGATGTTGCCGGCCACGGCGCCACCGTCACCGTTGGTGGTGGCGTCGCCGCCCGCCTCCGACATGGTGTCGCTGGTGCCCAGGCCGTGGCCCAGGGCCGCACCCGCGACGCCGTCGCTGAAGACCTGCGCGACACCCGCGACCGGGGCCTTCACGATGTTGCCGGTCAGCGCACCGTCCTGGCCGTCGGTGAGGGCGTCGCCGCCCGCCGAGGAGTCGGTGATGTTGTCGTTCTCACCGGTGCCGATGCCCGCGAGGGCGGCACCGCTGCCGGCGGCCAGCACCGGGAGCGAGACCGGGGCCTCGATGATGTTGCCGGCGCCGGCGCCCGCGGGGCCGTTCGCCGTGACGTCGCCGCCCGCGTTGGACGTCGTGTCGGTCGAGCCCTTGCCGTGGCCCTGGCCGACGAACGCGCCACCGATGTTGGCGACCTGCACCGGCAGCGACGCCGGCACGGTGCCCAGGTTCGAGCTCAGGAAGCCGTTGTCGTCGTGGGTGCTGCCACCGCCGCCGCCGGAGACGACCTTGGTCTCGTCGGCCGAGCCGGAGCCCTGGCCGATGAACGAGCCGCCCACGCCGAACACCTCGGCGGGCAGGCCGACCGGCACCTGGACGACGTTGCCCGAGCCGGACGAGTTGTCGCCCTGGGTGCCGTCGTACGCCCCGGCGGTGACCGTCTTGTCCTCGGTCGCCGTGCCGGTCGCGTTGCCGATGTGGCTGCCGCCGATGCCGAAGACCTCGGGCGCGCCCGCGGTCTGGGTGTTGACGATGTTGCCGCCGAGGACGGAGCCGTTGCCCTTGGTGTAGCTGCCGTTGCCCGCGTTGGCATCGGTGGTGTTGTCGTGCGCCGCGTTCGCCTGGCCGATGTAGGTGCCACCGATGCCGAAGGCCTCGACCGGCAGCGCGACCGACGGGTTCAGGACGTTGCCCGAGCCGCTGGCGTCGTCGCCGGCGGTCTTGACGAAGCCACCCGAGTCGACCGTGCTGGAGGAGCTGCCGGTCTCGGGGATGCCCGCCGTGGCGTTGCCGATCCACGAGCCCGCGACACCCGCGACGTTCGCGATCGGGGAGAGCGAGGCCGCCCCGCCGTTGCCGGACAGGAACGAGTCGTTGCCGGACGTCTCGACGTAGGTCGGGATGCCCAGGCTGCCTTCGCGGGTGTCCCCGGCGGTGGCGTCGGCCGAGGTGTTGCAGCCGTCGGAGTTCGACAGCGAGCCCCACACGGCGCCCGAGTTGCAGTTGAACTTGACCGGCAGGGCGATCGGCGCGCCGACCACGTTGCCCGATCCCGCGCTGTTGTCGCCGGAGCTGAACAGCGAGCCGCCGGAGGTCGCGACGGTGTCGGCCGTGTAGCCGTGGCTCTGCCCGTTGCCGAGCAGGTACGAAGCGGCGTTGCCGGTCACCTGCACCGGGGTGGCGAACTGGCCCGCCACCACGTTGCCGGAGAGGGCCGAGCCGTCACCGTTGGTGTCGACGTCGCCGGTCTCGGTGGCGCTCTGGCTGGCCGACCCACCGGTCACGCGCCCGGTGCCGCCGGCGACACCGCCGCCGTTCCCGGCGATCTGGACGGGGAGCGCCCAGTCGAGGGCGACCGCGTTGCCCGCGAGGCTCGAGTCCTCACCGGTGGTCGCGATGTCCTGGTTGTGGTCCCAGGTCTGGGTGTGGTTGCCACCCTGGACGGTCGCGTCGCCGAGCACACCGACCGCGTTGTCCACGATCTGGATCGGGACGACGACGTCGCCGGTGACCTTGTTGCCCTTGAGGTTGTTGTGGCTCGGGGTGAACGCGCCCGCACCGTCGGCCTTGGTGACACCGCCGAGGGTGCTCTGGCTGATCGGGCTCGCTTCGTCGAGCTGCTGGGCCGCCTGGTTGGCCGCCTGGGTGACCGGCTTCGCGCTCAGCTCCGTCTGCCCGGCGGGCAGGTCCAGCTGGCCGAAGGGGGTGCCGACCGCGTTGTTGGCTTCCTGGATCGGAACCGTGACGTTCAGGTCGAGCGGCGAGGCCGGGGTGTCGGGGTTGACGTTCTCGTCAGCCGAGGCGATGCCGGTACCCAGCATCAGCAACCCACCCGTGACAAGTGCGGTCTGGAGTCCGCGCTTTGCCCACGTCTGCATGGGGTTTTTCTCCTTTATTTCGGGTTCCCTTGCGGGCTTATGGGGGTGCGTCGATACGCACCGAGGGGGAAGGAACTTCTTGCGGGCGCGACAAAGCGCACCGCCGTGTCACGGGTATTTCGCGGACGCAGGAGCCGTCAGATGAAGACGGACTTGGGCGCGTCAGCGACCCGTGAAGGGAGGTGTTCAGTCAGGAGTGACACCGGGCTGCTCGCCCGGGGTGCGCATCGCGGTGCGCAGGCCGGCGCGGCTCATGGCCGCGACGGCGGAGTCGACGGCTTCGGTCGTCCAGAACGGGACACCGAAGTTGAGGCCGTCGAGGTGACCACCGGGGGCAGTGCTGCCACCCGGGGCGGTGGGGACGGACGGCGCGACCGGAAGCTGCGCCGGGGTCAGCGGGGACGGCAGGTCACGGTGCCCGTCGCGGGACGAGCCCGCGGCACCGGGGCCGTCGTTCTGGTGGGACGCCTTTGCCAGCGCGAGCGCGGCTCGCACGGACTCGGGGAGTTCGACGGTCGTGACGGCGACCGAGTCGGTCGTCTGGCCGATGCCGGTGGTCACCGGCTCCTGCTCGACCGGGGCGAGACCCGGGAGCTGGGGGAGCAGGTCGCCACGGTCGGCCGGGTCGAGCAGCTGCCACACCTGGTGGCCGAAGTCCTGCGCCGGCGCCGGGGTGACGGTCTCTTCGAGAACCTGACGGGTGTCCGCCGGCTGGCGGACGATGTGCTCGACCGCGCCGAGGGTGCGCTCCGCCGGGCTCAGCACCGCGTCGTCGGCGAGGTCCGCCACCGAGTCGCTGACGCGCTCGGAGACCTCGTGCTCGAGGGTGCGGGCGTCGGTGTGGCACGAGCGCTGCGGCTCGCTCCACGTCGTCGCGTCCTGGTGGCAGTTCGCCGCTTCGGCGAGACCGCCGGCGGCCTCGCCCGCCAGGTTCGCGGTGCCGTGGTTGACGTCGCCGAGGCTGCCGGCCGTGGCGTCGGTGACCGGGGTGACGGAGACGGTGCCGTCGGAAACGGTGTCCGCGGAAGCGGCCGCACCGGAGACGAGCCACGCGGCGGCGGTGCCGGCCACGGCGCCGCCCAGCACCAGCAGCGCACGCGACACGAGACGGCCGGCGCGCTTGGCGCCCTGCCCCTCGTTCGTCGCGTGGTCCGCCACTGGTGCGTCTCCTTCGAAATCCGGGTGCTCTCCGGCGATTGCCGGTGCGGAAGCGACCTAACCAAATTCGCGACGCGGCTCGCATCCTCGACGCGGCTTGATGCCCCCATCGTGTGAAGAACACAGCGTGCGATCGGCTTTTACGGCGAGTGATCACGGCTGGCCGTCCAGCGTGTCGGACTCGGCCCGCGGAAAGCGGCCGAATCGGGCGGAGTTGCCAGTACGGTGATCCGGTGAGCCACGCGCGACGCGAAGACCCGTTCCTGCCGGAGCACGAGGACATCACCGGGCTGATCCCCCGGGGCCTGCGCATCAGCGCGGCGCTGGCGTGGCGGTTCATCGTCGTGATCGCCGCGCTGTACGCCGTGGTCTGGGTGATCGGCTACCTGTCCGTCGTGATCATCCCGCTGTCCATCGCCCTGCTGCTGTCCGCGCTGCTCGCGCCCGCGGTGCAGAAGCTGGTGGCGGTGAAGTTCCCGCGCGGGCTGGCGACGGCGATCGTGCTGATCGCGGGGCTGGCGGTGCTCGGCGGGCTGCTGACGTTCGTCATCACCCAGTTCTCCTCCGGCCTGCCGCAGCTGCAGAAACAGCTGAACGACAGCCTCAACCAGATCAAGGAGTGGCTGCTCAACGGGCCGCCGCACCTGCGCCAGGAGCAGATCCAGGACTTCATCAACCAGGCGATCGGGTTCATCCAGAACAACCAGGCGTCGATCACGACGACCGCGCTGACGACGGCGAGCACCGTCGGCGAGATCCTCACCGGCTTCCTGCTGACGCTGTTCATCACGATCTTCTTCCTCAGCGGCGGCGACGGCATCTGGACGTTCCTGTGCCGCGCGGTGCCGCGCCGGGTCCGCAACCGCGTCGACGTCGCCGGGCGCCGCGGGTTCGCGTCGCTGGTCAGCTACGTGCGGGCGACGGCCGCGGTCGCGGTGGTCGACGCGGTCGGCATCGGCATCGGCTTGTGGATCGTGGGCGTGCCGCTGGTGATCCCGCTGGCGACGCTGGTGTTCATCGGCGCGTTCATCCCGATCATCGGCGCGGTCATCACCGGCGGCGTCGCGGTGCTGATCGCGCTGGTGACGAACGGGTTCATCGGCGCGGTGATCGTGCTGGCCATCGTGATCGGCGTGATGCAGCTGGAGAGCCACATCCTGCAGCCGCTGCTGCTCGGACGGGCGGTGAAGCTGCACCCGCTGGCCGTAGTGCTCGCCATCACCGCCGGCCTGGTCGCGGGCGGGATCGCCGGCGCGCTGCTGGCCGTGCCGCTGCTGGCGGTGCTCAACGCCGGCGTCCGGTCGCTGCTGCACGAGACCAATCCGGACCCGGCCGAGGTGGACGTCCTGAAGGACCAGGCCGCGCAGCCGAACGACGCCGAGCCGGGCTCGCCCAAGGCGGAGGTCCCCACGCGCGGCGACGAAGACGCATGACCCCCGCGCGGACGCCCGACCCGATCACGCCGATGTGGCGCGGTGTGCTCGCGTTCCGCGTGCTCACCTGGGCGTTCGCCTTCGGCACCGTGATCGTCCAGAGCGGGCACTACCAGCGCGAGTGGCTGGCCTGGACGGTGCTCGGCGTGATGGCCGCCTGGTCGGTGGTGAGCAGCTTCCTCTACCTGCGGGAGCGGACGCGGCCACCCGCGCTGGTCGTCTTCGACCTGGTGCTGACGACCGCGCTGCTGCTGACTTCGCCGTGGGTGCTCAGTGACGCGCAGTTCGCGCTGAACGTCCCGCTCATCACGACGGTGTGGGCGGCCGTGCCGCCGGTCGCCGCGGGCGCGCGCTTCGGCGCGGGCGGCGGGGTGCTGGCCGGGCTGGTCGTCGGCGTGGCGACCGGGCTGGCGCGGGAGAAGTTCGACCTCGACGTCGCCCGCGACGGTGTCCTGCTCGCCGGGGCCGGGCTGCTGGTCGGCATGGCCGCGACGATGGGCCGCCGGTCCGCGGCGCGGCTGGAGCAGGCGCTGCGGAAGGAAGCGGCGACGGCCGAGCGGGAGCGGCTCGCGAGGTCGATCCACGACAGCGTGCTGCAGGTGCTGGCCCGCGTCCGCAAGCGCGGCAACGAGGTCGGCGGCGAAGCGGCCGAGCTGGCGAAGCTCGCCGGCGAGCAGGAGATCGCGCTGCGGTCGCTGGTGACGACCGAACCGCTGACGCCGAACGACCGCGGCACGGCGAGCCTGCGCGCCGCGCTGCAGCTGCTCGCGACGTCGTCGGTGCAGGTCTCGACCCCGGCGGACGACGTCGAGCTGCCGGCCCACGTCACCGGCGAACTGGTGGCCATCACCCGCGAAGCGCTCTCGAACGTCGAGAAGCACGCGGGTCCCGAAGCGCGGGCGTGGGTGCTGCTGGAGGACCTCGGCGGCGAAGTCGTGATCAGCGTCCGCGACGACGGACCGGGCATTCCGGACGGCGTCCTCGAGCGAGCGGCCGCGGACGGGCACCTCGGCGTGGTGGAATCCATCCGGGGGAGGGTCCGCGACCTCGGCGGGAGCGCGACCCTCGACACCGGGCCCGGCCGGGGCACGGAGTGGGAGGTCAGGGTGCCGAGCACGAGGGGTGCGAGATGAGCGACGAGCCGCGGATCTCCGTGATGGTGGTCGACGACCACCCGATCTGGCGCGACGGGGTGGCCCGCGACCTGACCGAGCACGGCTTCGACGTGAAGGCCACCGCGCCGGACGCCGACGCGGCGCTGCGCATCGCGCGGACCGTCCGGCCGGACGTCGTGCTGATGGACCTGAACCTCGGCAGCACGTCCGGCGTCGACGCGACCCGCGAGATCACCTCGGCACTGCCGTCGACGAAGGTGCTGGTGCTGTCCGCGAGCGGCGAGCACAAGGACGTCCTCGAGGCGGTGAAGGCCGGCGCGTCCGGCTACCTGGTCAAGTCGGCGTCCGCGGCCGAACTGGTGGACGCCGTGCACCGGACCGCGGCCGGCGACCCGGTGTTCACCGCGGGTCTGGCCGGGCTGGTGCTCGGCGAGTACCGGCGGATGGCCGACGCGCCGGCCGAGGGCGCCGAGCCGCCGCGGCTCACCGAGCGCGAGACCGACGTCCTGCGCCTGGTCGCGAAGGGGCTGACCGCGCGGCAGATCGCCGAGCGGCTGGTGCTGTCGCACCGGACGGTGGAGAACCACGTGCAGTCGACGCTGCGGAAGCTGCAGCTGCACAACCGCGTCGAGCTGGCCCGCTACGCGATCGAGCACGGCCTCGACGAGGAGTGAGCGTCACGGCTGGACCGCCAGGCCCGACCAGCTGCCTTTCGGCAGCTTGGCCTGCCCCAGCCGCCACTGCGGTTCGCCGGGGTGCCAGGCGGCGAGCACGTCGTCGGCGAGCACGAGGTCACCGGCTTCCGACCAGTCGAAGCCGCGTGGGAGGTGCTCGGTGACGAACGGCATGCCGGGAGCGTGGTCCCAGGTCGGCCCGTCCGGGCGGAGCAGCCAGAGGTCCCGCGTCTGCGTGCTGGTGCCGCGGTAGGCGGAGTTGGCGAAGTCGACGGCCCAGATGGCTCCTTCACGCGAGGGCACGACGGTGGGTGCCGCGCCGATCGAGGGCCGGCTGAGCTTCTTGCTGCTGTTGTCCCGCAGGTCGACCAGGGTCAGGTCGGTCAGGCCGTCGAGCAGCAGCCAGTCGCCGGCGGCGCCGAGGATGCGCGGCGCCTGCCGGACCGTGCGGCCGGTCGCCGGTTCGATCAGGGCGTCGGTCGATTCGGCGGCGTCGGCGTTGATGGTGATCAGCAGGCCGTGCCGGGTCTCGGCCCGCACCGCCGTGCGGCAGCTGGCGGGCCGGCCGCGGCCGAGCTCGCCGTTCGCGAACGAGACGTGCTGGAGGCGGCAGTCGTCCGGCGCGTCCTGCCGGACCAGCCAGACGCCCTCGCCGTCGGCGTCCGGACCCGCCGACCGGGCGCGGCCGAGGGACCGCGGCGGGCTCGCCGGCCCGGTGTACTCGAGGATTTCGGAGGGCTCGTCGTCTTTCGGGTATTGCGGGCGGGCCGTCAGGACGAGGTGCTTCCCGACCCGCACGACGTCGAACCGGACGTCGCCGCCGGGGTAGCCGGGCAGGGTGGCCGCCGGGCCGCGGTCGGCGTCGAACAGGGTGGGGGCCACGGTCGGCAGCAGCGCGGTGACGCCGATGCCGCCGGTCGCCTGGACGCCGGAGAGTTCCGCCAGCGGACCCGGCGGCGGAGGCGGCGGCTCCGGGAGTTTGTTCGTGCACCCGGACAGCAGAACGGCGGCCGCGACGGCGGCCGCGGCGCGGAATACGGGTCCGTTCAGGGTTTTCCCCCGATCTCCCTGGTGAAATCCGGTTCTACCATCGTGGGCATGGGCGAGGAAGAGACCGCGGCGGCGGAACCGGTGACCGAAACCAAGCCGTTGAGCGAGCGCGATCTTCGGGTGTCCGACGACGAGCGCGAGCACGTCGTCGGGGTGCTGCAGAAGGCGATCGGCCGCGGGATGATCGACCTCGACGAGTTCACCGAGCGCACCGACCGCGCGCTGGCGTCGCGGACCCGCGGCGAGCTCAACGCCGTGCTGGCCGACCTAGCCGGGCTCTATCACCCGGCGGCGGCGATGGCCGCCGCGCCGTCGTACGCGGCGCCGCCGGCGCCGGGCTTCTCGCCCGGACGCCGGTTCGAGCTCAACGCGAAGTACTCCTCGCTGGTCCGCAGCGGGCCGTGGGTGGTGCCGCCGGAGATGGTCGTGCGGAACAAGTACGGCTCGACGAAGCTCGATTTCACCGAGGCCCAGGTCCAGTCGCCGGTGGTGCACATCGAGCTGGACGCCAAGTGGGGTTCGGTCGAGGTGATCATCCCGGAGCACGCGGCGGTCGACGTCAACTCGATCACCGACGTCAAGTTCGGTTCGCTGGAGGACAAGACGCGCAGCAACGGGCACATGGGGAACCCCCGGTTCGTGCTGAGCGGCCGGGTCCACGGCGGCTCACTGGTCATCCGGCACCCGCGGCGCGGGTTGTTCGGCTAGCCGGGGCCCCTCTGCCCCCGGCGTAAAGAAGGCCTCCCCGCCCAGGCATCGGGTGGGGAGGCCTTCGCTATCACGCGGTCCGGAGGTTCCGCGCGACGAACCAGACGAGCGCGGCGAACGCGACGGCGGCGAGCGCGGCGACGACGTGGAGGCCGGCAGCGAAGCCGTAGGTGCGGACGACGGCGTTGCCCAGGGTGCCGACGGTCGCGATGCCGATGGCGTAGCCGAACTCGTTGACGGTCTGGGCCAGCGAAGCGGCGGCGCCGGCCTTGCGCTCCGGCACCGAGCCGACGACGAGATCGGTCCCGAGCGCGACCATCGGCCCGACGCCCAGCGACGTCACGGCGAACCCGAGCGCGGGCCACCCCGGCCCGGCGGCGGGGTCGGCGAGCGCGAGGATCGCCATGCCGGCCGCGGCGAGGCCGACCCCGCCGGCGATGAGGACGTGCGTCTTGACCCGGCGCGCCAGGTGCGGCGCGGCGAGGAAGCTGACGGTGGAGGCGGCCATCCCGGGCAGCAGCCCGAGCGCGGCCCCCACCGGCGAGAGGTGCTGCGCGACCTGCAGGAACTGCGCGGTGAACAGCATCGTGGTGCCGCCGAGCATGCTGAACAGGAGCATCCCGCCGAGCGTGGTGCGGAACGCCTTCGCGGCGAAGAGGCTGAAGTCGACGAGCGGGTCCTTCAGGGCGCGTTGCCGCTTGTAGAAGACGTACCCGACGGCCAGGCCGGCGAGCAGCGCCGCTGCCGGAACCAGGTGGACACCGTCGCGGGCGAGCTCCTTGACGCCGTAGACGGCGGGCAGGATGGCGGCGAGGGAGAGGAAGACGCTGGGGAGGTCGAGCCGTCCGGCGTGCTCGTCGCGGTATTCGGGCAGCAGCTTCGGGCCGATGACCAGCAGCAGGACCATCGCGGGGACGCCGAGCAGGAACACCGAGCCCCACCAGAAGTGCTCCAGCAGGAGCCCACCGACCATCGGCCCGATGATGGCGCCGACGGTGAAGCAGCCGGCCCAGATCCCGATGGCCTGCGCCCGCTGCTGCGGGTTCTTGAAGAGGGTCCCGATGAGGGAGAGGGTCGAGGGCGCGAGAGTGGCACCGGAGATCCCGAGCACGGCCCGCGCGGCGATGAGCATCCCGGCGCTGGTGGCGAAGGCGGCCCCGACGGAGGCGAGCCCGAAGGCGGCGGCGCCGATGAGCAGCAGCTTCCGCCGCCCGATCCGGTCGCCGAGTGTCCCCATGGTGACCATGAACCCGGCGACCATGAAGCCGTAGGTGTCCATGATCCACAGCTGCTGGGTCCCATCGGCGTGCAACCCGGCGGCGATCTTCGGCAGCGCGAGGACGAGGACGAAGACGTCGAGCGAGACGAGCAGGGTGGGCAGGGCGAGCACGGCCAGCCCGATCCACTCCCGGCGCCCGGCCTTCGCCGTCTCGGCCGGCGCTCCGCCCGGGGCTCCGGCCGGCGCTTCGGCGGTGATGGTCATGGCTGCGTCCTCTCGGCTCGGTGGTGCTTCCACCACTGCGTCGAGCGGGCGAGGCCGAAATCGACAGGCGCCGGTTCTTTCCCGGAAAGCCGTGAAGGCCACCTCGTGGTCGAGGTGGCCTTCACGGGGTTGTGTCAGGTTGTCCACACCCCTCGTGCATTGGGGACAACTCCGCGAATCCAGGTTCGCACAATCCAGCACTGTCGGTCACGACCGATAGACTGAAAGTGGGGGGCGCCCCCGGGAAACAGCCAGTCAGCGAGTCCCGGTCAGGGGCGGGCCGCCGCGCGGGCCGCGGCCGGGTCCGACGTCGCCAGCGTCGCTTCCGCCAGCGCCTCGCACTCCGCGAGCGTCGCCGACGCCAGGCTCGCGCCCACGGAACGGACCGCCGGGGCGTTCATCGACAGGCTCGTCAGGCCCAGGCCCGCGAGGACCAGCGCCAGCCGAGGGTCTGCCGCCGCTTCGCCGCACACGCCCGCCGGCTTGCCCGTGGCCTTGGCCGCGTCGCCGATCAGCTTCAGCAGGCGCAGGAGCCCCGGCTGCCACGGGTCGTTGAGCTTGGCGACCGCGCCGAGCTGGCGGTCCGCCGCGAACGTGTACTGGGCCAGGTCGTTCGTGCCCACCGAGACGAAGTCGACGACGTCGAGGATCTCGCGGGCGCTCAGCGCCGCCGCCGGGATCTCGATCATCACGCCGGCCCGGGCGATGCCCGCCGCGCGGACGCGCTCGGCGAACCAGGCGGCTTCCTCGACCGTCGCGACCATCGGCGCCATCACCGAGACCTCGGCGCCCGAGTCCTCCGCCGCGCCGGCGATCGCCTCGAGCTGGCGGTCCAGCACCTCGGGGCGGTCGAACGCCACGCGCAGCCCGCGCACGCCGAGCGCCGGGTTCGGCTCGGCTTCCGGCGAGAGGAACGCCAGCGGCTTGTCGGCGCCCGCGTCCAGCGTCCGGACGATCACCGGCTTGCCGCGGAACGGCGAGAGCACCGCCGTGTACGCCGCGCGCTGGTCGGCGACGGACGGTTCGTCCGAGGCGTCCAGGTAGCAGAACTCGGTGCGGAAGAGGCCGACGCCCTCGGCGCCCGCGTCGGCCGCGGCCTGCGCGTCGGCCGGGGAGCCGACGTTGCCGTAGACCTTCACGCGGTGGCCGTCGGACGTCGCGCCCGTGCCGTTCCAGTCAGCGAGCTGGGCGACCGTCGCCGTGACGACCGGCGCCGACGGGTCGGCGACCTCGACCGTCCCCGCGTCGCCGTCGACCGCAAGCGCTTGCGCGTCCAGGGCCAGCAGGCCGCGCACGGCGACGACGGCCGGGATGCCCAGCGCCCTGGCGAGGATCGCGGTGTGGCTCGTCGGGCCGCCCTCCTCGGTGACCAGGGCGAGCACCTTCGCCGGGTCGAGGCCGGCGGTGTCGGCCGGGGCGAGGTCGCGGGCGACCAGCACGCTCGGCGAGGCCAGCTCGGGCACGCCCGGCGGCGCGATGCCGAGCAGCTCGGCGATCAGCCGGTCGCGCACGTCGCGCACGTCGCGGACTCGCTCGGCCATGTACCCGCCCGCGGCGGCCAGCGCTTCGGCGAAGCCTTCGGCGGCTTGGTAGACGGCACGCGCAGCGGGCAGGTTCTGTGTCTTGACCAGCGTCTCGGCCTGGGCCGCGAGCGCCGGGTCGGCCGCCATCGCGGCGGTGGTGATGAGGATCGTCGCGGCCTCGCCGGTGGCCGTCTCGGCCTGCTTCTCGAGCCGTCCGGCGACGATGGCGGCGGCGGGCGTGATCCGGGCGGCTTCGGCGGCGGGATCGGCCGGGGCCGGGGTGGCGGCGGGCTCGCCGAGCGGCTCCGCGACGCGGACGACGGGACCACTCGCACGGCCGGGGCTGACGGCGACCCCGGACAGAGGCTCCGCCGACGCACTCTTCCCCGCGGAGGCGGCATCAAGCTCAGACATGGTCTAGACCATAGCTCAAGTAGGTCTGGATATCTCGTGGTGGCGGGCACAAGCCTCGCTGACGCACCTGTTCGAGCACCGGCCGGACCTCCTCGTGCCACCAGGCTTCGGCCAGTTCGCCGCGGCTGCGCACCGGCTGTCCGGCCAGCATACGGCGGAAACCCCAGGCCTCGGCCGAATCGGCGAGCCGGAACCAGTCGGCCGGGTCGTCGAGCCAGAGCCCGAGCCGGACGTCGTCCGGGAGCGGGACGCGCTCGAGGAACATCCGCTCGGCGGTCTTCGACGGGAGGTCGGCGAGCGTCAGGCAGCGCAGCGCGCAGGCGACCGTGCTGATCCAGCGGACCCGCGCGCGGATGGTCGTGGCACCGCGGGCGCGCGCGATGGCGACGCGGTGGTGGCCGTCGTCGACGAAGAACATGTCGGAGAGGCGCGCGAGCCGCACCGGCGGGAGGTCGGCGGTCGTCCGCGTCAGCCGTTCCCAGCGGTCGCGCAGCGCGCGGTTGCGCGGCCGGAACTCGCGGTCGAAGTCGCCGGCGCGGGCGACCGTGCCGACGATGCCCTCCAGCGGGACGTCGTAGACGCCTTCGTCGACCTCGGTCTGCTTGCCGAGCGCCCGCAGGGTCTCGTCGAGCGGCATGATCGCGAGGTCGTCGGGGCGGCGCGCCTCCGCGATCGCCCTCAGCTGTGCGGCGTAGCCGCGCCACCAGGCCGAACCGAACGAATCGCCCATGTGATGGGCAACACGGGCTGCCGGACGATCATTCCCCCAGGTCGGCGGAGGTGGGGTAGGACGGCTGCGCGCCGGGCCGGGTGACGCTGAACGCCGCGACGCGCACCGCGCGCTTCGCCGCGGAGACGAGGTCGACGCCCTCGGCGAGCGACGCGGCGAGCGCACCCGCGAAAGCGTCCCCGGCGCCGGTGGTGTCGACGGCCTCGACCGCCGGCGAAGTGACCTCGGTGGTGCTGTCCGCTTCGACGACGACCGCGCCGGCCGCGCCGAGCGTGACGACCGCGGCCCGCGGCCCGAGCCCGAGGAGCTTCCGGAAGTCCGCGCCGGGCCCGGTCAGCCACGCGGCTTTGTGTTCGTTGACCAGCAGGACGTCGAGCTTGGCGAGCGTCTCCGGGGACAGCTTGGCCGCCGGCGACAGGTTCAGCAGGACTTTGACGCCCTTTTCGGCGGCCCGCGCGACGGCGTGTTCGACGGTCGGCAGCGGCACCTCGAGCGAGGCGACCATGATCTCGACCCCGTCGAAGACGGCGTCGACGTCACCGGGCGCCAGGCTCGAGTTGGCGCCGGGCGAGACGAGGATGGCGTTCTCGCCGTCGGGCGTGACGGTGATGTAGGCGATGCCGGTCGGCCGTTCGCTGGTCCGGACGAGCCCGGTGTCGACGCCCGCGGCGCGCAGCGAGTCCAGCAGCAGCCGGCCGTAGGGATCGTCGCCGACGGCGCCGAGAAGGGCGACGTCCGCCCCGAGCCGCCCGGCCGCGACCGCCGTGTTGGCCCCCTTGCCACCCGGCGAGAGGACGGTGTCCCCGCCCAGCACGGTCTCGCCACCCGCCGGCCGCCGGTCCACGGCGACGACGAGGTCGGCGTTGGCGGATCCCACAACGAGTACGTCGGAGTTCATACCGAACTGTCCCACGAAAGCCGTCCGACCAGGTCGGGAAGGGCGCCGAAGAGGAAAGTGAAGGTTTTTGTAACTTATCCGGCGTTGAGTGCGACAATCATGCGAGCAGCGGATACCCGTCACTCGATCGGGGGATGTCCGTCCCCCGGCCGTCACTTCCCGGACCGGTCCCGCTCTCCAGGTGCGTCATCACGCAAGACGTGGTGACGGTGTCCCAACCGGCGCAAGCCGGGCGGAGCATCATGTCGCCGGCGCCGATCACGTAGCCCCCCGAGTGATCGGCGTCGGCGGCGCCCCCACCTCGCGCACGAGCACTGCCGCGGCGCCAGGCGACAGCTTCGGAACCACGGTCCGTTCCTCGCCCTCCGGCGAGATAAAGTGGAGAGCAACGTATCGGCGGGTGGCCCGGCTCCCCGCCGGCGTGACGACCAGCCGAGCGACGTCCGTGCGCCGGATGACGACCGGTTGACCACCTCGGGGGCGCCAGGTGATCGAGTCGCTCGTCAGCACGAATTCGCCGTCCTCACCCCGATAGCGCGTCAGGTACAGCGACACCCAGACCACGACGGCGACCGGCAGCGGAATCCCCGGCGGAATGGCGAAGAAAGCCGGGGCCGCGAAGTCGATGACGACGACCGACCAGCCGGCCCACAGGAAGAACCTCCGGCGGGCCGTCGACCGACCGGCCCACACGACTTGCGAGGTCGCGGGCTTCTTGCGCGCACCCCACCGCAGGATCAGCCGCTTCGCCGGCCTGACGACGCCGAGGCCGCCGCGCCGGATCTCCCGGTCCGGCCAGCGGACCAGCCCGGGCCGGGCAGCCTCGATCGCGTCCGCGGCCTTCTCGGCGTCAGCCTGCGGCAGGGCGGCCGAAAGGACGTAGCCGTACTTCGATTTGCTGTGGAACGCGGCGGCCAGGTGCTTCACGGAAGCGTCGTCGAGCAACGCGACCGAAACGAAAACCCGTTCGCCGGGCTGCCCTTCGTCGAACACCACCTCACGGACCTCGTCCCACGGAAGAACGAGCAACCGGCCGTCATCCATCAGTTGCCCGAGCCCGTCCGTGCCGAGCTGCACGGTGGCCGTACCCAGTCCGCCGTCACGACGGATGCGCGCCGCCAAGAGTGGCCTCGAGAAGCACATGGCCAACCCCACCAGCGCGATAGCCGGCGCGATCCACCAGGCGACCGGATCATGGCTCCGGTGCCAGAGCAGCAATCCGGCCAGCGCGATCACCACCGGTCCCAGCAGCATCGTGCAGCCGGCGAAGGCGCGCACCGCT
The DNA here is from genome assembly GCF_053605345.1 of Amycolatopsis sp. NPDC003865. Classification (NCBI taxonomy): domain Bacteria; kingdom Bacillati; phylum Actinomycetota; class Actinomycetes; order Pseudonocardiales; family Pseudonocardiaceae; genus Amycolatopsis; species Amycolatopsis sp. NPDC003865. Next base: position 314,583 of record NZ_JBSGJA010000002.1, on the reverse strand, counting down.
TCAGCCGGGCTGTAGAGCGGGATTTCGATTCGGACAGCTGCCGGCGAAACGCGCGGCCGGTCGGTCACGTGGTCACCGTTGCCGCCACGCGATACCGCCCGGCAACACTCCCCGAATGTGCGCGGCGAATTCTTTCGCCGCCGTCGCGCTCAGCGTGGCCGGTAGCCGGTACCAGCCGTCGGTCTGCCGGAGTTCGTCCAGCTCCGGGCGGCGGAGCGGGAAGTCGTCGCTCGCCGGCCGGAACTCGATGAGCCGCGCCGGTGTCCGCAGCTCGGCGATTTCCGGCCAGGACACCACGATCTGCCGGTAGTAGGTCTTCCAGCGGAGACCGGCGCCCGACAGCTCCAGTGTGATCCGGACCTTCCGGGAGCGGCTCTGCTGCCAACCGATCTCGTGCCAGGACATCCCGACGAAGACCGCGATGAACACGACGACACAGGCAGTGCGGAGCCCGTTGCGCGGCCCGAACTCGATCACGGCACCGAGTCCCAGCTCAATGGCCAGGACGAAGAACCGGAGCCACCAGTGCGTTGTCCGGTCCCAGCCGTTCACGTGGATCTCTACTACGGAATCGGACGACCGCAGCGGTGGCGGCCTCAACTCGGGTACCGCTGCCGTGTCCGGTGGCGGCGCAGGAACCTGACTGACACGCTCGCCCCGGACGCCGACGTGCTTCGCCAGTGCCTCGCGCACTCGCGGAATTTCTGGCTCGTACAACCCGATCCCGGCCACCAGGAAGTCACCGCCGCCGATGCGGACCAGGCTCCGGTGGGGGCTTTCGAAACCGTCCCGCGCCGGGCTGAGCACAACTTGGTGACGCTCGTGCTTCTGCCCGCCGTCGACGACCGAAGCGGCGGCGAGTTCGTCCCACCGCAATGCCCAGACGACGTCGCCGATCACCCGCGAGACACCGGTCGCGTCGATGATCAGCTCGTTCCGGACCGGCTTGCGCACCGACCGCCGGACCAGGTTCAGTCCGAGCAGCCCGGACACTCCGCTGAAAACCCAGCCCGCGGCGCCCGGGCTCCGCTGCGCAGCCAGCGTCAGCCAGGCGAACCCGCCGGCGACGAGGAGCAGCACCCCGGCGAGGATCCAGTGCCGACCCTCCGTCCGCGAGACGACGATGCGTCCGGTTTCCGTTTCGGTCACTCGATTGAACCAGAGATGCGCTGCGAGCCCGGCTGTTCGAACACCGGCGGCTGGACGGTCGTCTGTTTCTCCGTCGACTCGTCGTCGTCCCCGCTCACCAAGTCGTCGAGTCCCTCGGCCTTCTTCTTCCGGGACTCCTTGCGCCATTCCTTCTTGGCGTCGTCCCACAGGTCCTTGCCGAAGTTCTCCCCGAACTTCTCGCCGAACTCCTTCCGGGCATCGTGCCCGAACTCCTTCCCGACGTCCTTGAGGTTCTCACCGATCGACTTGTCCGACGAGACGACGTCCGTCCACTTCTTCCGGTCAGGGCGTTCCTCGCGGACCTTGTCGAAAAACGTCCGGGTGTCGCGCGGTTCGTTCTTGATCAGGCCGCCGACCTTCTTCAGCGGGCCCGGCAGGTTTTCCGCGCCGCGCTTCAACGCGCCCTTGACCCGCCGGAAGATGTCGCTGATGCGGTGGAACAGCTCCTGCGCCTTCTTGAAGGCCCTCAGCAGCTTCTTGATCCACTCCATGCACCTGCTGCCGGTCTTGACAGCTTCCGCGGTGCCTTCGGTGGCCATGCCCGCCGGCAGCGCCGGGCCGGGGTACCGGCAGGCGATGCTGATGAGCTTGCCGACGCATTCGGAGATCAGGTCTCGCACGATCGAACGCACGACGCTCAAGATCGTCTTGCAGATGTCGACCAGCTTCGAGATCGCGTTGGCTCCGGTCGCGACGCCCGCGTATGTCGCCGCGCGATCTTCGGCGAAGGCGCGGTAGGCGTCCGCTGAAGCGCCTTCCCAGGCCGCGCTGTCCTTCTTGACCGTGTCCTGGAGGTCGGTGCTGATCTTTTCCAGCTCCTTGCCGACGTTCTCCCAGGTCCCCACCATGTTTTCCAGAGCGACCTGGTCACCGGTCAGCCAGTCGAGCGGTTCCCGCAGCCACGGGAAGAACTCCATCGCCCAGCCGACGGCGGCCGAGGCGAGAGTCCCGATCGGGTCGGCGACCAATTCCGCGATGCCACCCGCGCCGAACGCGGCGTTCACCAGGCCCTCGGTCCAGTTGCCGTCGGCGACGGCGGTGCCCGCGTCCCAGAAGTCCTGGAAGAGACCGGCGCCTTCGAGCGCGCTGCGGTCGTCCGCCGCGTCCGTCTTGATCAACGAGTTGTCGGCCACGGCTCAGTCCTCCACCTTGAACAGGTCCTTGAACTCCGCCTCGTCGGCTTCCTTCATCTGCTGCCAGAGCTGGATGCGGGTCGAATGGTCGTACGACGACGTCGACGCGGATTCGATCGCGATCTCCGCCACCTGTTGAGCGATCGCGCAGATCGCCGCGAGCGGGATGCCGAGCAGGCCGAACGCTTCGGGGTGCTCGGTCGCGCGGGCGGCTTCCTTGCACTTGTCGATGCGGTCGGTGATCGCTTCGATGTTCTCGCGGTGTTTCTGCAGCTCCTGCGGGTCGACCGCGAAGCCCGGGCCGCCTGGTCCGGCCATGGTTCCCTCCCTCGCCCGCGCTTCAGCGCAGGTAGTCGCCGTCGCTGAAGTAGTCGTCGTCGCGGCCGTCGTCGGACGACGGGCGCGGCGCGCGCGGCGGCTCCGGCGGTTTCGGCGCTGTGGGCAGCTGCCGCTCCGCTTCGGGCACGAACCGGTCGCCCTCGTTGCGCGGCGGCTCCGGCGGCGAGGCGAAGCCCTCCGGTTCGGGTGCCGGGAACGCCTGCTCCAGACGGCTGACCAGCTGATTCATCACTTCGGGCCCGACCGGATCGGTGACCCCCGCCTGCATCGCCCCGGCGAGCTTGCTCTGGGCGGACTTGACGGTGCGGAGGATCTCCTCGGCGAGGTCCGGCTTGTCACGCACGCTCATGCCGATTTCCAGGCCGACGAGGTTTCCGGCGTGGTCGACCTTCACGCCGATCTGGCCGTCCTTGCTGCGCTCGGAAACCGACACCGCTTCGATTTCGCTGACCATAAGATCAGCTTTCCGCTGGGACTCCGCCATCCGGGCTTCGAAGTCCGCGATCAGCTGCTCAGGGTTCGACACGCGAACCTCCCCGTTCACGTCAGTAGCCGTACGGCGACCGAGTGTGGCACACCGGCCCGACAGTTTCGGACGACTTCCGGTTTTCCCCACCCTTCCGGGCGGTAAGCCCGGTGTTCTCGCTGGTCAGCGGCTCGTAGCGTGCTTTGTGGTCCGACAGCGCGGGGGGCGGCTCGCGCGGCGGTGGCTCGGCGCCGTCTTGGCCTTTCCGCTCGGCTTGCTGGTCTGGTACCTCGCCGGGCGGATCGGGACATACGGGTGCACTTCTTCGTCGCGCTCGGCATGGCCGTCGTGTGCATGTAACTGCTGCGGGCCATTGGCGCGGTGGCAGGTGCGATCGCCTGACCTGGTCCATTACTCACACGGCCGGTAACCGGTGGGGTATTGTCCGTGACGCAAGAGGGGAGATCGAACGCGAGGGGAGCGCGGTTCGGTGGGGTTGTTCGGCGACATGCTCGACGCTGCCAAGCACGTCGGGTCGGAGATCGCGCACGCCGTCCAGTCGGGTGGTGAGCGGCTCGGCAACGTCTTGACCGGTGCGGGCGTCGGCCTGCTCGCGGGCGGGATACCCGGCGCGGTGGCGGGGGCCTACGTCGGCTCGCAGACCGGCACGGGGGCGGTGAACCCGCAGGCTTCCGGGCTGTCACCCGGTCAGCTGGTCCAAGCCGTGATGACCGGTCCCGGTACCGAGTCGCTGCAGCAGGTGCACCAGGCGGGCGTCGACCAGTCGGCTTACCAGCGCCGGCTCGAGCAGGGCACGCGCGAGCTGACTTCGGGTCTCGAATCCGCGTGGACGGGCGGTGCTTCGGACGCGGCACGGGCGCGGCTCCAGCCGTTGACGGCGTCGGCGACTTCGGCGTCGACGACGCTGGACCGCAACTCCACGCTGGCCCAGACGCAGATCGACCAGTTCCACCAGATGAAGAACTCGCTGCACCCGGACGTCACCGACCAGCCGCCGACGCGCAGCGCCTGGGACGTCGCGACGCCGTGGGACACCGACACCGAAGACAAGATCAACCAGTACAACCAGAAGGCCCAGGAGAACGTCGAGCGGTACACCGCGTACTCGCGGCAGTCCAGCTCGAACACCGCGGCCCGGACGATCGACTACGGCCAGCTCGGCGAGTACGACGGCGGCGACTTCACGGTGCAGGACCCGAAGAAGCCCGTCGAGCCGCCACCCCGGAAGCGGACGTCGACCGGTGGCGACGACGACCGCTCGATCGGCGCCCAGGTGCAGCCGCCACCGGCGGTCCACCCGCCGGTCGTGCAGCCGCCGCCTCCGGGGCAGGTCACGCCGCCAGGGCAGGTCACGCCGCCGGGGTCGCACACACCCGGCGTGGACGACAGCGTTCGCGCGCAGAGCTACGTGCCGCCGTCGACCCAGTTCCCGCCGGGCTACCAGCCGCCGGGGCCGGGTTTCGGCCCCGGCTCGGGTCCTGGTGGTGGGTCCGGTCCCGGCTTCGGGCCCGGTTTCGGCCCGGGTGGCGGCGGCTTCGGGCCGGGTTCGTCATCCGGCGCGAGCGGCGGCCCCGGCAGTGGCACCGGCGCGGGTGCCCGCGGCCCGGGCGCGGCGACGGGAGCCGGCGCCCCGGGCGAAGGACGTCCCGGCGCGGCGGGCGGAATGCGCGGCGGCGCGGCGGGCAAGCCGGGCTCGCCGGGGATGGGCGGCATGGGCCACGGCGCCAAGGGCGGAAAGGGCGAGGAGGACGCGGAGCACCAGCGCGCGTCGTACCTGGTGGAGGCGGATCCGGAGAGCATCTTCGGCGGCTCCGACGAGCGGACGGTGCCCCCGGTGATCGGGCTGTGATCTTCCTGCCCAAGGCGGCCCTGCTCACCGCGTGGGAGTGGGAACGGCACGGCGCACCACCCGCGGTCCTCGGCGCCGACAACCTCTGGCTCGGCGACGAGACCCGCAAGCGGCTCGAGGCGCAGGTCCTCGACGTCCTGGCCTCGCTGCGCCTCGCGGCGGGCGGCACGTTGACGCGGGAGTTCCGCGACGTCCTGCGCGTCCTGGCGAAGGGCGCCCACCAGTTCACGGCGTGGCTGGGCGACATCGAGGCGGGCGAGTCGGGCGCGGTGCTCGTGTCCGCGTCCGGGCCGGACACGCTCCGGCTGATCCGGAAGGACGACACGGTCCGGATCGACGTCGTGGAGCCGTCGCGGCTGGCGGAGTCGCTGGTGGACGTGCTGCCGCCGGTGCCGCCGGCGCGGATTTCGGCGGTGTCGATCCCGGAGGCGCGGTTCTCGGGCCGGGCGGTGGAGGAGTCCTACGACCTCGACGATCCGACCGTCGACCGGGGGCGGGACCCGCTGCCGTGGGCCCGCCGGCTGATGGCGGCCCGGCGCACGGGATTGCACCAGTGCTACGCCGTCAACCGGGGTTCTCGCAGCGCGCCGATCACGGCGGTGGACGTCGCTGGCACCGGACGGGTGCTGACGTACGTGTACCCGGGGCGCGAGCGGATGGTCAGCTTCCAGCCGGGGACCCGGGGTGCGCTGACGGACGCGCTGTACGCGACCCTGAACGGGCTAGGGGGAGGGCGATGACGGACTTCTTCAGCGGGATCGGCTTCTGGGCGACCGACCTGCCGAGCGGGGCAGCGGGTGGGCCTGCTGGTGGGCAGGGGTTCGCGATGAGCTCGGACGAGATGCGGGCGATGCTCCGGAAGGCCGAGGCTCAGCTCAACACCGTCAGTGAGCAGATCCGTGAGGCCGACATCTTGAGCCGGGCCAAACCGCCGGCGGAAGAGCCGGTCAGCCAAGCTGCGGTGGATGGCCCGAACGGCATCAATGAGTCCGGTCGGTACTACCAAGGCCATCTGCAGTATCAACTCGACTACTACACAGAGCTGACTCGCCGGATGAGGCAAGCGCTCGGCATCACGGAAGCGGCAGACCAGCAGGCCGCTGATTCGACCAAGAAGATCAAGGGGTCGCTCGAATGATCCGACGGACTTTCGCCACCACGGCTGCCGCGATCGCGGGGATGGCGGTGCTGGCTTCGTGCACGGGCGATCGCCAGACACCTGGTACCGCCACTCCGGCTCCGTCGAGCAGTGCGGAACTGCCGAACAGCGGAGCACCCAAGGTGGACAACCCGCTGCCCTCGAAGGTTCTGGAGGGAAGTCCCTGTGATTCGGCGCTGACCGACCAGCAGCTGACGGACTACCTCGGACAGCCCGGTGCGGCGAAACCCAAGGATTCGGAGCTGGGCCCCATGTGCGACTGGGCCAGCTCTTCCGGGAGCGGCGCCGGAATTCTGGTCGCTTACGAGACGAAGACCGGGCAAGGACTCAGTCTCACCTACAAGATCGAAAAGCCGAAGGCCACCCGGTGGGTCGACGACCTGGCTCCCGTCCAGGGCTATCCGGCCGTCGGCTACGTCGACGTGGGGGCCAGCGGTCAACGTAGCTGTGTGATCGTCGTCGGTATCGCGGACGACTTGGCCTATTCGGTCTCCTTGGTGCTGGGCAGCGACTCGGGGAAGGATGCCTGCCAGCTCGGGCGCGGAGTCGCCGACACGGTGCTGACCAACCTCAAGGCGCGCGCCTGAGCTGCACCTTTTCGTTACGGCCGAGATCGCGTTAATGCAAGACTTGTCGTAGTAAGCACCTAGACTGTTCGGATGAGCCACCCCACTCGGAGGGGTCGCGCGCGTGCGGCTACCGAACAGGACATCCGGCGGACCGCCCGGAAGCTGCTCGTCGAGCAGGGGCCGGAGGCGGTTACCCTGCGCGCCATCGCGCGGGAGCTGGGGATCACCGCGCCCGCGCTCTACCGGTACTACGAGTCGCGGGACGACCTCGTCGAGAACCTGCGGCTGGACGTCTGCGCCGATCTGGCCGACGACCTCGCCGAAGAGATCGCCGAGCTGCCCGATGACGGCATGCTGCAGCTGTTCGCCATCTGCAAGGGCTTCCGGCGGTGGGCGCTCACCCACACGAAGGAATTCACCCTCGTCTTCGCCTCGCCGACCGGGGGCGTGGGCTCGACCGCCGGGAGTGCGCTGAGCCGGGTCGACGAGCCGTTCGGGCGAATCTTCCTGGCCGCCGCGGGGCGGGTGCTCGCGCGGCACGACATCGTTCTCCCGTCGGCCAGCGGGGTGCCCGACGAGCTGCGGGACGACCTCAAGACGTTCCAGGAATCGCTGGTCACCGTGCTCGTCGAGTCCGACCAGGGCGTGCCGGTGGAGAAGATCGACCTCGGCGTGACGTACCTGATGATCCAGTTCTGGGCCCGGCTCTACGGGCACGTCACGCTCGAGGTCTTCGGCAACTACCCGATCCCCATGTCGAAGCCGGACGTCCTGTTCGAGGCGATGCTCATCGACCTCGCCCGGGAGATCGGGCTCTACTCCGGCTAGGCCGCGTGGCCGCCGTCCACCGACAGCACCGCCGCCGTCACGTACACGGCGCCGGGTGAGGCCAGGTAGGAGACGGCGGCAGCCACCTCGGACGGCTTCCCGTAGCGGTCGAACGCCGTCATCGCGGCCTGGTCCGCCGCGTACGGCCCGTCGGCCGGGTTCATGTCCGTGTCCGTCGGGCCCGGGTGGACCAGGTTGACCGTGATGCCGCGCTGCCCCAGTTCCCGTGCCAGCGCCTTGGTCAGGCCCACCATCGCCGCTTTGCTCGTCGCGTACAGCGCCATGCCCGGGCCGGGCACGCGGTCGGTGACGCAGCTGCCGATCGTGATCACGCGGCCGCCGTCGGCCAGGACGCCGGCCGCGGCCTGCGTCGCCGCGAACACGCCGCGGACGTTCACCGCCAGCACGCGGTCGACGTCTTCCAGCGACGTCTCGCCGAACGCGCCCACGAAGCCGACGCCCGCGTTGTTGACCAGTACGTCCAGCCGGCCGAATTCCGCCACCGCGGCCGAAACGGCCGCCGAAACCGCGGCGGCGTCCGCCGAGTCCGCCTGGATCGCCAGCGCGCGACGGCCGAGGTTCTTGATCTGCTCGACCACCTCGGCCGCCCGTGCGCCGTTGTGCACGTAGGTCAGCGCGACGTCCGCGCCGTCCTCGGCGAGCCGCAGTGCCGTGGCCGCGCCGATGCCACGGCTGCCGCCCGTCACCAGCGCCACCTTGCCGTCGAGGGTCATCCCCGGTTCTCCTTTGATCGAGCCGTTTTCGTTGACTGCTCAATCAAATCGGGGATGACCACCGAACACCGGCGGCTTTCCGACAGCGCGCTACAGGACGATGTTGACCAGCCGCCCCGGCACCACGATCACCTTGCGCGGCGAGCCGTCGCCGACCATCGCCGCGACCTTCTCGTCCGCCAGCGCCGCCGCCTGGACCTCGTCCTGCGATGCCGAAGCCGGCACCGTCACCCGGGAGCGGACCTTGCCGTTGACCTGGATCGGGTACTCGACCGAGTCCTCGACCAGGTACTTCTCGTCCACCACCGGGAACGGGCCCTGCACCAGCGAGTCCGCGTGCCCCAGCCGGTGCCACAACTCCTCGGCCATGTGCGGGGCCAGCGGCGCCAGCATCAGCACCAGCGGCTCGGCCAGCTCGCGCGGCGTCGACGCGGCCGCGCCGTACACCTTCGTGACGTGGTTGTTCAGCTCGATCAGCTTCGCGCCCGCCGTGTTGAACCGCATCTCCGCGTAGTCCTCGCGGACACCCGCGATGGTCTTGTGCAGCACCTTACGGTCCGCTTCGGAAGCGTCCTCATTGGACACCCGCAGCTCGCCGGTCGTCTCGTCGACGACCAGGCGCCACAGCCGCTGCAGGAACCGGTGCGCGCCGACGACGTCCTTCGTCGCCCACGGGCGCGACATGGCCAGGGGGCCCATCGCCATCTCGTAGAACCGGAACGTGTCGGCGCCGTAGTTCTCGGCCATCTCGTCCGGCGTGACGACGTTCTTCAGGCTCTTGCCCATCTTGCCGTACTCCTGGGTGACCTCTTCGCCGTCGAAGAAGTACTTCCCGTCGCGCTCCTCGACCTGCTCGGCCGGGACGTAGACGCCGCGGGCGTCCGTGTACGCGTACGCCTCGATGTAGCCCTGGTTGAACAGCTTCCGGTACGGCTCCTTGGACGTCACGTACCCCAGGTCGAACAGCACCTTGTGCCAGAACCGCGAGTACAGCAGGTGCAGAACTGCATGCTCGACGCCGCCGACGTACAGGTCGACGCCGCCGGTGTCGTCCGCGCCGTACTCGCCGGGCCGCGGGCCCATCCAGTACTGCTCGTTCTCCGGCGCGCAGAACGTCTCGGTGTTCGTCGGGTCGACGTAACGCAGCTGGTACCAGCACGAACCCGCCCAGTTCGGCATCGTGTTGATGTCGCGGCGGTACTTCTTCGGCCCGTCGCCCAGGTCCAGCTCGACCTCGACCCAGTCCGTCGCGCGCGCCAGCGGCGACGACGGCGTCGAGTCGCGGTCCTCCGGGTCGAACGTCACCGGCGAGTAGTCGGCGACCTCGGGCAGCTCGATCGGCAGCATCGACTCGGGGACGGCGTGAACTTCCCCGGCCTCGTCGTAGACCACCGGGAACGGCTCGCCCCAGTAGCGCTGGCGCGAGAACAGCCAGTCGCGCAGCTTGTACTGCACGGTCCCGGTGCCGGCGCCCTTCTCCGACAGCCAGTCGATGATCGTCTTCTTGGCTTCGGCGACGTCCATGCCGTCCAGGAAGCCCGAGTTGATGGCCGGCCCGTCGCCGGTGAACGCCTTGCCGTCGAAGCCATCCGAGGGCTGGACGGTCCGGATGATGTCCAGGCCGAACTTCTCGGCGAACTCCCAGTCGCGGACGTCCTGGCCGGGCACGGCCATGATCGCGCCGGTGCCGTAGCCCATCAGCACGTAGTCGGCGACGAAGATCGGGATCTGCTTGTCGTTGACCGGGTTCGTCGCGTACGCGCCGGTGAAGACGCCGGTCTTCTCCTTGTTCTCCTGCCGGTCCAGCTCGGACTTCCGCGACGCGGCGACGCGGTACTCCTTGATGGCGTCGGCGGGCGTCGCCGCCCCGCCGGTCCAGCGAGAATCGACGTCCGCCGGCCACTCCGCCGTGACCAGCTTGTCGACCAGCGGGTGCTCCGGCGCCAGCACCATGTAGGTGGCACCGAACAGGGTGTCCGGCCGGGTCGTGAAGACCTCGATCGCGTCGTCGCCGGCCTTGAAGGTGACGCGGGCGCCGTGCGAGCGGCCGATCCAGTTCCGCTGCATGGACTTGACCTTCTCCGGCCAGTCCAGCAGGTCCAGGTCGTCGACCAGGCGGTCGGCGTAGGCGGTGATCCGCATCATCCACTGCCGCAGGTTGCGGCGGAAGACGGGGAAGTTGCCGCGCTCGCTGCGGCCGTCGGCGGTGACCTCTTCGTTCGACAGCACCGTGCCCAGGCCCGGGCACCAGTTGACCGGCGCTTCGGAGATGTACACCAGCCGGTGGTCGTCGATCACCTTCTTCCGCTCGGACGCGCTCAGCGACGCCCAGTCACGGCCGTCCGGCGTCGGCCGGGAGCCGTCCGCGAACGCGGCCTCCAGCTCGGCGATCGGGCGCGCCTTGCCCGCCTCGGTGTCGTACCAGCTGTTGAAGATCTGCAGGAAGATCCACTGCGTCCAGCGGTAGTACTCGGGGTCGATCGTGGAGATGCGACGACGCTCGTCGTGGCCCAGGCCCAGGCGCCGGATCTGGCGCAGGTAGGTCCGGATGTTCTCCTCGGTCGTCTTGCGCGGGTGCTGCCCGGTCTGGACCGCGTACTGCTCGGCCGGCAGGCCGAAGGCGTCGAAGCCCATCGTGTGCAGCACGTTGCGCCCGATCATCCGGTGGTACCGGGCGAAGACGTCGGTGCTGATGAAGCCCAGGGGGTGCCCGACGTGCAGGCCGGAGCCCGACGGGTACGGGAACATGTCCTGGACGAACAGCTTGTCGCTGGGCACCGGCTGCCCCTCGACGGCGAGCGGCCCGACGGGGTTGGGCGCGTGGAAGGTGCCGTGGTCGGCCCAGTGGTCCTGCCAGCGCTGCTCGATCTGGCCCGCCAGCGCGGCCGTGTAGCGGTGCGCCGGGACGTCGGTGGGCGTCCCTGTCGTCTCGGTCATCGCCGTCATCCTTCGTTTCGAGCTACTCCAGAAACAACTCGACCCCTCAGCCACCAGGGCATGAGGGGTCGCCGCGCCGGCCGGGCCGGGCCCGGTCAGCGCGGCAGGCTAAGGAGCAGCCGAGCCGTGTTCATACCTTCATCGTAACTTGCTGGTCAAAGCCGTTCGGAGGGGACCGCCAGTGCGACGAACTGGGTGACCTGGGTCGCGGAGAAGTTGTTGTCGCTGACCAAGATCAAGCTGCGCTCGCCGTCCGGCAGCTTCGGGCCCCACGTCATGCCCTCGAGGTTGTCTACTGTGGACAGGCCGAGGTCGGCGGCGTCGAAGAGGAACCGCTTCTTCACCGGCTTCACGTTCTTGGCGTCGGCCAGCGACTTGACGTTCAGGACGTTCGTCGCGCCCTTCGTGTCGATCTCGTAGACGCGCACCTTGTTGCCGACGCCGGTGCTGAACGAGCGCTCCATCATGAGGAACTTCGTCGGGTCGGCTTGGTCGACGGCCAGCATCGACGACACGCCGGTGGTGGCGAACGCCGTCGACGGCACCGGCGCGGCGAACAGGGGCTCCTGCGGGTACGCGTACTGGGCCAGGACCGGCCCGAACCGGGACTGCAGGGTGATCCGCGAAAGGGCGCCGGACGTCGTGGTCGCCTCCGGACCGTCCTGCAGCAGCGGGCCCTCGACCTCGCTGGCCATCAGCGAGCCGAAGCCGGTGAAGGTGATGCCCTCGAGCACGAGGTTCTGCCGCGGGCCTGCTGTCGGCGTCATCTTCTCGTTCGCGGGGATCGGCAGGTCGCGGACGTATTTGCCGTCGCGGCGCGCCTCGCGGATCGACGGGTCGATCAACGTCGTCGCGGTCCGCTCGCCCTCCTGTGACCAGTAGTAATCGCCGGTCCACGGGTCGACGCGCAGCTCTTCGGGGTCGATCGTCTGCTCATTCTGCGGCAGCGTGGGGTCGTTCTGCGCGAGCGGCGGGTACGGCGTGCCGTCGGGACGCAGGAGCGGCTTCGTGCCCGTGAGCGTGACCGGGCCGACGCCGTTCGCGGACACCGGGAAGGTCGCCGTGTAGAAGCGGGCGGGGTTGATCGCCGACCGGTCGTCGCAGATCAGCGCGTAACCGCCGGTCCGCGGGTCGTAGTCGATGCTGGACAGGCCGCCGACCGTCGTGCCCTGGAACTGCAGGGAGTTCGGGACGATCTGTTCGCCGAGCAGCCGGACGGGTCGCTGGTGACGCTCGGTGGCGCTCGCCGGTGTCGCGGCGAGGATTCCCCCGATCAGGGCAGCGGTCAAGACGGTGGGCAGTACACGCGGTGACATGGCCTGTAGCACAGTCGATCAGGGTATCCGGCAGGTTGCCGGGACGTCACGCTTATCCTTGACCCGTGTTCGCTATCGCGCTGGTTCCGGTCGTGCTGGGTCTGCTCGTCGGTTTTGGTGGGTTCCTCGGGTTCCGCGAGCGCTTGACGCGCGAGGGCGGCACCGGGGTGCGCACGCAAGCGGCGTTGCGCAGTGAAGAGGCGTTCAAGCTGGCCAACCGCGTCGCGGGCCTGCCGACCATGGCCGGGGGCGCGATCGCCGTGCTCACCGGGCTGGCCGGCCTGGCGATGCCGACGACCGGGCTGCTGGTGTCCGCCGCGCTGGCGGGCGTCCTCGCGATGTTCGTGCTGGTCATGGGCGGTGGCGTGCTCGGCAACCGCGCCGCGCTGACTGTGCCCGCCCCGGCTCCCGCGGCGCCCGCCGGGTGCAGCGGCTGCGCGTGCGGCGCAGGCGGCTGCGGCGTCCTCAAGAAGGAAGACGCCTAATTCCGCTGGAGGTCGCCCGGGTGGGTGGCCAGTAGCGCGAGCGGGATGCCCTGGCGGCGCAGCACCTGGCTCCACAGGTCGCCGCTGGGCGAGGCCAGGATGTCGCTCGGCAGCGCGGGCACGATGACCCAGTCCTCACGCTCGATCTCGCCGGCCAGCTGACCGGAGTCCCAGCCCGCGTAGCCGGCGAAGACGCGGACGCCGCGGACCTTCGGCACCAGCACCTCGGGATCGGTGTCCAGGTCGACCAGCGCGACCGGGCCGCGGACCGCGATCACGCCCGGGACGCTCGCCGCCGTCTCACCGGTGCGCAGCGCGGCCAGGCACAGCGCCGTCTTCTTCTCGACCGGACCCCCGACGAACACCGCCTGCGGTTCGGCGACGTGCCCGCCCCAGTTCGGCAGGACGTCGTGCACGGCGACGTCGCTCGGCCGGTTCAGGACGACGCCGAGCGTGCCTTCGTCCCGGTGATCGATGACGAACACCACGGTCCGCTTGAAGTTGGGGTCGACCATCCTGGGGGCGGCGACCAGGAGCGTTCCCGGCTCAACCTCGGAGTCCGCTGGCACGCGACCCATGATCTCACCTCTGGCCCGGCGAATTACTTCGGCTCGGGAACAATCGCCCCACGAGCCTCGTTTGAAACATGTGGTCGGCGCACTCCGTGTCCCCCGGGCTCACTGAAGAACCGCCTTTGTGGAATACCGTCCGGCTGGAGCCACACTGCGCATAGCCGCCGAGAGGCGACCTTAGTGCGTCGGCCACCCATTACTCTGGCTTCGTGACGATCAGCTCCCAGACGCCGACAGCACGAAGAGGCCCTCGGGAACTGCTCAAGGACCCCGACTTCCGCCGGCTGCTCTTCACGCGCTTCGCCGCCAGCTGGGGTGACGGCGTCTTCCGCGCCGGCCTCGCCGGAGCCGTCCTGTTCAACCCCGAGCGCGCCGCCGACCCGCTGGCCATCGCGGGCGGGTTCGCCGCGCTGCTGCTGCCGTACTCCGTCGTCGGCCCCTTCGCCGGAGCCCTGCTGGACCGCTGGGACCGGCGTCGCGTGCTGATCTTCGCGAACCTCCTGCGCGGGCTGGCGATCGTCGCCGCGGCGGCCGCCGTCGGCTTCGGGATCGGCGGGCTCGGCCTGTTCACGCTGGCACTGGCCGCGGAAGGGATCACGCGCTTCATCGGCTCCGGCCTCTCGGCGTCGCTGCCGCACGTCGTCGAGGAAGAGAGCGTCGTGACGGCCAACGCCTTCGCCACGACGCTCGGCTCGGCGATCGCCGTCGTCGGCGGTGGCTGCGCGATCGGCCTCCGCGCGCTGTTCGGCAGCAACGACGTCGGCTCGGCCGAGACCACGGTGTTCGCGGTGCTCGGCACGCTGGTGTCGGCGCTCATCGCGCGTGGCTTCGCGCGGGGCGTGCTCGGGCCGTCGGTGGTCGACGAGCCGCCGAACCCCGTGCTGGCCGTCGCGCGCGGGTTGGCGGACGGCGCGCGGCACGCTTGGCGCGCGCCCAGCGTCACGGCCGGGTTCATCGCGCTGTTCGCGCACCGGGCGTCGTTCGGGGCGTCGCTGCTGGTCACCGTGCTGCTGATGCGGAACTACTTCACCGACCACGGCGTGTTCCGCGCCGGCCTGCCCGGGCTCGGGCAGATGGCCGCGCTCGCCGGGGCCGGCATCCTGATCGCCGGGCTGCTGACCGCGCGGCTGATCCGGAGGTTCGGGCGGCTGCGCGCGGTGCTCGGGTCGCTGCTGCTCGCCGCGATCGCGCAGTCCGCGCTGGGCCTGCCGATGGTGCTGCCGCTGGCGCTGCTGGCGTCGTTCGTCATCACCGGCGCGGGCCAGGTGCTGAAGCTCTGCGTCGATTCGTCGATCCAGCTCGACGTCGCCGACGAAGCCCGCGGCCGGGTCTTCGCGCTGTACGACACGCTGTTCAACATCACCCAGGTGGCGGCGGTATCGCTGGCCGCGCTCATCGTGCCCGACGACGGCCGCTCGCCGGGCCTGCTGATCGCGGCGACCGTCTGCTACCTGGTCGGCGGCGCCGGGTACGTGCTGGCGCGGCGCCGGGCGATTCGCTGACGCAAACACCCGAACCGGTCACGGTGGTTGCTCCATTGGCATTAGGGTGACGGCAAGTCATTAGTAGGTTCGAGGGACACCGGGGGCACCTGTGACCACCGCGGGCGACGACCGTGCACGGCTCGAAGCACGCAATGCCGCGATGAAGGACCAGATGGACACCCTTCTGGAGAACTTCGAGCGGCAGACGGCACAGCTGCGGGACGCCCAGTCCGCGGCGGCCCAGACCACCGCGCAGGTGAGCTCGCCGGACGGCCTGGTCCGCGCCACGATCGACGCCGGCGGCAACCTCGCGAAGCTCGAGATCGCGCCGAACGCGTTCGAACGCACGACGCCGGCGCAGCTCGCGAACACCGTCCAGACGGTCGTGCGCCAGGGAACCCTGCAGGTCAAGCAGAAGATCGCCGACCTGATGGCGCCGATCACCGAAGGCCTGCCCGACCTCGCGGACCTCGTCGATGGCGCACCGTCGCTCGCCGGGCTGGTGCCGCAGATCCCCGAGTTCGTCGAGGAGCCGGCGCCGCAGCCCGCGCCGTTCGAAGAAGGCGGCTCGATCCTGCGCAACGAGGCCGTGCCGCCGCCCGTGCCCGCCCCCAAGCCGGCCCCGAAGCGCGTCCGCCCGCCGCGTGACGAGGACGAGGAGCCACCGTCGTCCTGGATGACGAGGGGCGACTGATGCCCGACGGGGGCTCCGGTTTCACCGCGGAACCCGACGCCGTCCTGCGCGCGTCGAACGGCTTCACGACGGCGGCGGACGCGCTGGAGAGCGCGCTGAAGACGCTGCAGGGCGCTCTCGACGCGCAGGGCGAGTGCTGGGGCGGCGACGACTCCGGCAAGGAGTTCGCGAAGGACTACGTGCCCGGTTCGCAGGGAGCCGTCGAAGGGTTCACCAACCTCGTGCAGGGGCTGCGGGGGATGCAGCAGAACGTCGCCAAGTCGATGAAGGCGCTGTCGGGCGCCGACGAAGACGTGACTTCGCAGCTCGGCAAGGGGCAATGACCCGTGGGTATGGAGATGCCCGACGCGGTCAAGTGGCTGCTGCCGATCGTCGTCGGCGAGAGCTGGCCGGAGGGCGACGAGACCAAGCTGAGGGCCCTGCGCGACGCGTGGCACGCGGCGTCGGCGGCGGTCGGCCCGGTTTCGGAGACGGGTAACCAGGCGGCATCGGGCGTCCGCGACAACTGGACGGGCAACGGCGCCGACGCGTTCGTGGAGCAGTGGAAGAAGTTCGTCGAGGGCGACGAGGCGTACTTCAAGCAGCTGGCGGACGCGGCGAAGGCACTGGGCGACTCGTGCGACCAGACGGCGCTCGACGTCGAATACACGAAGTACATGATCATCATTTCGCTGATCGTGCTGGCCGCGCAGATCGCGGCGATGATCGCGGCGGCGGCAGTGACGTTCGGCGGCTCGACGGCGGGCATCGCGCCGGCCCAGATCGCGACCCGGATGACTGTGCAGATGCTGTTCCGGCAGCTGCTCGAGAAGCTGGCGCAGCAGGGGTTCAAGCAGGTCGCGAAGGAGCTGCTGGAGAAGCTGCTCAAGCAGGGCCTCAAGAAGATCGGCATGGAGGTCCTCAAGAACGAGGCCATCAACCTGGGGATGGACGCGGGGATCCAGGGCCTGCAGATGGCGAAGGGCGACCGCAAGGACTGGGACTGGTCGAAGACTTCGGACGCGGCGATTTCCGGCGCGGTCGGTGGCGTGGTCGGAGCGGCTTCCGGATCGATCGGGCGAGGGGCTACCGAGGGGCTCTCGCATTCTGCGGCGGGACAGGTCGCGGACGCGGCTCTGCGGGCGGGAGCTCGGGGGGCTGTCGAGGGGGTCGCGCAGACCGTCGGGCAGGCGGCGGTCACCGGGGATTTGGGGTCTCTGACGCCGGAGCAGCTGCTGACCGGGGCTTCCAGTGGGGCTGTGGGCGGGGCTGTCGGGGGCGCCAAGGAGCAGATGCATTCGGTTCACGAGGCGAACATTCCGCGGGATGCCGGGGAGTCGGGGGACTCTTCGTCGGAGCCGGAATCTCGGGGTGAGGCTTCGTCCGAACCCGAGTCGCGGCGGGAGTCGTCGTCCGAACCGGAGTCTCGCGGTGAGGAGCCAAGGCGCGAGGCGTCGCCGGAATCGCGCGGTGAGGCTCCGTCCGAACCCGTGTCGCGCGGGGAAGCACCTCGGCGGGAGGCGCCGAGCGAGGCTTCATCCGGACCGGAGCCACGGGCGGAGAGCGCGCCGAGCCGGGAGCCGGAACGTCAGACAGCCGAGCCTCTGCGCCCGAGTGCCGACCACGTCCAGCCGGCTGAGGCGCGCGCGTCGGCCGAGAGTGCGACGCCCGCGCAGCAACCCGAGGTCCGAGCGGCGGCCGATAGTCCGACCCCGCGGCAGCAGCCGGAGGTGCGGGCGGCGGCTGAGAGCCCGGCGCCCGCGCAGCAACCGGACGCAAGGCCCGCCGAGGCTCCGGCACCTCAGCAGCAGCAGTCGTCGGCTCCGGCTCCGGCTCCGGCTCCGGCTCCGGCTCCGGCTCCGGCTCCGGGGCAGCCTGGTGGCGGCTCCCACCCGATCGGCGGATCGGCGCCTTCGACGGGTAGCGGCCCGTCGCACGTGTCTTCCGGCGGGACGCCGAACGGCGGCTACGGCATGGCCCCGCCGGGTTTCGGGCCGGAACCGGGCCGCCAGACGGCCGGACGTCCCCAGGACAACGTCGGAGCGGCGGGTTTCACCGGCGGCACGAACCAGCCGTTCGCGGCGGAGGGCGGGCCGGCGACCTTCCAGAGCGGCCCGTCGGCACCGCAGCCCTCGCCCCCTGGCGGTTTCGCACCGCCTCCACCAGGGGGAATGCCACCCGGCGGCGGACCGGCTCAGCCGGGTACCGGCGGGCAGCCCCCACGGACGCACCCGCAGGACCCGCGCCAGCAGATGGGCGGACAGCCGCGGGGCGGGCAGCCACCAGGAGGTCTACCACCGCAGCCCGGCCAGCCACGCCAAGGCGCCCCCGCGCAACCTTCCCGCGGCGGCCGGCCTCCGCACGGAGGCGGACAGTTGCCGAACGGCGGCCAGCCACAGTTCGGACCGCCCCGCGGCGGCCAACCACCGCACCCCGGTCTCCCGCAGAACGGGCCGACACAGCCTCGCCAAACACCCCAGGGCGGTCCACCGCCGCACGGCGGGCAGCCAAGCGGGCCGGCTCAGGCCGGCCAACGCTCGCAGGGCGGCCAGCCGGTTGCGGGCGGTCAACCGCCGCACCGCGGCCTGCCTCAGCACGGGCCGGCACAACCCGGGCAAGCACCCCAGGGTGGGCAGCCCGCACCGGGCGGCCACGCACCGCACGGCGGGCAGCCGCAAAGTGGGCCGACGCAAGCCGGCCAAGCACTGCGCGCCGGGCAACCCCATGCTGGGCAGCCGATGCCGGGCGGCCAACCGCCGCGCGGTGGACAACCGCCAGGTGGGCCTGCACCTCACGGCGGGCAGCCACAGGGTGGTCCGCCGTTGCCAGGCGGACAGACGCAGGGCAGGTCGGGTCAGGCCAGCCCAGCAATTCACGGCGGGCAGCCACCGAGCCGCCCGCCGGCGCCAGGCGGTTCGGCTCATGGTGGGCAGGCCTTGCCGGGTGGGCAGCGGCCTTCAGCGGGGCAGGCTCCGCAGGGTGGCTTCTCGTCGCATGGTGGGCAGCCGCCGCAGGGTGGGCAGGCTCATGATCCGCGGCGGGTGCCGCCGCGGCCGCCGGTGGGGGGTCCGGCGCAGTCGGGGGTGCCGGGTGGGCAGCGTCCGGCGGGGTATCCGAATCAGCCGCGGGGGCCGCAGGGGCCTGGTCCGCATCCGGGTGGGCGTCCGCCTGGGCCGCCGCAGGATCCTCGGTTGGGGTGGGCTCGTCCGGCGGGGCCGCCGCAGGTTCCGCCGCCGCGGTTCGGTCCGCCGGCTGAGCAGCTGGGCCGGGGGCCGCAGAGTCCCTTTGATCCGCCGCGCGCGCCCGAACCTCCGCGGTCCGCGCCCGTTCCCGGGCAGCCGAACTCGCCCGTGGCCGAGCGACCTCCGGTGCCGGAGCGACCGGCCGGACAGGACGCGCCCGCAGCCGAACGCCCGACCGGGCAGCAGCCGGTCGCCGAGGAAAAGCCGGGCGAGCACCGGCGACCCGCCGGCGAACCGTCGGCCGGCCACGGCACCCCCGCGGCTGAGCCGGCTCCCACTCACCAGCACGAACAGGCGTCCGGTGGTGCGCAGGAGGGTCACCACGCCCCCGCGGAGCAGCACGAGCCACCGTCCGGAGCTGAGCAGGCCCACCAGACCGCCGAGGAGCCCTACCTCAGCGACCCCGCCTTCCACACCGACGACCCCGCCGGCGTGCGGCGGATCGAAGACACCTTCCTGGACTCTGGGCGGCAGAGCCCGGAAACCGGCGAGTGGCGGCACGAGCAGGTCCGCCGCGAGGCGCTCGCCAAGCGCGACGAGTTCCATCCCGGCATGTCCGACGACGGCGCCTTCGCCGTGCACGCCTACACGCGCCAGGAAATGGTCGGGCCGCTCAACCACGCTCTGCGGTTCGGCGGCCCCGAACTGCTCGACCTCGCTCCCCAGGCGGGCGCGCTCGTCTCCGGGCTGAACGAGCTGCCTCCGCACGTCGGGACCGTCTCGCGACGCGTCGACTTCCACGGGGATCCTTCGCGGCTTCAGGCCTTCCTCGGTCGCTTCCACGAGGGCGCACACATCACCGAACCGTCCTTCCTCAGCTCGTCGAAGGTCGACGCGGAGCATCCGCGCAGCACCTTCGCCGGTGAGGTCGAGATGCGGATCGAGTCCAAGACCGGGCGCGACGTCGAGTCCATGGCCAGCATCGGACGCGAGCGTGAGGTCCTCTTCAAGGCCGGGTCGCAGTTCGAAATCACCCGCGTCGAGATGGGGCCGGGGAACCCCGAGCACCCCGACTTCAAGAACGAGCCCGGGGCCCGGGACAAGCCACATTGGATCGTGCACGCCGAAGAGATCGCGCCGGGTGATCCGCGCTACCGCACCGATCAGCACGAGGCGATCGAGCAGCGGCGGGCCCAGGAACGCGCCGACGAGGAACGGTTCCAGCGCGAAGCCGACGCCGAGCTCGAGCAGTTCTACGCCGAGCATCCCCACCTCAAGCCGTCCAACGACCTCTTCAAGCTGCTCGGCGGGGACGAAGACGCGCCTCCGCCGCCCGTCCGGCCCGCGCCTGCCACGACCGCTCCCGAAGGTGGCTGGTCCCAGCTCGCCGAGCCGCTGACGCCGGGTGGCACGCCCGTGCTGCACGCCGGGTCCGTCGAGACGCCGCAGCAGCACGCTCGCCTCGTCCGCGACGCCGTTCCCGAACTCGCCGCCGTCAACACCCGCAACCACTACAGCCCCGGCGAACACGGCTTCCGGACCAACGCCGCCGAGTCGATGACGGCCTTCGACCGGCGGATGAACGGCGAGGACGTCGTTGCCGGGCCGGCTCGCGGCGAACCGCTCGACGGGCCGTGGAGCGGCAAGAACAGCTTCGACGACATCGCGAGCGGCCTTCAAGACCGTCCCGTCGGCGCGCGGTCCGCCGTCGCCTTCGAACACGGCGGGCAAGAACACCTGGTCGCCGCCGTGCACACCGAGCACGGGGTGCTCTTCGCCGATCCCGTCACCGGGCGCCTCGCCGAGCTGCCGCACGATGCCATCGGCATCCGCGAACTACCACTCGGCCACCAGGAAAGCATCGCCGACCGGCTCGGCCCGGCGACCGAACGGCCGCCGCACGACGAGGGCTACCTCTTCGACGGCGAGCACCGCGGGACCCCGGCCGACCACGAGAGCATCCGCCGCGCGGTCGGCGACGAGCACATCTACCAGGACATCCACGACCGCGCGCTGGCCCGCCGGGACGCGGCCGGGCTGCCGCTGACCGACGAAGGCGCCGTCGCGGTCCACGGCTACACCCGCGGCGAGTACGCCTACGACGTCAACGAGGCCCTTCGCCGCGGCCCCGGTCACCCCGGTTTCGACCTCGCGCAGGCGAACGCCCGCGCCATCGTCGACGGCCTCAACCAGGTCCCGCGCACGTCCGGCGAGACCATCCGCGCCTTCGACGTCGGCGGCGACCCGCGGCTCGCGGAGCTCGTCGCCGGGCCGTACAACCCGGGGGACGTGGTCGTCGAGCCGGCGTTCTCCAGCGCGTCGATCAAGACCGACGAGTTCTCGACCAGCAAGTTCGGCGACGACGTCGAGCTGCACGTCCGGTCGGACAACCTCCGCGACATCTCGAAGCTCGCCGAAAACCCGTCCGAGCGGGAGTCGCTGTCGCCGCCCGGCACGCAGCTGCTGGTGCACGAACGGCGGCTCGAGATCACGCCCGAGGGCCGCCGCAAGTGGGTCATCGAGGCCGAGGAGATCGGTCCCGGCCACCCGCGCTACCTCGACCCCGAGGCCGCGCGGCAGAAGATGGCCGAGCGCCGCGCGGAGAACGACCACAACGCCGCCGAGTTCGAACGGCGCCGCCAGGCCGCCCTCATGGAACGCCTCGGCGGCCTGACCGAGCCCGACCACGTCGCGCCGCCGCCGGAGCACCCGACGGTCCACGACGCCGTCGACACCCCGGCCGAGCCGCCGCCCGTCCCCGAGCCGGGCCCGGACTACTCGCGGCTGGCGCGTTCGACGAACCCGCCGGCCGAACCGGCCATCCACGCCGGCGGGACGACGCCCAGCGAGCGCGCGGCCTACGTCCTGGACCGGCACCCGCACCTGCGCGAGGTCAACCCGGGCTTCCACGAGCCGGGCGCGCTCGAGAACGGGTACCTGTCCAACTGCACCCGCGGCCCCGGCGCGTACTGGGACCGGCTGCACGGTGGCGACGCGACGGCCGAGCCGATCCCCTTCCACGAGATGGGCACGCGCGGCACGCTCGAGCACATCGAAGGCCGGTTCGGCGAGACGTTCTCTGCACGCGGCAGCTACGACGACGTCATCCGCGAGATGCGGGACATGCCGGTGGACCACCACGCCGTGGTCGCGGTGAAGTACGAGGGCCCGAACGGCGCCGAGTACGGGCACGTCGCGATGGTCGTGCACACCCGTGACGGCGTGGCCTTCATCGATCCGCAGTCCGGCGACCTCATGCACCTGCCGCAGCCGCCGAAGGACATCAAGCTGCTGCACGTCGGCACGCCGGGCACCGAGCACGTCCAGACCGAGCACGTCGAAACCGCGGAACACGGCGGTTACGGCCACGCCCCGCAAAGCCGGCTCGACGAGCTCCTCGCCCAGCCGCGCGTTGCCGAGGCGCTGGCCGGCGCCACCACCGACCTCGTCGTCAAGGACCACGAGGGCAACCCGCAGAACCTCGGGCCGGTCGGCGAATTCGTCCGGACGCGACTGGCCGAGCACCCGGAGCTGGTCGAACTCCTCCACGACCCGGCCAACGAGTTCCTGACGCGGTCGCTGCTGCGCAAGCCGGAGACGATCGCCAGCCTCCTGGTGCACGACGAGGCCATCCCGATCCTGGCCGACGCCGTGCACGAGGTGCACCACCCGGATCCGGACGCCGAACCGGTGGCACCGCACCCGGACCCGACGCCGCTCACGCCGGAGCAGGCCGAGACGTCGCGCGAAGTCGTCGACCAGGCGGACGACCACCCTGACGAGCACCGCGCACAGGCGCCGTTCGACCAGAGCAGGCTCGGGGACGAGGCGTACACCCGGGAGTACCTCGCCGAGCGCTACCGCGAAGCGGCGCGGGCCGACCTCAAGCTGAAGGAGATCCTGCCGCCGCTGGCGGAGGAGACCGGCGGGCACGCCGGGTTCCGGCCCGGGCCGAAGTCCGAAGGCCGGGCGATGGACAAGATCAGCACCAACTACAACGGCGACGCTTCGCTGCTGGTCGACCTCGCGGGCGCGATGATCCAGTTCGAGCGCGTGCAGGACGCCTACGCCGCGTTGGCGCGGATCGCGGATCACCCGGACCTGGAGATCGTCGATTTCGACGACCGCTTCGCGAACCCCGCCCCGGCGGGTTACCGCGACCTGCAGATGAGCGTGCGCATCGACGGGCACGTCGCCGAGCTGCGCCTGCACCTCAAGGCGCTGGACGACGTCTCGGCGTACGAGCACTCGCTGTACGAGGTCCGCCGTGATCTCAAGGCGCTCGCGAAGGCCGAGGGCCGCAGTTACACCAACGAGGAACAAGCCCTGATCGACGGGCTGGTCAAGCGCGAACGAGAGCTGTTCTGGAACGCGCTGCAGGGGAGTCTCTAATGGTCCAGACGCCGTCGTACTTCCTGTACTTCGCCCACAGCTACGTGGTGGACAGCACGCCCGGCGGCGGGTTGACCGGTCACATCCTGAACTGGGAGACCGGGGCGTTCGAGGAAAACCCGGAACACGTCACCGACGTGCTCTTCGACCACAGCCCGGACATCCGGAGCCTCGACCGGGAGCGGTTCATCCGCCGGACCGAAGAGCAACGGCAGCGCTACCTCCGCGGTGACGGGCCGATCTTCGCGCTCTACCAGACCATCGACGCGATCTGGGCCGGCGTGAAAGAGGAGAACCGCAAGATCACCAAGGAGGAACGCGCCTTGATCGAATCGCTGTACCGGCGCACCTTCAAGATGTGGGAGGACGAGTTCGCCCGCCGCGACGCCGGCGAGGCGCCGACCTTCACCTTCACCTCGGTGTTCGAGCGATGATTCACGTGGAACATCGGCTTTCGCCCGAAGAGCAGCGCACCCTGTTGGTGCAGCTGGGAAAGCTCGTCCGCGAGCTCCGGATCGACGCCGCCGGGCCGGCCGCCGTCGACTTCCGGCAGGTCAGCGGGCACACGGAACTCGTCGGCCACAACGCGACGACCTCCGACGCCGTCGCCGAGCTGTTCTCCGAGCTGCGCAAGGGAATGGCCGCCGAGGGCCGCGGCACGTGGCTGCAGGCGCGGTTCACCCTCAACCCGGACGGCACCTTCGACTTCGACTTCGCGCTCGACGACGATCCGGTGTGGACGGACCCGCCGCCCGCGGCCGCCTACCCGGAGGAGCTGGCCGCGTTCCCGCGCGCCGACGAGCACATCCCGGACTGGTGGCGGCTGCGGGCGCAGCTGCCGCTGGGCGTGGTGTTCCGGCACGCCGAGGTCGGTGGCCCGGACGTCGAGCGCCCACCGCTGACCGACACGGAGGTGCCGCTCGTGCTGCAGTACCTCGAGCGCGAAGCCGTCGTGCACGAAGACGGCGACGAGCGCTTCCACACCGACGGCGCCTGGATCTGGTCGTCGTCGGTCGCCGCCTTGCTGGCCGAAGCCGGCGTTCCGCCGGAACCGGACCTGGTCGCGCACATCCGGCGGCACCACTTCCAGCCGCCGTACGTCGAGCCGCTGGTGCGCCGGACCGCCGCGGCCGACCTGCGGGGCGAGCCGCGGCCGAAGCCGAGCCGCGCCGACGTGAAGAAGACCAGCGGGGACGTCGTCGCCGAGCTGGAGACGACCCCGGACCCGCGGCTCGCCGACGAAGAGCTGCTGATCGTGCTGGTCCAGCGGCTGGGCGAGCACGGCGTCTGGCCGGAGGCGTACCGCGTCGGCGACCGGGCCGACGGCACCTGGTGCCTCAACTTCACCGCCGACGGCTGGGAAGTCGCCGCGTACGCCGGCGGGAAGCCGCGCGAGCCGAAGTACTTCGACCGGCTCGAGGACGCCGCCCAGCAGCTGCTCGGCGCGTTGCTGCTGCACCCCGCCCGGATGACCGCCGGTCACGAAACGCCGCTGGAGACCGCCAGGGAGCTCGACGACTGGCCGGTCCACCCGGCGCCGGGTGAGCCTCCCCTCACCCTGCTCCGCAACAAGCGCATCACCAGGCTGGTGGCCGGTACGGTCGTTCTGCGCTTCGGCGAGGAACCCGGCAATCTCGTTCACCACGGCGAGGTACGGTTCGCCACGACGTCGCTGCCGCTCGAACGGGAGCGGGTGCGGCGGAGCTACCGGCTCAGACGCCCTCTGCACGTGATCACCGGCATCACGGTTCCGTGGGCGAACCTGCCGGGTGGCGCGGTGGCCTTCGTGCTGCCGAAGACGATCGCCGAGCACGAGTCCGACGGAAGCCTGGAGAGGATCGATTAGGTGGAAGCGGCGGAAGCGATTGCCAAGGTCGGCCAGTGGCTGCGCGCGGTGCACGGCCCGGACGTCTCCGGTCCCGCGGGCCTGCGGGTGGACACCGAGAAGGTCCTGCGCATCCCCGAGGGCTGGTCGGTGCCCTACAACACCATCGCGTTCCTCGACGAGGGACGGCCGGAGAAGGAGATCTTCCCGCCGCCGTCGGTCGTCGTCCGCGAGCCCGACGGCGAGCTGCGCCAGGCGCACCCGCACCCCGGCGGGCTGTCGGTGCCGGTGGCGTTCCCCGGCCAGGAGAACTGGCGCGAGGTCGTCGACCCCGAGTACGTGAAGGCCGGGCTCGGCGAGCTGGGCGTGCCGCTGCAGGCGGTCGCCGGCTGGGTGAAGGTCGACGCCGAGGGCAACCAGACCGGTGAAGAGCGCGAGAACCCCGAGTACAAGGCGGGGCCGATCCGCCGCGGCTACCCGAAGCCGGAGAACACCCTCGAGACGCTGCTGTCCTTCGGCAGCGTCGGCTGGCTGACCCGGGAGCTGCTGCTGATCGGGCTGATCCGGTGCGAGGTGTACGTCCCGCTCGACCTGGAGACCGGCAAGACCGACCGGTTCTACTTCGCCGAGGAGCGCAACGAGCTCAAGGTGTTCAGCTCGACCCGGCACCTGCCCTCGCGCGAGCACGGCTGGTGGAAGGTCGACGTCGCGACGCTCGCCGAGTTCGAGCACCCGCCGAACCTGGTGATCAACGGCGGCCCGACGACCATCGAGGACGTCTCCAGCGGCGAGCTGGCCGAGATCGTCCAGCGCTTCCCGCGGCACGAGCCGCGCATCGACGTCCACGGCCGCTGCCCCGAGGCCGAGGAGGACCTGATCCGCGTCGCCGCCGACACCGCGGCGCGGATGGGCCTGCCGGACCCGGTCAAGCCGCCGCTGCTCGCGGCCGAGAAGGCGCGGCGGCGCGGCTTCGAGCTGACCGCCGAGGAGTGCGCGAAGACCGTGCTCGGCGAGTCGTGGCTGAAGCGGCTGCAGATGCCGGAGCCGCCGCGCAGCAAGCCCAACGACCTGCGCGCGAACGGCCTGGCCCCGACGTACGACAACGCCGGCCGCACGACGCCGCGGCTCGACACGTTCGGCAAGTACTTCGAGCGTGACCTCGACGGCTTCAGGTACGGCTGGCAGCGCGTCACGGGCGCGTACGTCGGCTTCGCGCTCGGAGAGGCCCTCGGCGCGGCCGTCGACCGCATGATGCTGCACGACATCCACGCGAAGTACGGCATCGAAGGCGTCACCGACCTGGTGCCGGCGTTCGACCAGCCGGGCCGGATCGGCTCGCTGACGCAGCGGCTGCTGTTCTACACCGAGGCGACCATCCGCAGCCCGCACCGCGAACAGCCGGAGTCGCGCGAGGCCGAGCAGCTCTTCCCCGGCGTCGTCCGCGGGGCGCTGCAGCGCTGGCTGCGCACGCAGGGCGCGCCGATGGAGAACGCCGACGGCTGGCTCGTCCAGGTCGCGGACCTGCACGCCCGCCGCGACGCCGACGACGCCGAGCTCAACGCCTACCACCAGCTCGCCACCGAAGCCGGGGGCGCGCCCCCCATGACCGGCCCGGCCGCGCTGATCCCGGCACTGCCGGCCGCGCTGACCATGGCCGGGCCCGGCAGCGGCCTCTCCGGCGGCGCGCGCCAGGCCGTGCGGGAGCTGGCCGGCGTCACCCACCCGACCGAGCCCGACCTGGCCGCCGCGACCTACCTGACCTGGCTGTTCGAGCACGCGCTGACCAAGGACGCGTTCAGCTTCCCGATCTGGAACACCAGCCGTGAGGTACTCAACCCGGACAACCAGTTCCAGCAGGGTCCGGAGTGGACGGCGATCGCGGAGATGGTGGCCGAGTCGGTGCCGTTCTTCGGCGAGCACGGGCTGCCGGACCTGCGGATGCCCGAGCTGATCGGCGACGGCAAGACGACGCTCTCGGTCCTCGGCCGCGCCTTCGCCGCGTTGTCCGGCTTCGAGAACTACCCGGAGCAGGCGCTGCTTCGCGCGGTCAACCACTCCGGCCGCAGCGCGCTCACCGGCGCGATCGCCGGTGCCCTGCTCGGCGCGCGCACCGGGATCCCGGGGCTGCCGCAGAAGTGGGTCGACCAGCTGGAGCTGCGGTACCTGGTGGAGAACGTCGCTTCGGACGCCTACTGGCACTTCGACCGCCACTCGGCGCTGAGCGCGCTCGGCGACCAGTGGATCGAGCGGTACCCGCGGCGGTAGCCCGAGGATGGGGAGCATGACTGAAAGCGACGACGGCTTCGTCGAGTGGCGGCCCGACGTCGACCCGGAGTTCGACGAGAAGGCGTTTCCCGAGCTCGGTCTCCCGGTGCGCGCCATCCGCGGCTGGGCGCAGTACACGCTGTTCGGGGAGCCCACCGGCCCGCGCCGCGCCAACGAGCAGTACACGCCCGGCCCGGTCTGGCGCGGCTTCCCGGTGCCGTCGACCGACGCCGGGAAGCTGCTGAACTACCTGGGCGCGAACTGGATCAGCCGCACGGAGTTCGCCCGTGCGCTGCTGGACTGCGAACTGCTGGTTCCGGTCCAGAACGGCGAACCGCTGGTCCGCCCGGTGTCCGGCGGCCGGGAGGTGATCGCCTACAGCTCGTCGGCGAAGGTGCCCGGGCGGTATCCGAACCGGTGGCGGGTGACGGTCCGCGACCTGCTGGCGGACCTGCCGTCGACCGGACTGACGCTCGACCCCGGCACCGGCATGGTCCGCAGCCTGGCCGCGGCCGAGCTGGCCGGCCCCGGGCCCGCCGAACGGGGACCCAAGGTCGACGAACCCGCTCCCGAAGCGGGCCCCGAGGTCGCCGAGGCACTGCCCGTGCTGGTCGCGGAGTTCGGCGTCGAGCCTCCGGACCTGCTGGAACGGCACCTGCGGTACGCCGTCGACCACGCTCGTGACCACCACTTCGAGCTGACGCCGGAGGAGTGCGTCCGGTACCTGCGCGGGTTCGCCTGGCAGTACCGCAACGGCGTCCGGCGGCGGGCGGGCCACGAGCCGGAATGGCCCGCCGACCTGGGCGCGAACGGCCTGATCGCGCACGTCGGCGAGGACGCGCAGCCACGGCCGGTGCCGTGGACGTTCGGAAAGTTCTCCGCCTTCGGCACGCCGGCCGCGCGCTTCGCGTGGCACCGGATCGTCGGCGCGTACGTCGGCTTCGCCATCGGAGACGCGCTGGGCGGCGGTGCCACCGGTCCGCTGCCGATGGGCGGGCTGACGCGGCACCTGCTGTTCCACACCGACATCGTGCTGCGCGGATTGCCGCCGGTGCCGACCGGCGAGGTGCCGTCTCCGCTGCCCTTTCCCGACCCGGTCGGCTGGCTGGCGGTCGCGACGCGGCACGCCGGGCTCGCGCCCGACGACTCCTCGGCGTTGTTCGCCACCGCGCTGGCCGCCACCCCGGCCGGCGCGGTCGCCATCGACGGCGTCGATGCCGAGCAGTATGCGAATGACGTGGCCCGCGAGCTGGCCGGTGGTGACGTCACCGAGGGCGTCGACCTGCTCATCGCGCTGTTCCAGGCCCTGCTCACCCGGGACGCCTTCGCGCTGCCGGTGCACCTGCGGCTGCGGGAGATCGGCGGCGACCTCGCGGAGCAGGTGCTGGCGTTGCGCGAGGACCGCGACGCCGACGACGTGACGCAGCTGGAGAGCATCGGCGACGGCCGGGACGTGCGGTCGGTGCTCGGCCGGGCGCTGTTCGCCGCGGCCAAGCGCGGCCACGACCCCGAAGCCGCGATCACGCTCGCCGCGCGGTCCGGCCCGGTCGCGGGCGCCATCGCGGGCGCGCTCGTCGGGGCCCGGGTCGGCGTGCCGGGCCTGCCCTGGGTCGCCGCCCTGCCCGACCTCGGCCTCCTGGAGGACGTCGCCAGCGACGTCTTCTGGTACTTCAACCGCAACGGCCTCCAGACGGAGACCGCGGAACACGCCCGCTGGGAGCGCCGGTACCCGAGTGGCCGGTTCACCCCGAAACCGAAGGGACCCGACTTGCGATCGCGACTGCGCGGAAGCCTGCTCGCCGGGGCGATCGGCGACGCGCTGGGCGCGAAGACCGAGTTCGACTCCATCGACCGGATCCGCGAGATCGCCGGGCCGGCCGGGATCACCGACTTCATCCCCGCGTACGGCGGCGTCGGCCGGATCACCGACGACACGCAGATGACGCTGTTCACGCTCGAAGCGCTGATCCGGGCGCACGCCCAGCAGCGGAAGACCGGGGCCGCGGACGTCGTCCACTCGCTGCAGCTGGCCTACCAGCGCTGGCTGCACACGCAGGGCGTCGCGTGGGACCGGGCGCGCGGCCCGCAGTCGGCCGTCGAAGCGCCGGACGGCTGGCTGATCACCCACCAGGAGCTGTTCAGCCGCCGCGCGCCGGGGCTGACCTGCTTCGGCGAACTGGAGGCGTACGGCCGCGCGGGCGTCCGGGGCAGTGTCGAACGGCCCGTGAACAACTCGAAGGGCTGCGGCGGCGTGATGCGCGCGGCGCCCATCGCGCTGTGGTCGGACGACCTCGCCGAGGTGTTCCGGCTCGGGGCCGAGAGCGCGGCGCTGACCCACGGTCACCCGAGCGGGTATTTGTCCTCGGGCTGCTTCGCGGTGCTCGTCCACGGGCTGCTGCACGGGAAACCGCTGCTCGACGCCCTCACTGCCGCCCGGCGCGAGCTGGTGAAGCACCCCGGGCACGAAGAGCAGAGCGCGGCGCTCGACGCGGCTCTGGCGCTGGCGGAGCAGGGACCGCCGACACCGGAGAAGCTGGAGCAGCTCGGGCAGGGCAACGTCGGCGAGACCGCGTTGTCGATGTCCGTGTACGTCGCGCTGACCACGACGGACGCCGACACGGCGTTGCTCGCGGCGGTCAACCACAGCGGGGACAGCGACTCGACCGGGTCGGTCTGCGGCAACCTCGTCGGCGCGATGTACGGCGAGGAAGCGCTGCGGAAGAGCTGGCTGGAGCAGCTGGAACTCCGCGACGTCATCGTCGGCCTGGCGGACGACGCGCTCACCGAGTTCGGCCCGGACGCACCGGGTGACGACCGGTGGTTCGCGCGGTACCCGGTCGACTAGATTTCGGGTGTCACTGGGGTCAGGGGAGGACGAAACGTGCGTTACCGGGTAGAGGTGGCCGAACGCCCGGACGGCCTGTACGCGACGTGGGGCGAGGGGACGTTCCGCGCGCAGCGTTCGACGACCGACGGCACCGTGCTGCTGTCGGTGCTGCCGGAGGAAGAGGCGCCGGAGGGCTTCGACAAGGAGTTCGAGGGCCGGCCGGCCAAGGTCGTCCCGGCGAGTGAGGTGCCGTCGACGTTCACGCTGCGCACCTTCGCCGCGTACGACGACGAGATCTTCGAGGTCGCGCCGGGCGCGCGGCCGGAGCTGACGCTGCGCTGGGTCCGCGACGACGCCGCCCGCGCGGCGCAGCTGGGCCTGACCGACTTCTCGGTCACGGTGCCCGCCAAGCAGGTCACCGCGTTGTGGCAGACGCGGCTGGACTTCACCGAGACGCTCCAGGCGCGGCCGCAGCCGGGCACCGGCGACCAGAACGCGCTGCTGCGCGCCATCGGCCGGACGCTGCTGCACACGGTGCCGGGCGGCTGGGCCCGGGTCGGCGCGCAGTTCCGGCAGGTCGGGGACTACTCCGAGATCGAGGTCCGCGCGGTCGGTGACGAGGACGGCCCGGTGTCGGTCTCGCTGCCGGCGGTGCCGCGGCTCGGCGGGCTCTTCGCGCGGCTGCGGGCCGCGATGTTCCAGCCCGAGACCGGCACGTGGTTCCAGGGCACGTTCACGCTCGACGCCGAGTCGCAGTTCGACTTCGACTTCGACGCCGACCGCGAGCCGGACTGGCGGGTGCCGCCCAACGACGGCGGCCGCCCGTCGACCGCGGCCTACGAGCTGGAGCTGGCGACCTTCCCGCGGACGCCGAAGCACGTCCCGGCGTGGCTCACCGCGAAAGCCGGCCTGCCGCTGGACGTCTCGTTCCGGCTGGCCAGGACCGCCGACTCGCACTCCGAGGGCGAGCGCCCGGTCGTCAACCGGCCGCCGGTGCCGCCGGACCAGGTCCGCGGCGTGCTCGACTACCTGTTCCGCGCGCCGGTCGCGCTGCACCGGCCCGCGCCGCTGCCGGACATCTTCGGCGCGCCGGGCGCGAAGCCGGACGTGCCGAACGCCTTCCACACCGACGGCACCTGGATCTGGCCCGCCGCCGTGCCGCACTACCTGCGCAAGTACGGGGTGCCGCCGGAGCCGGAGCTGGTCGAGCACATCCGCGCCGCCGGGTTCCGGCCGCCGTTCGTCGGCGAGCTCGTCCGCGCGACCGCCGAGGCCGAGGTCCTCGGCCAGCCGCGGCCGCCCCAGACCGACGCGGACCTGCCGGACGAGCGCGCGCTCACCCGCGTCGCGCGCGGCGAGCAGGTGCGCAACCTCAAGGGCGCGGAGACGCTGGAGCTGCTCCAGCAGCGGCTCCACGAGCACGGCGTGCCGTCCTCGGCCTACCGGATCGGCGCCAACGAGGTTCCCGCCGACGACGTCTGGACGCTGCGGCGCGCGGAGAACGGCTGGGAGGTCGCGCGGCCGCCGTCCGACGAACCGGTGGCGTTCGGCTCGCTCGCCGACGCGGCCCGGTTCCTGCTCGGCGCGCTGCTGATGCAGCCGCCGCGGCCGGCGGAGGAGTCCGACCAGCCCGCCGACTGGCCGATCCTGCCGATGCGCGGCGAGCCGCCGTTGAACTTCTACCGCGGCAAGCGCGTGCTCGTGCTGACGCCGGGCACGACGGTCGTCCGGTTCGGCAACGAGACCGGCAACCTCGTGCACGCCGACGGCTCGCGGTTCGTCGAGACGTCGCTGGCGTTCGAGCGCGAACGCGAGAAGCGGCTCTACCGCGTGCAACGCTCGCTGCGGGTGCTGACCGGCGTGACGGCGCCGTGGAACGGGATGCCGGGCGGCGCGGTCGCCTACCTGCTGCCGCGGCCGCTCGCCCAGCACGTCGAGACGGGCTCGCTCAGCAGGCAGTGATCAGGACGGCGGGCGACCACCAGTAGTCGGCGAGCGGTTCGACGCCGACCTGCGTGAAGCCCGCCGTCCTCAGCTGCTCGGCCCACACCGCGGCCGGGTGCTCCCAGTTCGTCCGCTCTTCCCCGGAGACGATCCCGAGCAGAACGGGCAGCAGGAAACCCTGCGCGACCAGCGACGCGTCCGCGCCGTACTCGGCGACGCCGCGCTCGTAGCGCGCGACCAGCGAGCGCAGGTGGTCCATCGACCCTTCGACGTACTCGGGGACGTCGAACTCGGCGAGCACCAGCGTCCCCGTGCGTGGCTGCAGCGCGCGCAGCACCTCCGCGCGCTGCTCCGGCTCGATGGACTGCAGGGCGAACGTCGACTGCGTGAAGTCCCAGCCCAGGTCGTCGCGGGCCAGGAACTCCTGCGCGGTGGCCTGCCAGCAGGTCGCCGTCGGCACGCGCTCGCGGAGGCCGTCGAGCAGCGCGGCCGACGGTTCGACCAGGTCGATCCGGCTCGGCACGTGCGTTGCCTGCTCCAGCGCGGGCACGACCGCCAGCCCGTCGCCGCAGCCCAGGTCCAGCAGCGATTCCGGCTTCCCGCTGTCGTAGCGCGCGGCCAGCTCCTCGCTCAGCCGCCGGTAGAGCTCGACGTTGCCGCCGCCGCGGATGAACGCCGTGAACGCCTCCGGCTGGTCGTACACCGCCGCCGCGCCGTCGCCGGCGAGGTGGATCCGCAGTTCGCCGGCCAGCGGCGAACCGGCGCGGCGGGCGAGTTCGGCGGCGCGGTCGCGGTCACCGGAGCGGTAGGCGGCGAGGGCGTCGGCGAGCAGCTCGATCGAGGTCATGGGTCGGGGATATCAGAACGGCACCCACAACGTCACCCGCGTGCCGCCCCCGGCGAGTCCCGACTCGACCCGCGACGTCCCGCCGACCTCGGCGAGGCGCGCGGTGATCGACTCGCTGATGCCGAACCCGGCCGGGTGGTCGGCCGCGCTGAAGCCGCTGCCGTGGTCGCGGGTGATCACCGCGATCCCGCCGTCGCGCTCCTCGACGCGCACCACGACCCGGTCGGTGCCGGAGTGCTTCATCGTGTTCCGCATCGCCTCGCGCACGGCGTCGCGGATGGCGATCTGCCGGACCTCCGACAGCGTGTCGTCGTCGAGCTCGGCCACCACGAGCTGGGCGCGCAGCCCGTCCCGCGCCATTTCGGCGGCGAGCGCGGCGAGCTTCTCGCCCAGCGGCCGGGCGCCGGCCTCGACCTGCTCCGTCTTCGCCGTCTCGATCATGTGCCGGATCTCCATGGCCTGCGCGCGGGCGAGCCGCTGGATCTCGACCAGCCGTTCTTCGGGCTTCGAGGTGTCGGACAGCGCCATGGCTTCGAGGGTCTGCAGCACGGTGTCGTGCAGCATCCGGTGCTGCTGGGCGCGTTCGGCCAGGCGTCCGTTGCGGGTGCCGTAGGCCAGGGCCAGCCGGGTGCCGAGCCCGGTCAGCACCAGCGCGGCGGTGGCCAGGAACAGCTCGGCGAGCAGCGCGGAGTACGTCGAGAACGCGGCGCCGACGTGGAACTCGCCGGTGTTGAGCCAGTTGGCCAGCATCCGCAGCGGGAAGCTGAGCAGCCCGAACACCAGCCCGCTGGGGACGCCCAGCGCCAAGGTCAGCAGCCCGGCCTCGCCGAAGAGGTGGATGCTGCTGACCGCCAGCGCGTCGAAGTACGCGTCGGCCGGCACGGTCAGCGCGAGGACCAGCGGCGAAAGCACGGTGAAGACGAGGTCGGCGGCCAGCAGCTTCCCCGCGTCCCGGCCGCGGTAGGGCGCCGAGCGGAACATCCAGCGGAAGCCGATCAGGTTCACCGCGACCGAGAGCAGCGTGAACACCCCGACCGGCAGCAGGCCGGTCGAGCCGTGGCGGAGGGCGTAGACGCCGAACTGGCCGGGCACGGCGAGCAGGCGGAAGGCCAGCGGGATGAGCACGACGTACCGGGTGGCGCGCAGCAACAGCCCGTCGCGCCGGCTCGGGTCGATGGGCCCGGCCATCTTCGAGATCCGCTTCAGCGCGTGGATCGGGGTGGGATCGCCGATCTCGTCCGAGAGCTCGCTGGTGGCCGTCGCGATCGCGGGCGCGCCCTGCCGCAGGAGTGCCACGAAGAAGCTACCCGGTTTGGGCGGGCCGGGCGCTTCCGTGGACATCGGCCGGACAACCCCCTGGTCACGTCGGTGAACCGAGGTTAGGGAGTATCACCGATCCGCGACGGTCAGGTCCAGCGTTCTACGGAATTCACGATGAACCGATCAGGAATTTCCGATTCCCTGCGCGGCGGCCCACTTCTTCAGCTCCGCCACGGCCTCGTCGTGCTCCAGCGGGCCGCGGTCGAGGCGCAGCTCCTTGAGGAACTTCCACGCCTTGCCGACGTCCGGCCCCGGCTTGATGCCCAGCAGCTCCATGATCTGCTCGCCGTTGAGGTCCGGCCGCACCCGGTCGAGGTCCTCCTTGGCCTTGAGCGCGGCGATGCGGGCCTCGAGGTCGTCGTAGGTCGCCTGCAGCGCGGCCGCCTTCCGGCGGTTGCGCGTGGTGCAGTCGGCGCGGACCAGCTTGTGCAGCCGGGTCAGCAGGTGGCCGGCGTCGGTGACGTACCGGCGGACCGCCGAGTCCGTCCACTCGCCCTTGCCGTAGCCGTGGAACCGCAGGTGGAGGAACACGAGCTGGGAGACGTCATCGATGATCTCCTTGGAGAACTTCAGCGCCCGCAAACGCTTGCGGGCCATCCGCGCCCCGACCACCTCGTGGTGGTGGAAGCTGACGCCGCCGCCGGGCTGGAACTCCCGCGTCGCGGGCTTCCCGGCGTCGTGCAGCAGCGCCGCGAGCCGCAGGATCAGGTCCGGCTCGGACGTCGGCTCGTGCGTCTTCTCCAGCTCGATCGCCTGCGCGAGCACGGTCAGCGAGTGCTGGTAGACGTCCTTGTGCTGGTGGTGCTCGTCGATCGCCAGCCGCATCCCGGGCACCTCGGGCAGCACCCGGTCGGCCAGCCCGGTGTCCACGAGCAGTTCCAGCCCCGGCCGCGGGTCGTCCGCGAGCAGCAGCTTCGACAGCTCGGCCTGGACGCGCTCGGCGGTGATCCGGTCGATCTCGCCCGCCATCGACGTCATCGCGTCGACCACGCGCGGCGCCGCGGTGAAGCCGAGCTGCGCGGCGAACCGGGCGGCGCGCAGCATCCGCAGCGGGTCGTCGGCGAACGACTCCTGCGGCGTCGCCGGCGTGTCGAGCACCTTCTCCCGCAGCGCGCTCAGCCCGTCGTGCGGGTCGATGAACGTCTTGGACGCCAGCTCGACGGCCATCGCGTTGACCGTGAAGTCGCGCCGGAGCAGGTCGCCCTCGATGCTGTCGCCGAAGGTGACCTCGGGGTTGCGGCCGACGCGGTCATAGCTGTCCGCGCGGAACGTGGTGATCTCGAGCTGCATGCCCTTCTTCGTCACGCCGACCGTGCCGAACGCGATCCCGACGTCCCAGACCGCGTCGCCCCACTCGCTGACGATCTTCAGCACGCGGTCCGGCCGCGCGTCCGTCGTGAAGTCGAGGTCACCGGAGCGCCGGCCGAGCAGCGCGTCGCGCACGCTCCCGCCGACGAGGTACAGGCGGTGACCGGCGCGGGCGAACCGCTCGGCCAGCTCGTCCGCCAGGGGGGAGAGCCGCATCAGCTCCACCACCGCGTTCTCCTTGGCGACCACGTCGTTCACGAAAAAATCCCACGGGGTTCGGGTGCGACTACTACAGGCACCACCGGACAGGACACGGAGAGCCAGCCTACCGGGGCAACCGTTTGCTCTAGCATCGCAGCATGTCTGGATCAGCCGGCCGCCCCGGCGCCTCGAAGCCGCGGAGGCGGCGCAGGCGTCAGCGCGGCAGGCGCCTGACCACGGTCGACGAGACGTCGGCCGGCGGTCTCGTGGTGGACGCCGAGCGCGAACAGGCGGTGCTGATCGGCCGGCTCGACCGGCACGGCAGACTGCTGTGGTCGCTGCCCAAGGGCCACATCGAGGACGGTGAGACAGTGGAACAGACGGCCGTGCGCGAGGTGAAGGAGGAAACCGGCATCTCCGCGCGGGTCATGCGGCCGCTGGGCACCATCGACTACTGGTTCGTGGCGGAGCGGCGGCGCATCCACAAGACCGTCCACCACTTCCTGCTCGAAGCGCTCGGCGGCGAGCTATCCGACGAGGACGTCGAGGTCACCGAGGTGGCCTGGGTCCCGCTGGCCGAGCTGGAGACCAAGCTGGCCTACTCCGACGAGCGGAAGCTCGTCCGGAAGGCCGGCCAGCTGATCGAGGAACTTTTCGCGCGCCCGGACGTCCACGGACGAGACGAGCACGCCCCTGAGGGAGCCCCCGAGTGAAGCGGTTCGCCGCAGCCTTCCTTTCCGTCCTCTTCCTGGCCGTCCCCGCCCTCGCCGGAGCCACGGTGGCCCAGGCGGAGGAGGGTGCCCGCCTGCGCGTCGACCTGACCCAGCTCAACCCGCGGGTGATCACGAGCTCGTCGACGACGCTCACCGTCGCCGGCACGGTGACCAACACCGGCGACCGCAAGGTCAACCGGCCGCAGGTCCGGCTGCAGGTCGGGGAGCGGGCGACGACTTCGCGCGGGATCAACGACGTTCTGTCGGGGGCCGTCGTCAAGGACACCCCGCTGACCGAGTTCACCTCCGTCGCGGATTCCCTCGAACCCGGGCAGAGCGCGCCGCTGAACATCACGGTGAACCTGACCGGTTCGAAGTTCGCCCGCCCCGGCGTCTACCCGCTGCTGGTGAACGTCAACGGCACGCCGGAGTTCGGCGGCCCCGCCCGGCTGGGCGCGGTCAGCATGCTGATGCCGGTGCTCGCCGCGCCGGGCAAGTCGTCGGGCCACTCGTCCGCCGGGGCGCCGAGCATGACCCTGCTCTGGCCGCTGACCAGCAGCGTCCCGCAGGTTTACGCGGCGCCGTTCGGCCAGCCGCTGGTGCTGCGCGACGACCGGCTGGCCGACGAGATCGGCCCCGACGGCCGGCTGAACGCGCTGGTCACCGCCGCGTCGACGGCCGTGCACGGCGACTCGACCCTCGCCAAGTCGATGTGCTTCGCGCTCGACCCGGACCTGCTGACCACCGTCGACCTGATGAGCCGCGGCTACCAGGTGCACACCGACGGCGGCAACGTCGACGGCAAGGGCGCGCAGACCGCGAAGACGTGGCTCGCGTCCCTGCGCACCCTGCTGACCGGCCGGTGCGTGGTGGCGCTGCCCTTCGCCGACGCCGACCTGAACACCGTCTCCCGGATCCGCCCCGGCGACCCGATCCTGGTCGCGCAGGCGGCCGCGGCGGCCTCGGCCATCCAGCAGGTGGCGGGGGTCGCGCCGCAGACCGGCGTGCTCTGGCCGGACGGCACGCTCAACGAGTCCGTGCTCGCCGCGCTGACCCAGGCCGGCGTCAAGACCGTGCTCACCGACGCGGCGAAGCTCGCCCCGGCCGGGTCCGGCGGCGGAGTCACCGTCCAGGGCAGCACCGTGCGCGCCCAGCCGACCGACTCGCTGATCTCGGCGGCCATGTCCGGCGTGCCGAGCGTGCCCGACTCGGTGACCGTCGCCGCGAACACCGAGCGCGCGATCTCGAGCCAGAACGGGCTCGGCGCGCTCGCCTTCCGCGCGGGCCTCGGCCTCCCGGCCGGGCAGGAGCGCCCGGACCACCTGCTGGTCGCCCCGCCGCGGCGGTGGGACGCCCCGGCCGCCGAGCTCACGGCGTACCTGCAGCAGGTCGGCGACTTCCTCAACGCGGGTGTCGTCACGGCGGCGTCGCTCCCGTCCCTGCTCGACACCGACCCGCAGACGACCGGCGCGGTCGGCGACCGCGGCCAGGACCCCGGCTCGGTCCCCGACCCCGCCCTCGTCTCGACGCTGTCGAAGCTCGACGAGCAGGCCACCGGGATGGCCTCGGCGATGCAACCGGACACCACCAAACGGGTGAAACCGGAGGACGTCGTCGCACCGGTCCGGCTGGCCGAGCTGCGCGGCGCGTCCACCGGCTGGCGTGGCCTGCCCGCCGACGCGGCGACCGCGAACGCGCAGGCCGAGATCGCGGCGATCAGCGACCGGGTGAGCGTCCGGCAGCCGCAGCAGACCATCGCGCTGGCGTCCGGCAACTCGCCGCTCCCGGTGTACGTGGTGAACGACCTGCCGGTCGGGATCACCGCGCGGTTCACCCTCGACAACACCATCGGCCTGCGCACGGACGACAACAAGGAGGTGTCGTTCCCGGCGGGCGGCGGGCGGCAGTACTTCCTCCCCGTGGAGGCGCTGCGGGCCGGCCGGTTCAGCGTCGATGTGTCGTTGAGCACGCCGACCGGTACCCCGCTCGGGTCATCCGCGCGCTTCGAGCTGACCTCGACGGAGTACGGCGCGATCACCATCATCGCGACCGTCGCCGCAGGTGTGGCCCTGCTTCTGCTCGCTTCGCGGCGGATCTACCGGCGGATCAAGGACGCCCGGACGGGTCGCGACGTCGTGGACTGATCCGTCGGCCTTTGAGTGTTCCGGGCGGTTCCCGATTACCCTTGGTCCGCACATGCGCGGCACCGGGCCGCGGGCACCGGACGAGCACCGAGGATTGGGCACGCGTTGGAGAGAGAGCCGGGCTTACCACCCGAGCGTGCGAGTCGTCCTCGGCGCGAAGGCGCTCAGCCCCCGCACCGGGGTGACGGCCCCCCGCGCCCGGTCCGCCGCCAGCAGCCGCCTCCGCCGCAGGAGCGCGGCCGCAGGCAGCCGCCCCGCAACGGGCAGACGCGCCAGATGCCGCCACCGGACGACGCGACGGTCCGTGACCGCCGCCCGGTCCGCGAAGACGGCCCACCCCGCCCGGCCCGTGACGACGGGGGCCAACGGCGGCCGGCGCGCGACGACGCCCCGCCCCGGCGGCCATCCCGCGACGACGGTCCGCCACCCCGCCGCCCGGCCCGCGACGACGCACCCCCGCGCGACGGCCGTCCCGTTCGCGACGAAGGCGTAGTCCGCGACCAGCGGCCGCCCCGCGACGGCCAGCCGGTCCGCGACGACGTACCCCCGAGCGACGCCTGGCCGGTCCACGACGAGGCCCCGCCCCGCGAGCCGCAGCGCCCCCGGCGCGTCCCGCCGGGCCCGCCGCCCGGGCAAGGCCCGCCCCCGCAGCGCGGCGGGCAGCCTCCCCGAGCGGGTGGTCCCGCCCCCACGCGCGTCCAGCCCGTGCCGCCGCCCCCGGGCCCGCCCGGGCCGCCGCCGGCACAGGGCCGGCTGCCGCAGCCCGCCCCGCCGGTGACCCCGCCCCCGGGCACGCCGGCCCCCGGCACCCCGCCGCCCGGCATCCCGGTGCCCCCGCGCGGCCGCGGCTCCCGCCGTCCCGCGCCGGTCCGGCCGTGGCAGGAGGAGGCCCAGCGCCCGCCCGACCCGGAGGCCACGCGGTTCATCCCGCGCACCGCCGGCGTCCCGATGAACTCGCGCTGGCCGGTCGCCGACCCGGACGTCATGCGCCCGTACGACGCCCTGGCCACCCAGGTCATGCCGGCGCTCAAGGGGCCGCTGGTCAAGCCGAGGCCGGGCGAAGAGGTCGAGGCACCGGCCAAGGCGCCGTCCCTGGCGAAGGCGTCCGGACGGATGGCGATCGCGTCGCTGATCAGCCGGATCACCGGCTTCCTGTGGAAGCTGCTGCTGGTCGCCGCGATCGGCCAGGGCATCGCGAACGACTCGTTCAACGTCGCCAACACGATGCCGAACATCATCTTCGAGCTGCTGATGGGTGGCGTGCTCGCCAGCGTCGTGGTGCCGCTGCTGGTGCGGTCCCAGGACGACCCCGACGGCGGCGCGGCCTACACCCAGCGGCTCATCACGGTGGCGTTCTCGCTGCTGCTGGTCGGCACGGTGGTCGCGGTGATCGCGGCACCGGCGTTCACGAGCCTCTACGTCGACTCGTCCGGCAAGGCGAGCGCCGACCTCACCACGGCGTTCGCCTACCTGCTGCTTCCCGAGATCTTCTTCTACGGCGTCTTCGCGCTGCTCTCGGCGGTGCTGAACGCCAAGCAGATCTTCGGTCCCACCGCGTGGGCGCCGGTGATCAACAACCTGGTCGTCATCTTCACGATCCTCGTCGTCTGGGTCATGCCGGGGGACATCAACACCGCGCAGGTGTCGATCACCGACCCGAAGGTCCTGACGCTCGGCATCGGCGTCACCGGCGGCATCGTCGCCCAGGCCCTGCTGCTGGTGCCGCCGCTGCTGCGGTCCGGCTTCCGGTTCAAGTGGCGCTGGGGCATCGACAAGCAGATGAAGGAGTTCGGCGGCCTCGCGCTCTGGATCCTCGGCTACGTCGCCGTCAGCCAGATCGGGTACACGATCAACACGCGCGTGCTGACCACCGGTTCACCCGGTGGTGTGACCGCCTACAGCAACGCCTGGCTGCTCTTCCAACTTCCGTACGGCGTCATCGGCGTCTCACTGCTGACGGCGATCATGCCGCGGATGAGCCGCGCGGCGGCCGATGGCGACCACAAGAAGCTGATCGGCGACCTGTCGTACGCGTCCCGGATCTCGACGGTGATGCTCGTCCCGATCTCCGCGGTGATGACCGTGGTGGGCGGCTCGATCGGCATCGCGCTGTTCACCTTCGGCAAGGGCACGATCGACACGGCCGAGCGCCTCGGCGACGCCCTCGCCATCTCGGCGTTCGCGCTGCTGCCCTACGCGCTGGTCATGCTCCAGATGCGCGTCTTCTACGCGATGAAGGACGCCCGCACGCCGACGCTCATCATGATCGTGATGACGCTGGTCAAGGTGCCGCTGCTGTACCTGTGCCCGGTGCTGCTCTCGCCGGACAACGTCGTGCTCGGCGTCATGATGGTCAACGCGCTGACGTTCGTCGTCGGCGCGATCCTCGGCCAAGTCTGGCTCTGGGTGACGCTGGGCAACCTGCGCAGCAAGCGGGTGATCGGCGTGATCCTCTTCACGGTCGTCGCCAGCGCCCTCGGCGTCGGCGCGGCGTGGCTGGTGGGCCAGGTCGTGCCGGACTCCTTCGGGCCCAAGCTGGGTGCCTGGGTCAAACTCTTCCTGCAGGGCATCGTCGGCATCGTGGTGTCGTTCGGCGTGCTGATGGCGCTGAAGGTGGAGGAACTGAAACCGGCCACTTCGAGGTTCACCCGGTTGATCAAGCGCGGGTAACGATTCCGGTACGGAAGGCGACGACTCGCGCGTCGTATTCTGGGTACCCTCGACAGCGGGATCGAGCGGGAGCGAGTGAGGGTGGACACGAGGCGGAGCGAACAGGCGGGGGGTGCGAACCACGTGGGCAAGGCCCAGGTCGGATCGCTGGCCCCCGGGCGTGTGGTCGGCGACGGCCGCTACCGCCTCCTCGCGCAGTTCGGCGTGGACGAGCGGGGCGACGCGCACCTTTGGCGCGCCCGGGACGGGCAGCTGAAGCGGGACGTCGCGCTGACCCTGCTGGTCGGCGACCCGGCCGATCCCGAAGCCGCCCGGCTGGCCCGGCGGACCCTCGAACGCGCCACCCACGCGTCCAAGTTCGGCCACGGCGGCGTCGCCCGTGTGCTCGACGTGCTCGCGCTCGGCAGCGGCATCACCTCCAGCGAAGGCCTGCTCGGCGTCGTCGTCGCGGAGTGGACCAAGGGCAGCGACCTGGTCGACCTCGTCGCGCAGCGGCCGGTGGCCCCCGCCGCGGCCGCGCGGATGGTGCAGGCGCTGGCCGAAGCCGTCGAACAGGCCCACCAGAACGGGCTCGTCCTCGGGCTCGACCACCCGCAGCGGCTGCGGCTGACGCCGAACGGCGCGCTGAAGCTCGCGTTCCCCGGCCCGCTGCCGGAAGCGACGCTGCGCGACGACGTCAAGGCGCTCGGCGCGGTGCTGTACCTGCTGCTGACCGGGCGCTGGGCGCTGCCCGGCGGCCCGCCCGCGATCCAGCCGGCCCCGCTGTCGCCGCAGGGGCGGATCGTCCCGCCGCGCCAGCTGGTGCCGACGGTCCCGGCCGACCTGTCGTCGCTGGCCGTCCGCACGATCGAGGACGGCGGCAACGGCGGCATCCGCACCAGCGCGGCCATCCTCCGGATGCTCGACCAGGTGGCCGAGGAGGAAGAGCGCACCCAGCTGATCAAGTCCGTCGGCGGTGACCCGGCCGAGGGCGAAGGCACCGTCTGGACCACGAAGAAGCCGGTCAAGGACGTCGCCCGGCGGCGCAAGCTCGCGCTCGGCGTCACCGTGCTGGTGGTCGCGACGGTTGTCATCCTCGCCTGGGGCGGGCTGATGCTGATCAACGTCTTCCAGGGCGATTCGAAGGCGAGCGGGCCGACGATCAACGTCGCCGCGCCGCCGGCGTCGAGCCAGTCCGCCGGGCAGCCGCCCGCGTCGTCGGCGCCCGCCCCGCCGGCGCCGCCGGCCGTGGGAGCCCCGGTGAAGCCGCAGGCGGTAGCGGTCTACAACCCCGAGGGCAAGGGCGACAACACCGCGCGGGCGAAGTACGCGATCGACGGCAAGCCCGAGACGCAGTGGCGCACCGAGCAGTACAAGCAGCAGTTCCCGTCCATCAAGCCCGGCGTCGGGCTGGTCGTCACCTTCAAGGACCCGATCACTCTCAGCCAGGTGAAGGTCGAAGGCGGCACGCCGGGCACCAAGGTGGAGATCCGCTCGGCGACCGAGAAGAACCCGAACTTCGACGACACGAAGGTCGTCGGCAACGGCGACCTGCAGGACGGCGAGACGACGATCCCGCTGGCCCAGCCGACGCAGGGCGAGTACTTCATCGTCTGGATCACCTCTCTGGGTGGCGACGACGGGAAGTTCCAGACGGAAATCGCCGACCTGACCTTCCTGCCTGCGGGGTGACGCACCCGACAGGGTCAGTAGGCTCTGCCGGGTGACAGCTGCAGCTCCCACGGATGCGGATCTGATAGCGGCTCACGCCGCGGGGGACCCCCATGCGTTCAGCGAACTCGTCCAGCGACATCGCGACCGCATGTGGGCGGTCGCCCTGCGCACGGTCCGCGACCCGGAAGAGGCCGCCGACGCGTTGCAGGACGCGTTCATCTCGGCGTTCCGGGCGGCCGACAAGTTCCGGGCGGAGTCGCAGGTCACGACGTGGCTGCACCGGATCGTGGTGAACGCCTGCCTCGACCGGATCCGCCGCCGCCAGGCCCGCCCGACCGTGCCGCTGCCGGAGACCGGCTTCAACGAGCCGGCCACCCCGCGCGACTCGATGGCCGAGCGCGAGACGAGCCTGCTGGTGCGCGAGGCGCTCGACCAGCTGCCCGAAGAGCAGCGCGCGCCGATCGTGCTCGTCGACGTCGAGGGCTACTCCGTCGCCGAGACGGCCAAGCTGCTCGGCATCGCCGAAGGCACCGTGAAGAGCCGGTGCGCGCGGGGCCGCGGAAAACTCGCGAAGGTTCTCGGACACCTGCGGAACCCCGATGCGATTGCGAACGTCCCAACTCACGAAAGCAAACGGGCCGGGCGCCAGCCGGGTAGCGGGGAGGGACGATGACGGACGAAAGCCGGGGGATCGGGGGGACCGTCGGTCCGCCCTGGTCTGTCGACGTGCTCGCCGATCTCCACGCCGGCGTCCTGGACGACGCGCAGGCGGCCGAGCTGTGGCCGCTGGTGCACGCCGACCCGGAGGCCCGGGAGATCCTGGCCGCCCTCGACGCGACGCAGGCCGACCTGGCCTCGCTCGCCGACGCGCCCGCCCCGCCGATGCCCGCCGAGTTCGCGGCCCGGCTGGACGCGGCGCTGGCCGCCGAAGCAGCCGCCCGCTTTCCGGACCGAGCGCAGCCGGCGCCACGGACGGCACCGGAGCAGGGGGACGCCCAGGTGGTGGACCTCGCGGCCGCACGGCGGCGCCGGAACAAGCGGCTCGGCTGGGCCGCCGGCGTCCTGACCGCGGCCGCGGCGGCGATCGTCGCCGTGACCATCGCGATCCCGAACACCGCCCAGCAGAGCGGCACTCCCAACGTGGCCGCCCCGGCACCCACGGGCCCGTCGGTCGGCAGCGACGGCAGCGGCGCGCAGGCCCTGATCGGCAAGGCGGTCGGCGTCCGCGACTTCGGCCCCCTGCAGACCGAGGACAGGCTGGACGCGTGCATCGCGGCCGCCGGGCTCGACCCGAAGGTGCGGCCGGAGGGCATCCGCCCGGTGAACGTCGGCGGCAAAGCCGGGGTCATGATCATCCTGACCACCGGCAAGCTCGCGCAGTTCCGGCTCGTGGCCTTCGGCGCGGACTGCGGGCCCGGCAACCCGGCTGTGCTGTTCGACAAGGTCGTCGGGGAGAAGTAGCGGCTGTCACCTCTGGGAACATGGCCACCTACGATCGTGTTGAGCCTGGTACAGGTCACTACGAGCGGAGGTCAACGGGTGGCTGCCGAGGAAATCAGGAACCTGATCGTCGTCGGGTCGGGTCCTGCGGGATACACCGCTGCCGTCTACGCGGCGCGGGCCCAGCTTGAACCGCTGGTGTTCGAGGGCACGCAGTTCGGCGGCGCGCTGATGACGACGACCGAGGTCGAGAACTTCCCCGGGTTCCGCGACGGCATCATGGGTCCGGACCTGATGGAGG
Organism: Amycolatopsis sp. NPDC003865; assembly: GCF_053605345.1. Lineage (NCBI taxonomy): Bacteria > Bacillati > Actinomycetota > Actinomycetes > Pseudonocardiales > Pseudonocardiaceae > Amycolatopsis > Amycolatopsis sp. NPDC003865. The sequence continues at coordinate 269,816 of NZ_JBSGJA010000002.1, read as the reverse complement.
AGATGCGCAAGCAGGCCGAGCGCTTCGGCGCCGAGCTGCGCGCGGAGGACGTCGAGTCGCTGGAGCTGACCGGGGACGTCAAGTACGTCGTCGCGAACGGCAAGCGCTACGCCGCCCGTGCGGTCATCCTCGCCATGGGCGCGGCGGCGCGGTACCTCAACGTGCCGGGCGAGCAGGAGCTGCTCGGCCGCGGTGTCTCGGCCTGTGCGACCTGTGACGGCTTCTTCTTCCGCGACCACGACATCGTGGTCGCCGGCGGTGGCGACTCGGCGATGGAGGAGGCGACCTTCCTGACGAAGTTCGCGAAGTCCGTCACCGTCGTCCACCGGCGCGACGAGTTCCGCGCCTCCAAGATCATGCTCGAGCGCGCCCGCGCGAACGAGAAGATCAAGTGGAAGCTGAACTCGCAGATCACCGGGGTGCTCGGCGACGGCAAGGTCGAGGGCCTGCAGCTGAAGGACACCAAGGACGGCTCGGAGTCGACGCTGGACGTGTCCGGCTTCTTCGTCGCGATCGGCCACGACCCCCGTAGCCAGCTGGTGAAGGGGCAGGTCGACCTGGACGAGGACGGCTACGTCGTGACGAAGGGCAAGACGTCCTTCACGAACCTCGACGGCGTCTTCGCGGCCGGCGACCTGGTGGACCGCACTTACCGGCAGGCGATCACCGCGGCCGGTTCCGGATGCAGCGCCGCGATCGACGCGGAACGATGGCTCGCGGAGCACGGCGAATCGGACGCGCACGAGGCAGCCGAGCTGGTCGGCGGCGGCTACGGCGCGGGCACCAACTGACTTTCCGGCGTTCAACCACCCCTTGGAGGAGAAACCATGGCCAACACCGTCAAGGTGACCGACGCGACGTTCGTCGACGAGGTCCTGACCAGCGAGAAGCCGGTCCTCGTCGACTTCTGGGCCACCTGGTGCGGCCCGTGCAAGATGGTCGCCCCGGTGCTCGAGGAGATCGCGGCCGAGAAGGGCGACAAGCTGACGATCGCCAAGATCGACATCGACGAGAACCCGAACACGCCGCGTGACTACCAGGTGATGTCCATCCCGACGCTGATCCTGTTCCAGGGCGGCAAGCCGGTCAAGCAGATCGTCGGCGCCAAGCCGAAGGCCGCGCTGCTGTCGGACCTCGCCGACGTTCTCTGAGTTCCAGTACTCCCGGCGGACCCGGGGCCTGCGAGAACCCCTCTCGTGGACCCCGGGTCCTTCGCCGTTCGGGTTAATGCCACCGCTGTGGGTGAATCGAGCGTGACGGAGGCCACCAAGCGTGCGCCACCATCGGGCTCTTGACGTACCTACCGGGCCTGCGCTGTCACCGAGAGTTCGCAAGGCACAATAGAAGACCTGGGCCCGTCCCAGCGAAGGTTTTCTTGCCACGCACCGAGCCCCCCGACTCGGTGCCCTAGGAAAGAGCGAGGAGTGCATGCGGGTACTCCGCCGCGGTGACGCCGGTCCGGACGTCGCCGAGATCAGGTCCATCCTGGCCGGGATGGACCTGCTCCCGCCGGTCACCGGTACCGACGACTACGGCACGTTCGACGTCGCCGTCGAGCACGCCGTCCGTGCCTTCCAGCAGCGCCGTGGGCTGATGAGCGACGGCATCGTGGGTCCGGCGACCTTCCAGGCGCTCAAGGGCGCCAGCTACCACCTGGGCAGCCGTCCGCTGTCCTACCTGATCTCGTCGCCGGTGCACGGCGACGACGTGTTCACGCTCCAGGAGCGGCTCACCGAGCTCGGCTTCGACGCCGGCCGCCCGGACGGCTACTTCGGCCCGGCGACCGAGCGCGCGCTCAAGACGTTCCAGCGCGACATGCGCCTGACGCCGGACGGCGTCTGCGGCCCGGCGACCATCCGCGAGCTGCACCGCCTGTCCTCGCCGCGCGCACGCGGCGGTCGCCCCGTGTTCCTGCGCGAGCAGGAGCAGGTGCGCCAGGCCGGTCCCCGCCTGCGCGGCAAGCGCATCGTGATCGACCCCGGCCACGGCGGCGACGACCTCGGCGTGGTAGCCGGCGGTCTGCGCGAGGCCGACATCGCCTGGGACCTCGCGCGCCGCCTCGAAGGCCGGATGAAGGCCACGGGCATGGAGGCGCTGATCTCCCGGGGCCCGAACCACAGCCCGACCGAGCTGGAGCGCGCCAAGTTCGCCAACGACGCGGGCGCGGACCTGTTCCTCTCGCTGCACAGCGACAAGAACTCGTCGCCGCGTGCGCAGGGTGTCGCGAGCTTCCACTTCGGCAACGGCAACGGCACGACGTCCACGGTGGGCGAGCTGCTGGCCGGCTTCATCCAGCGTGAGGTCGCGGCCCGCACGGGCCTGCAGGACAACCGCACGCACTACAAGTCGTGGGACATCTTCACGCGCACCCGCTGCCCGGCCGTCCGGATCGAGATCGGCTACCTGACGAACCCGGACGACGCCCGCAAGCTCGGTGACCCGGCGTTCCGCGACATCGTCGCGGAGGGCATCCTGATCGCCGTCAAGCGGCTGTACCTGCTCGGCGAAGGCGACCAGCCGACGGGAACGTTCACGTTCGCCGACGTCCTGGCGCACGAGCTCGCGAAAGCCGAATAGGGCCGACCACAACCCCTAGCGGCTCACCTTCACCCGCCCCACCACCCCTGGGGACGCACGCGCTGCGTCCCCAGGTTTCGGGGCAGTAATCCACAGCTTTTCCACCGCGCCTAGCAGCGCTCTGTGGATAACTCGGCACTTCTTCCACAGTTGTGCACACGCGCGTTTCAGCCGTGCTCGAGCACGGACGCAAACGTTTGCGGGGTGGGTCAGGCGCGGCCGAGGCTGGGCTCGGCCGTCGTGATCGTCACCTGGCCGAGCAGCCGCTCCAGCGCCGCCTCGACGTCTTCCTTCCAGGTGATCGCCGAGCGCAGCTCCAGGCGCAGGCGCGGCCACTTCTGGTGCGGGCGGACCGTCTTGAAGCCGACGCTCTGCAGGAACGCGGCCGGCAGCACGCAGCTGTGCCCGCCGTCCGGGTCGGACTCGTCGGGACGGGCGTCGCCGAACGCTTCGATCGCGCGGACGCCGCGTTTGGTCAGGTCCTTGGCGACCGCCTGGACCAGCATCCGGCCGAGGCCACCACCGCGGAACTCCGGGAGGACCTGGAACGCCGTCAGCAGGACCGCGTCCGCGCTGGGCGGGGACGTCGGGAAGGCCAGCGCGCGCGGGACGGCGTTCGGCGGGGCGTACAGCACGAACCCGACCGGCAGCGTGTCGCTGTAGACGATCCGGCCGCAGGAACCCCACTCGAGCAGGACGCTGGAGACCCAGGCTTCCTTCTCGACCTCGGTGGCGCCGAACTCCTCGGCTTGGTTCTTCAGGTGCGGGGCCAGCTCCCAGTACACGCACCTGCGGCAGCTCTTCGGCAGGTGCTCCAGGTTGTCCAGTGTGACGCCCACGACGCGACGCGACACCCGCGACCTCCCCTGACCTACTGCTCCCGACCGGCCGCCCGGTCGTCAAGCCGCGTTCGACCGCGGCACGACACGGGAGCCACGGTCGAGGATAGGCCGATGTGACGAGCGCCGAAAGGTCAGGGGGTCCGGATGGGTGCCCGGTTACACTCGACGGGATCTGCTGCGCTCGTTCCAGGCAGCCCATCCATCGAGCCCCGGGTGAATCGTCGATGACCGAGAACCGCCCCAGCAAGCGCCCACACGGCCGCCAGAACCTCGACCCGCACCTCGAGCGCTACGCCGCGCGTACCGCCGGGATGACCGCTTCCGAGATCCGGGCGCTCTTCGCGGTCGCCAGCAGGCCCGAGGTGGTTTCGCTGGCCGGCGGCATGCCGAACCTGGCGGCGCTCCCGCTCGACACGCTCTCGGCGCAGGTGGCGGAGATCATCGCCGAGGACGGCCTCGTCGCGTTGCAGTACGGCTCGGCGCACGGCGTCCCGGTGCTGCGCGAGCAGATCTGCGAAATCATGGCCCTGGAGGGCATCAAGGCCCACCCGGACGACGTCGTGGTGACCGTCGGCTCCCAGATGGGCCTGGACATGGTCACGCGGCTGTTCTGCGACCCGGGTGACGTCGTGATCGCCGAAGGCCCCTCGTACGTCGGCGCGCTGGGCTCGTTCGCCGCGTACCAGGCGCAGGTCGTGCACGTGGCGATGGACGACAACGGGCTCGTGCCGGAACTGCTGCGTGAGGCGCTCGCGCAGACGGAAAAGGCCGGCCGGCGGGTCAAGTTCCTCTACACGATCCCGAACTTCCACAACCCCGCCGGCGTCACGCTGGCCGTCGAGCGCCGCGCGGAGATCCTGGAGATCTGCCGCGAGCACGGCGTCCTGGTCGTCGAAGACAACCCATACGGGTTGCTCGGGTTCGACGGCCAGACGTACCCGGCGCTGCGCTCGACCGACCCCGACAACGTCGTGTACCTCGGGTCGTTCTCCAAGACGTTCGCCTCCGGCCTGCGCGTCGGCTGGGTGCTCGCGCCGCACGCCGTGCGCGAGAAGCTCGTGCTGGCCGCGGAGTCGGCGACGCTGTGCCCGCCGACGTTCAACCAGATGATCGTGTCGCGCTACCTGGCCACGCACGACTGGAAGGGCCAGATCAAGAAGTTCCGCGAGAACTACCGCGAGCGGCGTGACGCGATCCTGTCCGCGCTCGACCAGTACCTGCCGCCGGGCTGCTCGTGGACCAAGCCGGACGGCGGGTTCTACGTCTGGGTGACGGTGCCGGAAGGCGTCGACACGAAGGCGATGCTGCCGCGTGCGGTGACCGCGCGGGTGGCGTACGCGTCCGGGACCGGCTTCTACGCCGACGGGTTCGGCAGCCGCCAGATGCGGCTGTCCTACTGCTACCCGACGCCGGAGCGGATCCGTGAGGGCGTGCGGCGGCTGGCCGCGGTGCTGGAGTCCGAAATGGATCTCGCGCGCACCTTCGGTAACGTGAGCGCGCGCCAGATCCAGGGACCGCAGACGCCGTCTCCCGACACGGTCTGAAATTCGTTCCAGCTAAGGAGTTCCCACGGTGGTCGACCGTACCGTTGCCGTGCTCGCCGGCGGGCTTTCGCACGAACGCGACGTCTCGCTGAGGTCCGGGCGACGGCTCTCCGCGGCGCTCAAGTCCGAAGGCCTCGGCATCGAGGAGTGGGACACCGACGCGGGCCTGCTGGAGCGCCTGCGCACCCAGCGGCCGGACGCGGTCGTCGTCGCGCTGCACGGCGGCGAGGGCGAGAACGGCTCGGTGCAGACGGTGCTGGAGATGCTGGACGTGCCGTTCGTCGGCACCGGCTCCCAGGGCTGCCGCCGCGCGTGGGACAAGCCGACCGCAAAGGCGCTCATCGAGAACGCCGGGTTCACGACACCGGGCTGGGTCGTGCTCCCGCACAGCACGTTCCGCGAGCTGGGCGCCCAGGCGGTCCTCGACGCGATGGTCGAGCGCCTCGGCCTGCCGCTGATCCTCAAGCCCGACCAGGGCGGCTCGGCGCTCGGCACCCAGGTGGTCCGCGAGGCGGCGGAGCTGCCGGCAGCGATGGTCGGCTGCTTCGCCTACGGCGACACGGTGCTCGCCGAGCGGTTCGTGGACGGCGTCGAGGTGGCCGTGACGGTCATCGAGGGCGAGAACGGGCCCGAGGCCCTGCCCGCGGTCGAGATCGTGCCGGAGAGCGGCGTGTACGACTACACGGCCCGCTACACGGCCGGCCTGACGGACTTCTTCACCCCGGCGCGCCTGGACGACGCCGCGGCCAAGGCGGTGGCCGAGCTGGCCGTCGCCGCGCACCGCGTGCTCGGGCTGCGGGACATCTCCCGCACCGACGCGGTCGTCGCCCCGGACGGCACGGTGCACTTCCTCGAAGTGAACCCGTCGCCGGGGCTCACCGAGACGTCGACGGTGCCGATGGCGATCGAGGCCGCGGGCAAATCGCTCGGCACGGTGTTCGGCGAACTCATCGGGCGCGCGATCTCCCGCTGACTTTTCCTACGCGAAAGGCCGCCTCGGAATCTCCGTGGCGGCCTTTTTCGTGTGATCACCAACCGTGTTCACCGGGACTGCTTTGAGCAATCATCACCGTGACGAAACACCCCGGGGTGATCCCTAATCGGTTTTCGGTGTCTGATTCGTCCCATTCGCATCGATGATCGCGACGATCCGCTCGAGGTCGTCGACCGACCCGAATTCGAGGGTGATCCGGCCCTTGCGGCGGCCGAGGTCGACCTTCACCCGCGTGTCGAACCGGTCCGAAAGCCGGTTCGCGAGCTCCTGCAACCCCGGCGCCTGGATCGGCTTGCGCGGCGCGGGCTTCGGCTTGGCCGGCTTCTCGCTCTTCTTGAGCGTGACGGCTTCCTCGGTCGCCCGGACCGACATGCCCTCCGCGATGATGCGGGCGGCGAGCTCTTCCTGGCTTTCGGCGTCCTCCAGCGAGAGCAACGCGCGCGCGTGGCCGGCGGACAGGACGCCCGCGGCCACCCGGCGCTGCACCGGCAGGGGGAGCTTCAGGAGCCGGATCGTGTTGGTGATGACCGGACGGCTGCGGCCGATCCGGCTCGCCAGCTCCTCGTGCGTGACCGCGAACTCGTCGAGCAGCTGCTGGTACGCCGCCGCCTCTTCGAGCGGGTTCAGCTGGACGCGGTGGATGTTCTCCAAGAGCGCGTCGCGCAGCATCGACTCGTCGGCGGTCTGCCGGACGATCGCCGGGATCGCCTCCAGCTCCGCCTGCTGCGACGCGCGCAGCCGGCGTTCGCCCATGACGAGCTCGTACTCGTCGTTCCCGAGTTCGCGGACCACGATGGGCTGCATGAGCCCGAATTCGCGGATCGAGTGCTCGAGTTCGGCGAGCGCGTCTTCGTCGAAGACCTGACGCGGCTGCTTCGGGTTCGGCTTGATCGAGCCGACCGGGATCTCGCGGTAGACAGCGCCGGCGACTTCGCCGCCGTGCTGCTTCGCCTGACCGTTCGCCGCGAACCAGCCCTTGTCCTCGGCCGCCTTCTTGTCCGCCGCCGCGTCCGGGGACGCGGGCAGGGGACCGCCGGGGGCGGGCCCGGTCGGGATCAGGGCGGCGAGGCCGCGCCCCAGCCCTCCTCGGCGCTCGGTCATGTCGAACTACCCTTCTCCAGCTGTGCGCCGCGCTCGGCGATCTCCTTGGCCGCGTCGACGTAGCTCATCGCCCCGCGCGAACCAGGATCGTAAGCGAGGACGGTCTGGCCGTACCCGGGTGCCTCCGACACCTTCACGCTGCGGGGGATGACCGTCTTCAGGACGGTGTCACCGAAGTGGTTGCGCACCTCGTTCGTCACCTGGTCGGCCAGCTTGGTCCGGCCGTCGTACATGGTGAGGAGGATCGTCGAGACGTGCAGCTCGCGGTTGAGGTGCTGCTGCACGAGCTCGATGTTGCTCAGCAGCTGCCCGAGACCTTCGAGCGCGTAGTACTCGCACTGGATCGGGATGAGCACCTCCTGCGCGGCGACCATCGCGTTGACCGTCAGCAGGCCGAGCGACGGCGGGCAGTCGATGAAGACGTAGTCGACGCCGATCTCGTCGAGGATCTCCGAGGAGATGGCCTCCTTGAGCCGGGACTCGCGGGACGCCATCGAGACGAGCTCGATCTCGGCGCCGGCGAGGTCGATCGTCGCGGGGACGCAGAAGAGGTTGGGGGACTGCTCGGTGGGCTGCGCGGCGTCCGCGAGCGTCACCTCGCCGATGAGCACCTCGTAGATCGACGGCGTCCCGGACCGGTGGTCGACGTCGAGCGCGGTGCTCGCGTTGCCCTGGGGGTCGAGGTCGACGACGAGCGTCTTGAGCCCGTGGACGGCGAGCGCGGCGGCGAGGTTGACCGTGCTCGTGGTCTTGCCGACGCCGCCCTTCTGGTTGGCGACGGTCAGCACGCGACGACGGCCGGGGCGGGGGAGTTCCCCCTCCTTCGGGTGCAGCAGACGCGCGGCGCGGGCGGCTTCTTCGGCGATCGGGGTCCAGCCCACGTCGGGGGTGGTCTCCGTGGAGTCGGACGGCGGGGGATTCACCGGTCTCGACACCTCCTCCATGTAGACGTCTGGTCGGTGGTCGAGTCGCGTCGTTTCACGTGGAACATCGCGGCCCGTTAACGCTTCTTGCTCCGCGCCTTCGGCTTGCTTGCTGCTGGGAGGCGACGGATCTTCACGACCGTGCTGGGGACCTCCAGCACGGCGGCACCGCATTCGACGATCAGTGGTTCGGCCCCGCCGGCCTTGCGGATGGCGGCGCCGTCCCGGTCGATCTCGTCCGCCGCGCTGGCGCCCTTCAGGGCAACCAGGAAGCCGTCGGGACGAACGAGCGGCAAGCACCAGTCCGCGAGCCGGGCGAGCGGGGCGACCGCGCGAGCGGTGACGATGTCGGCGCCACCGAGCTGCTCACGCACAGGCCGCTCCTCCGCGCGTCCACGGACGATGGTGATCGGGAGTTCCAGCTTCTCGGCCACCTCGGCCAGCCAGTCCACCCGGCGGGCCATCGGTTCGAGCAAGACGATATCGAGGTCCGGTCGCGCGATCGCGAGCGGTACTCCCGGAAGCCCGGCACCCGACCCGACATCGACGACGCGAGCGCCCTCGGGCATCTGCTCACCGATGACGGCGGAGTTCAGGACGTGCCGCTCCCACAGCCGCTCGACCTCCCGCGGCCCGATCAACCCGCGCTCCACGCCGTGACGCTCAAGGAGTTCGACATACCCAGCGGCTTGGTCCACCCGCGCACCGAACACCCGCTCCGCCGCGGCCCGCACCGCCGCGGCGGCCTGATCCAAGCTCACTCCGTCTACTCCTCGTCCGCCGGTTTCACGTGAAACCGCGCTTCTCCGATTGTCCCCGATGTCGACTCGAAAACGAGCCGACGAGCCGCAGATGTGGACAACTACACTCGCTCAGCCATCTTCGAGTGGGCGGTTCCACGTGAAACATCATCGATGTAATTCGCCGGGCCGCGGCCGGGCGTTCCGCAACCGGATGCCGCTGAAGCCGAGCGAGCTCTCCGCCACGGCGTCCACGAACCGCCACAGGTTCGGCAGTACCCGAAGCTCGATGCCCGCCTCCTCGTGCAACCCCAGGAGGTCGCCGACCGGCTCCGGCAGCCCCAGCGCCGAGACCGCCGACTCCGCCACCATCGCGTGCGCGTGCTCGCCGAACGACCGGAACGACGAAGCTGCGAACCGGTACGCGTACAACCGGACCGCTCGCATCGCCTCGAGCCAGCCGTACTCGATCGCGTGCACGCGATCGGTCCCGAGCCACGCGCGGTCCGCGTCCGTCGTCGACGGCACCACCCACGCCATCGCGCGCGGGCACTGCCGGGGGAACCAGTAGTCCGGCGCTCGTTCCGCGCCGACCGCCCAGACGTACGCCTCCGGCTGCTGAGCCGTCGCGGCCACGTGCGGCTCGAAGCGGGTGATCGTCGGGTCCTCCGAGAAGTGGAGGACCTCACCAGGTGCCGGGCGCATACCCACAAAAAAGCGGCCCCACCTGACCGAGTCAAGTGGGGCCGCTGCCGGAGCCGGTGGGTCAGGACTCCGGGAAGATCACCACGCGGCGCTTGGGGTCCTCGCCCTCGCTCTCGCTCGTGACGCCGGAGACCGCCGCCACCGCGTCGTGGACGACCTTGCGCTCGAACGGGCTCATCGGCTGCAGCCGCACCCGCTCGCCGCTCTGCAGGACCGACTCCGCCGTCGACCGGCCGAGCTCGCGGAGCTCCTCGCGGCGGTCCGCGCGCCAGCCCGCGATGTCCAGCATCAGCCGGCTGCGGGAGCCCGTCTCCTGCTGGACCGCCAGCCGGGTCAGCTCCTGCAGCGCCTCGAGCACCGTGCCGCGCGGGCCGACGAGCTTCTCGAGGTCCTCGCCGCCGTCGATGCTCACGATCGCGCGGCCGGCTTCCACGTCCAGATCGATGTCACCGTCGTAGTCGAGCAGGTCGAGCAGACGCTCGAGGTAGTCGCCGGCGATGTCACCCTCCTGGACGAGGATGTCGTCACCACCCGCCTTCTGCTCACCCCCTTCGTCCGTGGAAGCGGCCTGCTCCGGGGTCACGTCGTCCTTATCGGCGTCGATCGTGTCGATCGTCTCCGACATCATTCGTCTCCTCTCCGAACCGGTCGCGCCTCAGCGGCGCTTCCGGCCCGACTTCCTGGTCGAGTCTTTGAGAAGGCCCGGCACCCCGGTGCCGTTGTCCTTCGAGCCGTTCTGGCCGTTCGCGTCGGCCGGGGTCTGGTCGCCGTCGGTGGACGCCGCCGACGAGGTCTGCGCGAAGCCGTGGGCCGAGCCCGCCTTCGTGACCTTCTTCGACGAGCCGCTCTGGGCCGGCTGGTTCTTCTTCTGCTGGACCGGCTTCTGGCCGACCTTCGGCGCGGTCGGCTTCTGACCCGGCTTCGGGCCGAGCGACGCGCGCTTCTCCGCGGCCTCCGCCTTGCGGGTCGCCTCTTCCTTGTCGATCTTCGTGTAGACGAGGCGCTGCTGCATCAGGGTCCAGCCGTTGTTCGCCAGCCAGTAGAAGAGGAGGCCGAGCGGGAACAGCGCACCGAAGACGAGCACACCGAGCGGGAAGATGTACATCGTCAGCTTGTTCATGATCGCGGTCTGCGGGGTGGCCGACGCGGCGTTCTGCCGGGCCACCGAGTGCCGCGCGGTGAGGTGCGTGGCGATCGACGCGACGATCATCAGGGGCAGCGCGACCGGGAGCACGCTCCAGTGGAAGCCGACGTTCGTGGCCCCGCCGCTGACGACACCGACACCGTTGTAGACGGCCTCACCGAGGTTGACGCCGAAGAGCTTCGCGTTGACGTAGGACTCGACGTCGTGCTGGGTGAAGAAGTAGTTCTCGGTCTTCGGACCGCCACCGGGCGGCGGCATCGTGAACGCGCGGAGGACGTGGTTCAGGCCGATGAAGACCGGGATCTGGAGCAGCATCGGCAGGCAGCTGCCGAGCGGGTTGACGCCGTGCTCGCGCTGGAGCTTCTGCATCTCCGCGGCCTGGCGCTGCCGGTCGTTCGCGTACTTCTTCTGGATCTTCTTCATCTCCGGCGCGAAGTCCTGCATCTTCTTCATCGACCGGACCTGGTTCACGAACGGCTTGAACATGATGCCGCGGACCGTGAACGTCAGAAAGATGATGCCGAGGATCCAGGAGATCGCCGCGGCTTCCCCGAAGACGAACCCGAAGACCTTGTGCCAACACCAGAGGATGAAGGACACGGGGTAGTAGATGAAATCGAGCACTGCTGCTACTCCTCGATCGGTGTATCAGGTCGTCGGTGGCGCCACGAGAACTCCTCGGGCACGGGATCGCGGCCGGGCGGTGTCCACGGGCCGCAGCGCAACAGCCGGCGCAGCGCGAGGTAGGAGCCGCGGCCGGCACCGTGCCGGGTGAGGGCTTCGACTGCGTACGCGCTGCAGCTCGGGTAGAACCGGCAAGCCGGTGGGAGGAAAGGCGAGATCGCCTTGCGGTAGAGCTTGATGGGGAGCAACAGGACCCAGGCGACGGGACCGGGCCGCGGGGGCGGGGTCTCCACGTCGTGGTCGTGCTCGGGGGTGGCTCGCATGCCGGTCACATCGCAGATCCGTGGTCGGGGGCCGCGTCGGCGGGACGCGCCGGGCGGGGGACATCCCCGGCCGGACGACGCGACGGTGGAAGACCCAGCCGACCCGGCACCAGCCCCAGACGACGCAGTGCGGCGTCAAGATCGGCTCCGAGCTCGGCGCTGGACGCGGTCGCGGACGGCGGCAATGCCCTAACGACCAACGCACTGCCGGGCGGCAGGGTTCCGAGGCGGGCGGAAACGAGGTGACGCAGCCGCCGGGTGACGCGGTGGCGGACCACCGAGTTGCCGACGGCCTTGCTCACCACAAAACCCGCCCTGGTCGCCGACGAGTCGGCGACCACGGACGGGTCCGTGGTCAGCGCGTGGACGACGAGGCGGCGCCTGCCTGCCCGGGACCCGCGACGGAGAACCACGCGGAAATCCTCACTCCGCCGCAGACGTGCGGCAGCCGGCAGCACGGCGCGCCCCGACGTGCCGGATCAGGCGGACAGCGCGGCGCGGCCCTTGCGACGGCGGCCCGCCAGGATGGCCCGGCCGGCACGCGTGCGCATGCGCAGGCGGAAGCCGTGCGTCTTCGCGCGGCGACGGTTGTTCGGCTGGAAGGTGCGCTTACCCTTGCTCACTGCTTCTCCTGTGTCTCGCGTCGGGCGGCGGAATCTCTTCCCCCGCCTGGCGTGTCGTGCGGGCGCACGGCAGTCTCTGGTGTCTCCTACCAACGTGTGGCCTCGTCACGACGAGCGACGACAACGTGGGCACGCGAATAGCACCCGTCGCATACGGGAGACCTTACGAGGGTACGCACCCCCGTCGGGCGGCCGGTAACCACCCCCTCGGCCACGGTCCGCGACCGGCCCGCCGGGGCGAGATCATCGACGCCGGGGCACCGAATGGCAACACGCCGTACACCGTGAAATGCTTGCGACCCAGGATGCCTTGTGGCAGCGGGCGGGGCTTGTTAGCGTGCCTCTCTCGGGTCACCGGTCGAGGTGCACGAGTATCCGGGTGGTGGAGTGCCCACCGGCGTACGACGAGCCCGCAGGTGGCGTCGCCGCGGGTCGCCGTACATTAGTGCACAGCTGTGGACAACTATGTGGATATTCGCTGTGCCGGTGCACACGCGGGTCCGCTGATGCGTACCGGACCGCGTGACCAGGGGCGTTCGGCCGTCCACGCCGACGAGGGGAGGGGAGCCAGACCGGTGTCGGAGCACCAGCACAATCTGGGCGTCATCTGGGAACAGGTGGTACGCGAACTGTCCGACGGGACCCTGTCCCCCCAGCAGCGCGCGTGGATGCGCGTGACCCGCCCGATCGGCCTGCTCGACGGCACCGCCCTGCTGGCGGCCCCCAGCGACTTCGCGAAGGAAGCGATCGAACGCGGCCTGCGCGGCGCGATCACCGACGCCCTCTCCCGGCGGCTCGGCCGCGCCATCTCCCTCGCGGTGAAGGTGGACAGCGCCGAGACCGTCGCGCCGTCGCCCGCGCCCCGGTACGTGCCGTCACCCGGCCGGGTGGAAAACGGCGCGAGCCCCGAGCCCGCTCCCGCGCTGCCCGCCAACGGCGCGCCGATGATGCCGCCGCCGCGTCCCGAACCCGCGCCGCCGATGCCGCCGCACCCCTCCGTCGCGGCGAAGCCGGACGACGGCGACGACACCGATGAAGAGGTGGACGAAGAAGGCGAGGCGCTCGCCGCCGTCCACGAGATCTGGCCGACGTTCTCCGGCCAGCCGATCGCCGGCCAGCCCTACACCGCGCCGGCGCAGCCGCAGACGTCGAAGACGAAGCTGAACGAGAAGTACACCTTCGACACGTTCGTCATCGGCGCGTCCAACCGCTTCGCGCACGCGGCCGCGGTCGCCGTCGCCGAAGCGCCGGCCCGCGCGTACAACCCCCTGTTCATCTGGGGTGAGTCCGGGCTCGGCAAGACGCACCTGCTGCACGCGGTCGGCCACTACGCGCAACGGCTCTTCCCGGGCATGCGCGTCCGGTACGTCTCGACCGAAGAGTTCACGAACGACTTCATCAACTCGCTGCGCGACGACCGCAAGGTCGCGTTCCAGCGCCGCTACCGCGACATCGACATCCTGCTCGTCGACGACATCCAGTTCCTGGAAGGCAAAGAAGGTACGCAGGAGGAGTTCTTCCACACCTTCAACACCCTCCACAACGCGAACAAGCAGATCGTCGTCAGCTCCGACCGCCCGCCGAAGCGCCTCGAGACGCTGGAAGACCGGCTGCGGACGCGGTTCGAGTGGGGTCTCATCACCGACATCCAGCCGCCCGAACTGGAGACGCGTATCGCGATCCTCCGCAAGAAGGCAGCGCAGGACCGGCTGGCGGTGCCCGGCGAGGTCCTCGAGTTCATCGCTTCGCGCGTCGAGGCGAACATCCGCGAGCTCGAAGGCGCGCTCATCCGCGTCACGGCGTTCGCGTCGCTGAACCAGCAGCCGGTCGACGTCGGGCTCGCGGAGATCGTCCTGCGGGACCTGATCCCGGACTCGCACGCGCCGGAGATCACCGCGCCGACGATCATGGGTGTCACGGCGGAGTTCTTCGACGTGACGCTCGACGACCTGTGCGGCCCCGGCAAGACGAAGGCGCTCGCCACCGCCCGCCAGATCGCGATGTACCTCTGCCGGGAGCTGACCGACATGTCGCTGCCGAAGATCGGGCAGACGTTCGGCGGCCGCGACCACACGACCGTCATGCACGCGGACAAGAAGATCCGCAAGGAGATGGCCGAGCGCCGGCGCATCTACGACCAGGTGCAGGAGCTGACGTCGCGCATCAAGCAGCGCGCCCGCCAGTAGCACATCCCTTACCTCCCAACGACTTCGGGGCGTCCGCACAAAGTGGACGCCCCTTCGTCGTCTTCGGACGAAGTCGGGAAAATTCTTTGTACACAAGGAAGTTTCCCCATGGTGTGGGCGGATTGCCCACAGTGCCAACGGATCTCCCATCAGCGACGACGCCGGATTCGTCCACACCCCGCCCACAGGTGATCCACAGGGAATCCACACCCTTGTCCACGCTGATTCCACAGGTTGCCCACATTCTGTGCACAGGACGACCAGGTCACTCGGTAGGGCGAACCGGACGCCTCTGCGCACCCCCAGACCCTGGGGACGGATCGCCCCACACCTGGGGACAACCGTGGGGACAACTGGGCCCGGCTGTGGACGAATCGGGGATCGCCCGAAACCATCCACGGACGCCCCGATCTACCCACAGGACTGCCACCACGGTTCTCCACATGCCCGCGCGCCCTCCGACCTGCGCGAACGAGCTCGATCCACACAATCCACACCGCTTACTACTGCTACTGCCTTTAGATCTCTTCTAAGAGAGAACAAAACAAAAACAGGCGATGGACGAAGTTGGGGACAGCCGCGAGAACGTGTCGGCAAGTCGACAAAGTCAAGGGGAGGCCGAGGTGACGTCGGGGCCCGCGACGGCCTAACGTGGACGCCTGCACCTGGTCCGCGCTCCGCCGCTCACGCGGGAGGGCGGACCGGCCGGAGGGGGCAGCCGGTCACTGCCCCGCGAGAACGAGGCCTGGCCCGAGCCACGAGCGCTCGGTCGTCGAAAGGATGCGCGCATGAAGATCCGCGTCGAGCGTGACGGGCTCGCCGACGCCGTCGCGTGGGTGGCCAGAAGCCTCCCCTCCCGGCCTCCGGTGCCGGTTCTCGGCGGTGTCCTGCTCGACGCCGGTTCGGACGGCGACTCCGACGCCCTGACCGTCTCGGGCTTCGACTACGAGGTCTCCGCCACGGTCGGCGTCCCGGCGACGATCGCCGACGGCGGCCGCCTGCTGGTCTCCGGGCGCCTCCTCGCCGACATCACCAAGGCGCTGCCCGCGCAGCCGGTCGAGATCTCCGTCGACGGCGCGCGCGCCACCATCACGTGCGGCACCGCGCGGTTCTCCCTGCCGACCATGCCGGTCGAGGACTACCCGCAGCTGCCGTCCCAGCCCGCCTTCGCCGGCGAGCTCGCGGGCGACGCGTTCGGCCAGGCCGTCACCCAGGTCGTCGTCGCCGCGGGCAAGGACGACACGCTGCCGATGCTCACCGGCATGCGGCTGGAGATCTCCGGCAGCTCGCTGACCCTCGTCGCGACCGACCGGTTCCGGCTCGCCATGCGCGAGTTCACCTGGCAGCCGGCCGAGGGGCTGGCCGACGCCGCGGTGCTCGTCCCGGCGCGCACCCTCGCCGAGGCCGCCAAGACGCTCGGCGCGAGCGGCGCCACGATCCGCCTCGCGCTCGCCAGCGGCGAGAGCCTGCTCGGCCTGTCCGGTTCCGGGCGCTACACGACGACCCGCCTGCTCGACGCGGAGTTCCCGCCGTACCGGCAGCTGCTGCCCGCGTCGCACACCTCGCGCGCGGTCATCGACGTGTCCGCTCTCACCGAGTCCATCAAGCGCGTTTCACTGGTGGCCGAGCGGGGGACTCAGGTACGACTGGAGTTCGGGGACAACTCGCTGCGGTTGTCCGCGGGCGGCGACGACGAGGGAAGCGCCGAAGAGGAGCTTCAGGTCGAGTACGAAGGTGAGCCGGTGACCATCGCGTTCAACCCGGGTTACCTCGTCGACGGCCTCGGCGCGCTCCACAGCGACCGGGCGGAGCTGACGTTCACCACGCCGAACCGGCCGGCGCTGATCAAGCCCGCCGACCCCGAGGGCAACGTCGTCCCCGGCTACCTCTACCTCCTGATGCCGGTCCGCCTCCCGGGCTGACCCGCTTTTCTTAGCACGTAAGGGGATCTCGATGGTTCAGCTCGGTCTGATCGGCCTGGGCAAGATGGGCTTCAACATGCGTGAGCGGCTGCGCGCGGCCGGTCACGAGGTGGTCGGCTACGACCGCAACCCGGACGTCAGCGACACCACGTCGCTCGAAGACCTGGTGTCCAAACTGGACGGCCCGCGGATCGTCTGGATCATGGTGCCCGCCGGTGAGCCGACGCGGCAGACCGTCACCGAGCTGAGCAACCTGCTCTCCGCCGGCGACATGGTGATCGACGGCGGCAACTCGAAGTACACCGACGACAAGCTGAACGCCGACCTGCTGGCGGCGAAGAGCATCGGCTACGTCGACTGCGGTGTGTCCGGTGGCGTGTGGGGCAAGGAGAACGGCTACGGCCTGATGGTCGGCGGCGCGGCCGCCGACGTCGAGAAGGCGATGCCGATCTTCGACGCGCTGCGCCCGGAAGGTCCGCGCGAAGAAGGCTTCTCGCACGCCGGCGACGTCGGCGCGGGGCACTACGCGAAGATGATCCACAACGGCATCGAGTACGGCATGATGCAGGCCTTCGCCGAAGGCTTCGAACTGCTCGAGGCCGCGAAGGTCGTCAAGGACGTGCCGGCCGTGATCAAGGGCTGGCAGCGCGGCACGGTCGTCCGGTCCTGGCTGCTCGACCTGCTCGTGCGCGCGCTCGACGAAGACCCGGAGCTGGACGACCTCGAGGGCTACGTCGAGGATTCCGGCGAGGGCCGCTGGACGCTGGAAGAGGCGATCAACAACGCGGTGCCGGCGCCGGTCATCTCGGCCGCGCTGTTCGCGCGCTTCGCCTCGCGCCAGGAGCACTCGGCCGCGATGCGCGCGGTGGCCGCGCTGCGCAACCAGTTCGGCGGGCACGCCGTGAAGAAGGTCGGCGGGTAAGGAGCAGCTGGTGTATCTGCGTCACCTGCAGGTCACCGACTTCCGCTCCTGGCCGCAGGCCGATCTCGCGCTCGAACCGGGGCCGACCGTGCTGGTCGGCCAGAACGGTCGCGGCAAGACCAACCTGCTGGAGGCGATCGGGTACGTCGCGACGCTGGGCTCGCACCGCGTCGCGACGGACGCGCCGCTGATCCGGCACGGCTGCGAGCGCGCACTGGTGCGGGTCGCGGTGGTCAACGACGACCGCGAGCTGACCGTCGAGCTCGAGATCACCAACGGCCGCGCGAACCGCGCCCGGGTCAACCGCGGCGCGGTCGGCCGGCCGCGGGACGTGCTCGGGATCCTGCGCACGGTGCTCTTCTCGCCCGAGGACCTGGCGCTCGTCCGGGGCGACCCGAGCGAGCGAAGACGGTTCCTCGACGAGCTCCTCGTGCTGCGCGCGCCGCGGTACGCGGGGGTCCGGGCCGACTACGAGAAGGTGCTGAAGCAGCGCAACGCCCTGCTCAAGACGGCGGGGAAGCGACGCACTGGCCGCGAAGACCCGTACGCGCTTTCGACGCTGGAAGTCTGGGACGACCACCTCTCGGTGGCGGGCGCGGAGCTGCTGGCCGCACGCCTGAACCTCGTCGCGGACCTCGGGCCGTACGCAGCCGCGGCGTACATGGGGGTCGCGCCGGACTCCCGGCCGGCGAAGATCTCGTACAAGTCGTCGCTGGGAGACGCCCTGCCGGAGACGTACGGCGTACCGGATGGCGAACGGGCGCAACCCGAAGTCCTCAAAGACGTCCTGCTCAAGGCGCTCGGTGAAGCCCGGAAGGCCGAACTCGAGCGCGGGATCAGCCTGGTCGGCCCGCACCGGGACGAGCTGGAGCTGATCCTGGGCCAGGCGCCGGCCAAGGGGTACGCGAGCCACGGGGAGTCGTGGTCGTTCGCGCTCGCCCTCCGGCTCGGCAGCTACGAGCTGCTGCGCGGGGAGGCGGGCGAGCCGGTGCTGCTGCTCGACGACGTGTTCGCCGAGCTGGACCGCAAGCGCCGGGCCCGGCTGGCCGAGGTGGCCGCGAGCGCCGAACAGGTGCTGGTGACCGCCGCGGTCGACGAAGACGTGCCCAGCGAGCTGGCCGGCGGCCGGTTCGTGGTGGCGGATGGTGAGATCACGCGTGGCTGAGCAGCGCGAACCGGGACCGGCAAGATCGACTCGCACACCCCGTGTGACCGTCGACACAGCAGTTACCCACCGATCTGGGGACAAACCTGTGGACAGTGTGGATAAACCCGTGCCCGAGTTATCGCCGCGCGTGACCAAAACCCCGGAACAGCCGCTTGACGCCCCCCGCGCGGGGGGTAACCCACGTGAGCAAGTCACTTCGGGTACGCAGAGTGAAAGCGGCACTGCTCCGAACGGGCAGACCGGCCGGGACCTCGCCCACGCCGCCCTCGAGGCGGCGAAGGCCAAGGCCAAGGAACGCGGGACGTCGCCGGGCTACCGGCGCCGCGCGGTCGGTGGAGGCGGCGGAGGCCAGAACCCCCGGCGTCGCCGCTGGTCGGGGCCCGGTGCGGACCCGCGCGACCCGCAGCCGCTCGGCCGGCTCGTCTCCCGGCTGGTCACCGACCGCGGCTGGAACGAGAGCGTGACGACCGCGCGCGTCTTCGCGCAGTGGGCCCGGCTGGTCGGCGAAGACGTCGCCGAACACGCCCAGCCGGTCGCGCTGAAGGACGGCGAGCTGACCGTGCGCGCGAGCTCCACGGCGTGGGCCACCCAGCTGCGGTTGCTGCAGGGGAAGCTGCTGCACAAGATCGCGGCGGGGGTCGGCAACGGCGTCGTCAAGCGGATGCGGATCCAGGGTCCGACCGCCCCGAGCTGGCGGAAAGGGCCCCGGCACGTGCCGGGGCGCGGCCCGCGTGACACGTACGGCTGACCCGGGTTGCGCGATGCTCGGTTGAATGCCCCGAGAACGCATCCAGACCTCCCGAAATACGTCAAGACTCGGCTCGGACCGATTTCGTCCGTCTGTGACGCGCTCAGGGGTGTCCTTGCCGCATGCCAGCGGACGCGGCCAAGTACACTGGGAGGGAGCGAGCGTCCGCTCGGGCGAGACGAGGAGAAACAACGCCTGTGACCGAGAACAAGAGCGAGTACAACGCGTCGTCGATCACGGTGCTCGAAGGCCTCGAAGCGGTCCGCAAGCGCCCCGGCATGTACATCGGTTCCACCGGTGAACGCGGCCTGCACCACCTCGTCCAGGAGGTCGTGGACAACTCCGTCGACGAGGCGATGGCGGGTTACGCCACCAAGGTCGAGGTTACCCTCCTCGCGGACGGCGGGGTGCGCGTCGTCGACGACGGCCGCGGCATCCCCGTCGACATGCACCCCAAGGAGCAGAAGCCGACCCTCGAGGTCGTGCTGACCGTGCTCCACGCGGGCGGCAAGTTCGACAGCGACTCCTACGCGGTGTCCGGCGGCCTGCACGGCGTCGGCGTCTCCGTGGTGAACGCGCTGTCGACGAAGCTGCTCGCCGAGGTCAAGTACGGCGGCCGCAGCTGGCGCCAGGAGTACACCGACCAGGTCCCCGGCCCGCTCGAGGACCTCGGCCCGGCGTCGGAGACCGGCACCACGATCACCTTCTGGGCCGACAAGAACATCTTCGAGACCACGACGTACAACTTCGAGACCATCTCGCGCCGGCTGCAGGAGATGGCGTTCCTCAACAAGGGGCTGACGCTGTCCCTGCGCGACGAGCGCGTCGCCGACGAGGAGACCGAAGAGGACGCCGAGGGCAAGGTCGCGCGGGTCAAGGAGAAGACCTACTGTTACCCGGGCGGGCTCGAGGACTTCGTCAAGCACATCAACGGCAGCAAGGACCCGATCCACTCCAGCGTGATCTCCTTCGACGCGAAGGGCACCGGCCTCGAGGTCGAGGTCGCCATGCAGTGGAACACCGGCTTCACGCCGTCGGTCTACACGTTCGCCAACACGATCAACACGCACGAGGGCGGCACCCACGAGGAGGGCTTCCGCGCCGCGCTGACCCGCGTCGTCAACGCGTACGCGCGCGACAAGAAGCTCCTCAAGGAGAAGGACGCCAACCTGACCGGTGACGACGTGCGCGAGGGCCTCGCCGCGATCGTCTCGATCAAGCTGGCCGAGCCGCAGTTCGAGGGCCAGACCAAGACCAAGCTGGGCAACAGCGAGGCCAAGACGTTCGTGCAGCAGACGTCGAACGAGTGGCTGGCGGACTGGTTCGAGCGCAACCCCACCGAGGCGAAGACGATCATCAACAAGTCGATCTCTTCGGCCCAGGCCCGGATGGCCGCGCGCAAGGCGCGTGACCTGGTCCGCCGCAAGGGCGCGCTGGAGATCGGCGGCCTGCCCGGCAAGCTCAAGGACTGCCGCTCGACCAACCCGGCGGAGTGCGAGCTCTACATCGTCGAGGGTGACTCGGCGGGCGGCTCGGCCAAGGAGGGCCGGGACTCGATGTACCAGGCGATCCTGCCGATCCGCGGCAAGATCATCAACGTCGAGAAGGCCCGCATCGACCGCGTCCTCAAGAACACCGAGGTCCAGTCGCTGATCACCGCGCTGGGCACCGGCATCCACGACGAGTTCGACATCCAGAAGCTGCGCTACCACAAGATCGTGCTGATGGCCGACGCCGACGTCGACGGCCAGCACATCACGACGCTGCTGCTCACCCTGCTGTTCCGGTTCATGGCGCCGCTGATCGAGCACGGCCACGTCTTCCTGTCGCGGCCGCCGCTGTACAAGATCAAGTGGCCGCGGGCGGAACCGGAGTACGCGTACTCCGACCGCGAGCGCGACGCCGTCATCCAGGCGGGTGTCGAGGCCGGCAAGAAGCTCCCGAAGGACGACGCGATCCAGCGCTACAAGGGTCTCGGCGAGATGAACGCCGAAGAGCTGTGGGAGACCACGATGGACCCGGCGAACCGGCTGCTGGGCCAGGTCACGATGGACGACGCCGCCCAGGCCGACGAGCTGTTCTCGGTCCTGATGGGCGAGGACGTCGAGGCCCGCCGCTCGTTCATCACGCGCAACGCCAAGGACGTGCGCTTCCTGGACGTGTAGGCGTCCCCCTCCCGTCCGACACCCCGCACTCGAGAAGGACCCATGACGGAAACTCTGCCGCCGGCTCCGGACCACGACCGGATCGAACCGGTCGACATCCAGCAGGAGATGCAGCGCTCCTACATCGACTACGCGATGAGCGTCATCGTGTCGCGCGCGCTGCCGGACGTGCGGGACGGCCTCAAGCCGGTCGCCCGCCGGATCCTGTACTCGATGTTCGACTCCGGCTTCCGGCCGGACCGCGGGTACAACAAGTGCTCCCGCGTCGTCGGCGACGTCATGGGCAACTACCACCCGCACGGCGACTCGGCGATCTACGACGCGCTGGTGCGGCTCGCCCAGCCGTGGTCGCTGCGCTACCCGCTGATCGACGGCCAGGGCAACTTCGGCTCGTCGGGCAACGACCCCGCGGCCGCCATGCGGTACACGGAGTCCCGGCTCGCGCCGCTGGCCATGCAGATGCTGGCCGACATCGAAGAAGACACCGTCGACTTCTCGGACAACTACGACGGCCGGACGCAGGAGCCGGACGTCCTGCCGTCGCGGTTCCCGAACCTGCTGGTCAACGGCGGTTCCGGGATCGCGGTCGGGATGGCGACCAACATCCCGCCGCACAACCTGCGCGAGGTGTCCGACGGCGTCGTCTGGGCGCTGGAGAACCCCGAGGCGACCGACGACGAGCTGCTGGCCGCGCTGCTGGTCCGCATCAAGGGCCCGGACTTCCCGACCAAGGCGATGATCCTCGGCACGTCCGGCATCGAGGACGCCTACCGCACCGGCCGCGGCTCGATCCGGATGCGCGCGGTCGTCGAGGTCGAAGAGGACGCGAAGGGCCGCACGATCCTGGTCGTGTCCGAGCTGCCGTACCAGGTCAACCCGGACAACCTGGTCGAGAACATCGCCAACCTGGTCCGCGACGGCAAGCTCACCGGCATCGCCGACATCGCCGACGAGTCCAACAGCCGCTCCGGCATGCGGATCGTCGTCACGATCAAGCGGGACGCGGTCGCGAAGGTCGTGCTGAACAACCTGTTCAAGCACACCCAGCTGCAGCAGAACTTCGGCGTCAACATGCTGGCCCTGGTCGACGGCGTGCCGCGCACGCTGCGGCTCGACCAGATCATCCGGCACTACGTGAAGCACCAGATCGAGGTCATCGTCCGGCGGACCCGGTTCCGCCTGAAGAAGGCCGAAGAGCGGGCCCACATCCTGCGCGGGTACGTCAAGGCGCTGGACATGCTCGACGAGGTCATCGCGCTGATCCGGCGGTCGCCGTCCGCGGACGAGGCCCGGCCGGCCCTGATGGAGCTGCTGGACGTCGACGAGATCCAGGCGACCGCGATCCTCGACATGCAGCTGCGGCGCCTGGCCGCCCTGGAGCGCCAGCGGATCATCGACCAGCTGGCCGAGATCGAGCTCGAGATCGCCGACCTGAAGGACATCCTCGACAAGCCCGAGCGGCAGCGCGCGCTGATCCGCGACGAGCTGATGGCGATCGTCGAGAAGTACGGCGACGACCGGCGCACGAAGATCATCGGCTTCAGCGGCGACGTGACCGACGAAGAGCTCATCGCCGTCGAGGACGTCGTCGTC
This sequence comes from Amycolatopsis sp. NPDC003865, assembly GCF_053605345.1. Taxonomy (NCBI): domain Bacteria; kingdom Bacillati; phylum Actinomycetota; class Actinomycetes; order Pseudonocardiales; family Pseudonocardiaceae; genus Amycolatopsis; species Amycolatopsis sp. NPDC003865. The sequence goes on along the minus strand of NZ_JBSGJA010000002.1, from coordinate 246,972 downwards.
ACCATCACCCGCACGGGGTACGCCAAGCGAACGAAAACCGACCTGTACCGCTCGCAGAAGCGCGGCGGCAAGGGCGTGCAGGGCGCGACGCTCAAGCAGGACGACATCGTCCAGCACTTCTTCGTCTGCTCGACGCACGACTGGATCCTGTTCTTCACGAACAAGGGGCGCGTCTACCGGACGAAGGCGTACGAGCTGCCCGAGGCCAACCGCAACGCGCGCGGCCAGCACGTGGCGAACCTGATGGCGTTCCAGCCGGACGAGCAGATCGCCCAGGTCATCGAGATCAAGAACTACGAGGTCGCGCCGTACCTGGTGCTCGCCACCAAGCGCGGCCTGGTGAAGAAGACCAAGCTCACCGACTTCGACTCGAACCGCTCCGGCGGCCTGATCGCGATCAACCTGCGCGAGGGCGACGAGCTGGTCGGCGCGGTGCTGGCGGCGGCCGAGGACGACCTGCTGCTGGTGTCCGCGGAAGGCCAGTCGATCCGCTTCCACGCGACCGACGAGGCGCTCCGGCCGATGGGCCGCCCGACCTCGGGCGTGCTGGGGATGCGGTTCAACGACGGCGACGAGCTGCTCGGCATCAGCGTCGTCAAGGAGGACAAGTTCCTGCTGGTCGCGACCGACGGCGGCTACGCGAAGCGGACGGCGATCGAGGACTACCCGGTCCAGGGCCGCGGCGGCAAGGGCGTGCTCACCATTCAGCACGACCGGAAACGTGGCAGGCTGGTGGGTGCGCTCATCGTCGACGCCGAGGACGAGCTGTACGCGATCACCTCGAGCGGCGGCGTGATCCGCACGCCGGCGGGCGACGTCCGCAAGGCAGGACGGCAGACGAAGGGGGTCCGGCTGATGAATCTCGGCGAAGGCACCACTCTTCTCGCCGTCGCACGCAACGCGGACGAGCCCTCGGACGTCGCCAATGGTGACGCCGGCGAGGACGCACCGGCTCCGGAAGCACCTGACGCGGGTGAGGAAACGACGGCCACGCCGGAGCAGTAAATTTGCTCTCCGACGACGGCCCCACGGCACGGGTAAGGACTGACTCTTCGTGACACCATCCGAGAATCCCGAGGCAGCGGGTTCGAACGGGACTCCGGCGAGCCCGCCCTGGCAGCGGGTCGGCAAGGACGGCGACTCCGAAGCGACGGTCAAGCTGGCCACGGAGGACGCACTCCCGGCCGGGGAGACCCAACCGGTCTCCCCGGACCAGCGACCGGTGGTGACGGGCAGCGCGGCCCCCAAGCTGTTCGGCGACACCCCACCCTCGGGTTCGCCCGAGGTTCCCTCGGCCTCGGCCCAGCGAGCGCGCCCGAGCGCGCTGCGCAGGCCAGGCCGCGGTCCCCGCCGGGCCTCGCTGCAGGTGAAGCGGTTCGACCCGTGGTCGGTGCTGAAGCTGTCCCTGGTACTGGGCGTGGCGATGTTCTTCGTCTGGCTGGTGGCGGTCGGCGTCCTGTACACGGTGCTCGACGGAATGGGCGTCTGGGACAAGCTGAACGGAACGTACTCGTCCCTGGTGGGCGGCGAGGGCGCCAACGCGTCCTCGGAACCCCTGATCAGCGCGGGCCGCGTGTTCGGCATCGCAGCCATCCTGGGCGCGATCAACATCGTGCTGGTCTCGGCACTGGCCACGGTGAGCGCGTTCATCTACAACGTGTCGGCGGACCTCGCCGGAGGCCTGGAAGTCACGCTGTCGGAGCGAGAGTAACCCGGTTGCAGGGCCCCTCCGGGGGTCCTGTAAAGTTCTCCTCGTTCAAGGGCCTATAGCTCAGGCGGTTAGAGCGCTTCGCTGATAACGAAGAGGTCCCAGGTTCAAGTCCTGGTAGGCCCACGCAGGTCAAAGCCCGGTTCGCGTCTAGCGGACCGGGCTTTTGCGTGACCTGGGTGACTAAGCGGGTGACTGTCATCCCGTGGCGGCGGTCTCGTCGGCAGTGACCTGAGCCCCGCGCTCGTCCACGATGATGCCTGCAACGGTCTTACCGTCTGACGAGCAGCAGGTGAGGATGACATCGGTGAATGAAGTCCTCGCGGCGAGTTGCCGATCTATCGTCTGCGGAACGCCGGTGAAGAGTGTGTTCTTGAACGAGGCTTCGCCTGTGAAGGTTGTGTCCTTGAACGAGGCTTCGGCGGTGAAGGTTGTGTTCTTGAACGTGGCTTTGCCGGTGAAGGTCGCGCTCCTGAATACAGCTTTGCCGGTGAAGGTCGCGCCGCCGAACGAAGCCTCGTCGACGAAAGTCACGCCGCCGAACCAGGCGTTGTGGACGAAGATCGCGTTGCTAAACGAGGCCTCGGCGGTGAAGATCGCGCGGTCGAATGAGGCAAAGCTGATGAAGGTCGCGCCATCGAACCAGGCAGTCTCGGTGAAAGTCACACCCCTGAATGCGACGTGGTCGGTGAAGGTCGCGTCGTCGAACGAGGCAGAGCTGGTGAAGGTCGCGCCGCCGAACCAGGCGGTCTCGGTGAAGGTGACGTTGTCGAATGACGCTTCGTCGGTGAAGGTCGCGTAGTCGAACGAAGTGAAGCAGCTGAAGGTCGCGTTGTTGAACGAGGCTTCGCCGGTGAAGGTCGCGTCGACGAACGAGGCTCCCTCGACGAAGGTTGCGCCACTAAAACGGCCGTTCCGTACTCGGCAGTTCATCAGGGTGAAGTCGATGAGGCGGGCGTTGGTCAGGTCGAGGTCGATGTCGTCCCAGAACTTCCGCCGGTTCTGCGGGTCCAAGTGGTCAGCGACTATGCGCTGGCCGGCAAGCCGGACTTCACGTTCCTGGGTCCGCTCCTGTTGTTCCGCATCGTCGGTCGCCGGTGCGGGGCTTGGCGGCGTATAGGGCATGCGCAGGTAGGCGCAGATGACGTTGACGATGCTCTGTCGCTGTCCGGGATTGTTGTGGGCGAGCCGTTCGAGAGCGTAGAGGCCGGCCAGGCGCACAGGCGCCTCAGTTGAGCCGAGCTGGTCGGCGGCCTTGGTGTACAGCTCGGTGACATTCTTTTCTGTCGCGTCGCTCTCGCTGTGCCACTGCCGCCGCACGGCCAGCAGGAGCGCGAAGATGCCCGTGGTGCCGGCGCCGATGCCGAGCCCGGTCTTGATCGCGTCGACCTTTGCTGCCGCCTTTGTGTCCGCGCTGGTCGCCTTGCCGGCCTCGTCAAGCAGCCAGTTGGTAGCGACCCATGCCACGACGACCACCGCGATCGTGGCGGTGACGACGACCCACCAGCTCATCCCCGAAGCCCGGGTCCGCGGCGCCCGCTGCCCGCGCAGCCGCCACCCAGCGGCGGCCAGCCCCGCCACAGCAACAGCGAGCAGAGCCAGCGGAACAACGTGCGGACGCGCCCACCGGCCTAGCGCCAGCCAGTCCACCCACCCGAACAGCACCGTCATCGCGGTTAGCAGCGCGGCCCCGCTGAGCACGAGCGCGCCGCGCGCCGACGTCCAGTCCAGCTCGGGCAGGCGTGGCAGCGTTGGCTTCCACTTCGTCACGCACGGTGAGTCGCCGTTGACCGACTCGGCGCTACATCAAAGACTCGGCAAGGCCCGTCGAGGCACCTTGGGCGGCCCCCGCGGCTGGAATCGAGACCGGTCACGAACGCTTACCGACCAGTGCATGGAGGCCCGCTGCGGCACTCAGTCCGGCCACGACAGCGGCGGCCAAGCCCACGACGAAACCGACAGCGACTCCCCACCCTGCCCCGGCACTCGTCGCGCTCGCGAGCCCAGCTGGGATGCCCGCGGCCAGGCCACCGAGGAACCCGACGATCGCGGCGACGATGAAGATCACCAGCGCGCGGACCGAGATCAACGGCTCGTGCTGGTCCCGTGGTTGGTCACGTTCGTGATCATCCTTCGCATCACGAGCGTGTTGCTCTAGGGTCATACCTGTCCTCTTCTGCTACCTGCTGAACATGGACGAGACGGCTCCCGGTGACGCGGGGGCCGTCGCCTTTTGAGCGGCGGCTGCCGTCGGGTGCTAAGCGAAGCACACGGACCCCCACGAAACGTCAATTACAATTGACCAGGTGGATCGGCGATGGACCTACGTCTCGCCAGACGACGAGGAGTACTGGCCGGAAGGCGCGGTGAGCGATGCGGGGTTTCAGCTTCGCCTCGCCGTCAACCGGCTTCTGGATGACGTGATCGTTGAGGGCGAGGACACTCGGGACCCGCTGAACGTGATCCGGGCCTTGCGATGGCTCGAACGTTCGCTTGCGCTGGAGTACGCCTTCCTAGTCGCCCAGGCAAGGGTCGAAGGGGCGTCCTGGTCGGAGATCGCCAACGCCTTCAAGCTCACCAAGCAGGCGGTCCAGCAGAGATTTAGCGAGCCGATAAACAAACTTCTGCCCTACTGCACGTCGGAAGACAGGCAGGACGGGGAGGAGTTCCTGGACATGCTCGACAAGTACTACACCGGCCGTCGCAGCATCTGGGCGGATAGCGAGGACTAAAGGCGGCTTCCAGCACGGCGTGTCACCTTGCTTAGTGCAGAAGTTGAAGTGCCGGCTCGCGGTTCGCGAACCGGCACTTCAACACCTAGTGGCGACTAAGCCGCCGAATCCGGGAAGATCGCGTCCATCGCTTTCGCGCCATCCTGGATCACCGGTCGCAGTTGGTGTCGGTAGACCGACTCGGTCACTTTCGTGTCCGAGTGTCCAACCAGTCGCGAGATCTCCTCGATGGTGAGCCCGCTGTCGGAGAGCAGCGACACAAAGCTGTGGCGCAACTCGCGCGGCGTCCAGTCCTTCGGTTCGAGGCCAGCGAGCTTCAGGATTCGCCGGAAGCCGCGCCGGACGTTGGCCGCGTCGAGCTGTGTCCCGACGTCCGACGCGAACACGATCCCGAGTTCTTGCCACCGGTCGCCGGCCGAGTCGCGTTGACGCTTCTGACGGAGCTTCTGGCGCTCCAGCGCGTCGACCGCCCGACCGGGAAGCGCGAGCGAACGCCGTGACTTCTTGGTCTTCGTGTCCCCACCCGCCCGTACCGACCGCCACACGTTGACGTGCGGAGGAATCGGCGGCTCCGCCTCCAGCTTCCCGATTACGTCGACCTCCGGCCACGCCAGCGGGCGCGCCTCCTCGGTCCGCGCGCCGGTCAGCAGCGAAACCACCGTGTAGTCGCCGTACGTGGAGTCCTCCGCCTCCGCGGCGGCGAGCACCGCTACCGCCTGCGCGAAGGTCAGCGACTTCGACGGCCGTCCGTCGCGGCCAACCGGCAGCTCGTCACACAGCAGGACCACGTTTCGGATGCCCTTGGTCCGCTTCGCCGCGCGGTTGATCGCGCGCCGGAGGATCGAACGAAGGTCCTGAAGCGTGCGCGTCGCCAGAACCTCTGCCTTCTCCTCCAGCCAGGCGTCGACATCATCAGCGGTCAGTTCCTTCGACTGCTTCGGGTCCAGCAGCAGACGCGCACCAAGCGAGGGGACGATGTGCGTCTCGGCCAGGATCGTCAGCTTCTCAACGGTCGCGGCGGTGCGACCGTTGAGGCCGTGCCGCAGCCAGTCTCGAACCGCCTTCTCGACCGTGAGCCCGCGGACCGCAGCGGCGGTGCCCTCCTTCTTGCGCTCGACGAGCCGGTCGAGGGCAGCCTTCGCCTCCGTCTTCGTCTTGCCGCTGGCCTTGCGCGTGATGCGCTTCCCGTTCGGCCGGTAACCGATCGTCATTCCGCGATCCAGCGCTGTCGGTCCTCGGACCAGTACAGGCCGCCGTCTCCGCGGCTACGCCGACTCGCCATAGCTGACCTCCGCTTCCTTCATCAGCAACTCGACGTACTGCTGGATGGCGACGGCCGGCACAAGGCGGGCGCGTCCCTGCTTGACCGAGCGCAGACGCCCCGAGCGAAGCTGCTCGTAGATGACCGAGCGGCTCATCGACAGCAGGCGCATCGCTTCGGTGATCCGGTAGAGGTGCCGTTCAGGCACTGCGACCGGCATGGGTACGGCGTTCATCGATCCCCCTCGTTGTCGTGGTCCGGCTTGGTGGGCGCGACGTCCGCGACCTCCGCGACCGGGCTGGTCAGCTCGGGTGCGAGCGGCTGTTGGGTGCCGCGACCGTCCGCGACCCCAGTTGCGGAGGTCGCGGCACCGGCCGACGACTCCGCGGCGTCTGATCGGGCTCCGACCTGCGGGGTTGCGCTGGTCGCGGAGGTCGCGCCCGTTTCGAGCGGCGGCAGGTAGCGGCTCCAGGCGTCGGCCAGCCCGCCGTCGCCGTCGATGCGGTAGCCCTTGAGGGTCTTGCCGCTGACCTTCAGGTCCTTGGGCCGGACCAGGTACCGGTCGAGTTCCTTCGCCAGGCGGCGGCTGTCGAGCGGCTTGCCCTGCACGTCGGTCCACGGTCCGTCTTCGATGGCGTGCAGTTCGCGGATCAGCTCGGCGGTGACCATGCGGTCGGTGTTCTCCGAGGCGAAGATCTGCCGGACGTCGGCCAGCAGCCGCACGCCGATCGAGGCCGGTTGCGCGGTTGCTTCGAGCACGAAATGACGGCACGCCCGACGAGCGGTGTCCGGCCAGTGCCCACCGGCCGCGTCCGCGATCGCCAGCAGCGGCCGCCAGATCTCCGCAGCCCGATCGCGCACGCCGTCCGGGCGTTCCGGCCGCGCGCGGCTCACCTCGTCGCCGACGCGGCCGACCCACTCCGCCAGCTCGGCGCGCACGGGCGCCGACTCGCGTTCGACGTCCTCTTCGATGAACTCCTCGACGGCTTCATCGAATCGGCGTTTGCGCATGTGCACGGTGATCGCCCGGGTGGTGATCGTGTCCGGCATTCCGCCAGCGATCCCGGCGAGCGCGACCGGCGCGTACACCGGGAACCGCGTGACGTTCATACTCTTGGCGTCGCCGACGCACCGCGTCACCGTCGCCGACCGCTTGTAGCCCGCGTTCAGCAGCGCACGGAGGTCCTCGTTGTTCCCGCCCGTCTTCGGGTTGAACACCGCGTCGATCTCGTCGAACAGCAGCGTCATCGGCCCGTCAGCGAGCATGCGGAAGATCGCGGCCGGCGTGATGCTGATGGTCATCTCCGGCTTTGCCACGAGGTACTGCGCGACTTCTAGCACGCGCGTCTTGCCGCTGCTCGGCTCCGCCGAGTCGAGGATCAGCCTGGGCGTGACATAGAGCCGTTCTGCTACGTGGGTGTGGGCGTACCAGAGCGCCAGCGTCGGCGCCGCGTGTTCGTTGGCGAATGCGGAGAACCGCGACACGAACGTCACGACTGTGTCGAGAACCTCGTGACCCGGCTTCGCGAAGGCCCCGGTCGGGGCCGGCCCGAGCCACGTCAGCGGGTTGACCGGCGCGGCCTTCGGCAGCTCGCTCGGCTGGGCGCCGCAGTCGTCGGCGGGCGTGGCCGCGATGTGGCGGCCACGCCAGACACGCTGGCAGTTCTCCGAGCAGAAGTCGCCGGACGGCGAGTCACCGCGCGGCCGGCCGCACTGCTGGCAGTTCGGTGCCGGCTCGTTGGAGATCACGAAGTCGATCACGGACAAGGTGTCGTCGAATCCGGACATCACGCGGCCACCTCCAGGCGTGCGGTCGGTTCGTCGTCGCCTCCGGCCTCGCAGTAGCGCCGCCACAGGTCATCGAGCCGCTCGGTGTCGTCGAGCTGGTGGCGGAGGACGTCCGTCGGCGAGTCGTCTTCGACGGCTTGCACCAGGCGGGCCGCGTGCTCCCGGACGGCGCGGCGGTAGGCGTTCTTCAGCACGACGGCCTTGAGCCAGGCGCCGTAGTACGGCGGCGGCAGGATCGGGCCGTCGGTGTAGGTCTCGACGATCCAGAGGCCGAGGCTGTGCAGGCGGTGCGCGCCGCCGGACCGCGGTTCGGTCGCTGTCCGCTCGCGGGCGTGGTCCATCACGGCCATCGGTGTCGGTGCGTGGCCCGCGCCGGTCAGCTCGATGACCAGCTGGAGGACGCGGGCGGCGATCGGCGAGCCGAAGTCGTCGGCGCGCATGCCTGCGAGCAGTCGCCGGGCCCCGGTCAGCCGGACCTGCATCACGCAGCCCAGGAACTGACGCTCGGGGTCGAGCAATGTGGTCTTCATGGGGGTGGCCTTTCGATTTGGGCTGCGCGTCAGCGGCTGTTGTCGCGGCGGTCGCGGTCGCGAAGATCGCGGTACGACCGGCAGGCGCGGAGGCAGGAGTTGTAGGCGCGGCGGCCGGCGCGGAGCGTGCGGCCGGTGCCGTTGCACCGGCGGCAGAGCCGGATCGCGCGGAGCAATGGCGAGCGGAAAGCGCCAAAGCCCCGGCAGGAGCGGCACGGCTTGTACGGGTAGACCGCGCACGACCAGGCGTAGCCGAGGGTGACGATCGCGAGAAGGAGTAGGAGCAGGATGGTCGGGTTGCTGAGGGGGTTCAACGGAGCCTCCGGGGCTTTTTTGGCCGCACTCGGCCCGCGCCTCTAGGTGCTAGGGCGCTGATCAGCTGTGTTGTGGTGGTCTAGGGAGGGCTCTAGGTCTAGAGGGACGAGGCTCTAGACCTAGAGCCCTGCGGGAGCTATCCGCTCTTGCGGTTCCGATCACGCTCGGTCAGTGCGTCGGCGATCCATTCGCGCTTGACGCCCATCCGGTTGGCGCCCTTGCCGGTGTCGACGTCGTTGCCCCACACCTGCTTGGTGGTGATCCCGAGCGGCTTCAACGCGGTGGAGAGCTGGGTTGCCTTCGCCGCCCCGGTGGGCAGTTCGGCCCACGGGCCGTAGACCGCCGGCCGCAGCTCGGCGAGCCGGTCGACGATGCGTTCCGACCACGCCTTCTCGGCGTCGCCGATCGCAGTCAGCACGTCGGCGAGCAAGGTGCTCGTGTCCTCGTCCTCCTCGGGCGTGAGGTCGAGGCCGGCGGCGTAGCCGGTCAGCCGTCCGGCCGCCAGCCGCGCGGTTCGTGCGCGAGCGGCGATCCTCTCGGCGTCCGGGCCGTCGATGTACACGCCGCGGGTGATGCGCGGCTCGTCGCCCTCGCCGGCCAGGTAACCGATGCCCTTGTCCCGAAAGGACAACGTCGTGGCCCGGATGCCGTTGCGGTACGACGAGGTGCCGAGCACCATGTCGTTGGCCTGCTGGCCGGTGACCTTGAGGCAGAACCGCATCACCGCGTTGTCGCTGATCGCTGTCGGGATGCTCTTCGCGTCCGGCCGCTGCGTCGCCAGGATGATCACGATGCCCAGCGCCGGGCCGCGCTTCACGAGGTCGGTGCAGACCTCCTCGATCTCCGCGCCGTACTGCGGGTGCTCGAACCACTTCTGGCACTCGTCGACGCCGATCACGATCGGGTGCAGGCCGAGGGACTTCTTGTCGGCCAGTTCCGGCGTGACTTTGTTCTCCGGGCACAGGTCCTTCGGCAGTTCCCGGATCACCTTCGCGCGCCGCCGCAGCTCGTCGGCGAGCGCCCGCAGATCGGCGACGGCGTACGCGATGTCTTCCGGCTCGTCGCCGGCGCGGTACCGGTGCGACACCGGCGCCAGCGGCGAGAGGTCGCCGGTTCCCTTGAGGTCGAACGAGTGCAGCTCGGCCCTCGGGTCCAGCGCGGCGATCAGCAGCAGCTCTCGCAGCGTGAACGTCTTGCCCATCCGCGGGATCGCGCCGATGACCATCGAGATGAACATCAGCGTGATGTCGACCCACCGGCCGCGCTGGTCGGTGCCGAACGGTTGCGGTTTGAACAGGTCCACGGTGCCGGGCTTCCGCAGCGGCCAAGTTGCCTGTCGCGACTTGGACAGGTCCTGATCGCCGACCCACAGGACCATCCGCCCGGGGTGAACCTCGGCGTTGCCCTCCGGCCAGACGCAGCCGAGGGGACGGCCAAGGCCAGACGCGAGCTTCGCGCGCCGCTCGACCACTTCGGACACCGTGACGCCCGGCGGAAGGTCGACGTCGGCGCGCCAGCCGGGGCCGTCGCGGGTGATCGGCGCCGTGAACCCGATTGCGTTCGGGTTCTTGGTGAGGGCCTGGTTGATGCCCGCGATGCCGAGCACCGACAGCGCCTGAACGACGTTGTCACTCGTGAGCTTCTGGACCTGCGTGGACAGGACGGCGCGAGAGGACACCACCGGGTTGTCCCGGGTGGACCCGAGCTTTCCGAGCAGTCCTACCGCGATGGCGCCGCAGGCCCAGATCACCCACTCCGGCAGGACGTTGGGCAGCGTGAACACCAGGACCAGGCCGACCGTCGACACGAGACCGAGCTGGATCAGGCGGAGGACGACTCGCCGGTCTCGCTGCTGCGACAGCTTCAGGTAGAGGTCGGCCTTGTCGGCCGTGGCCGTCTCCGAGCGGGCCGGACGCCCCTCGGCGTCGGTCACGTATCGGCCGGTTGCCGCCAGTAGGAGGAGAAGGCCACGGGGGGAGCGCACCGCGAGCCGAAGCGCGTAGAGCGGTGACCGGGCCGCGTGGTAGCCGGCCTTGTGCGCGTAGTGCTTCCCCACCCACTTCGCGGCGTCCTTCGCGTCGGCCGTCGACTTGAGGTAGCTGGGGATGATCGCCTGGCGATGCTGTGAGCGGAGGCGGTCCAGCCACGACGAGCCGTCCGTGACCGGGCGGTCCACCGGAACAGCCGGCGACTGCTCCGCGGTTTCGTCGCCAGGCTCGGCGTCGATGACGAACGGGTCGGCCTCGACGGGCGTCGTGCTGGGGAACGCGATCACGCGGCCGCCGTGCGGTTCGTTGGTGGTGCTCATCAGTCGTTCACCTCCTGGTCGGTGGTGTCGCGTACGAGGTGTGCGAGGGCAGCGCCGCAGCCGAGGACGACCACCGGCAGGCAGGAGACGAGCGTGGTCACCGGCCAGGGAGCGCGTTCGACGTCCGCCGCGGACATCAGGTGATAGGCGACCTGGCCGACCATCCCGAGGACGAGCGAGCCCAGGGCGGACCACTTCGCGAAGCTGCGGACTCGGTGGGTCCGGGTCGCCGGGGACAGCCAGACCCGCAGGGCGAATGCCGCGTAGGTCTCGACCCCGATGGGGAGTGTGATCGCCGAATTGATCGTCAGGTGGTCCCAGATTCCCGGCAGGAGCTGGATCGGGCCGAACCCGGTCAGCCTGCCGAGACCGACCCAGCCGCTCCAGACGGCGACGAACGCCGGCAGGGCCAGGAGGAGCACCGGCCACAGCTTGATCCGCTGCACCTTCTCCGGCGTCGCACCCGGGTCTGCGGTGACGTTGACCTGCGGCTCTGAGTTATCCGAGGCCGGTTCGTCCGAGGTCTCGGACTCCTGATCCGGTTCCTCTACTTCGGCGGGTTCCGTCACCGCGTGCAGCTTCCGCACGGGCTTGGTGTCGGCCTCCTCGTTCAGCGCGGCGAGGATGGCGCGGGCTTTCGGCGCACCCACCTTGAACTCGGTCATGATCCGGTTCCGGGAGGGGCACTCGCCCAGGTCCGCGGCGAACTCGCGGACACGGGGCAGCAGGTCGGTGACCGAAGGCGGGTACGCGCTTCGGGTGTTCGTAGGCGTGTCGAGCCCTACCATGGGTGTTCTCCTGACTGGCTTGGAAGTGGTTGGGAGAAGCCCGGTCCGGCGGGTGGTTCTTGGCGGTTCCGTGCGCCGGGCCGGGGCGGCTTCAAGCGGCCGCGCCGGGGCTGTCCGACCGGCCCCGGAGGGCCGAGCTGACGTTCTGGCGGCTGATGCGCCGGACGTGTCGACGCGTGGCGGCCCGATCCGTGCTCGGGGCCAGGCTGGTGCTCGCCGCTTCCTGGTCGTGAGCCGTCACGAAGTACTCGGCGATCATCGCGTCGATGTCCGACTCGGTCAGTCCGTCCGGCGCGTAGCTGAGCAAAGGGATGAGGTCATCCATTGGTGTGAACTCCAACGACTTGTAGGTCTCCCGCTCGGGAGCGGCCGGTGGCGGCCGGCACTCAACGTAAGTCCTGTCTATTAACTCTGTCAACTGACATGGAAGAACTGACTTAGCCAACTGACTTGGCCTACGCTGGTGGTATGGCATCCCTGAACCCGGACGACCCGCGTGCGCCGTTCTTGCAAGTAGCCGGCGGTCTCCGGGCCGCGATCCTGTCGGGGGAGTACGCCCCCGGGGCGCAGCTGCCGACCTACCAGGAACTGGCCGATTCCTGGGGGGTGGCGGTGAACACGGCCAAGAGCGCCGTTGCTCACCTCAGGGAAGAGGGCCTGGTGGTGATCCGGCACGGCAAGGGCTCGTTCGTTCGTACCCAGCCGGCCGAAGGTGACTCCGCGACTCGCCCTGAGGCCTCAGGGGACGAGCGGGTGTGGCAGGCCATTGCCGAGATCAGGAAGCGTCTCGGCGAGATCGAGCGGAAGCTGGGGGAGAACTAGCCGAACAGGGCGCGGAGGAACTGCACGACGCCGTCGATCACCGCGCCGATGCCGTGTGCGGCTCCGCTGGCCCAGTTCGCCGAGTCGGCCGGGTACTTGACGATCAGCACGACGACCGCGAGTCCGATGACCAGGCCGATCGCCTTGCCGACCAGGCCGCCCCCGCTCTTCATAACCGGGAAGTTGTTCTTCGCCATCACGGTCTCCTTTCGTTCTGCGACGGCCTGGAGGCCGGTCCGGATCGGGGTTTTCGATCCGGCGTTGTCGCTGATGAATTCAGGAAACCGCGCGGGGGCGGGGGTGCAGCAGTGTGCACGCGGGGGTGCATTTCTGCACGTGGGGGGTGCACGGGGGGTGCTTAATGACCTTCGGAGGTACCGGTGGTCGACAAGGGGAAGCAGCCGAATGCACTTCTAGCTGCGGTTATGCGACAGGCGGGGGCGACTAACAAGGGCTTCGCCCGCCGGGTGCGCGAACGCAGCCAGAGAGACGGCGGCGAGCTGGTCAGCGCGGACCACGTGTCGGTCAAGCGCTGGCTCGACGGCACGAAGCCGCACCCGCGCACCTGCCAGCTGATCGCCGGCGTTCTCGGCGAGCTGCTCGGCCGGCCTGTCGGCCTGGAAGAGATCGGCTTTGGCGGAGCGGCCGAGACCACCTCGGACGACGTCGGTCTGGAGTACCCGGAGGAGATCGCACACAGCCTGGTCGCGCTGGGCGCGATCACCGAACTCGAGCTGCGGACGCCAAAGCGGGTCGGTCCACTGGCCGTCGTACCGGAGGCATGGAGCGGCCTACTCGTGCGGTGGCTGACCGACTCCGACGACGAAGGATCGCGGCCGCCATCCGAGCCACGCTCGATCACCCTTGTGGACGTCGAGGCGGTTCGCGAGGCAACCGCGATGTTCAGCAGCTTCGACTACAAGTACGGCGGGGGCCGGCCGAAGTCGCTCGTCGCCTCGTTCCTCGACCAGGAGATCTTGCCGAACATCAAGCACGTGTCCCCGCAAGACCCAGTAGGCCGGGAGTACTTCCGGGAGGTCGCTGCCCTGACGCGGCTCGCCGGTTGGACGGCCTACGACACGGGTGCGCACGGACTCGCGCAGCGGTACCTCACGCAGGCGTTCCGTTTGGCGAAGGCGGCCGGCGACAAGGCGCTGTGCGGCCGAATCCTCGCGGGCATGTCGCACCAGGCGAACTTCCTCGGGCATTTCCAGCGAGCGGTCGACCTGGCGCGAGCGGCGTACAAGGGTGCGAACGGCTACGCCACTCCGACCACGATGGCACTGTTCCACGCGATGGAAGCGAGGGCGCTTGCGTCGCTCGGCAGGGCAGAGGACGTCACAGCCGCGCTGCTCACGGCTGAACGGTGGCACTGCCAGGGCATCCGGGAGAACGACCCCGAGTGGATCCACTACTTCGACGAAGCCGAGCTACACGCCGAGTTCGCGCACTGCTTCCGCGACATCGGGAACGCCGAGTTGGCGAACCACCACGCGGCCGCGTCGATCGCAGCCTCGGAGTCGACCTACGTGCGGAGCCTCTCGTTCTGCCGGACCGTGCTGGCCACATCCCACCTGCAAGGCGGGAACCTCGAAGAGGCGTTGGACGTGGCCAGGTCGGTCGTCGAGACCGCGGCGAAGCTGAAGTCGTTCCGGGTGATCTCGTACCTCGACGACTTCCGCGGACGCCTGGGCGGACATGCCAGCGACCCGTTGGTGAAGGAGTTCATCGACTTCGCCAACATCCACCTGCCGTCAGAAAACCTTCCAGTGTCGGGGCGCCTGGTCGTCGCGTAGGTCGCTGATCCGCTTCTCGACCTCGGCTTTGACCTCGGCGGACTCGTCGACGGTCTGCGAGAGCCACATGGTCATGTTCAGCTCGCGGGTAGCCCTGACCACGGGGAACCCCTCCCAGCTGATCGGATCGAACCCGTACGCCTCGGTGTACGAGTCGTACTCGGCTTCGGTGGCCCAGCCGAACGCCTGGTGGCGTACCGAGAGCACGGCCGCGTCCCACTCGCGCGGGCCGTACGCGAAGTCCTCGAAGTCGATCAGGTTCAGCGTCCCGTCGGGGGAGCGCATGATGTTCCCGGGGTGCGCGTCGCCGTGCACGGGGCCGGCGGGAAGCGGGAACTCAAGGGCTTGGAACTTCTCGGAGAGTTCCTCGTACCGCTCGCGCAGGAAATCGAGGTCAGCCTCGGGGAGCTTGCCCTTCAGGGCTTGCAGCCGCGGTTCAACCTTCGGCATCGGGGAGAACGCCGGCAGGCGGAAGTCCTTCGGATGGGGGAGCGCGTGGAGGTCGTGAAGCAGCTTCCCGAACTCGGCCGGAGTGATCGGCGTGTCGTCCTCTTCCAGGCAGCTCCAGAAGGTGACGGGTAGGCCGTCCTCGACGAAGGGCTGTTCGTTGCCGTCGAGCACCGTTGCGGCGGGGAACCGGTTCTCGGCAAGCCACCCAGCGACGAGCACTTCCTTCGTGGCGGCCGGGATGGAGCGGCCGACGCGCACCACGGCTGAGCCATCGGCCAGGCGGTAGATGGCGTTCTCCCCGAACCGGACTCGTTTCGCGCCGGTCGCGTCCAGCTCGGCGAAGGCGCACGCTGCCTCGAAGACAGCTTGTGTCCGCTCCGTCGTGAAAGCCTTCGTCGATGTCATCAGACTCCTCTATCGGGGTGCCTTGGCCAGGCTAGAGCTTCGGCAGGAACGTGTGCTCGGCGAATCGGGGCGGTGAGGCCCAGCCGGCGCGCCGCCTGGAGGGAGGACAGGACGCGCCGACCGGGGCTTAGGGCCACGCGTTCTCCGTGGCGTGGCGTCGTAGTGCTCGGGCGGCGTTCTCGTAGGTGGTCAAGGCGGCTTGGTGGGTGGAGTAGACGGCGCCGTGGTGGTGGCGCAGTGCGACGGCGAGGGCGCCGGTGCGGCGTTCGTAGAGGGTGAACGGTTCGACCAGGCCGGGCGGGCAGTCGGCGGCGGGGACGATCCGCACGCCGATCCGCGGCTTTCTCGCCCAGGTGCGCAACTGGTCGAGCTGATCGCGGAGGACATCGGCGGTGCAAGCGTCGGGACGCGTGGCGACCTCGCCGATCAGGAAGGTGTGCGGCGGGCCCGGCTCGTCGGACAAGGCGACCTGACGTGCGGTGCGGAGAAGACAGCCCACATCGGCGTCCTCGGCGTCCAGCAGGCCGGTGTCCCGCAAGGCGCAGGCGTACTCGGAGGTCTGCAGGACGTCGGGGATGAGGGTCGGTGACCACTCGGTCACGCGGGTGGATCGCTGTTCGAAGGCGGTGCGCAGATAGTTCTCGGCGCGTCCGGTGCGGTCGATCAGGTCGGGGTCGTGGGACCGGCGGGCCAGGTCGATGAGGTGTTCGCGCACGTGTTGTGGTGCTCGCAGGACCCCGAGGATGTGGGCCACGATCGTGTCCTGTGGCGTGCGGTGGCCGAGTTCGAAGCTGGACAGTACGGCGGGGTAGATGCCGATCATGTCGGCGAGTCGACGCAGGCCGATGCCGCGTTCGTTGCGGGCTTCGCGCAGGCCGCCGGCCAGGGCGATGACGGCTGGTCGGAGTGCAGTTTCGGTCACGGTTCAGACCGCTCCGTTCGGTCGTGGGTTTCTGTGTCGGGGGCGTTGAGCAGGGCAGATGGATCGAGTTCGGTGCCGTCGAGTTCGCCGGCGCGGCGGGTGAGGGCAACGCCGATGTGGACGAGTTGGCGGCCGAGGGTGCGCAACTCCGCGGCATAGGCTGCGTCGTTCGGCTGGAGGGTCAGCAGCTCGACCGTCACGCTTCCGATCTTGGAGTTGACCTTCGAGAGCGCGGCGAGCAGCTCGCGGTCACGAGCGTGCATGTGGCACTCCGATCCGCCGGTGCTCGTTCTGGGCTGCGCAGACGGGGCAGATCCGGCCCGGCCTGGGGATCACCCGGCGGCGGCTGATGCTGGGGCGGTCGTGTTCCAGCGGGAAGCGGACGTCGGTCAGGCACCAGGGCAACAGCATGATGAGCCGCGGGTTGGCCATCTGCGAGTGCAGGTACAGGTGAGCCCACCCGTCGCCCCCGGTGAACTCGTGCCACTCCCAAAAGTCCAGGTGCGAGCTGGCGCCCATCATCGGGCCGACGTCCAAGGCGGTCATCGAAGCCCCCGCTCGACGTCGAACGCCCGGACCGCGGCGGCAGCCTGCTCCCAGTCGGCATCGGTCATGTCCGCGTGCTTCTGCGGATGCCGGCAGGTATCAAGGTCGATCTCGTTGAGCCGCTGACCACCTGAGTTGAACAGCGACGCACCACACCAGAACGTCGGTCGGTCGTCGAAGTGCTCCGCGGTCATGGCGCCTTGCACCCCCGAGCTGTGCGAGCGTCGCGCAGCGAGACAGTCAGGGCGTCACCCAGCTGGTTCCGAAGTTGCGCGGCCGCCTCGGCGGTGAACAGGATTGGTTCGCCCGGGGGCGTCGAGCTGGTCAGCGCGATCCGATCGTCATCCCGTACCTCGACCTCGACGTGTGCCGGACCGCCGAGCTGGTCGGCACCCTCGGTGCTCTGTCGCGTACGTCGTCGATCACGCATAGTTAGTGACCGTACAAAGGTGCAGGTCACAAACGTTTCCTGCTGGGAAACCCAAGTCTGTACCCTGAGGCGCATGGACTCGATCGGCATCACGATCCGCCGGCTTCGCCGTTGGCGTGGCCTGTCCCTCGAACAGCTCGCCGGCCTGTCCGGCCTGTCGAAGGGCTACTTGTCCAAGATCGAGAACGAACGCACGGCGATCGACAAGCGCTCAACCCTGGTCGCGATCGCCGGCGCGCTCCGCGTCAGCCTCTCCGACATCACCGGCGACGGGCTGGAGATCCGCGACCCGCAGGCCGACTCCGCCATCCCCGCGATTCGCGACGCCCTGCTGAGCACCGACCTCGACGGCACCGAGCCGCCGATCGGCGACCTTGCCCAGCTGCTGTCCGAGACGCAGCTGGTCGCAGCCCTGCGGCAGGCGAACCAAGACGCTGAGGTCGGCGCTCGGCTCCCCGAGCTGTTGCTAGCGCTGCACACCCATGTCGACAAGCCGGACGCACTCCGCTCGCTCGTCACCGCTACCCACACCACGGCGCTGCTCACGAAGGGGCTCGGCGCGTTCGAGCTGGCCTGGATCGCCGCCGACCGCGGCCACGAGGCGGCGCAGCGGCTCGGCGAACCCGGCTGGATCGCCCTCGCCGAGTTCGCACGCACGCAGGCCCTGTCCGGCCTCGGCGCGCACAAGCGAGCCTCCAAGCTCGCCGAACGCGCCCTGGACTACGTGCCGGCCGACGCCTACGACGTCCGCGGCGCACTCACCCTCACCACCGGCTACACCGAATCCGTCCTGGGCGGCGACGCGACCGCGGCGCTCGACGAAGCCGCCGGCCTGGCCGAGCACGTCGAGTACGGCAACCGGAACTTCCTGCTTTTCAGCCCGGCCAACGTCGTGCTCTGGCGCATCTCATCGGCCCTCGAACGCGGCGACCACGCCGAGGCTGCCCGGCTAGCCGCGACCGTCGACCCGGCCGAGCTCACCATCGACTCGCGCCGCACCACGTTCCTCATCGAGCACGCTCGCGCGCTCTACGGCATCCGCCGCCCTGACGAGGAGGTGTTGGCTCTGCTGGTTAAGGCCGAAAAACTGGGACACATCCGAACCCGAACGAATCCCTTCGTCCGGGAGATCATCTCCACGATGCTTGCACGCGCTCGACGCGAAGGCGTAGCTCGTGAGGTGCGCGGCATGGCCGACCGGATGGGCTTGATCAAAACTGCTTAGTTCGTCTGTGCAGGCGACCCTCTGTCCCTGCAGTTCAGCGCATCTAATCCGTCGTTAAATGGAAGCCGGCTTTATCGTCTATACCGGTCGAGCACTACAGAAGGCAGGTCGGAGAGCTCTCCAGCTCGGAAAACCACCGGTCGCATCGGTCGAGAGTCTTGCCTGTGTTCTGACCTTCCAAGTGGGTCCGGTACATGTTTTCCCCTGTCTCGTCGATGTGCTTCGGGTCCGGCGGCGGCAGCTCGCTTACCTTTCGCCAGCGCATCCCGACGGACAGACTGAAGATTCCTTTTCCGCCACCGAAGAACGGTGTTTGGTCTTCGTCGACGGTGACTGGTAGTTGGTGGGCGTGTCGGTTGCGTGCCCAACGCACGCCTCGAATTACAGCACCGTAGGGGTCTCGGTCCCGAGCGCTCTGGTATGACTGGCTGTAAAGCGTCACGAGTTGATCGTTGATCGCAATCACCCACATGGCGGCCTCGACTACTGTGGTGTAAGCGTGGTCGACGTCGCGGACGGCCCTCGCCTCGTGATGACGAGACTTGGCATCTCGGAATCCGACAAGAGCAAGCCGGAGTCGTCTGATGTCTTCGGGACCAGGCTTTTCCTTCTCGACGAGGATGATCATCTACGGCCCACCTTCGGGGTACCTGCAAGCGCGGTCATGGCGGCCGCCGTGCTCCACGTGAGGTCGCAACGGATGACGAAGCCATTACAGGTGAGCTGCGAGGCTTATCTTGCAGTCTGATCCCGTTAGGCACCGTGAGTAACGGAGTTGGTGTGGGGTGCGACTGTGTGACGTGGTCTGAAGGAGGGAATTGCGGTGGCTGGTCAGATTGTGCCGATGCGGTTTGGCGGGGTTGAGGTGCTGGTGGCGACGGTGCCGGTGGCCGGGTCCGAGCCGACGTCGAGGCTGGGTGATGCGGGTGCGAAGGCGGTGGATGCGTTCGGTCGGGCGCACGAGGTGATCGTGGGCGCGGCGGCATCGGCGGTCGAGGTGCTGGGGAAGCTCGCTGCGGAGGCGGCGCGTCCGGACAAGCTGGAGGTCGAATTCGGTTTGGGTTTTTCGGCGAAGGGCAACGTGATCGTCGCGGGCGGGTCGGTGGACGCGACGTTGAAGGTGAAGCTGACATACGAGCCCAAGCCAGCGGAGTAGCGCCATGCCGACGGATCCGCGTATTCCCGCTTATCTGGGCCGGGTGCTGACGGCCGAGGGCGCGCCGGCCGGGACGTGTTTCCAGGTTGCCCCGGGCGTTCTGGTCACGGCCTGGCACGTGCTCGACGATCTCGGCTGCACCGGCGATGGTGACGCGGTCGACGTGGATGCCCTCAACGGGGCCACGCAAGCGATGACGGCGCAGGTAGTGCGGTTTGATCCGTTGCACGATCTGGCGGTGCTGCGAGCCGAAACGTCGTTGTCCGGGTCGGTGGCGGGGTGGTTCGCGACCGACTGGGTGCCGCTCACCGATCCGATCGTCGTCACTGGAGTCTCCGAAGTGGACGATCCTGGTCACGAGGTGCACTATCTCGACGCGCCGGGCGTGTGGGCGGGTGGGACGACGCGGGACCGGCAGGTGCCGCTCGGGCGGTTGTCGGCGAAAGACGTGATGAAGGGGATGAGCGGCGCTCCGGTCCGGCGGATCGCCGGTGACGATCGGGTGGTCGGGGTGGTGTCGGCCCGGTACAACTCGGCTGATGGCTGGCTGGAGCATTCGGTGTGGGTGGCCCGCACCGAGGATCTGCAGAACCTGCTCGCCGGCGTCATCGAGGTGACGGTCGAGGGTGCGCCGGATCTGGGCGCAGCGGTGGATCTGGTCCTGTCGGTGACCGACACGGACGTGCGGCTGTCCGGCCCGGCCACCGACGTGACGGCGCCACACCGCGGGGTCAGTCCGGCACTGGTGGCCGCATTGAGCGATGCACGCCGGGCCCGGGCACGCGCCGGCGCCCCCGGCCGCACGATCGCCCCGGACGCCGAACGGACCGAGTCGGTGGGTGAGGTGTCCCTGCGCCGCGCCGGCCAGATGCTGGCGGAGTCGTTCCTGCCCGGGCCCGTCGCGGACGCGCTGGAGAAGGTGCTGCGGCGGGCCACCGCGCAGCACTTGCCGGTGCGGATCGGCATCGACGCACCAGGCTGGACGCAACTGCCGTGGGAGGCGATCCCGGACCCGCTGACGTCGCGTCCGTTGGCGCTGTGCCCGCTGGTCACGGTGTTCCGCCGGGTGACGGCACCGAAAGTGCGGACCGTGCCGGGGCCGTTGCGGATCCTGGTCGCGATCTCCGCGCCGGAGCGTGGCGGCGGCCCGCTACTGGACTATGAACGGGAGCTGCGCAATGTGGTAGCCGCGGTCCGCGGCGCTCGCGCGGGCGACGCGGACGTGCGTGTGGTGCCCTTCGCGACGACCGCGGCGATCCGGGCCGCGCTGGACGAAGCCCCCGCCCACGTGCTGCACCTGTCGTGTCACGGCGGCCCCGGGAAGCTGGACCTCGAGGATAAGGACGGCTCTGCCCGGGCGGTGACCGCGGCGGAGCTGGTGGCCGAAGCGATCCCTCCGGGGACGATGCCGCCGGTGGTGTGCTTGGCAGCCTGCTACAGCGACGTGCCTGGCGAGGAAGGCGCGCCGTCGTTGGCGGCGAGCCTGGTCGAGCACGGTGCGAGCGTGGTGATCGGGACCGAAACCTCGGTGACCGACTGGTACGCCACCGCGTTGTTCGCGCGCGTCTACCAGGAGCTGGCCCAGTCCGCGGTCCCCGACGTGGTCGCGGCGGTCGCCGACGCTCGCCGGGTCGTGCAGTTGCAGCTCGCCTCGTCCACGCATCCGCGGGAGAGCCGGCTGGCCGGGCTGGACGAGTGGAGCATCGTCACCGTCCTGGCCGGGGCAGGATCGACGGTGGTGTTCGATCCGGCAGTCCGTGAGCCGGTGCCGGTGCGGGGTCGCACGTCTGTGGCCGGGTTGCTGGGGCGTGGTGACGGTGAATTCGTCGGACGGCGCCGTGAGCAACGGGCACTGCCTGCGGCATTGACCGGAGGCGAGGTCAGCGGCGTTGTCCTGCACGGCATTGGTGGCGTCGGCAAGACCACGTTGGCGGCCGAGCTGGTCGGGCACCTGCGGTTCCCGGTGTACGCCGTCTGCCAGGGCGAATTATCAGTGGATAGCGTGCTTACCGAGGTGACGGGTGCCCTGCGCCGCCACCTCGCGGTGGAGGGCGGTCACGAACAACTGTTGCGCGCTGTCAACTACTGCTCACGGCTCGACGAGTCGTGGCGTGACCGATTCACCGTGTTGCGCGAGCAGGTCCTCGGTGTCGTGCCGGTGCTGGTGGTGCTCGACAACTTCGAAGACAACCTCACCGACCGCCGGGTCAGCGAGGGCACTCTTGCCGAGCTGCTGGCCCTGTGGGCATCGGATCCGGGCGGGAGCCGGCTGCTGATCACCTCGCGTTATCCGTTCACTCTGCCCGGCGATGCGCAGCACAGTCTGCGGTTCTCGCTGGTGGGGCCGATGTCGATGGCCGAGACGTTCAAGCTGATCTGGTCGCTACCGGCACTGGACCGGCTCAGCGACGCCGAAATCGACCAGGTGTGGCGGCTGGTCGGCGGGCATCCCCGCAGCCTCGAATATCTCGATGCTCTCCTCAACCACGGGCACGCCCGCTACCACGACGTCACCCAACGCCTCACCACCGCGATCAAAGCCCAGCCCGACGCCCACGCCG
This sequence comes from Amycolatopsis sp. NPDC003865, assembly GCF_053605345.1. Classification (NCBI taxonomy): domain Bacteria; kingdom Bacillati; phylum Actinomycetota; class Actinomycetes; order Pseudonocardiales; family Pseudonocardiaceae; genus Amycolatopsis; species Amycolatopsis sp. NPDC003865. Next base: position 225,229 of record NZ_JBSGJA010000002.1, on the reverse strand, counting down.
CTCTGACCGCCGACACCCTCGACGCCGCGCTCGCCCAGACCTTGACCCTGATCGCCGACGATGTCCTGCTCGACGAACTCCTACAGACCCTCGACGGGCGCCCCGGGGCTCGTGAGCTGCTACTGGGCGCCTCCGTGTACCGGGAACCGGTCGGGTCGGCCGCGCTGCTGTTCCAGATCGGCGAATTCGACGACACCGCCGCCTACCAGCCGGACATCAGCGGCGCGAAACAACGCATCCTCGCCGTCCTCGAACAACACCACGTTCCCGTCGAGACCTTCACCAGCGGCCAGCTGCCCTCCGGGATCCTCGCGCAGATTCAACCCGACCTCGACGAGCTGAGGACACCGCCTCGGCCACCACGGTCGACCGCGCACGACCTGAGGGCACTGATCGAAGACCTGGCAGCGACCAGCCTGCTGACCGTCGACATAGACGAGGCCACGGTGTTCGTGCATCGCTGGACCGCCTCGGAACTTGAACGCCGCTGGCGAGACAACGACAACGAGGACCAACTGCGCCAAGCGCACCGCAACGCCGCACACTACTGGCAGTGGCGCATCCAGGTCTGGCCTCAAGACCTCGACGAGGACCTGCACGACGCTCTCGAAGCGCGCCACCACCTCATCGCAGCCCACCTCCTGAAGGATGCCGAACAAATCAGCCAAAGCATCGTTGAGCGGCTCCACGTCATCGGCGCCTGGGACCACGAATCGACGATTAGCCACCACACCCTCGACACGCTGGCACACAGCGCGGACCAACGAGCGGGGTGGCACCACCACCTCGGCATGCTCGCCCATGCCCGGGGTGAGTATGGCGAGGCGGAGCGTCGCTACACCGACTCCCTGACCATTCTCGAGGAGCTCGGCGACCGTGCCGGCATGGCCGTCAGCTACCACCAGCTCGGCATGCTCGCCCACGATCGGGGTGAGTATGGCGAGGCGGAGCGTCGCTACACCGACTCCCTGACCATTCTCGAGGAGCTCGGCGACCGCGCGCGCATGGCCGCCAGCTACCACCATCTCGGCATCCTCGCCCAGAATCGGGGTGAGTATGGCGAGGCGGAGCGTCGCTACACCGACTCCCTGACCATCAAGGAGGAGCTCGGCAACCGTGCCGGCATGGCCGCCAGCTACCACCAGCTCGGCATGCTCGCCCATGCCCGGGGTGAGTATGGCGAGGCGGAGCGTCGCTACACCGACTCCCTGACCATCGCCGAGGAGCTCGGCGACCGTGCCGGCATGGCCGTCAGCTACCACCATCTCGGCATCCTCGCCCATGCCCGGGGTGAGTATGGCGAGGCGGAGCGTCGCTACACCGACTCCCTGACCATCGCCGAGGAGCTCGGCGACCGTGCCGGCATGGCC
>NZ_JBSGJA010000002.1:223400-223762 GCF_053605345.1 Amycolatopsis sp. NPDC003865 | reverse complement strand
GCCGCCAGCTACCACCATCTCGGCATGCTCGCCCATGCCCGGGGTGAGTATGGCGAGGCGGAGCGTCGCTACACCGACTCCCTGACCATTCTCGAGGACCTCGGCGACCGTGCCGGCATGGCCGCCAGCTACCACCAGCTCGGCATCCTCGCCCATGCCCGGGGTGAGTATGGCGAGGCGGAGCGTCGCTACACCGACTCCCTGACCATCAAGGAGGAGCTCGGCGACCGTGCCGGCATGGCCGTCAGCTACCACCAGCTCGGCATGCTCGCCCATGCCCGGGGTGAGTATGGCGAGGCGGAGCGTCGCTACACCGACTCCCTGACCATCAAGGAGGAGCTCGGCGACCGTGCCGGCATGGC
>NZ_JBSGJA010000002.1:0-223302 GCF_053605345.1 Amycolatopsis sp. NPDC003865 | reverse complement strand
GCCAGCACTCTCAGCCAACTCGGGACACTCGCCGAGAAGTCAGGCGACCTCTCTGGTGCGGTCGCCAACCACGTGCGCGCCGCCTATTTGCGCGCCCAGTTACAACTTCGCGAGCTAACCTTCGACCTCCAGCAACTCCGATCGCTGCGCGACAAACTGGGGCAGGACCGATTCGACGAGCGAGTAGGCCAAACACTGCCGAAGCCAGAGGCGGCCGAGCTCACTGCCCTGCTGGAGCAAGTCCAACCGCCGGAATGATCAACCAGCCGACGCAGCAGTAAACCCCGATCAATAGCAGTAGATCAACTCTATGCGCTGATCCGGTCGTTAACCGCCCCGCTCGTGCCGCACCACTGACGTCCGAGAGCGCAGCGGCAGCCAAAGAACAGTGCGACTACCGATTCTAATTCTGCGCTGTCGCAGATGGTCCCACGACTGGCAACGCTGTGGTCCCTCACGGTGGCAAACAACACGTACGCCGCCAGGCAGTGAAGTGATCGGCTTCCTTATGGGGGTTAGCCCTGTGAGTGACAAACTGAGTGACAACCGCCAAGATCATCCGTAATCGTTGGTGGACGACTACGGACGCTTGACAGCGAGGTCGCGGACTATCGCCTTGATCAGGAAGTCGTCATCTTGCCCTGATAACGAAGAGGTCCCAGGTTCAAGTCCTGGTAGGCCCACCTTGGACAAAAGCCCGGTTCGCTTTCGCGGACCGGGCTTTTGCCTGACCGGGGTGACTATTCACTGCACCGGCTTCTCCTGGCCGGCCGCCCAAGACGACAACAAAGCCAGACCGTCCGCGGCCGCCGTGCCCGCGGGTGCGGTGTAGACGTTCAAGAGCAAACCGGGTTCGGTGGACAGCTCCATCGACTCGACGTCCAGGTCGAGCCGGCCCACTACCGGGTGGTGCAGACGCTTTCGCCCGGACCGGTGGAGCCGGACGTCCTGAGATGCCCACCGCCGCCGGAACAGTTCGCTGCGGGTCGACAACTCGCCGACCAGGGCGATCAGCTCCTCGTCGTGCGGGTTGCGGCCGGCTTCCATGCGGAGCTTCGCGGCCACATCGCCGGCGATCCGGTCGTAGTCGACGAAGAACGTTTCCGCCGCTTCGGGATCCAGGTACACGAACCGCGCGGTGTTCGCCGGGCGTCGCGGGTTGGCCAGTACCGGTGAATACAGTGCGCGGGCGAGATGGTTCGCGGCCAGGACGTCATAACGGCCGTTGCAGATCCACGCCGGCGCGTCGGTGATGGCGTCGAGCACCTGCTGGAGCGCCGGACGCACCGTCGCGGCAGGTCGCCGGCGGCGTGGACCGCCGGGCGACCTCGACTGCCGTGCGAGGTGGAACAAGTGAGCGCGCTCGGCATCGTCGAGTTGCAAGGCCGAGGCCAGCGCGTCGAGTACCCCGTCGGAGGCGCCGGTGAGGCTGCCGCGCTCCAGCCGCACGTAGTAGTCGACCGATACTCCTGCCAGGAGCGCCACCTCTTCGCGACGCAGACCTTTGACCCGGCGGTTGGCGCCGTAAGCGGGCAGGCCGGCCTGCTCCGGCGTGATCCGCGCGCGACGGGAGCTCAGGAATTCCTTGATCTCGGTGCGCAGATCGATCGTGGTCACCTCGTCACCGTAGTTCCCGTTCGCCTACGTACCCGTCGCGGTCGTGGCGATGCCGCCGTCGACCGGGATGATCGTGCCCGTCAGGTAGGCCCCGGCCCGGCTGGCGAGGAACACGGCGACACCCGCCATGTCGTCGTCGCGGCCGAGCCGGCGCAGCGGGGCCTTCGCCGCGATCGTGTCGCCGACGGCCTCGAGCGTGGACGCCATCATCCGCGACGGGAACGGTCCCGGGGCCACCGCGTTCACCGTGACGTGCTGCGGGCCCAATTCCCTGGCCAGCACCCTGGTGAGCTGGTGGAGGCCCGCTTTGCTGCTGGCGTAGGAGTAGTTGGGCGACTCGGCGACGTGGATCGCGGCGATACTGCCGACGTTGATGATCCGCGCGGGATCATCGGCGGTGCCCGCCTTGCGAAGCGCGGGAAGCAGCGCCTGCACCAGCCAGAACGGCGCCTTGAGGTTGAGGTCGAGCACGGTGTCCCAGGCCTCGCCCGGGAACGTCTCCAGCGGCTCGCGCCACATCGCTCCCGCGTTGTTGACGAGGATGTGCAGGCCGTCCGCATCGGCTTTGACGAGATCAGCGAGGCGCTGGCACTCGTCATGCCTGGACAGGTCGGCGGGAATCGCTTGCACGTCGCCGAATTCGGAAAGCAGCCGCTGTGCCTCCGCGCACGCGTCCGCGCTGCGTGAGCTGATGACGACGCGTGCGCCCGCCTGCAGGAGGCCGCGCGCGATCATCGTCCCGATGCCCTTGGTGCCGCCAGTGACGAGCGCGTGCTTCCCACTCAGATCGAAAAGGTCTGCCATTTGGTCTTCCTCTGTGGAGCCGGGAACCGACTCCACCAGGCTGACAAGGGGTGCGGACGTCGGGGAGACCCTGATGAGACAGGTACTGCGAGAGCCACCCGGCCCCCGGATACAGGTCAGCCCTGCCGGGAAGAGAATGAACCGGCAGGGCTGAGCGGTCACGGTCGGCGCGCACCACGGTCGCCTCTCGGCGAGTGGCTCATCGCGGCTCCAGCCTGACGGAACTCCGCGAAGGCGGTGGTTGAGGCCCGGGGGACACGGTGGGCACGTCGACCAGTCAGTACAACAGGACACCCCGCCCGCGTATTTCCGGTGCGATGTGACCTGCGTTACCTGCGCAATCGTGGTTCCACGTGGAACCACCGCCCCCGACGGTGGCCGACGCCGGTGCAGTAACATCACGGGGTAAGGGAAGCAAGCTGAGAAGGGGGCTTCGGTGAAGAAGCTGCTGGCACTCGCGGTCATCGCGGGCGGCGTCCTGTTCGTCGTGAAGCGCAACAAGGCGGCCAAGGCCGAAGCCGAACTGTGGCGCGCGGCAACCGCGCCGGTCCCCTCGAACAACGGCACCACCCCGGCCAAGCCGGCGGGTGCGTCCCACAACTGAGTTTCCCGCGGGCACTCGCCCGCACCCGGGGCTGTAGCTCAATTGGTAGAGCACCGCCTTTGCAAGGCGGGGGTCAGGGGTTCGATTCCCCTCAGCTCCACTGTGGACACGACGAAGGCCGGGTGAGGGGCGTCCCCGCTCACCCGGCCTTCGTCGCGTCAGGCGGTCACCTTTGACGCACTGGGCCGGTCGATGACCACGTCCTCTTCGCAGATGATGCGCCCAAAGGTGGACAAGTCGATGAAGTTCTCGTGGTCCGGGTCGACGATCTTCCGGAAATTGTCGCTGAAGAACAGCCCTTCGAGGTCGGCCATGCTGTCGAACCAGGCCTCGACCACCGAGTCGTATTCCGCCTCGGGGTATCGGGGCGCCGGGACCGGGTACGACACGACGAACCGGCGGATGTACCGCTCCGACTCCGGGATCGACATGAGCAGCGGCCGGTGGACGTTCTGCTGGTAGTGCTTGAACTCCTCGTGGGTCATGCCTTCACGGCGCTTCAGCGTGATGACCACCTTGATCACGGGCGAACACCTTCCTCTGGTTGATCAGTGGGAAATCGGTGGGTGCGGTCGATCGAGCGGAGCCGCCGCGCGAGCACCCAGAACAGCGCGGTGGCGATCACCTGCACGCCGAGCGCGACCGCGTAGGCGCGTTCCCAACCCAGCGAGGGCGCGAGCGAGCCGAAGAGCCCGCCGATGGTGGCGATGCCCAGTGCCAGCGATGCTTGCTGCGCCGTCGTGAACAGGCCTCCGGCCAGGCCGGCGACCCGCGGGGGGACCGCGGCCATGACCGTCTCGACCAGCGGTCCGTACTGGCTCGCCTGCGCCGCGCCGAGGAACACGCCGAGCACTTCGAAGCAGCCGATCCAGATCGCCGGGCCCTCGCCCTGGGCGAACCACGAGGCCAGGCCGAGCAGGATCAGGCCGGCGATCAGCAGGCCCGCGGCCAGCTCCATCGTGCGGTCGCCGAAGCGCGCAGTGATGCGCGGCATGCGAAGCCCGGCGAGCACGAACGTCCCGGCGAACGCGGTCAGCGCGAGCCCGGACTGGACCGGCGTCAACCCCAGGCCGACCTGGGTGAGCATCGAGTACTCGTAGCTGAAGGCGCCGTACCCGGCGAACAGCAGCACGGCCATCAGCAGGCCGAGCCGTAGTGCGGGCTGCCGCAGGCTGGACGGCGCGACGAGCACGGGGCGTCCGGCCGGCTCGCGCCGTCGTTGGTTGCGCCAGAACCCGGACAAGCCCACGATGCCCAGCACCGCCAGCCCCGATGTCCACCAGGTCCAGCCCGTGGCCGGGCCCAGCGAAAGACCGGCGACCAGGGTCAGGAGCGAGATCCCGACCCGGAGTGCGCCGCCGAAGTCGGGGCGTTCGGTGCCGTCCGGCGGGTGGACCCGGAGCCGGTGTGCGCCCAGCAGCGCCACCGCGCTGGGGATCGCCGAGGTCAGAACCGCGCCGCGCCATCCGGCGAAGGCCATCACGAGACCGCCGGCGACCTGGCCCGCCACGGTGCCGACCCCGGAGCTCGCGGTGAACGCCGCGACCCCGCGTGCCCTGGCCGGCGCGCCGTCCGCGGTCTGGACGATCGCCAGTGTCTGGGGCATCACCAGCGCCGAGGCCGCGCCCTGCAGGACCCGGGCGGCGACCAGCCACCAGAGCCCGGGAGCCGCCGCTGCCAGCGCCGACGTCACCACGAGCGCGAGGAGTCCGGTGGTCAGCAGCCGGCGGCGGCCGTACCGGTCACCGAGCCGCCCCGCGACGATCAACCCGGACGCGAACGACACGGCGAACGCGGCGAGCACGAGCGCGACTTCGCCGCGGCCCGCGCCCAGTTCCGGGCCGAGCCGCGGGGCGGTGACGTTACCGATGCTGAACGTGTACGTCGCGCCGAACGCCGCGAGGAAAACCGGCCAAGTTCGTTGCATGGTGCCGACCTTGCGCGCCGGCTGGGGAGCTACCCAGAGCTGCGCGATGCTGGTGGCCGGACCACCAGCTTGAGCTCGTCGAGCCGTGAGACGATCGTGGCCGTGGCGGATGTGCGTTCTCGCGAGCTCGGCGCCTACTTGCGCGCCCGGCGTGACCGGCTTTCCCCCGCGGACGTGGGCCTGCCCGGCGGTGGTGGCCGGCGCCGGGTCAAGGGGCTGCGCCGCGAGGAGGTCGCGGTGCTCGCGAACGTCGGATCGACGTGGTACACGTGGCTCGAGCAAGGACGCGACGTGCAGCCGAGCGCCGAGGTGCTGGCGGCGATCGCCGACGCGCTGCGGCTCTCCCACGACGAGCGCCGGCACCTGTTCCTCCTCGGTGGGCACCCGGATGCCGAGACGCCCTCGAGCTCGGAGACGGCCGGGGTCCGCCTGCAAGCGCTGCTGGACAGCGTCGCCCCGCACCCCGCGGTGGTGATGAACCCGTGGTTCGAGCCGCTGGCCTACAACGCGCCGTTCCGGTTCTTGATCGACGACTTGGAGGCCCTCCCGGCGGCCGACCGCAACTGCGCCTACCTGCACTTCACCCACCCCGACTGGATCGCCGGGCACTCCGACCACGAGCAGGAGTGCGCGGCCGTCGTGGCCAAACTGCGCGCGTACTACGGCGAGTCGGTCACCGACCCGGCGTGGGAGCCGTTGCTGGCCCGGCTCCGCGCCGAGTCACCGCTTTTCGTGCGGCTCTGGGACCAGGCCGACGTGTCCACCGATCCTGGGCGGGTGAAGCGCATCCGGTCGTTGCACGTCGGCATCCTGTCCGTGCGCACCGTGACGATGCTGTTCGAGGAGAACCCCCGCACCCGGGTTGTCGTCTACCAACCGGCGGACCGCACCACCCAGGAACGGCTCGAGGAACTCGCCTCCCGCATCGCCCGCGGCACCGTCGACGGCCCGGCGAACGTCCGGCGGCTGCGCCCGGCGACCTGACGGGCTGTCCGATTCCTTCGGCGCCGCAACGGAATCCCGGCGTAGCCTGGCGTCGTGGGATGGCCCGTCAAACGCGTCGATCTCGGTGAAGTCGACTACCAGCAAGCCCTCGCCGACATGCGGATCTGGGTCGGGGAACGGCAGCAGAACCTCGCCGAGGATCGGCTCTTCCTCCTCAGCCATCCGCCCATCGTCACCTACGGGCCGCGCACCAGACCCGAAGACCTCCCCACCGATCTTCCCGCTGTAGAGGTCGATCGAGGGGGGTTCGCCACTTACCACGGGCCCGGGCAGCTCGTCGGGTACCTCGTGGTCGACCTCAAGGCGCGCGGGCCCGTCGACGTCGTGCGGTGGCTGGAAACCGGGCTCGTCGCCGCGTTGGAGGCACTCGGCTTCCCCGCGGTCCGCAGGGAAACACCGCCGGGGCACTCCAGCCTCGCCGGCGTCTGGACGCCCGATCACCGCAAGGTCGCCTCCATCGGCATGCGCATCCGCCGCGGCGTCACGAGCCACGGCTTCGCGCTCAACGTCGACCCCGACATGACCGCCTTCCACCACTTCACCGCCTGTGGCCTCGCCGACGTCACCATGGTGTCCCTCGCCGAGCTCGCCGCCGAGCAACGACGAGGGACACCGACCGACGCCGAAGTGCGCGACGCCGTCTTCGAAAGCCTTACCGCAGGAAGCTGATCACCGCGTCCCGGCCGGCGTGGCCGCGCTCGCGGTTCTGGATCGAATGGGACTCGCCCGGCACGATCACCAGCTGACCACGCGGAGCAGACCGGGCTTCCTCGTACGCCCACTCCATCGGCGTCGACAAGTCACGGTCGCCGTTCAGCAGCAGCACCGGGACGTTCGGCAGGCGGGACGCCGGGTTCGAGCCCGGTCGCTCCGCCGGCCACGGCAGGCAACTCTGGATGAATCCCTGCTGCGTCGCCACCTCTGTCGTGTACGGCCAGGTCGCCGACGCCGGCAGGGAACGCGCGGTCAACGACAACAGCGGCTGCCGCAAAGCCACCGGTGTCGCCGCCGAGCCCCACGGGAAACGCTGGTCCGCGCACAGCGTCGCCGCGTGCAAGCCCGAGCTGAACGACGCCGGGTCGTCGCCGCCCGACTTGTACGCCTCCAGCAGCCCGTCCAGCTGTGCCGGCGATCCCGCCCGTGCCGCGTGCAGGGCGGAGATGACGTCGCCCGCGGACGGGTTGCGGTACGTCGGGTCGACGAACTCGTACGTCACGATCAGGTCGAAGATCTTCACGCCGTCGGCTGTGCCGCGTTGGCGGACCACCGACGCCAGGTCCTCCGCCGGGTCGTACCCGCAGGCCGGCGCCACCGCACACGCCGCGCGCAGCACGCGGGCCTCGGCCGTCAGGCCCGTCAAGTAGAGCGACGCCGACGCGGACGCGTGGTGCGGCAGCACCGAATCGAGGACGACCTTGCTGACGTTGCCCGGGTGCGCGATCGCGTACCGCGCCGCCGTGAACGAGCCGTACGAGACGCCGTCGACCACCATCTTCGACACGCCCAGTGCCCGCCGGAGCTGGTCGAAGTCCGCGACGGTCTGGTCCGTCGAATACAGCGGCGCCGTGTCGCCGAGGATGCGCGCGCATTCGGTGACCGCGTCACGCGTCGGCGTCGCGATGTCCGAGCTGCCCATCTGCGCCTGCAGACCGGGGCACTGCAACGCGTTCGCGCCGGTGCCGCGCTGGTCCAGCATGACGAACCGGTAGTCCTTGGCGACCTCCGGCAGCCGCTGCGTCGCGATCCGCGTGATGGCGCCGACGCCGCCCTGGCCGGGCCCGCCGGTCAAGAACAGCAGCACGCCCTTGGGCGCGGACACGTTGTCCGCCGTCGCGACCGGCAGGGCGAGCGTGCCCGGCACCCGGCCGGACCGGTCGAGCGGCACCGTCAACGTCGAGCAGGTGAAGCCCGGTTGGCCCGGGCACGGATGCGGGTCCGTCAGCGTCGGTCGTCCCCCAGGACGCGCGTCGGCCGAGGCCACACCCCCGAATGCGGCAGTCAACGCCAGGACCAGCCCGGCGGTCAGCAGTTTCGAGCGCATGATCCATCATCGCCACACCCACCCGGGCGCGGCATACCCCCGATCAGGGCCGGACGCGGAAATCTTCGCCCGCGCACGGTCACGGCCAGAGGCGCTCGCGGACCCAGCCGCTGTCGGTCTTGCGGTAGCGCAGCCGTACGTGGCGGCGGTCGTGGCTGGCCTGCCAGAACTCGACCTCGTCCGGGTCGACGAGGTAGCGCGTCCACGTTTCCGGGGCCACGTCCGGGTTTTCCGCGACCCAGCGCTCCGCCTCCGCGGCCGCCGCGTCGAGGTCCGCCGGGTCGTGCAGCACCTGCGACTGGTGCCCGATGAACGCCTCGACGCGCGACGCGGGCGGCCGCGCCAGGAAGTCCGCCGCCGACACCTCGGGCGCCGCGGGGGAGACCGGCCCGCGCAGCCGGACCTGCCGGCCGCGGCCGGGCCAGAAGAACGTCAGCGCGGCGCGCGGATCCTTGCGCAGCTGCAGGCCTTTCGGGCTTTCCGAGCTGGTCGCGACCGCCCAGCCGGCCGGGCCGACGTCCTTGAGGATCACCACCCGCGCGTCCGGTGCGCCATCGGCGTCCACTGTGGACAGTGTGACGGCGTGTGGCGCCAGCACGTGCTCACCGGCTTCGGTCAGCCACTCGACGAAGAGCGCCTGTGGGTCCGCGGCCGCTGTTTCCGGCGTGAACACGGGGAGTTCTTCGGGGAACGAGGGCCATCCGCGCAACGCGACCATGTCAGTAACCGTACGGCTGCGGCCCCGGCGGCGGGTAGCCAGGCGCCGGCGGGCCGGCGTACGGCGGAGGTGGCACCGGCGGCGGCTGCTGCTGCCAGCCGGCCGGGGGCTGCTGGGCCGGCGGTTGCTGCTGCTGCCACTGGAGCTGCTGGTAGACCTCGGCGGGCTCCGGGAAGCAGTACGTCAGCTTGGCGTTGACCGACCCCTGCACCGCGGCGCCCCAGAACTTCCCGCCGACGAACGCGTACCGCGCCCCGGCCGAGACGTCGACCGCCACCATCCGCGTCTCGCCGCCGAACTGGTTGCCCGACTTCGCCGACGCGGCCTGTGCGGCGTCGGGGTACACGCGCTGGCCGACGAGCCCGGCGATGACGACCGATGCCGCCGTCCAGCCCATCGTGCCGACGAGGTTCGCGCGGGCGTGCTGCGTGGCGCGGCCGGTGAAGTCGTACAGCGCCGCGGCCGTGACCTCGGGGACGGCCGCGGCGATGACGCAGTAGTTCATCGTCGACAGCATCACCGATTCGGTGAACAGCCCGACGGGGCAGACGGCGGGCCCGATCTGCACGGTGTTCAGCTGGCCGCCGGAACGCTGGATGCGCTCGGCAACCGCGCCGAGGTACTGCTCGGGGGTTAGCACGACGCCATCGTCGCACGCCCGGCCGTCACGGCGAGTTCAGCCAGCGGTTTTCACACATCCTTCATGGTTGACTGTGCGCGCTATGCGACGACTCGTACTTCTCGCGCCCGCCGTGGCCCTGCTGGCCGGCTGCGGCCCGTCCCTCGTGTCCGGCACCGCGACGCCCACTTCCCCGACGGCGTCCGCCGGCACGGCCGCCGGTTCGGAGCTGCCGCCGGACCCCCAGCCGGCCACGACCGGGGACTGCCCGTACCTCGACAGCGAGTTCGTGGCCGACTCCAACGGCCAGCACGTGTCGAAGGTGCGGATTTCGGCGGACCAGCCGCATCCGGCGTGCTTCTTCTACCGCCCGGACGGGAAGATCCAGCTCACCGTCCGTGTCTACGTCGGGGACGCTAAGACGGCGACGGCGCTGGTCAACAAGGCGGCGCCGGTCGACTCGTCGAACCCGGCCAGCGACCCTTCCGGCTGGAAGGGGGGCTACGAGTCGACCGACGACGGTGCTGTCTACGCGGTCGCGAAGGGGGCCGCGGCGGTCATCGCGACCACCAACCAGAAGCAGAGCGTAAAGGCACGCACAGTGGTCAAGAAGGCTATCGCTGCCCTGAAGCTCTAGGTAGCAGGCTCCACACGGGTGAGTGATGTTGATCTTGTATTACCCTGTGCGTCACGCGCAGGCTTCGTGGACTCGCGCACCGCAGCCATCGGGGGATCCCCACCCCGGGGGCCGGGCACAAAATCTGCAACGCAAAGGACAAGATTCGTGGCTGACACCCTCAAGGACATCCTGCTCGACTCCAGCCGTCGTCCGGCTGTCGTGACCGACTTCGAGACCCTCGTCGACGCCGAGGTCTCGGACAAGGGCGGCGTTTCGGGTGCCGTCGTCAAGACCGGCTTCGCCGCGGTCAAGAAGATCAAGCCGGGCATCATCCCCTCGGCCGTCGACACGCTGCTGCCCGACTTCGCCACCGCGCTCGAGCCGTTCTACGGCGACTACCGCGCCAAGGGCGGCAACGACTTCGGCGCCTACCTGACCAGCCGCTCGGACGAGGCTTCCGACGCGCTGCTGAGCGTCACCGACTCGCGCGCCGAGCGCAGCAGCCGCGACAGCATCAAGAAGGTCTACTCGAAGCTGCGCCCGAACGGCAAGAAGAACGTCGAAGAGGCGCTGCCCCGCCTGGGCCAGCTGATCGACAAGCACGCCGCGAACGCCTGATCGCACGCACCAACGAAGAGGCCCCTCGGGTGCACGCCCGAGGGGCCTCTTCGCGTCGGCTTCAGTTCTTCTTCTCGGCGGGCGCCGGGGACGGCGCCTTGCCGTTCGCCTGCGGGCTCGGCTTCGCCGCTTCGGCGGGCTTCGGCGCGGGCGGGGTGGCCTTCGGCGGCGCGGGCGCGACCGGCGGCTCCTGCTTCGACCGGAGGGCGTAGGCGGCGCCGGCGCCGACCACGACCAGGCCGAGCAGCCACGGCCACTTGCGGCGGCTGCGGGTGCCCTTCGCCGCGGCCTTCGCCTCGACGAGAGCGGCAGCGAAGTCCTTCTTCGCCGCCTTGAAGTCCTTCTTGCCGCGGCGCTTCGACTCGCCGGCCGCCTTCGCGGCCTTGATGGCGGCCTTCTTCGCCTTGCGGCCCGGCTTGCGCAGCTCGGAGAGCCGGGCGAGGGCCTCCTGGCGGGCGGCCTTCGAGCTCTTCTTGAGCTCCTTGCGGGTGAGCTCGGTCTTCTTCGCGAGCTGCTTCTGCGCGCGCCGGCCCTGCTTGACACCCTCGCTGAGGAGTTTGTCGGCGGTCTCGGCGGCCTGGGCTGTCGCCCGGGACATGGGCTTCACCTCATCATTCGTTTTGACACTGCTCTGTTACCCGTAACCTATCGTGCCCCTTTTCGCCGCCGCCCGCCGCAGATGGCACGATGAAGCCGTGAAAGCGACGCTGCACACCAACCAGGGTGACATCAACCTGAACCTCCTCCCCGACCACGCGCCGAAGACGGTCGCGAACTTCGTCGGGCTCGCGGAAGGCACCAAGGAGTACACCCAGCCGAACGCGGCGGGCACGAACTCCGGCCCCTTCTACGACGGTTCGATCTTCCACCGGGTCATCGACGGCTTCATGCTGCAGGGCGGCGACCCGACCGGCACCGGCCGCGGCGGGCCCGGCTACAAGTTCGGCGACGAGTTCCACCCCGAGCTGCAGTTCAGCAAGCCGTACCTGCTGGCCATGGCCAACGCGGGGCCCGGCACGAACGGCTCGCAGTTCTTCATCACGGTCGCGCCGACCACCCACCTGAACTTCCGGCACACGATCTTCGGTGAGGTGGCCGACCAGGAGTCGCGCAACGTCGTCGACGCGATCGCGCGCACCGCGACCGGCCCGGCGGACCGCCCGCTGACCGACGTCGTCATCGAGAAGGTCACCATCGAGCACTGACGGCCCGCTGACGGCGGTTTCGGTAGGTTGGTGACATCGTGAACCAACCGCCGAACCCCGCCGCCGAGCAAGCCGCGCTCCCCGGGTGCTGGTGGCACCCGAACCGCCCGACCGGGCTGAGCTGTTCCCGGTGCGGGCGTCCGGCGTGCCCGGATTGCCTCCGCGAAGCCCCCGTCGGCTTCCAGTGCACCGACTGCGTGCACAGCGGCACCCAGCAGCAGCGCCGTCAGCACCGCGACTACCAGGAAGCCGGCTTCGGCCAGCGCACCGTCTTCGGCGCGCGGCTGTCCCAGTCGGTGCTCGTCACCCAGGCCATCCTCGCGGTGAACGTCCTGGTCTTCCTGATCACGGTCGTCCAGGCGGGCAGCCTGAACGACAACGAGCTGTCGTCGCTCTTCCAGCACGCCAGCCTCTACGGCGACGCGACCCTCGGCCACGGCGAATGGTGGCGCGTCCTGACCAGCGGGTTCCTGCACTACGGACCCATCCACATCGCGGTCAACATGTTCTCGCTATGGATGATGGGCCGGTCGCTGGAACAGGTCTGCGGCCGCGGCCGCTACCTCGCGCTCTACTTCGTCTCCATGCTCGGCGCGTCGGCGGCCGTGCTGCTGTTCGGCAACCCCGGCGAGTTCCCCGGCACGGCCGGCGCGTCCGGAGCGCTGTTCGGCCTGATGGGCGCGTACGCGGTCACGGTGCTGAAGCTGCGCCTGAACCCGACCGGCCTGATCATCACGCTCGCGCTGAACGCGTTCATCACCTTCGGCATCCCGGGCATCTCGATCTACGGCCACGTCGGCGGGCTGGTGACGGGCGCCCTGCTCACCGTCGCGCTGCTCTACGCGCCGCAGGCCAACCAGGCGCGTTACCAGGCGATCGGCATCGCGATCATCGCCGTCGCGCTCGTCGGCCTGATCGGCTACAAGGGCACCCAGTTCCCGGCGGAGACCTGCGAATTCGTCCAGTACCGCCAGGGCCTCTACTACACCTGCGGCTAGCTCCGCAGCGTGCTGAGGACGTCCAGGACGTCCCGGGGGTCTTCGCCGAGGTCCAGCCACCCGAAAACGTACAGCTCGTCTTCGTGCTCGACCTCGAGCGTGACGCCGTCGCGGCCCAGCCGGCGGGTGGTGCGCAGCCGGGTTCGGGTCTGCGCCCACGGCAGCCGGTGCGTGCCGCCCAGCGTCCGGGCCACCAGGCCCTCGGGGCCGGCGGCCAGGCGGGGCCGGACGAGCGTCGAGTGCGCGGCGAACGCGCCGACGGCCAGCGTGGCCAGCGCGAACAGCACCAGGCCGCCGCGGTCGCCGGTCAGGGCGTCGGCCACCACGCCGACCAGGAGCAACGCGGTGACCGCCCACGCCGATACCACAAGCGCCCGGCGTGGTGCCCACGAGGTGGGGTAGTTATCCACAGGGGTTATCCACACTGGGGATGAGTCACACCGGTGTAATTCGGCGTCAAGCCGCCATTCGGAGTAATAATCAACGCCAGCGCATAGTCATGAGCAGACCCGCGATCATCAGCGCGAACCCGCCGGCGAAGTTCCAGTTGCCGAGGTCGGCCATCCACGAGATCTTGTCGCCGGCGATGTAGTTCACCAGGAGCCAGATCAGGCCCACGAGCATCAGCCCGAACATGGGGATCTTCCAGGCGAGACCGGTGGGACCGGCCGCCCGCACCTTCACCGGCGTGCGCCGGTCGGCAGGCGGGGTGTAAGCCGTCTTCTTGCGGACCTTGGACTTGGGCATCGTGTTCCTCGCGGTGCTGTTCGGGCTCGTCTGGTGGCGATGACCCGCCTGGGGTGCGCAACCAGCGCCACGTGCACACGTTAACGTAAATGACCGCAGGAAAGCAGCGGCCGGGAGTGGTCGGATTTCCCGTACCGTGACGTCGGGGTCACCAAGTGTTGGACGCGGCTTGAGAGGAGCTTGCGTGACTACGCGCGAAGGACCGGATGACGACCGGCGCAGACACCCCGGACAGCGCCCCGCGCCCCAGCGCCGCCCGGTCCCGCCCCCACGTGGGCAAATGCCGCCCCGCCAGGCCCCCGGTCAGCCGCCGCGGCGTCCGCAGGGCCCGCCGCCCCGCCGGTACACCAGCCCGCCCCCGCCGCCCGGCGCGAACGAAGAGACCGTCGTCTTCGCCCCGGTCAAGGGGGGCGCCGCGACCAAGGAGAAGCCTGCGCCGGCGCCGCTGGGCAAGGGCGGCGTCGCGATCCGGACGGCCGGCGAAATCCTCATCACGCTGGGCCTGGTCGTGCTGCTGTTCATGGTCTACGAGCTGTACGTGACCGACCTGTTCTCGGCGGGCAAGCAGTCCGAAGCGAGCGACCAGCTCGACGGCGAGTGGGCGCACGACCGCACGCTGCACCCCGAGCTGATCGACGGCAAGGCGTTCGCGCGCATCCACATCCCGACCTTCGGCGTCGACTACAACTTCACCATCCAGGAGGGCACCGACGACGCCTCCCTGGAGGTCGGCCCCGGCCACTACAAGGGCACGGCGCTGCCCGGCGAGCCCGGCAACTTCGCCGTCGCCGGCCACCGCGTCGGCAAGGGCGCCCCGTTCAACGACCTGGACAACCTCTCCTCCTGTGACCAGATCGTGATCGAGACCTCGACCGACTTCTACATCTACAAGGTCCTGCCCTACGACGACGAGGTCGAGAACTGGGCGGGCGGCAAGGGCGCCGACCCCAAGTGCAAGGGCGTCTCGACCCTGCGCGACCCGAACGCCGAGGAGGGTGGCGCGTACAGCGAGACCTTCGGCCGCAAGGTCGTGCTGCCCAGCCAGGGCACCGCGGTGAACCCGGTCCCGTACAAGGACGCCGACGCGCTGCCGAAGGCCCAGCAGGCCGCGCTGCTCACGCTCACCACGTGCCACCCGCAGTTCTCCGCCAAGGAGCGGCTCATCATCACCTCGGTGCTGACCCAGCAGGTCCCGAAGGACCAGGTCAAGGACTACGGCGACCTGCTCTCGAAGATCGGGGAGGCCTGATGTACGCCTGGCTCTGGCGGAAGTTCCCCGGCCCGTTCGCGGTGAAGCTGACGATCGCGGTGGTCCTTGTCCTCGGCGTGGTGGCGCTGCTGATGTTCGTGGTGTTCCCGTGGCTGGAGCCGCGGCTGTGGTTCAACGAGGTCGCGGTCAACTGAGGTTCGGCGTCTTCCTGGTCAGCGCACGGTTCCCCGGCCAGGCGGACGGCGACGTCCTCCGCCGGTCGGTCCGCGCCGCCGAGCTGGCCGAAGAAGCCGGCTTCGACGACGTCTGGTTCGCCGAACACCACTTCATGCCCTACGGCGTCTGCCCGTCCGCGATCACGCTCGCCGCGCACGTGCTCGGGCGGACGTCGCGGATCGGCGTCGGGACCGCGGTCAGCGTCCTCTCGACCACGCACCCGGTCGCGCTGGCCGAGCAGTGGGCGATGCTCGACGCCGTCTCCGGCGGCCGGCTGCGGCTCGGCGTCGGGCGCGGCGGCCCCTGGCAGGACCTCGAGGTCTTCGGCACCGGGCTGGACCGCTACGAGACCGGCTTCGAAGAGACTCTCGACGTCTTCCTCAGGGCGTCCACCGGGCGGGTGCACGCCGACGGAAGGCACTTCGCCTTCCGGGAGGTCCCGCTGGTGCCGACCCCGGAACGGCGGCCGGACGTCGTCGTCGCGTGCGGCGGGCCGAAGTCGGCGGCTGTGCGCCAAGCCGCCGATCGGGGCTTGCCGCTGCTGCTCGGCCTGCACGCCGACGACGAGGAGAAAGCCGAGACCGTCGCCGCCTACGGGAAGCCGGCGGACCACGTCTCGACCGTGCTCTGCCAGGTGGGCGACGCCGACGTCGTCCGCAACGCCCTTCCCGCGTGGCTGAAGGACGGGCTCGGCGCGCACGTGACGGTCGACGGGCGGCCGGGCCCGGCCAAGGACCCGGGGGAGTACACCGAACGGCTCTGCGCCATCCACCCCGTCGGCGACGCCGGGCACTGCGTCCGGACCCTGGAAACGAGCCTCCGGCGCACCGGCGTCTCCCACGTGCTGATGCTCGTGGAGGCGTCCGGTACGCCGGAGGGCACGTACGCGAACATCGCGCGGATCGGCACCGAAGTGCTCCCCGCGCTGCGGGCTAACAGTCCCGCAGTTCCGGGCTCTGGTTGAGCAGCTGGCCGCGCGGCGAGACGAACGCGCGGTAGCGGTCACCGTCTACTTCGGACTGCTTGAACACCGCGACCCGGTGGCAGTTCTGGAAGGCCAGCTTGACGCCGAAGTGGCGCTCGAGGCCGCCGCGGATCGCGTCCGACGCCAGTGCCCGCAGCAGCTGGCCGCGGGCGGCCTCGCTCGGCGGCGGCGTCTCGTTGTCGGCGAACCCGTCGGCCGCACCCTCGGCGTCGGCGATGACGCCGGTGATGACCTCCCAGGCGTAGGGCAGGGATTCCTTGACGCAGGTGACGAACTCGGCGTCGGTGACCTCCCCGCGCTCGGCCTTCTCCAGCAGCGCGGGTGACACGTCCAGGGACATCGAACCTCCAAGTTGAGCAGGGCCACCCTCCTGGCTACCGGCCGGGTGGTCCGGCCACAAGAGAAAACGATGATCATCACCAATATGGCGGATTCACTCCCAGCGGAAGAGCTTCGCCGCCGTAGCCGTGCCGATCACCGCGAAGCCGGCCAGGACGACCAGCTGCAGCGGCTGCACGCTGGTGCCGACCCAGGCGTCCTGCAGCGGTTGCGTGCCCGGCGGCAGGTAGTCGCCGATCCGCTGCAGGACCACCGGCAGCAACGCCCGCGGCAGGTAGACACCGCCGAAGAACATCGTCGGGACGAACGCGATCAGCGCGAACGCGCCCGCGGCCTTGGCCGTGCGGGCGACCGCGGCCGCCAGGAGGCCGAACGAGAACATCGAGACCGTGCCGAGCAGCAGCGTCAGGAGGAACAGCAGCGGGTGCTTCGGCAGCGGGACGTCGTAGACCGCGTTGGCCGCCGCGAGCACCAGGCCGATGCCCGCCAGCGCGACCACGACGTGGATCAGCAGCTGCGCGCCCAGCAGGTTGGCCGGGTGCACCGGGGTCGTGGCCAGCCGGCGCAGCACGCCCTGCTCGCGGTAGGTCGCGACGGCGCCCGGGATCGACTGCAGGGCGAGCATCGCGAGGCTGATGACGACCAGCGACGGGACCCACGCGTCGATGAACCGCGCGCCGCCGGTGGCCGGGCTGGGTTCCGTCATGCCCGGGATGGCGCCGACCGCCAGCAGCACCGCGGTCGGCAGGAGGAGGCCCGCGATCGCCATGACCGGCGTGCGGAGGAAGAGTTTCGTTTCCGTGGCGGTGATCTTGGCGAAGGTGTTCACAGCGTGCTCCTCGTGAGCGAGACGAACGCGTCGTCCAAAGTGGATGCTCCGGCCGCGGCGCGGAGCTCGGCGGGCGTGCCGGTCGCGACCACGCAGCCGGCGTCGAAGATCGCGACGCGGTCGCACAGCCGCTCGGCTTCGTCCATGAAGTGGGTGACCAGCAGGACGGTGACGCCGGCGGCGCGGACGCCTTCGACCAGCCGCCACGTTTCGCGGCGGGCGTGCGGGTCGAGCCCGGTGGTCAGTTCGTCGAGGATGGCCAGCTCGGGGTTGCCCACCAGCGCGAGCGCGATCGAGACGCGCTGCTTCTGGCCGCCGGAGAGCTTCCCGAAACAGCTGCGCGCGTGATCGCGGAGGTCGAGCTGGTCCAGCAGGACGTCGACGTCGGCCGGGTCCGGGTAGAACGAGGCGAACAGCTCGAGCGCCTCGCGCACCCGCAGCTTCGCGGGCAACTGGCTTTCCTGCAGCTGCACGCCGACGCGGCGGGTCAGCGCGGCGCGGTCGGTCGCGGGGTCGAGGCCGAGCACGGAGATCTCCCCGCTGTCGGCGCGGCGGAGGCCCTGCAGGCATTCGACGGTGGTGGTCTTCCCGGCGCCGTTGGTGCCGAGGATGCCGAAGACCTCGCCGCGCTCGACGGTGAACGAAACGCCGTCGACCGCGACCCGGGTGCCGTAGCGCTTGCGGAGGTCGGTGACTTCGATGAGTGGCATGGCTTCGAAGCTACGAACCTGCGGCCGTCCGCAGAATGACGCTGAATCCCCAGCTCAAGTAGGGTTTTGCTGACGCGGGGGTGGACCTGGCCCCACCCCGGCCGGGGAGCTTCGGCCAGTGCGCGGACGCGGGCGGTCCGGCGAAGATCTCGGGGGGAAGGAGGTGCCGGATGCCGTACCTGCGGGCGCTCGGACGGGCGTGCGCGCTGGCCGCGCTCGCGTTGCTCAGCTGGGTCGACGTGCTGGTCGAGCTGATCGCGTTCGCGCTGCTGTGCGTCGGCCTGGTCTTCTTCCTCGGCCCCGCGGTCGAATGGACGCGCGGCCGGTCGAGGGTGGCGCGGACGCTGGCCGCGCGCTGGTGCGGCGTGGAGATCGCGGCGCCGTACCAGCCCGAGCCGCCGGAACCGGTGCGAGAGCGCGACGGCTGGTACCGCGACGGCAACCAGCTCTACAAGCGTGCGTTCTGGATCCGCTGGCAGCACCGGCTGACGTGGGCCTTGGAAGACCAGGCGGCGGGCCGCGAGTTCACCTGGCAGCTGGTGAACCCGCTGGTCACGCTGCCGCTGCCGGTGGCCGCCCTGCTCGCCGGCCCCGCCGCGCTTCGCGGCTACGGCCACTGGACGCGCTGGTGGCTGGGCCCCCGGCCGCCCGCCGGGTCGCGCAAGAACTGGCTGCACCGGCACCTCGAGGCACTGGGTCACCAGGCAGGCATCTTCGCCCTTTCCGTGGTGCAACTGGTCTTTTCGCTGCCGCAGCTGGTCCTGATGGTCGGCTTCCCGCCGTTGGCGGTCCCGGTCGCGCTGTGGACCCGGACGATCACGGACACGCTGCGCCGGGAGGCCGGGAACTGGACGGGCGTGCGGATCGCCCGGCCGTACCTGCCGCCGCCGGGATTGCCGGTGCCGCGCCCCGACGGGCTCTACCAGGTCGGCAAGCAGTTGTACGAGGAACCGTTCTGGCCGGTCCAGCACGCCCGCACGCGGTGGGTGCTGCGCGACCGCGCCACCTGGCGCGACCTGGCCGGCGCCGTGCTCGGCACGCTTTTTTCGTTCGTCCTGCTCCTGCCGACGATCGTGCTGGTCACCCGGGGACTCATCGGACTCGGGGCGCTCTGGGTGTGGCGGCCGTTCGTGTCGTCGCCGGTCGGCTGGTTCCCGCTGCCGGAGGTGTCGACGCACCTCGGCGCGCTCGCGCAGACGCCGGTCGTGCTGGCGATGGTCGTCGCCGGTCTGTGGCCGACGACGTGGCTCGCGCGCCAGCAGGCCCGCTTCGCGCGGGCTTGGCTGGGGCCGACGGAGGCGACCCGGCTCGCCGCGCGCGTCGAACGGCTGAAGCAGACCCGCGCGGACGTCACGGTCACGCAGGCGGCGGAGCTGCGGCGGATCGAACGCGACCTGCACGACGGGATCCAGTCGCGCCTGGTCGCGATGGGGATGAAGCTCGGCGCGGTCGAGGCGCTCGTCGACACGGATCCGGTGACGGCCAAACGGCTCGCGGCCGAGCTGCGCGCGGCGTCTTCGGAGGCGCTCACCGAACTGCGCGTGCTGATCCGCGGCATCCACCCGCCGGTGCTGTCCGAACGTGGCCTGCTCGACGCGGTGCGCGCACTGGCCCTCGACAGCCCGCTGAAGACCGAGGTCACCGGTTCGCTGCCGGGCCGCGTCGAGCAGCCGGTCGAGGCGTGCGCGTACTTCGCCGTGTCGGAACTGCTGGGCAACGCGGCGAAGCACGGCTCGAAGCGCGCGTCGATCGGCGTCGGGTTCGCCGACGACCTGCTGACGCTGGTGGTGACCGACGACGGCCCGGGCGGCGCCGTTCCGGCCCGCGGTTCGGGACTGCGCGGGATCGAGCGCCGGCTCGGCGCCTTCGACGGTAGGTTGACGCTGACCAGCCCGATCGGCGGGCCGACCAGGGCGGTGGTGGAGATCCCGTGTCAGCTCGACCCCGAGTCGTCGTCGCCGAAGACCAGTACCTCCTCCGAGACGGCCTGACGCACCTGCTGGCGGCGCACGGTTTCGACGTCGTCGCGGCGGTCGGCAGCGGTCCGGAACTGGCGGCGGCGTTGCGCGCCGAGAACCCCGATGTGTCCATTGTGGACGTCCGAATGCCGCCGACGAACACGGACGAAGGCCTGCAGGTCGCGCTGGCCGCCCGGCGAGAGATCCCGGGCCTGCCGATCTTGGTGTTGTCCCAGCACGTCGAGCAGCTGTACGCGCGCGAACTGCTCGCCGACGGCACCGGCGCGATCGGCTACCTGCTCAAGGACCGCGTGTTCAACGCCGACCAGTTCATCGACGCGGTCCGCCGGGTCGCGGCCGGCGGCACGGTGATGGATCCCGAGGTGATCGCGAAACTCCTGTCCGGCAACGCATCCGACCCCCTGGCCGCCCTGACCCCGCGCGAGCGCGAAGTACTCGGCCTGATGGCGGAGGGGTGTTCGAACGCGGCCATCGCGTCCCGGCTGCACTTCAGCGAGGGCGCGGTCGGCAAGCACACGGCGAACATCTTCGCCAAGCTCGGCATCTCGGCATCGGACGACACGAACCGCCGCGTGCTCGCCGTGCTCGCGTACCTCGGCGCCGCTTAGCCGCGCGAAACCCGGGTCATCTCCTCGCGCTCCACGACCTTGATCCGCTCACGGCCGGCCGCCAGGCCCAGCGCCTTCTCGTGTGAGTCGAGCCTGCCCCAGCCTTCCCAGGTGGTGAACGGGATCCCGCGCGCGGCCAGGAAGTCGAGGATCGCGTCCGGCGAGGCGTACCTCGGCGCGGTCAGCGTTTCCGCGTCCGACAGCAGGCTCGCGATCGTCTCGGCCGCGTCGCCCTTCGTGTGGCCGATCAGGCCGATCGGGCCGCGCTTGATCCAGCCCGTCACGTACACGCCCGGCAGCTGGTTCTCGTCCAGGTCCAGCACGCGGCCCGCCTGGTTCGGGACGACGCCCGCAACGTGGTCGAACGGGATCTCCGGCAGGTGCGACGACAGGTAGCCCACCGCGCGGTACACGGCCTGGACGTCCCAGTCGTGGAACTCGCCGGTGCCGCGGACGTTGCCGTCGCCGGTCAGCTCGGTGCGTTCGGTCCGCAGGCCGGTCACTCGGCCGTCCTCGCCGAGGACTTCGGCCGGCGAGTGGAAGAAGTGCAGGTGCAGCCGCTTCTTCCGGTTACCGGGCTCGCGGATCGCCCACTCCTGCAGCGTCTTCACGACCATGTCGATCTGCTTCGACGCGCGCAGGGCCGCGATGCTGCCGTCGTCGAACTCGATGTCCTCGGGGGACACGATGACCTCGACGTTCGGGGAGTGGTCCAGCTCGCGCAGTTCCAGCGGCGTGAACTTCGCCTGCGCCGGCCCGCGGCGGCCGAACACGTGCACGTCCGTCACCGGGCTCGTGCGAAGGCCTTGGTAGACGTTGTCCGGGATGTCGGTGGTCAGCAGCTCGTCCGCCGTCTTCGCGAGGATGCGGGCGACATCGAGCGCCACGTTGCCGACGCCGAGGACCGCCACCGAAGACGCGGTGAGCGGCCAGGTGCGCGGGACGTCCGGGTGGCCGTCGTACCAGGACACGAAGTCGGCGGCGCCGTAGCTGCCGTCGAGGTCGATGCCCGGGATGTCGAGCGCGCGGTCGGCGGACGCGCCGGTCGAGAAGATCACCGCGTCGTAGAACTCGCGCAGCTCGTCGAGCTTGATGTCGGTGCCGTAGTCGATGTTGCCCAGCAGCCGGATGTTCGGCTTGTCGAGCACCTTGTGCAGCGCGGTCACGATGCCCTTGATGCGCGGGTGGTCGGGCGCGACGCCGTAGCGGATCAACCCGAACGGCGCGGGCATGCGCTCGAAGAGGTCGATCGTCACGTCGGCGTCGGACTTGTCCAGGATGTCGGCGGCGTAGATGCCCGCGGGACCAGCGCCCACGACGGCTACGCGAAGAGATCGGCTCACACCCTCCACGGTAAGTTAGGGTCACCTAACCAGAAATGTGATTTACCGTACGGTCCACTAGTTGGGAGCCGGTAAGCTCGCCGACATGCGCGTTCTCGTCGTCGACAACTACGACAGCTTCGTCTACAACCTGGTCCAGTACCTGGCCCAGCTCGGCGCCGACTGCACGGTCTGGCGCAACGACGTCGTGGACCTCGACCGCGTGCCCGAGTTCGACGCCGTGCTCGTCTCGCCGGGCCCCGGAACCCCCGAACGCGCCGGTCAGAGCATGGACGTCATCCGCAAGTGCGCCGAGACGCGCACGCCGATGCTCGGCGTCTGCCTCGGCCACCAGGCGCTCGGCGTGGTCTACGGCGCGACCGTCGACCGCGCGCCCGAGCTGCTCCACGGCAAGACCAGCCAGGTCCGCCACGAGGGCACCGGCGTCCTCAAGGACCTGCCGGCGGAGTTCACGGCCACCCGGTACCACTCCTTGACCGTGGTGCCCGACACGATCCCGGCCGACGTCTTCGAGGTCACCGGCCGCACCGAGTCCGGCATCGTGATGGGCATGCGCCACCGCGAGCTGCCGCTGGAGGGCGTCCAGTTCCACCCCGAGTCGGTGCTCACCGAGGGCGGCCACCGGATGCTGGCGAACTGGATGGCCGCGGCCGGACACCCCGTCGACCCGGTCCGCGTCGACGAGCTCGAGCGCGCGACCAAGGCGCTCCAGAAGGCCGCTGTTGCGTGATCCGGCTCGAGGGGGTCGGCAAGCGGTACGGGCGGGGTGACTTCGTCCTCCGCGACGTCGACCTGAGCGTCGAGCCCGGGCACGTCGTCGGCGTCCTCGGCAGCAACGGTTCCGGCAAGTCGACGCTGCTGCGGATCATGGCGGGCGTCTCGCACGCGACCACCGGCGTGGTGACGGGCAGCCCGCGGATCGGCTACCTGCCCGACCGGTTCCCGGCCGGCCAGCGCATGGGCGCGCGGGCCTACCTGCGGCACATGGCGCGCATCCGCGGGCTCACCGACCTCTCGGTGATCGACCCGCTGCTCGAGCGGCTCGCGCTGGTCGGCGGCCCGGCCGCGCCGCTGCGGACGCTGTCCAAGGGCAACGCGCAGAAGGTCGGGCTCGCGCAGGCCGTCATGGTGCGGCCCGACCTGCTGATCCTCGACGAGCCGTGGTCCGGGCTCGACGTCGGCACGCACGCGATCCTGGGCGAGCTCGTCGCCGAGACGCGGGCGCGCGGCGCGAGCGTCGTGTTCACCGACCACCGGCCCCAGGTGGTGCACGACCACGCCGACGTCGTCCACCTCATGAACGACGGCAGGCTCACCGCGGAGAGCGCCGAGCCGACCACGCGGATCGTGCTGCGCGGCGACGGTGCCGGCTGGGCGGACGAGCCCGGCGTCCGGCACGCGGTCGTCGAAGGCCCGCAGGTGGTGCTCACCGTCGAGGTCGCCTCGGTGGACGCGGTGCTGGTGCGGGCGCTGAAGGACGGCTGGTCCGTGCGGGAGGTGGCGCCGTGTTCGCCCTGACCCGCTACTACCTGGCGCTGCTCGGCCATTCGCAGCGGTACCTGCCGGCGCTGCTGGCCTACCTCGCGTTGTGCGTCATCCTCTACGCCGACCCGCATTCGCCGCCGTTGCCGCTGTTCGGGGTGAGCGCCGGCGGGCTGCTCGTCGTGTCGTGCTGGCTGACGATCGCGCTGCTCGACATCGAGGACCCGGTGCAGCGGCTGGTGACCTTGAGCCACGCGCGGCAGTGGCGGCGGATGATCACCGGCGCGATCTGCACCGTGCTGGCCTGCTCGGCGGTGCTCACCGTGATCACCGAGGTGTGGTCGGCGCTGAAGTCGTTCAAGGTCCAGCCGGCGGCGCTCGGCATCGGGCTGCTCGCCCACCTCGCGTGCGCGCTGCTGGGCATCGCCATCGCGCTGCCGTGTTCGCGGCTGCTCGTGCACCGGATCGGCTGGACGGTGCTCGCCGCCGTCGTCACGCTGATCGTCGTGCTGCTGGCGAAGATCCCGCTGGTCCACCCGCTGCTGCACGCCCTGACCGACGACGAACCGGTCGGCGGCCCGCTCGTACTGGCGCTGGTGACGTCCGTCGTGGTGCTGGCCGCGAGCTTCGTCGTCGTGGCGCGGCTCGTGCAGCGCCGTTCCTGAGTGCAATTTGCAATCTTCAAATTCCTGGCCAGGGTATCGGCGGGTGCTCGGCGCCGACTAGTGTTCGGGTCCTCTCCGATTCCGGGTGAAGGGAGAACGGGTGACGGCGGGGATCGTCGCGATCACCGGGCCAGACTCCGAAGGCGAGCTCAGGGAGCTGGCCGCCTGGCTGCGCGGTGAGGACGAGCTCCGCGGCCGCGTTCAACTGTTCGACGCCGTCGTGGTCGGCGTGACCAGCAACTCCGCCGGCGTGTTCTGCCGGTCGCTGATCGCCTGGCTGCGGCGCTGCCGCGAAGCCCGCGTCTCCCTGAAGGTCAAGCGCTCCGGCGCGGCCGAAGAACTGGAGCTCGACTGCGGTCCCGCGAGTGACGCCGAGCAGATTCTCGGTGCGGTGCAGGGATTTCTCGACAAAGCCTGAAGAACGACGAAGGCCCGCACGGCGAACCGTGCGGGCCTTCGTCGTGTGGACGGGATCAGGGGCTGCCGCTGGTCGTCGGGAACAACGAGCCGTTCGACACCGACACCGTGATGTTCTGGTCCTTGTCGATCTGCTGACCCGGCGGCACGCTCTGCTTGGTGACCGTGCCTTCGGGCTTGTTGCTGGTCCGGTCCGACTGCTCCCGCAGCTGACCGGTCCAGCCCATGCTCTGCAGCTTCGCCTGGGCGTCGTCGACCGACATGCCGACCAGCTGCGGCATCTCGATCTTGTTGTCCGGCTGGCCCGTCGACACGGTCAGCGTGATCGTGCTGCCGACCGGCACCGAACCGCCGTTCGGGGTCTGCTGGAGGACCTGGTCCTTCGGCTGGTCGGACTGCTGGTCGACGCGCTTGACGCTGAAGCCCAAGCCGGTAAGGGCGGACTGCGCCTCGCTGAAGGACTTCCCGGTGAAGTTCGGGACCTGCTTCTGCTGCTTGCCCTTGCCGATCGAGATCGACACGCTGGTGCCCTGCTGAACCTCGTTGCCCGCCTGCGGCGTCTGGCTGACCACCTTGCCGACCTGGTCGTCGTCGGACACGTCGACGTCCTGCACCTGGTTCAGGGTGAGGCCGGCTTCCTTCAGCTTCGTTTCGGCGTCGTCCTTGGTCAGGTCCTTCAGGTCCGGGACCTTCACCTTGCCGGGTGCCTGCCCGATTGTCAGCGTGATCTGCGCCGTGGTCGCGACCGGCGTGCCCACGTCGGGCGTCACCAAGATGACCTGGTTGACCTGGTCCGTGGTGCACGGCGTGTTGCCGGACGCGTCCGGAACCCCGCAGATCACGGTCTTGTTCGGCGCGAAGTTGTTGAACCCCTTCTCGCGCAGCGTGTTCTTGGCCGCCGGCTCGGTCTGCCCCTTGACGTCGGGGATCGCCACGGTGCCCGGGTCGTCGCCGCCGCTCTTGAACGACCCCGACAGCCACATGATCAGCAGCACCGCGCCCAGCACGAACACCGCGGCCAGCACGGCCAGCAGCGTCCGGCGCCGGCGCTTCGCCTTCGGGTCCTCGTCGTCCGCGGCGTCGTACTCCTCGTAGCGCTGCGGCTGCCGCCGGTCGGCGTTCATCACCTGCGTGCGCTCGTCTTCGGACATCACCATCGGCGCGGCCGGGCGCTGGCCCGAGAGCGTGCGCACCAGGTCCGAGCGCATCTCCGCCGCCGACTGGTAGCGGTTCGCCGGGCCCTTCGCCAGCGCCTTCAGCACGACGGCGTCGAGCTCGGGAGCCACCGCCGGGTTCACCGACGACGGCGGGTTCGGGTCCTCCCGGACGTGCTGGTAGGCCACCGCGACCGGGGAATCGCCGGTGAACGGCGGCTCGCCGGTGATCAGCTCGTACAGCACGCAGCCGGCGGCGTAGACGTCGGAGCGGGCGTCGACCGACTCGCCGCGGGCCTGCTCGGGCGACAGGTACTGCGCCGTGCCGATCACCGCGGCCGTCTGGGTCATCGCGGACTGGCCGTCGTGCATCGCGCGCGCGATGCCGAAGTCCATCACCTTGACCGCGCCGTTCTTCGTGATCATCACGTTGGCCGGCTTGACGTCGCGGTGCACGATGCCGTGGCGGTGCGAGAAGTCGAGCGCCGCGCAGACGTCGGCCATGACCTCCATGGCCCGCTTCTGCGACATCGGGCCCTCGGTCTTGACGATGTCCCGCAGCGTCCGGCCTTCGACGTACTCCATGACGATGTACGGCAGCGGGCCGAACTCGGTGTTGGCCTCACCCGTGTCGTAGACCGCGACGATCGCCGGGTGGTTCAGAGCGGCGGCGTTCTGCGCTTCGCGGCGGAAGCGCTCCTGGAACTGCGGGTCCCTGGCGAGGTCGGCACGGAGGATCTTGATCGCGACTTCCCGGCCGAGACGCACGTCGTGGCCGTGATGGACCTCGGACATGCCTCCGTAGCCGAGCGTTTCGCCCAGCTCGTACCGGTTGGAGAGCAGTCTGGGTGTGCTCATCTCTGGGTGCCGTTCCATTCCGTCCAAGGTGCGGTCATGATGCCTTGCTGGCCATCGTCGGTCGTTCCGGGAGCGTCCGCCGGGTAGGCGCTCGAAGCGGGCGGTTGCTCCGCGGGCGGCTGTCTGCCCGGGACCACCTGGCTCTGCGTCTGGCCGGTGTGCGGTGGCGAGCCCGAGCTGCCGATCATCTTCGCCACGAGGACGATGGCCGCCACCAGGACAACGAGCAGGATGGCCGCGAGGAGCGCCCACCAGCCCCACTGGGACTTCTTCCGGGGCACCGGCACCATGGCCGGGCGCAGGACGGGCCGCGACGGCGGGCCGATGGTGACCATCGGGTTCCCCGTCGGCGACTGCGGGGCCACCGGCATGTGCTGCTGGTGCGGCGGGACCGGCTGCGGCGGCGCCGGTTGCTGCACCGGCGGTTGCTGTTGCGGTGGCTGCACCGCGGGCTGCTGGCCCGTCGCGTACGAGGCGTTGACCAGCCCGCGCGGCGTCGGCAGCGGCAGCCCGGCGCGGACCGCGGCGACGGCGGCCGCGAACTCGCCGCCGTTGTTGTAGCGCTGCCGCGGGTCCTTCACCAGCGTCGCCTCGATCACCGCGCGCGCGGCGGGCGGGACGTCCGGCGGCAGCGGCGGCGCGATGTCGCGGATGTGCATCATCGCGACCGTCACGGCGTTCTCGGACAGGAACGGCCGGTGCCCGGCGAGGCACTCGTACCCGCACACGGCCAGCGAGTAGACGTCGGACGCCGGCTCGGCCGGGTGCCCGAGCGCCTGCTCCGGCGCGATGTAGTGCGCGGTGCCCATGACCATGCCGGACCGGGTGACCGGGGCGGCGTCGGCCGCCTTGGCCACGCCGAAGTCGGTGATCTTCACCTGCCCGGTCGAGGTCACCAGGATGTTGCCCGGCTTGACGTCCCGGTGGACCAGGCCCTGCTCGTGCGCGGCCTGCAACGCGTTGCCCGCCTGCTCCAGCATGTCGAGCGTGAACTCCGCCGACAGCCGCCCGTGCTTGGCCAGCAACCCGGCCAGCGGGTCGCCGTCGACGAGCTCCATCACCAGGTACGCGATCGAGAGGTCACCGTCGAAGACGGTCTCGCCGTAGTCGTGCACCGCGGCGATGCCGGGGTGGTTGAGCGACGCCGTCATCCGCGCTTCGGTGCGGAAGCGGTGGAGGAATTCGGCGTCGCCGGAGAGTTCTGCCTTGAGGATCTTGACGGCCACGGTCCGGTCCAGCCGGGTGTCGCTGGCCTGCCAGACCTCGCCCATCCCGCCGACGGCGATCCGGCTCGTCAGCTTGTACCTCTCGGCCAGCAGCTGGCCCGAGGACAGCATCCGCTATCCACCCCCGAGCTTGGCGTTGATCGCGGCGCGGCCGATCTCCGCCGCGACCGTGCCGCCGGTGGCCGCGAGCCCGCGGTTGCCGCCGTCCTCGACGATCACGGCGACCGCGATCTGCGGGTCGTTCGCCGGGGCGAAGGCGGTGTACCAGGCGTGCGGTGCGGTGTTCTTGGAGTCCGTGCCGTGCTCGGCGGTGCCGGTCTTCGACGCGATCTGGATGTCCGGGCGCTTGCCGCCGCCCTTGGTGAAGCCCTCGGAAGCGATCATCATGTCCTTGAGGATCGCGGCGTTCGACGACGAAAGTGCCGCCGTGCCGGTGAGCTCGGTGGGGCTGTAGTCCTCGATGGTCGACAGGTCCGGCGCCAGTACCGACTGCACCAGCTGCGGCTTCATCGCCATCCCGCCGTTGGCCACGGTGGCCGCGAGCAGGCAGTCCTGCAGGGGGGTCAGCCGGACGTCGCGCTGACCGATGCCGCTCTGGTAGAGCGCGCCCTGCGAGTCGAGCGGGCCGACCGTCGACGGCGCGACCTTCATCGGCACGGTCAGGTCGGTCTGCCCGATGCCGAAGTTCGCCGCCGTCTTCTTCAGCTTGTCCGCGCCGAGCTGGCCGGCGAACTCCGCGAACGGGACGTTGCACGAGTGCGCCAGAGCGTCCTTGAACGTCGTGCCCGGGCACGCTTCGCCGGCGTAGTTCTCCAGCGTGACGTTGGTGCCGGGGAGCTTCGTGTTCGGCGCGGCGTTCACCGGGGTGTCCGGGCCCTTGCCGTCCTCGAGCACGGCCGACGCGGTGACCAGCTTGAACGTCGAGCCCGGCGGGTAGGTCTCCGAGATCGCCCGGTTCAGCATCGGGTTCTTGTCGTCCTTGACGTACGAGTTCCAGGCGTCGGTCTGCGCCTTCGACGTGTGCGACGCCAGCTTGTTCGGGTCGTACGACGGCGTCGACACCATCGCCAGGATCCGGCCGGTCTTGGGCTCCATCGCGACGAGGGCGCCGGTGTAGTTCTTCTGCGTCATCAGGTCGTACGCGGCCTTCTGCACGGCCGGGTCGATGGTCAGCCGGACGTTGCCGCCGCTCGGGTCCCGGCCGGTGACCATGTCCGACAGCCGCCGCACGAACAGCCGCGGGTCCGAGCCGTTCAGCACGTCGTCCTCGGAACGCTCGAGGCCGCCGGAGCCGTAGTTGATCGAGTAGTAGCCGGTGACCGGCGCGTACATTGGGCCGTCGACGTAGGACCGGATGTACTTGTACTTGTCGTTCGACGGGTCGACCTTCGCCAGCACCTCGCCGTTCGCCTGCGACACGATCTGGCCGCGGCGGCGGGCGAACTCGTCGTAGAGCACGCGCGCGTTGCGGGAGTCGGTGCGGTAGTCGTCGGCCTTCACGACCTGGATGTAGGTCGCGTTGGCCAGCAGCAGGACGACCATGACGAGCATCGTCATGCCGACCTTGCGCAGCGGGGTGTTCATGCCTGCTTGCCCCCGTCCGCCGGCGGGCGCTGGACGAGCACGGTGTGCGCTTCGGCGATCGGCGCCTGCTGCTGGGGCTGCGGCTTCGGCCGGGCGGCGGGCCGCCGGGCCGCGTCGGAGATCCGGAGCAGCAGCGCGACCAGGATGTAGTTCGCCAGCAGCGACGAACCACCCTTGGACAGGAACGGGGCGGTGATACCGGTCTCCGGGATGAGCTTCGTGACCCCGCCGACGACGACGAAGATCTGCATGACCATGGTGAACGCGAGCCCGCCGCCGAGCAGCTTGCCGAACGTGTCGCGCACGGCGAGCGCGCTGCGCATGCCGCGCATGGCGACCAGCAAGTACAGCATCAGGACGGCGGCCAGCCCGATGAAGCCGAGCTCTTCGCCGATCGCCGCGGTGATGAAGTCGGTGTTGGCCTCCGGGACCATGTCCGGGCGGCCGGCGCCGAGCCCGGTGCCGCCGATCCCGCCGGTGCCGAGACCGAACAGGCCCTGCGCGATCTGGTACCCGCCGCCGAGCTTGTCGTACGTCGCGAGCGGGTCGAGCCAGTTGGCGACGCGCTGCTGGACGTGCGTGAAGAGGTTGTAGGCGATCAGGCAGCCGCCGACGAAGAAACTCAGGCCGAGGACGACCCAGATGATCCGCTCGGTCGCCACGTACAGCATCATCAGGATGACGCTGAAGAACAGCAGCGACGTGCCGAGGTCCTTCTCGAACACCAGGATGCCGATGCAGGCGATCGCGGCGATGAGGATCGGGCCCAGGTCACGGGCCCGCGGCAGCTCGACGCCGAGGAACTTCTTGCCGGCCACCATGAACAGGTCGCGCTTCGACACCAGGAACGAGGCGAAGAAGACCATCAGCAGGATCTTCGCGAACTCGCCCGGCTGGATCGAGAACCCCGGCAGCTTCAGCCACACCTTGGCGCCGTTGACCTCGGACAGGCTCGACGGCAGGAGCGCGGGCAGCGCCAGCGCGACGATCCCGACCAGGCCCGCGGTGTAGCCGTAGCGGGTCAGCGTGCGGTGGTCGTTCACCACGACCAGCACGGCGACGAAGAACCCGAGCGAGATGACGGTGAACAGCACCTGCGCCGTGACGGCGGGGGTGTAGTCCTTCCCGTTCTGCACGGCCTTTTCGGCCAGGGCCAGGTCGATCCGGTGGATCATGACCAGCCCGATGCCGTTCAGCAGCGCGACGCAGGGGAGCAGCACCGGGTCCGCGTACGGCGCCCAGCGGCGCACGGCCAGGTGCGCCGCGGCGAAGATCGCGAGGTAGGCGAGCCCGAGCCAGACGATCGACCAGGTCAGTTCCTGCTCCTGGTTCGCTTCGACCAGCACCAGGGCGATGGTGACGATGAACGCGGCGAACCCCAGCAGCACCAGCTCGGTGTTGCGGCGGGTCGGGACTTCGCGCGGCGGGTTCGTCTGGAACTGCGCGGCGAGCGGCTCGGCGGTGCGCGCGGCGGGCTGGCTCATCAGTTACCGCCTCCCGTCGTCGGTGCCGTCGAACTCGGCGTCGAGCAGTCCCTCCCCGCTGGCTGGTTCGCCGACGACGGAGCAGTGGAGCCGGCCGGAGCCGACGGAGTGGACGTCGGCGAGACCGGGTTGGTCGGCGTCGGGGACGGCTGGCCGCCCGCCGGCGCGCAGTTGTTCAGGCGCTTGTGCAGCTGCAGGAAGTCGTCGATGTACTTCCGGGCGTCGTCGAGGCTGTCCTTCTTGACGCCGTTCTGCACCGCCAGCCGCGCGTCCTCCTGGAGCTGGTCGACGCGCAGCTTGTCCGTGCACACCTGGTTGGGCGGGCACGAGCCCTGCTCGTAGGTGTGCAGGTCGATGCCGAGGATGCTGCCGGGAACGCCGCGGTAGATCACGACTTCCTGGTCCGCACCTTCGCCGACATAGTACTGACTCAGCACGAAGTACCGGGTGGCGATGGCGGCCGCGGCGAGCACGACGAGCACCACCAGCGCGCCGGCCAGCCAGCGGAACCGCTTCCGGCGCTTGGCCTTCGGATCTTCGGACGGCTGCGGCAGCTCGGGACGCGGCTGCGGCGGGGGCTGGGTCAGCGCCCTGGCCCGGGCCGCGGGGGAGTCACCCTGGTGCCGTTCGTCGCTGCCGTCCCCGGCGGCGCCGCCCACGATGGGCGCGTCCTCGCCGAAGTCGACGTCGACCACGTCGGCGATGATCACCGTGACGTTGTCCGTGCCACCGCCCTTGAGGGCCAGCTCGATCATCCGGTCCGCGCACTGCTGCGGGTCCGGGATCTGCACGGCCTCGGCCAGCGTCTCGTCGCTGACCATGCCGGACAGGCCGTCCGAGCAGATCAGGTACCGGTCGCCGGAGCGGGCTTCGCGCACGGTCAGGCTCGGCTCGACCTCGTGCCCGGTCAGCGCCTTCAGCAGCAGCGACCGCTGGGGGTGCACCGCCGCTTCTTCGGGCGTGATCCGGCCTTGTTCGAGCAGCTCGTTGACGAAGCTGTCGTCGCGCGTGATCTGCGCGAACTGGCCGCCGCGCAGCAGGTACGCGCGCGAGTCGCCGACGTGCACCAGCCCGAGCCGGTTGCCGGCGAACAGCACGGCGGTCAACGTCGTGCCCATGCCGTCGAGGTCGGGGTCCTGCGAAACGAGTTCGGCGATGGCGGCGTTGCCGTTGGCCACCGCCTCCCTGAGTTGCGCGAGGAGGTCGTCACCCGGCTCGTCGTCGTCGAGCGGGGCGAGCGAAGCGATGACGACCTTGCTGGCCACCTCACCCGCCGCGTGACCACCCATACCGTCGGCGAGCGCGAGCAGGCGAGGGCCGGCGTACACGGAGTCCTGGTTGCTCGAACGCACCAGGCCCCGGTCGCTGCGGGCTGCGTAGCGGAGGACGAGAGTCATGGGCGAAGCTCGATCACCGTCTTGCCGATCCGGATGGGGACTCCGAGCGGGACCCGGAGGGGTGCAGTGACCTTAGCCCGGTCCAGGTACGTCCCGTTCGTCGAGCCCAGATCTTCCACGTACCAGTCCTCACCGCGCTGGGCGATCCGCGCGTGCCGGGTCGACGCGTAGTCGTCGTCGAGCACCAACGTGGAGTCGTCGGCCCGGCCGATGAGGATCGGCCGGCCGTCCAGCGCGATGCGCGTCCCCGCCAGCGCGCCGTGGGTCACGAGCAGCTGCTGCGGGGACTTGCTGTTGCGCGGCTTCTTCTCCTTCTTGCGCCCGAAGGTCGGGACCTGGACGCGCATGCCCGATGCCGCGTAGAGGTCCGAACGGACGACTCTCAGCGCGGCGAACACGAAGAGCCAGAGCAGCACGAGGAAGCCCACCCTGGTGAGTTGTACGACCAGCTCTGGCACTTGGTGTGTCCGCTCCCGACTCGTCCGTGCAGCCGCGACGCGGGTACGCCGCGGTCCCCCCGCACGTCAATTCTGCGGGAACAGTATTCCGTGCCCCCAGTCAGCCCTGTGTACGGAACACGAGCGAGGAGTGCCCCACCCGGATCACGTCGCCGTCCGCGAGCTGCCAGGTCTGGACCGGAGTGCCGTTCACGGTCGTGCCGTTGGTCGACCCGATGTCGGCGAGCGTCGCGCTCTGCCCGTCCCAGGTGATCTCCAGGTGCCGGCGCGAGACGCCGGTGTCCGGGAGGCGGAAGTCCGCGTCCTGGCCGCGGCCCACGACGTTCCCGCCCTGCTTCAGCGAGTACGTGCGGTTCGAGCCGTCGTCCAGCTGCAGGCTCGCCGCGAGCTGGCGGCCCGGCGCCGGCGGGGCGTAGCCACCCTGCTGGCCGTACGGGTCGGCGGCCGGCTGGCCGTACGCCGCCTGCTGCCCGTACTGGTCGTAGCCGCCCTGCTGCTGGCCGCCGTACTGGTCGTAGCCGCCCTGCTGGGGCTGGGCGTACCCGCCCTGGTCGTAGCCGCCCTGCTGGTAGCCGCCCTGGTCGTAGCCACCACCCTGGGGCTGGGCGTAGCCGCCCTGGTCGTACCCGCCGCCCTGCGGCTGGCCGTAGCCCTGGTCGTAGCCGCCGCCCTGGGGCTGCGCGTACCCGCCCTGGTCGTAGCCGCCCTGCTGCTGGCCGTACTGGTCGTAGCCGCCACCCGGCTGCTGCTGGCCGTACTGGTCGTAGCCACCGCCCTGCGGCTGGCCGTAACCCTGGTCGTACCCGGGCTGCTGGCCACCCTGCTGTCCGTAGCCGTACTGGCCCTGCTGGCCGTACGGGTCACCCTGGTCGTATTGGCCGTAGCCGGGGGGCTGGCTCATTGCTGGGTCTCCTGCGTTGCTGGGTCGTGCCGACCGCGGTGAACCGGCGCCTGAGGGGCGGGCGTCGGGATCGACGGACGAACGGGTCTTGAACTGTCCAGTATGCAGCGCCTCGTTGCGCTCGAGTGATACGACGACGTCACCATAGGTGTCCAGGCCCTCGGCGGCGAGGTGTTCCGCCACCGCCTTGGCCAGCACCTGGGTGACGCGCTGCTCGTCACCGGCCATGCGCTCGTGGTCAGCCGCCCCCAGCGACACGATGTAGTGATTGGGGGCGAGCTGCCGACCGCCAGCCAGCTCACGAACGTTCTCCTCACTCTCCCGCTCCAGGGCGATCGCCACTTCCTGCGTGACGACGTTGCCACCGAACATGCGCGCGAAAGTGTTCCCCACCAGGTTCTCGAGACGTCTGTCGAATCGCTCGGCGCGCCCCACCGGGGAAAACCTCCTCACACGTGTGCTTCCGCTATCGATCCTATCCGGGTGAGCCCGCCTCGACACGGCCCCCGGTGAAACCCGTTCAAACGACCTGCTAGTCTTCTCATCGCTGCCGCAAGGAAGCACTCGGGCGAGTGGCGGAATGGCAGACGCGCACGGTTCAGGTCCGTGTGTCCGAAAGGACGTGAGGGTTCAACTCCCTCCTCGCCCACGCTGTTCAAGGGCCCGGTCGCTAGCGCGACCGGGCCCTTTCCCGTTGTCCTTATTTCTCCCGGGGGCCGAGCCCCCGGACCCCCACGGTGCCTTCCCTCACCTCCCAGCGTGGCTGGTTTCGGGGCCCGGCTTTGCGGAACTTGGTGGGGAATATCACCCGTTTGGCTCTGCGTGGTGTTCGCTCACGGCGGACTTCGAGGTGTATCAGGTTGTCGATTTGGCGACCCAGGCCGCGAGCACGTCGGCGCGGCTGGCCGTCTCGATGCCCGCGTGGGGGCAGCCCGGGCCCGTCGCCTCGACCGCCACCAGCTCGCCGTCCGCGAAGTACGGCGCCCCCGAGTCGTAGGTGCAGGCGCTCGTCGTGATCTCCGGGGCGGCGCCGCGGACGCCCACGGTCGTCGGGTCCACCTTGGCGACGGCCACCGTCCCCTGCTGCAGGCGGCTCGCCGGGACGGGGTTCGTGCCGGTCGTGCTGCCCCAGCCGGCCAGGGTCAGCTGCCGGCCCACCTTCGGCACCCCGTGGGTGACCTTCAGCGGCGGCACCGTCGTCACCGGCGTGTCCAGGCGAGCCAGGGCCACGTCGTTCTCCTTGGCCTGGACCACCTCGGTCACCTTGCGGGCGACGCCCGACTCCGTCGCCTCGTCGACGAGGCCCAGCGTCACCGTGGTCGGGTACGGGACCTTGCCGGAGACGCGGTTGCGGTTCGCGTCGTGGAAGCAGTGGCCCGTCGTCAGCACCCAGCCCGGGGCGATCAGGGAGCCGGTGCAGTAGCTGCTGTACGTCGAGCCGTCCGGGCGCGGGATCTTCGTCATCGCGAGCTTCGCGACGAACCCGAACTGCCCGGGTGGCACGTCGGAGCCGTGGGCGACCCCCGGCGCGGCCCAGGCGGCGGGAGCGGTGGCGGTGGTCAGGACAGCAGCGGCGAGCAGGGCGCGCAGGCGCATTCTTCCCCTTCGTCGAGTCGATGATCGGCGTTCGACGTTAGGGCCGCCGCGGTCCCGGCGGAATTCCCTGGCCGGGCGTCACCCGTCGGCGCGAGCGGGTGACGCCCGGACGGAGTCAGGAGACGTGCGAAGCGATCCAGTCCGCGACGACGTCCACCCGGGAAGTGGTTTCGAGCTGGTTGTGGGGGCAGTCCGGCCCGGTCGATTCGACGGACACGAGCTGCCCGCCCGACCCGGACGCGACGAAGTAGGGCGCACCGGAGTCGTACACGCAGGCACTGGTGGTCGAGGTCGGCGCGACGCCCCGGACCCCGAGCGTCGCCGCCGCCACCTGGCCGACCTTCACCGTGCCCTGCTGCAGCTTCGTCGACGGCGCGGGGTTGGTGGCGGTGAGGCTGCCCCACCCGGCGAGCGTCAGCAGCTGCCCGACCGAGGGCGTGACCCGGTTGACCGTCAGCGGCGTGATGCCGGTGACGTCGGCGTCGAGGGTCGCGATCGCGATGTCGTTGGCGCTCGCCTGGTAGACGGTGACGACGTTGCGCGTCACGCCCGGCGTGCTCTGGTTGACGGTGCCGAGCAGCACCGACGTCGGGTACGGGACCGGCCCGGAGACGCGGTTGCGGTTGGCGTCGTGGAAGCAGTGGCCGGCGGTGATGATCCACTTCGCGGCGATCAGGGCCCCGGAACAGGCGCTGTTGTACTTCGTGCCGTCGGGCCTCGGGATGTTCGTCATCGTCAGCTTCGCGGCGAACTGGAACTGGCCCGCCGGCACGTCGGAGCCGTTGGCGACGGCGGCCGCCGGTCCCGCGGTGGCGAGACCGGCGGCCAGCGTCAAAAGGGCAGCGGAAAGCACAGCGCGAACGCGCATCGGTGAATCCCCCTTCGTGCACCGGCTCCGATGGCCGGTGATCACTTTCGAGGGTAGTGATGGCGCTCCGCGAGAAAAGGCGCCGTTCAGCCCAAGTGCCGCAGAACCTAGTTCACGCCGACCAGGTCGACCACGAAGATCAGGGTTTCGCCGGGCTTGATGACGCCGCCCGCGCCGCGGTCGCCGTAGGCCAGGTGCGGCGGGATGACGAGCTTGCGGCGGCCACCGATCTTCATACCCGCGACACCCTGGTCCCAGCCGGAGATGACCTGGCCGGCACCGAGGCCGAAGCGCAGCGGCTCGCCGCGGTTCCAGGACGCGTCGAACTCCTCGCCGGTCGAGTGCGAGACGCCGACGTAGTGCACGGTGACCGTCTTGCCCGCCGTGGCCTCCGTGCCGTCACCGACCGTGATGTCGGTGATCTCGAGGTCGGCCGGAGCGGGTCCGTCCGGGCGGTCGATCTGGGGCTTTTCCAAGGTCATGGCGCTCACCGTACCCACGCGCGCGAGGCTGCGCCGATCGGACTACGTCCAAGGGCTGAAAAACGCGAAAAGTCTTCACACTTGTCTTACTGGTGGGTAGCGTGCG
This sequence comes from Amycolatopsis sp. NPDC003865, assembly GCF_053605345.1. Lineage (NCBI taxonomy): Bacteria > Bacillati > Actinomycetota > Actinomycetes > Pseudonocardiales > Pseudonocardiaceae > Amycolatopsis > Amycolatopsis sp. NPDC003865. The sequence goes on along the minus strand of NZ_JBSGJA010000002.1, from coordinate 186,883 downwards.
CTTCGTCACTCTTCTGACTGGAGGGGAGCCCGGCATGCGACGTGGCATCCGCGCCCTGACCTTGACGGCACTGGGGGCCCTCGTGGCCGGTCTCACCCAGGTCGCCGTCACCGCGCCCGCCGCACAGGCGGCGTCGCCCGACGACTACTGCGGCGGGCAGTGCAGCGACATCCTGCCGCCCGGCGAGAACGGCAACGCCACCCTCGCCGACATCCTGGCGCACAAGGTGTTCGGCACCCGCCCGGCGCACGCCTCCGACCAGCTCGGGAAGTACTCGTCGCTCGCCAACGGCTACAAGACGCTGACCACGAGCGCGATCAACCAGTACTTCAACGACTCGTCGTTCGGCGTCGCGGCCGACCAGGTCGCGAGCACGACCAAGCCGCGCTCGGACGTGACAATCGTGCGGGACAAGGCCCTCGGCGTCCCGCACATCACCGGCACCACGCGCTCGGGCACCGAGTTCGGCGCCGGGTACGCCGCCGCGCAGGACCGGCTGTGGCTGATGGACGTCCTGCGCCACGCCGCGCGCGGGCAGGTCACCCCGTTCGCCGGCGGCGCGGAAGCCAACCGCGAGCTGGAGCAGCAGTTCTTCTCGAACGCGCCGTACACCGAAGCCGAGCTGCAGCAGCAGATCGACCACGTCGCGAACAGCGGCCCGCGCGGCGCGCAGGGACTCGCCGACGCGCAGGCCTACGTCGACGGCATCAACAAGTACATCAGCGACTCCTACAACGGCCGGTACTTCCCGGGCGAGTACGTGCTGACCGGGCACGTCGACTCGATCACCAACGCCGGGTCGATCGACCCGTTCAAGCTGACCGACCTGGTCGCGCTCGCCTCGCTGGTCGGCGCCGAGTTCGGCGCGGGCGGCGGCGGCGAGGTGCAGAACGCCATCGCGAAGCTGGCGATGCAGGAGAAGTACGGCGTCGTGCAGGGCGAGAAGGTGTGGCAGAGCCTGCGCTCGGAGGACGACCCCGAAGCCGTCAAGACGCTGCACGACGGCCAGACCTTCCCGTACGGCAAGACGCCGGCCAACGCGGTCGGCCAGGCGATGCCGGACAAGGGCTCGGTGACCGGGCAGCAGCTGGTGTTCGACAAGACCGGCTCGGCCGCGACCGCGACACCGTCCACTGTGGACGTCGCCGCGCCCGCCGGGCAGGAGCCCGCCCGCGGCATGTTCGAGAACGGCGTGCTGCCGGGGAACATGCTGAGCGAGAAGCACGGCATGTCCAACGCGCTGCTCGTCTCCGGCGCGAAGACCGCCAGCGGTCACCCGGTCGCCGTGTTCGGCCCGCAGACCGGGTACTTCGCCCCGCAGCTGCTGCTGTTGCAGGAACTGCAGGGCCCGGGCATCAGCTCGCGCGGTGCGGCCTTCGCCGGCCTGAGCATGTACACGCTCCTGGGCCGCGGCCAGGACTACTCGTGGAGCGCGACTACGTCGGCGCAGGACATCATCGACACCTACGCGCTGACGTTGTGCGACCCGAGCGGCAAGGCACCGACGAAGGACTCGAACTACTACACCTGGCAAGGCCAGTGCATCCCGATGGACACCGTCGAGGTCAAGAACGCCTGGAAGCCGACGGTGGCCGACGGGACCGCGGCCGGGTCGTACACGCTGCGCAGCTACCGGACCAAGTACGGGCCGGTGCAGAGCCGGGCGACCGTCGGCGGCAAGCCGGTGGCGTACGCGGCGCTGCGCTCGTCCTACTTCCACGAGGTCGACTCGCTGATCGGCTTCCAGGAGCTGAACGACCCGGGCTTCGTGAAGTCCGCGGCGGACTTCCAGAAGGCCGCGGCCGACATCAACTACACGTTCAACTGGTTCTACGCCGACTCCAAGGACATCGCCTACTTCAACTCCGGCAGCAACCCGTCGCGGCAGTCCAATGTGGACCCGAACATGCCGGTGTGGGGCGACCAGGGCCACGACTGGAACGGCTGGAACCCGGCGGGCAACGTCGCGACCTACACGCCGGCGTCGCAGCACCCGCAGTCGATCAACCAGGACTACTACGTCAGCTGGAACAACGCGCAGGCCAACGGCTACGCGGCCGCGGGCGCGGACAAGTCCGCCGTGCACCGCGTCGACCTGCTCGACTCGCGCGTCAAGAAGCTGATCTCCAGCGGCACCAAGGTCACCCGGGTCAACCTGACCCAGGCGATGGAGGAGGCCGCGCTGTCCGACCTGCGTGCCGAGCGCGTGCTGCCGCTGCTGCTGCAGGTGCTCGACAAGACGCCGACGACCGGCGCGGCCGCGGACGCCGAGGCGAAGCTCAAGACGTGGCTCTCGCACGGGCAGCTGCGCACGGAGACCTCGGCCGGCAGCAAGGCGTACGCGGACGCCGACGCGATCCGCATCTTCGACGCCTGGTGGCCGCTGCTCGTCCAGGCCGAGTTCAAGCCGGGCATGGGCGACGACGCCTACAACGCGATGACCGGCGTGCTGGGCATCAACGAAAGCCCGTCCGGCTTCCAGAACGGCAACGGCCAGCACACCGGCCAGCCGCACAAGGGCTCGTCGTTCCAGTTCGGCTGGTGGGGTTACGTCAGCAAGGACATCCGGCAGGTGCTCGGCCAGCCGGTGGCCGGCCCGCTCGGCCAGACGTTCTGCGGCGGCGGCAACGTCACGACGTGCCGCCAGGCGCTCGTCGACTCGCTGACCACGGCCGCCGGCCAGGCCGCGAACACCGTCTACCCCGGTGACGCGTCCTGCTCGGCCGGTGACCAGTGGTGCGCCGACACGATCGTCCACAACCCGCTGGGCGGCATCACGCAGGACAAGATCAGCTGGCAGAACCGCCCGACGTTCCAGCAGGTCGTCGAGTACACCGCGCACCGCGGTGACAACATCGCGAACCTCGCGCCGGGGAAGACGGTCAGCGCCACGAGCGCCGAGACCGGCTTCTACAACTCCCCGGCGTCGAACGCGATCGACGGGAACGCCTCGAGCCGCTGGGCGAGCGATTGGAGCGACGACCAGGCGATCACCGTCGACCTCGGTTCGGTGCAGCAGGTCTCGCGGGTGGCGTTGAGCTGGGAAGCCGCGTACGGCAAGAGCTACAAGATCCAGACTTCGCCGGATGCGGTGAACTGGACGGACGCGGCCGTGGTCACCGACGGCGACGGCGGGCAGGACAACCTCTCGTTCGCCCCAAAGTCAGCGCGGTTCGTGAAGATGCAGGGCGTCCAACGCGGCACCAAGTACGGCTACTCGCTGTACGAGTTCGAGGTGTACGCCCACTGAGCAGGCCGGGCCGCCCGTGGACGCGCGGGCGGCCCGGCCACCCCAGCCGGTGCGCGGTTACCGTGAGGCGCATGGACGACTGGACGCCCCGCACCAAGGCCATCGCCGCCGGCCGGCCGCACGGTCCCGGCGAGCCGCTGAACACCCCGCTCGTCGCCGCCAGCACCTACCACGCCGGTGGCGGCTTCGTGTACGCGCGCGGTGACGGGACGCCGACCTGGCACGCGCTGGAAGAGGCCGTCGGCGCGCTGGAGGGCGGCCACGCGACGGCGTTCGCGTCCGGCGTCGCCACCCTGTCCGCGGTGCTGGACCTGCTGCCGGTCGGGTCGCGGGTGGTCGTGCCGACGTTCAGCTACGCCGTGACGCGCGGGGTGCTGGCCCACGCGCAGAAGCTCGGCAAGCTCGCCGTCACCGAGCTCGAGCCGGCCGACACGGCGGCCTGGGTCGCGGAGGCGGCGACGTCCGACCTGGTCTGGCTCGAGTCGCCGACCAACCCGACCCTCGACGTGATGGACATCGAGACCATCGCCGCCGCCGCGCGCGGCCGGGTCGTCGTCGACAACACCTTCGCGACGCCGCTGCACCAGCGGCCCCTCGAGCTGGGCGCCGACGTCGTCGTGCACAGCGCGACCAAGCTCATCGGCGGGCACAGCGACCTGCTGCTGGGCATCACGGTGGCGAAGGATCCCGAGGTCGCGGCCGAACTGAAGGGCGCGCGGACCCGTGTCGGATCGACGCCGGGCGCGCTCGAGGCGTGGCTCGCGCTGCGTGGCCTGCGGACCATGCCGGTGCGGCTGGCCGAGCAGTCCCGCACCGCCGCGCTGCTGGCCGAGCGTCTCGGCGAGCACCCCGCGGTCCGGCGCGTGCGCTACCCGGGCTTCGGGATGATGGTGTCCTTCGAGCTGGCCGACGCCGAGACGGCCGACCGCTTCTGCGCGTCGACCCGGCTGATCGTCCCGGCGACCAGCCTCGGCGGCGTCGAAAGCCTGGTCGAACGCCGGGCCTGGCTCCCGGGTGAGGAGCGCGTGCCGCCGGGGCTGATCCGGTTCAGCGTCGGCCTCGAAGACCCTGACGATCTGTGGCGGGACCTGAACAGCGCGTTGGCGGAGTAACGACGGTCGACAAATCGTCGATAGTCGCGTCAGCGCACGTCAACCGCCGTTGGGAGTCACCGTGGGTAGAACGCTGAACCGGGTCGCGGGTGTCGTTTCCGCGGCGGCGCTGGCCACTTTCGCCGCCACGCCCGCCGCGCTCGCGGAGGACGAAACCCCCACGTCGAGCACGGAAACCAGCACGTCCACTTCGGAGACCTCGACGACGAGCAGCTCGGCCACTTCGGACGTTCCGACCACCGTGCCCTCGTCCACTTCGGCCATCACGACCGCGACCCCGGACCAGTCCGAGGTCAAGACCACCGAGCGCCGGATCGCCCCCAAGGCCGAGCCCGAGCTCAAGGGTGACACCCAGGTATCCGCGCCGGAGGACGATCCGCAGCAGGACAACGTCGGGCACGGCTTCGTCGGCCTCGGCGGCGAGGGTGTGCTGGTCATCGCGTGCGCGGCCGGGGCACCCGGGAGCGTGGCGACCCAGTACCTCGAAGTGACCAGCGGCCCGGACCAGGACGGTGCGAACGGCCTGCTCTGGAACTACACCGTGCGCGTGGCGAACCTGCCGGCGGGCACGACCACCGGCAAGTTCAGCTGGACCTGCGGCAAGCAGGAAGGCGAGGGCATCGTCGAGTTCGAGCAGGAGCAGCCGCCGGTCACCAGCACCACCACGGCCACCAGCGCCCCGGCTTCGAGCACCGCGCCGGTGACCACGGCGACCTCGTCCCCCGCGACGAGCACCTCCGCTGCCGGCAATGCCGCCCCGCGGGCCCAGGTCAAGGTCACGCCCAAGGGCAAGATCGAGACCGGCTTCGGCGGCACGGCCTGGTGACCGCTCGCCCTCGCGCTGGCGACGGTCGGCTGCGGGGCCTCGGAAGGACCGAAGCCCGCTGCGGCACCCGCACCGGTCACTTCGTCGATCCCCGTCACCAAGCCGTTCAAGGGACTGCGGCCCACCTCGGTCAAGATCCCGAAGATCGGCGCGGAGTCCAGCCTGCTCGCCGTGGCGGTCAAGACCGACGGCTCGATCTCCGTCCCGTCGGTGCACACCCCGATGCAAGCCGCCTGGTACAAGCTGTCGCCGGTGCCCGGTGACGTCGGCCCCGCGATCGTGCTCGGGCACGTCGACGGCGACAAGAAGCCTGGCATCTTCTACAAGCTCAAGGACCTCGCGCCCGGCGACGAGGTGGACATCGACCGCAGCGACGGCCGGCAGCTGAAGTTCGTCGTCGACCGCGTCACGCAGGTCCCGAAGGACACGTTCCCGCGCGAGGCCGTGTACGGCAACAGCGACAAGCCCGAGCTGCGCCTGATCACCTGCGGTGGCGCGTTCGACCACGCCGAGCACAGCTACCAGGACAACATCGTCGTCTACGCGAACCTAGCCGACACCTGAGCCGGGGTACGGGAACTCCGGCTTCAGCGACGTCCCGGGGCACACCCAGCGGCGCATGCCCGCGTCGCAGACCGCGTACCCCCAGTTGATCAGGTTGTCCTGCACCTTCTCGGACATCCGGGTCAGCCGCGTCTTCGTCTCGGCCAGCGCGCGGGTCTTCTCGACCGGGGCCGGGAGCGCGTCGGGCAGGTCGAAGTGCGTGATGTCGCTGTAGGTCGCCCAGTACGTTCCCGCGAACTGCTTGTCCTGATAGGACTTCAGCAGTGAGCCGGTGCGCAGCTCGCGGACCTGGTTGTCCATCACGGTCAGCACGCGGAACAGCTGCATCGGCCAGTTGCGGTGTGGCTTTTCCTCGTGCTTCATCTTCTTGCCCGCGTCGCTGACCAGGACGGTCGCACGCTGGTTCTCGATCGGGTCGAGGCCGAGGTTGTCGTACACGCCGGCGTCGCTGAGCACGATCCGGCGGTCCGGCTTGTGCGGATCCGGGATCACGACCGGCGAAAGCAGCGGCGGGAACGCCGACGACGCGGCCACCGCCGTCGCCAGCGGGACCTGCCCGTGCGGGCCGGGCTGGCGGAAGAACCACCACAGCGAGCCGTCCTGCAGGCTGGTCGCGGTGAACACGAAGTTCGGCCCGGCCGGGTCGAGGTCCGCGAGGCGGCAGTCACCGAAGAGGTGCTTCGCGTAGCGCAACGCCAGTTCCTCGCCCGCGCTGCGCCACGGCATGAACATCGCCTTCAGCGTCACCGGGACGTCGAGGTTCGTGCGCGCGAGTTTCCGCAGCGGCTGCACGACTTCCTTGCCGAAGTTCTCCGCGACGCCGTCGTCGCCGAAGTACAGCTTGTGCCACGCGTGCGCCAGCACCCCGGCCGCGATCGACCCGCCGGAGACGCTGGAGACGGTGGTCAGCTTGGGCAGCCAGCCGAGTTCGTTGAGCCGCCACAGCGCGCCCGCGTGGAAGAGCATCGCCCGATAGCCACCGCCGGACAACGCGAGCCCGACCCCGTCCCGTTTCGCCGCGTCCACCTGGCCGAGTTTAGGACCGCAGCAACGGGTCGAGCATCGGGCGCCGCTCAGCGGGGACGTATTCGGCGTAGTTGTCGTACAACGCCTGCTTGGCCAGCTGCGCCGCGCCGGCGCCGTCGGCCGAGCGGATCGCGGCGAGCACTTCGGCGTGGTGCGAAAGCCACGCGCGCATCAGTGACGTCCGGTTGCTGGCGTGCTCCAGCTTGTCCTCGATGAGTTCCAGCACGACCCCGCGCACGACTTCCTCGCTGACGACGAGCAGGGGGTTGCGCGAGATGCGCGCGATGACCTCGTGGAACGCGACATCGGCCCGGCTGAACTCCGCATAGCCGTGCGAGACGCCTTCGCGCATCGCCTCCAGCGCCGTGTCGAGGCCGGTCAGGTCGTCGTCAGTGCGCAGCTCCGCGGCGAGCAGGTGGGCCGAGCCGTCGAGGATCATCCGGAACTGGAGCAGCTCGGCGAGCCCGACGTGGTCGGCACGCGCCAGCCGGTGCATCGACCGGTGCAGTGCGGCGGGTGACGCGGCGAGTACCTCCGGCCCGCGTGGATCGCCGGGGCGCGATCGGATCATTTCGGCAGCTTGCAAGACCCGCAGTGCTTCGCGGATCGTCGACCGGCCGACACCGAACTGCGTCATCAGCTCGCGCTCGCTGGGCAGGCGTTCGCCCGGCTTGAGCGCACCGCTGATCACGGCCTGCTCGATCTGCTCCACGACCCGCTCGTACGCGCGGACCGGAGCCACCGGTTCGAACCGCATCCCTTGACCTCGACGTCCGTCGCGTGCAGGCTACTGGTCAGACCAGTGTACCGATCTGGAGGCCAGATGAAAGCCCGGATTCCCCTGGTGGCAGCGGCGCTGCTGCTCGTGGTGTCCGGCTGCTCGGCGGGCTCGTCGGCGAGTGTTTCCGCTGGTCCGGACACGCTTTCCGTGGGTTTCACGGCGGAGCCGGCGAACTTCGACTTCACCAAGACCGACGGCGCCGCCATTCCGCAGGCGCTGCTCTACAACGTCTACGAAGGCCTGGTGAAGCTCGACTCGCAGGGCAAAGTCGTGCCGCTGCTCGCGCAGTCGTGGACGATCAGCCCGGACCGGAAGACCTACGACTTCAAGCTCCGCGACGGCGTGAAGTTCAGCAACGGCGCGCCGTTCACCGCCGAGGACGTCAAGTTCTCCCTGCTGCGCGTGAAGACCGACTGGACGATCTCGATCAAGTCCACGATGGACGTCGTCGACCACGTCGACGTCGTCGCGCCGGACCACGCGCGGGTCGTGCTCTCGAAGCCGTCCAACGGCTGGCTGTTCAGCCTGACCAGCCGGCTCGGCGCGATGTTCAGCCCGACCGGCGTCGCCGACCTGGCGAACAAGCCGGTCGGCACCGGGCCGTACGTCGTGGCGGCGCGCAAGCGCGGCGACTCCGTGGTGCTGAAGGCGAACCCGGCGTACTGGGGCCGGAAACCCGCGTACTCGACCGTGGTCCTGAAGTACATCAAGGACCCGACCGCGCTGAACAACGCCCTCTACAGCAACGGCATCGACGTCATCTCGGCGATCACCGCGCCGGATTCGATCCCGCAGTTCCAGGCCGACGACCGGTTCCAGGTCATCCAGGGCACGTCGAACAGCGAGGTCACGCTCGCCATGAACAACCAGCGGGCGCCGCTGAACGACGTGCGCGTGCGCCAAGCGCTGACGTACGCGATCGACCGGAAGGCGTTGCTGGACACGGCGTGGGCGGGCCGCGGCACGCTGATCGGCAGCATGGTCCCGCCGACCGACCCCTGGTACGAGGACCTGGCGAACGTCTACCCGTTCGACCCCGCGAAGGCGAAAGCGCTGCTCACCGAGGCGGGCGCGGCGAACCTGAGCTTGCGGATGCGGATCCCGAACCTGCCGTACGCGGTGTCGGCCGCGCAGGTCGTGCAGTCTCAGCTCGCCGACGTCGGCGTGCGGACGACGATCGAACCGCTCGACTTCCCCGCGGTGTGGCTGAAGCAGGTGTTCACCGACCACGACTACGACCTGTCGATCATCCAGCACGTCGAGGCCCGGGACATCACGACGTTCGGGAAGCCCAAGTACTACTGGGGTTACGACAGCAAGCGCGTCCAGCAGCTGCTCGCCGAAGCCGACAGCGGGACGCCGGAGCAGCAGGTCGCGGACATGAAGCAGGTCGCGCGGCAGCTCAACACCGACGCGGCCGCGGACTGGCTGTTCCTGTTCCCCAACGTGATCGTGGCGAAGGCGAAGGTCGGTGGGTTCGCGGCGAACCAGGTCAGCGAGTCGTTCGACCTGACCGGGCTGGCGCCGCGATGACGGCCAGGGTGCTGCGCCGGGTGGCGATCTTCGTGGTCAGCGTGCTGGTCGCGTCGATCGTGGTGTTCCTCTTCATGGCCGTGCTGCCGGGCGATCCGGCGCAGGTCGCGCTCGGCGTCAACGCGACGCCGGAGCTGCTCGCCAAGACCCGCGCGGAGTTCGGCATCGACCGGCCGCTGGTCACGCAGTACTTCGACTGGATCTCCCGTGTGCTCCACGGCGACTTCGGCCGGTCCTACGTCACGCGCGACGCGATCGGCCCGCAGCTGCTCGACCGCCTCAGCGTGACGCTCTGGCTGGTCGGCGCCGGGATGCTGGTCGCGCTGGTGGTCGCCGTGCCGGCCGGGACGTTCGCCGCGGTGAAGCACCGGAAGGCCTCGGGCGCGGGCGTTTCCGGGTTGTCGCAGATCGGCGTCGCGATCCCCGCGTTCCTCGCCGGGATCATCCTGGTGCAGATCTTCGCCGTGCAGCTGCGCTGGTTGCCCTCAGGCGGGTGGACCCCGCCGGACCAGGACGCGGGGGAGTTCCTCCGCGGGCTGGTCCTCCCGGCGCTGTCGCTCGGTCTGGTGCAAGGCGCGGTGCTCACGCGCTATGTGCGGTCGGCGGTGCTGGACACGCTGGGTCAGGACTACCTGCGCACCGCGCGGTCCAAGGGGTTGCGGCCCGGCCAGGCGCTGGTGCGCCACGGCTTGCGCAACGCGTCGGTTCCCGTGGTGACGGTCCTGGGTCTGCAGCTGGCGACCCTGCTGATCGGCGCGGTCGTCGTCGAGCGCGTGTTCGTGCTGCCGGGGCTGGGTTCGATGCTGCTCGACGCCGTCGCCGCTCGCGACCTGCTGACCGTGCAGGGAATCGTGCTCGTGCTGGTGGTCGGCGTGTTGCTGGTCAACTTCGTCGTCGACGTCCTCTACACCGTGCTCGACCCGCGATTGCGAGGTTCGTGATGCGCAATCTCGTGCTGGGCGCGGTGCTCGTCGGCCTGGTCGCGCTGGCCGCGCTGCTGTCGTTCTTCTGGACGCCGTTCGACCCGGTGAAGGTCGACGCGACCCACCGGCTGCTCGACGCCGGTGCGGCGCACTGGTTCGGCACCGACAAGTTCGGCCGCGACCTGCTCAGCCAGATCATGGTCGGCGCGCGGACGACGCTGTACGTCGGCGTGGTCGCGGTCGGCATCGCCGCGGTGATCGGCACGCCGCTGGGCATCCTCGCCGGGATGTCGCCGCGGTGGCTGGGCGAGTTCGTCATGCGGGTCAACGATCTCGTGCTCGCGTTCCCGGCGCTGCTGCTGGCGATCATGTTCGGCGCGGTCTTCGGGGCGGACACGCTGACCGCGATGGTCGCGATCGGCATCGCGACGATCCCGTCGTTCGCGCGGATCGCGCGGTCCGGGACGCTGCAGGTGATGAGCACGGAGTTCGTGCTCGCGGCCCGCGCCGGCGGCCGGTCCCGCCTGACGATCGCGGTGCGGCACGTGCTGCCGAACATCTCCGGCCTGCTGATCGTGCAGGCGTCGGTGTCGTTCGCGATCGCGGTGCTCGCCGAGGCGGCGCTGTCGTTCCTCGGCTTCGGGACGCGGCCGCCGACGCCGTCGTGGGGCCGGATGCTGCAGGAGTCCCAGGAACTCCTGACCGTCCACCCGCGGCTGGCGCTGGTGCCGGGCATCGCGATCGCCGTGGCCGTCCTCGGCTTCAACCTCCTCGGCGACGGCCTGCGCGACCGCCTGGACCCCCGATTGGCGGCCCGCGTATGACCCTCTCGGTGCGTGGCCTCGGCGTTTCTTCTCTCGTCCGGGACGTGTCCTTCGAGATCGGCGCGGGTGAACGCGTCGGGCTGATCGGCGAGTCCGGGTCCGGGAAGTCGTTGACGGCGTTGTCGATCATGGGCCTGCTGCCCGAAGAGCTGCGTCCGTCCGGCTCGGTCCGGCTGGGTGACCGTGAGCTGCTGGGAATGTCCGAAAAGGACTTGTCCCGCCTGCGCGGTGACGAAATGGCGATGGTGTTCCAGGAGCCGATGACGGCGCTGAACCCGGCCATGCGCGTCGGCCGCCAGGTCACCGAACCGGGCCGGATCCACGGCCGCCGCCGGTCCGCCGAAGAACTCCTCGACGCGGTGGGCCTGCCGGGTACCGCTCGCGCGTACCCGCACCAGCTGTCCGGCGGGCAGCGGCAGCGGGTCGTGCTGGCGATGGCGCTGGCCAACGAGCCGTCGCTGCTGATCTGCGACGAACCGACGACCGCGCTCGACGTCACCGTGCAGGCCCAGATCCTGTCGCTCATCAAGACGTCGTTGTCCGCCGAGAGCGCGTTGCTGTTCATCACGCACGACCTGGCGGTGGTCGCGTCGGTGTGCGAGCGCGTGCTCGTGATGCTCGACGGCGAAATCGTCGAAGCCGGCTCGACGCGCGAAGTCCTGACGTCGCCTTCGCACGCCTACACACGCAAGCTCCTGGCCGCTTCGGACCTGGAGGCCCGCCGATGAGCATCGTCGAAGTCCGCGACCTCGAACGCCGGTACGCCCGGCGGGACGTCCACGCGCTGCGCGGCGTCACCTTCGACGTCGAAGCGGGACAGCGGTTCGGCATCGTCGGCGAGTCCGGCTCGGGCAAGTCGACGCTGGTCCGGCTGCTGGCCGCGCTCGACAAGCCCACCGCCGGCACGGTCTCGTTCCAAGGCAGGCGCATCGACAACCTGCCCGAACGCAAGCTCGGCTTCCTGCGGTCGGAGCTGCAGATCGTCTTCCAGGACCCGATGGGCTCGCTCGATCCGCGGATGCGCGTGCGGGACATCGTTTCCGAGCCGCTCGGCCACCGCGAGCCCGATCGCGTCGCCGAGCTGCTGGCCGCGGTCGGCCTGCCCGCCGACGCCGCCCAGCGCTACCCGCACCAGTTCTCCGGCGGCCAGCGGCAGCGGATCTCGATCGCCCGCGCGCTGGCGCCGAACCCGAGCGTGCTGATCGCCGACGAGCCGGTCAGCGCCCTCGACGTCTCGGTGCGCGGCCAGATCCTCGACCTCCTCGCGTCGCTGGTGGACCAGTTCGCGCTGACGCTCGTCTTCGTGTCGCACGACCTCGGCGTCGTCCGGCACGTCTGCGACCGGGTCGCGGTGATGCGCCGCGGCGAGATCGTCGAGCTGGGCGACGTGACGCAGGTCTACGACGCGCCGCAGCACGAATACACGCGAGAACTGCTGGCCGCCGCACCGAACCTGCGTGCGGAACTGGCCCGGTTGAGCGGAGGTGACGATGACTGAACACCCGGAGGGCCTGCCGATCGGCGCGGGCTGGGTGTCCACTGTGGATGCCGAAGAAATCGTTTTCCCTTACGACGGGAGCGTCATCGGCACCGCGCCCGTCGGTACGCCGGAGCTGGCTACGCGCGCTGTCGACGAAGCTGTCGCCGTCGCGCGCGAAGTGGCTTCGCTGCCTTCGCGGACCCGTCGCACGCTGCTCAACGACGTCGCCGCCGCTCTCGCCGCGCGCCGGACCGAGTTCGAAGACCTGCTGGTGCTGGAGACCGGCAAGCCGCTGGTCGACTGCCGCGTCGAGGTCGCGCGCACGATCGTGACCTGGGAAGCCGCCGCCGAAGAGGTGTCCCGGCTGCACGGCGAGACCGTGCCGCTGGACCTGCTGCCGTCCGGCGACGGCCTGGTCGGGTTCTGGAAGCGCAAGCCGATCGGGGTCGTCGTCGGCATCGCGGGCTTCAACTACCCGCTGCTGCTGGCGTCGCACAAGATCGCGCCCGCCATCGCCGCCGGCTGCCCGGTGATCGTCAAGCCCGCGCCGCAGACCCCGCTGGCCACGCTCTGGCTGGTGCACCTGATCCGGCAGCTCGCCCCGCTGCCGGCGATGGTCCAGCTGGTCACCGGCGACGCGGCCGTGGGCGCGGCCCTGACGACCGACCGCCGGATCGGCGCGGTCTCCTTCACCGGCTCGGCCGCGGTCGGCCACCGCATCGCGCGTGACGCGGCGCCCACCAAGACGTTGCTGGAGCTGGGTTCCAACGCGGCTCTCGTGGTCGCCGACGACGCGGACCTCGAAGCGGCAGTGGACGCCGTGCTGCGTGGCGGCTTCTACGCGTCCGGCCAGGCGTGCATCTCGGTGCAGCGGGTGCTGGTCGTCGCGTCGGTGGCTTCAGAGTTCACCGACCGCCTGCTGGCGCGGCTCGACGAGGTCGTCGTCGGCGACCCGCGCGACGAGAAGACGCGGGTGTCCGCGCTGATCGACCCCGCTTCCACCGAGCGCGTCGCCGCGTGGATCGAGCAGTCCGGCGCCCGCCGGATCGGCGGGGGTGTCGACGGCACGGTGCTGCGGCCGACCGTCCTGCTCGACGTCCCGGACGGCGTCGAGGCCTGGGACGAGGAGATCTTCGGCCCGGTCGTCTGCGTGCGCACGGTGTCCGATGTGGACGAAGCCTTCGCCGCGGTGAACGCGTCCCGCTACGGCCTCCACGCCAGCGTCTACAGCAAGTCCCTGAACACGGCGTTCCGCGCGCTGGACGAGCTGGAGGTCGGCGGGGTCGTCGTCAACGAAGTGCCCGGCTTCCGCTCGGACACCATGCCCTACGGCGGGGTGAAGGACTCGGGCATCGGCCGCGAAGGGCCGCGGTTCGCCGTCGAAGAGCTGACCGTGACGAGGATGGCGGTGCTGCGTCCGTGAACTACTCGACGTTGTTCCGCCTGGACGGCCGCCGGGCCGTGGTGCTCGGCGCCGGCGGCATCGGCCGTGAGGCCGCGCGAGCACTGGCCGCCCACGGCGCCGACGTGGTGTGCGCGGACCGCGACCTCGAAGCCGCCCGCGAAGCCGGCGTCGGCCAGGCGTACGAGCTCGACCTCCTCGCGCCGGGCGCGATCGACAAGGCCGCGAGCGACCTCGGGCCGTTCGACGTAGTCGTGCTGACCGCCGCGACGAACGTGCGCAAACGCCTGCTGGACTACACGCGGGAGGAGTTCGACCGCGTCCTCGCGCTGAACCTCGGCGTGACGTTCGAGGTCGTCCGCGTCTTCGGCGCCGACATGGTCGCGCGCGGGCGGGGGAGCATCATCGGCTTCTCGTCGATCCGCGGCACGACCGTCGAGCCCGGTCAAGGTCCGTACGCGGCCACGAAAGCGGGTCTCGTCCAGCTGTTCCGCACGGCCGCGGCGGAGTTCGGCCCGGCCGGGGTGCGGGTCAACGCGATCGCCCCCGGCGTCGTCGAAACCCCGCTGACCGCGCAGATCAGGGCGAACCCGGAGTGGTACGACGCGTACGCGACGAAGGGCGCGTTGGGGCGCTGGGCGCGTCCGGACGAGCTGGCCGGCGCCGTCGTGTACCTCGCTTCGGACGCTTCGTCGTTCGTGACCGGCTCAGTGCTGGCGGTGGACGGTGGCTGGACCGCCGTCGACGGCCGCTTCGAACCGCCTGCTTCCTGAGGAGCGTTGATGACCGAGCTGCCCGACCTGACCGCCGTCGAACTCGTCGCGCGGTACCGCGCGAAGACGCTCTCGCCGGTCGAGGTGACCGAAGCGGTGTTGAACCGCATCGAGGCGCGCGAGCCGGAGCTGCACGCGTTGTACGCGTACGACCCTTCAAGCGCGCGTGAGGACGCGAAGGCCGCTGAAGCGCGCTGGCACGCCGGCGAACCGCTGGGGCCGATCGACGGCGTCCCGCTGACGCTCAAGGAAAACATCGCGACCCGCGGAACGCCGGTCCCGCTGGGCACGGCGGCGACGGCGTTGACACCGGCCGCCGAGGACGCGCCGGCGGCCGCGCGCGTCCGCGAGTCCGGCGGCGTCCTGCTGGCCAAGACGACGATGCCGGACTACGGGATGCTGACGTCCGGCTTGTCGAGCTTCCACGAAACGGCGCGGAACCCGTGGCTGACCTCGGCGTCGCCGGGCGGTTCGAGCGCGGGCGCGGGCGCGGCGGCCGCGGCGGGGTACGGACCGCTGCACGTCGGCACCGACATCGGCGGCTCGATCCGGCTGCCCGCGGGCTGGTGCGGCCTGGCCGGGCTGAAGCCGAGCTTCGGCCGGGTGCCGGTCGACCCGCCCTTCCTCGGGCGGGTGGCGGGCCCGATGACCCGCACGGTCGCCGACACGGCGTTGCTGATGAGCGTGCTCTCGGCGCCCGACGCGCGTGACCACCTGAGCCTGCCACCGGCCGACCTGCCGTGGTCGTCGCTGGACTCTTCCCTGGGCGGGCTGCGCGTCGGCCTCCACCTGGACCCGGGCGTGGGCCTCCCGGTGGACCCGGCCACGCTCGACGCGGTGACCGCGGCCGCGCGCGCCTTCGAGGCCGCGGGCGCGATCGTCGAGCCGGTCGAAGCGTTCCTGACCCGCGAAATGCTCGACGGCCTGGACGTCTTCTGGCGCACGCGCGCGTGGTCGGACATGACTGCGTTGCCCGCCGACCGCCGCGCGAAGGTCCTGCCGTACATCGCCGACTGGGCCGCGGGTGGCGCGGAGGTGTCCGGAGTGGACGCCTACCGCGGCTTCGCCCAGATCGACGCGATCAGCGTCGCGGCCCTGCGCGCGACTTCGGCCTACGACGTCGTGTTGTCGCCGACGTGCCCGGTCGCGGCCCCGCCGGCGGAGTGGGCCTCGCCGACCAACGACCCGGCGAGGCCGTTCGAGCACATCGCGTTCACCGTCCCGTACAACATGTCCGGCCAGCCGGCGGTGTCGCTGAACTGCGGCTACACCGACGACGGCCGCCCGATCGGCGTCCAGATCAGCGGCCGCCGCTTCGACGACCTCGGCGTTCTGCGGGCAGCGGCGGCGTACGAGCGGCTCCGCGGCCCGCAGCGGCCTTGGCCGATCGGATAGGGAAGAAACCGCAGTCCCGCGGCGAAGGAGAGGGGAAGCTGTCGCCGACGGGAAGGAACCCCATGACAGAGGCAGCCCCGGTGACCGGCGCGGACCGGTTCACCGAGGTGCACGATCGCCACTTCGCCGAGGTCTACCGCTACATCGCCGGCCGGCTCGGCGCGCAGGCCGCGGAGGACGTCGCCGCGGAGACGTTCCTCGTCGCCTACGACCGCCGGAAGACGTTCGACCCCGGTCGCGGCGAGCCGCGGGCCTGGCTGTTCGGCATCGCGACGAACCTGGTGTCGAGACACCGCCGCAAGGAAGCCCGCCACTACCGGGCCCTCTCGCGGCTCGACACACCCAGGCCCGACGAGGGGCACGAAAACCGCGTCGTCCTGAGCGGCCAGCTGGGAAAAGCGCTGGCCCGGCTGACCGCGGGCGAGCGGGACGTCCTGCTGCTGGTCGCCCTCGCCGACCTCGGGTACGCGGAGGTCGCGCAGGCGCTCGGCATTTCCCCGGGCACGGTCGGCTCCCGGCTGACGCGCGCCCGCAAGAAGCTCGCTCCCGTTCTCGCTCCGGAGGCCACCGATGAATGACCTCGAAACCCTGCGCGCGGCGCTCCTGCCCGACGAGCCGTCCCCGGACGTCGTCGACCGCAGCCGGCACCGGCTGCAGAACCACGTGCTCGGCGGCCGGCGGCGCAAGCGGGTCCTCCCGCTGGCGATCGGCACCGGGCTCGTCGCCGCGGCGGCGGCCGTCGCCGTCGTGGTGGCGACCTCGCCCGGCCCGGCGGCCCCACCGCCGCCTCCCCAGGCGGTGGCGCCGGTCTACACCGGTCCGCAGGTCCTGCTGGCGGCGGCCACGGCCGCCGAGCGGGCCCACGTCGGCACCGGCAAGTACTGGCACACGACGACGAAGGTCGGCAAAACGACCTGGGAGTACTGGACGACCGCCGACGGGCAGGAGTGGTACCGCGGCGAGAACACCCACGGCAAGGCCGTGCTCCAGCCGCGCCCGAGGCCCATCCGGGTCAACGGCGGCGACGACGTCACCCTCAGCACGATCTTGACGCTGCCCCCGGACCCGGCGGCCCTGCGGGCCTGGCTCATCGTCGGGTTCACGCGGCACGGGCTGCCCGCGGACCAGTTCGGCTTCGCGGTGCTCGGCGGGTTGATCGACCTGGTGTCCACGGTGCCGTCGCCCCCGGCGGTCCGGGCCGCGGCGTTCCGCGCGATAGCCGCGTACCCGGGCGTGACCGCGCTGGACGACCGGAGCGTGCGGCTCCCGGGCGGCGGCCGCCTCGTCGTCGACCCGGCGACCGGCCAGGTGGACAGCTCGTCGGTGTTCCTGGACCGGAACGGCAAGCCGGCCACGAACGCGAACGGCGACACGTACGCGGTCAGTGGCGAATGGACGGACGACCTGCCGAAGTGAGCGTCGCCGAGGCCGTCAGCCCTTGACGGCCTCGGCCAGCGCCAGCACCCGCCGCGCGTTGTCGACGTGCAGGTTCTCGATCATCCGGCCGTCCACGGTCACCACCCCGCGGCCTTCCTTCTTCGCTTCTTCGAAGGCCTCGATGATCCGCCGCGACCGGTCGACCTCCTCTTCGGAGGGCGCGAAGATCCGGTTGCAGGGCTCGACCTGCGCGGGGTGGATCAGCGTCTTCCCGTCGAAGCCGTACTGCCGCCCCTGCTCGCACTCCGCTTCGAACCCCTCGAGGTCCTTCACGTCGTTGTAGACGCCGTCGAGGATCACCTTGCCGGTCGCGCGCGCGGCCAGCAGGCACAGCGACAGCCCGCCCAGCAACGGCCCGCGGCCCGGGACGAACTCCGCGTGCAGCTCCTTGGCCAGGTCGTTCGTGCCCATCACCAGCACGGTCAGCCGCTCGGACGCCGCCGCGATCTCCTCCGCGTGCAGCATCGCGACCGGCGTCTCGACCATCGCCCAGATCTTCGTGTGTTCCGGCGCCCCGCCGAGCTCCAGCGCACGCTCGATGTTGTGCACCTCGGCCGCCGAGTTCACCTTCGGCACGACCACCGCGGCCGGGCCGGCCGACGCGGCCGCGCGCAGGTCGGCGTCGTGCCACTCGGTGTCCAGGCCGTTGACGCGGATCGTCACCTCGCAGGAACCGTAGTTGCCCACGGCCGCGCAGACCCGCTCGCGCGCGGCTTCCTTGGCGTCGGGGGAGACGGCGTCCTCGAGGTCGAGGATCAGCGCGTCCGCCGGGATCGTCTTGGCCTTCTCCAGCGCTCTTTCGTTCGCGCCGGGCATGTAGAGAACGGAACGCCGGGGCGTGGTCATCCGATGGCCTCCTTGGTGGCGGCGTCGTAGGCGGCCGCGAGTTCGGGGTCGTCCGCCGCGAGGGCGTCGGCCAGTTCGGCGACCACGCGGCACTGCTTCACCGAAGCGTCGTCCTGCATCTTCCCGTCGATCATCACCGCACCCGTGCCGTCGCCCATCTCGGCGATCACCCGGCGCGCCCAGGCCACATCGGACGGCGAAGGCGAGAACACCTTCTTCGCGATGTCGATCTGCACCGGGTGCAGGCTCCACGCGCCGACGCAGCCGAGCAGGAACGCGTTGCGGAACTGGTCTTCGCACGCGACGACGTCGCGGATGTCCCCGAAGGGCCCGTAGTACGGCAGGATCCCGTGCATCGCGCACGCGTCCACCATCCGCGCGACCGTGTAGTGCCAGAGGTCCTGCTGGTAGGTCGTCCGGCCCGCGGTGAGGTCGTCGCCGGTCGGGTCGGTGCGCACGAGGTAGCCGGGGTGGCCGCCGCCGACGCGGGTCGTCTTCATCCGGCGGCTCGCGGCCAGGTCGGCCGGGCCGAGCGAGATGCCCTGCATGCGCGGGCTCGCGCCGGCGATCTCCTCCACGTTGGCCACCCCGCTGGCCGTTTCGAGGATCGCGTGCACCAGCAACGGCTTCGTCAGGCCGGCGCGCGCCTCGAGCTGGGCCAGCAGCCGGTCGACGTAGTGGATGTCCTGCGCGCCTTCGACCTTCGGGACCATGATCACGTCGAGCTTGTCGCCGATCTCGGTGACCAGCGTGACCAGGTCGTCGAGCACCCAGGGCGAGTCGAGGCTGTTGACGCGCGTCCACAGCTGCGTCTTCCCGAAGTCATTGGCCTTCGCGATGGAGACGAGCCCGGCGCGCGCGGCCTCCTTGCGGTCGGCGCGGACGGCGTCCTCGAGGTTCCCGAGCAGGACGTCGACCTTCTTCGCGATGTCCGGCACCTTGGCCGCCATCTTCTCGTTGCCCGGGTCGAAGAAGTGGATCATCCGGGACGGCGTCACCGGGATCTCCCGCACGGGAGCGGGCGCGCCCAGTGCGAGCGGGGCGAAGAAGTCCTTCGGGGAGCGCATCGGTCCTCCACGGCGACGACTAAGTGACTGATCGGTAACTTTAGTCGCGGGGGCGCGTCACCGCTGCGGCGCAAGTCACCGCCATGTGGGTGACGGTAGACAACCGCAGCTCAGCGGCCCACGTCCACTGTGGATCCTCCCGGTATTGCGCCGAACGGGCTAGTCGGACCGGGTTTGCCGAGTTCCCGCCCGGGTAGTCGGATGGAACCGTTCCGTAGTGCCACTCACCCCGCGATCACTCGGTTGGCCGCACCGTTCGACCGAAGTCGGATGACCGCCTACCGACCGGTCATCGACCGCTGGCCGCCGCCGATCGCAGCCACTCGCACTACCCGGCGACGCCGCGCCGCCACGCTGTTAGACAGGTTGGGTGCCGGTTTCCCCCGGTCACGAAGCGGTGCAGGTTAGAAGGAGGCGGACTCGTGGCGGCTACACCTCAGAACACCGAGCGCTCGACGGTCGCCGGTGGCGCGAAGCGCAGCCGGTCGATGCCGAGCCGCGTGGTGCCGCCGATCGAGCTCCCCGCGAGCGTCGACGAGCTCGCCCGCGCCGCCGCGGCCCAGCTGGGCTGGAACGGCGTCGTCCTCCCCGAGACCACGATCCTGGGCCGCAAGGTCTGCGTGGTCGCCAAGCTCCGCACCGACGTACACGCCGAGCGCATCGCGATGGGTGCCGGCCCGGTGGCCGACCGCGCCACCGTCGACACCTGGACCTGGCCGGAGCTGGCCGGAACCGCCCCCGCCCCGGCCGCCGAGATCGTCGGCGTCCTGGCCGTCGCGCGCCACTGGCGCACCGCGATGGCCTCCGCGGTTCCGTTCGCCCGCTACGGCGAGGCCGCGCTCGTGCTCCCGTCGCCGGCGATCCTCACCGAGGACTACGTCGGCAACTGCCTCCCGCGGGCCCGCGCGTACGGCCTCGCGGTCGTGACGGCCGACCCGAACGCCGTCGTCGACCTCGACCTCGAAGGCCGCACCGAGCGCGTCGTGCTCGCCGAGGACCCGGTCTCCCGCCTGGTGAACGAGCTGGTCTACGACCACCTGCTCCGGACCGCGGAGGCTCCTGCTTCGCACTAAGGTCGGCTCCATGCGAGTCGTCATTGCTGGTGGACACGGTCAGATCGCTCTGCGGCTGGAGCGGCTGCTCGCCGCGCGCGGGGACGAAGGGGTCGGGATCATCCGGAATCCCGCCCACGCGGCGGACCTCGAAGCCGCCGGCGCCCAAGCCGTCGTGCTCGACCTCGAAAACTCCGATGTGGACGCCGTCGCCGAAGTGTTGAAGGGCGCCGACGCCGCGATCTTCTCGGCGGGCGCCGGGCCGGGTAGCGGCACCGCCCGCAAGGACACTGTGGACCGTGGCGCCGCGGCGCTGTTCGCCGAAGCGGCCGAGCGCGCGGGCGTCCGGCGGCACATCCAGGTCGGCTCGATCGGCGCCGACAACCCGGAGAACCCCGACGTCACCGAGGAGTTCCGGCACTACCTGCGCGCCAAGCGCGCGGCGGAAGACGATCTCAAGGCCCGCGACCTCGACTGGACGATCCTCCGGCCGGGCTCGCTCACCAACGACCCGGGCACCGGCCTGGTCCTGCTGGCCGAGCAGACCCCCCGCGGCCCGATCCCGCGTGACGACGTCGCCGCGGTGCTCGTGGCTTTGCTCGACACACCCGCGTCGGTGCACCGCACGCTGACGCTGATCTCGGGTGAGGACGCCATCGCCGAAGCGATCTCCGCGCTGTGATCACCCAGGCTTCGAGAGAAATCGCCGTCTTCAGCGGCAGCGCGCACCCCGAGCTGGCCGAAGAGATCTGCAAGCACCTGGGCGTGCCGTTGCGCCCGGTCGAGATCCAGCGGTTCGCGAACGACTGCCTCGAGGTCCAGCTGCAGGCGAACTGCCGCGAGCGGGACGTCTTCATCATCCAGCCGCTGGTCAAGCCGGTGCAGGAGCACCTGGTCGAGCTGTTGCTCATGCTCGACGCGGCCCGCGGTGCGTCGGCGTCCCGCATCACCGCGGTCATGCCGCACTACTCGTACGCGCGCTCGGACAAGAAGGACGCGCCGCGCATCTCCATCGGCGGCCGGCTGGTCGCGGACCTGCTGGTGACGGCCGGGGCGAGCCGCGTGCTCGCGATGACCCTGCACTCGCCGCAGGTCCACGGCTTCTTCAGCGTCCCCGTGGATCACCTGCACGCGCTGCAGGAGCTGGCCAAGCACTTCCGGCAGTACGACCTTTCGCGTGCCACTGTCGTGTCACCCGACCTGGGCAACGCGAAGGAGGCGTCGCACTTCGCGCGGCTCCTCGGCGTTCAGGTCGCGGCCGGCGCGAAGGAGCGCTTCCCGGACGACCGCGTCCAGATCACGTCGGTGATCGGCGAGATCACCGGCCGCGACGTGATCGTGCTCGACGACGAGATCGCCAAGGGCAGCACGGTGCTCGAACTGCTGGACCGGCTGGCCGAGCTGAAGCCGCGCTCGATCCGGGTGGCGTGCACGCACGGGCTGTTCGCGGCGAAGGCGATCGAGCGCATCGGCAGCCGGCCGGAAGTGCTGGAGATCGTCTGCACCAACACGGTCCCGGTCCCCGAGGAAGAGCGCACCGAGAAGCTGAAGATCCTCTCGATCGCGCCGGCGATGGCCGAGGCGATCCGCCGCATCCACAACGGCGAATCGGTCTCGGCGCTCTTCTAGGCGGGGCCGAGCACGCGGTCCAGGTAGGTGTTGCCGAAGACGCCATGGGGGTCGGTTTCCTTGCGCACGCGCAGGAAGTCGTCGAAGTGCGGGTAGCGCGAGCGGAGGACACCGGCGTCGAGGTCGTGCATCTTGCCCCAGTGCGGGCGGCCGCCGACGGCGCCGGCGATCTTCTCGAACGCGCTGAAGTACTCGCGGTACGGCATGCCGACGAACTGGTGGATGGCGATGTAGGCGGAGTCGCGGCCCTGCGCGGTCGACAGCCAGATGTCGTCGGCCGCGGCGACGCGCACCTCGACCGGGAACATCACCGGGTCCTTCAGCGTCGGCACTACCGCCCGTAGTTCGGCGAGCACGTCGAGCACTGATTCACGTGGAACAGCGTATTCCGTTTCGGTGAACCGGACGTTGCGCGCGGTGACGAAGACGCGGTGGGAGAGGTCGCTGTACTCGCGCGCGGAGAGGACGTTCGAGGCGAAGCTGCCGAGCGACGGCACGAGCCGCGGCATCAGCCGGCCGGTCCGGCAAAGGCCGCCGAAAGCGACGTTCTCCATGATCTGGTAGTCCACGAACTCGCGGACCTTGCTCAGCGGTTCGGCCGTCTCGCACCGGTTGTTGCGCTTGACCAGGGCGTTCTTGCCGTAGGGGAACCAGTAGAACTCGAAGTGCTCGTTCTGGTCGGCGAAGTCGTGGAAGCCCTCGAGGACCTGCTCCAGCGGCTCCGGCCGCTCCTGCGCGCGCAGGTAGAAGGACTTTTCGCAGCGCAGGGTCACGGTGGTGATCACGCCGAGGGCGCCGAGGCCGACGCGGGAGGCGGCGAAGAGGTCGGGTTTTTCGTCGGCCGAGCAGGAGACGACCGAGCCGTCCGCGAGGACGAGTTCCAGCGCGGCGATCTGCGTGGCGATGCCGCCGAGGCGCGCGCCGGTGCCGTGCGTGCCGGTGGAAATCGCGCCGGCGATGGTCTGCGCGTCGATGTCGCCGAGGTTGGTCATGGCGAGCCCGAGCGCGTCGAGTTCGGCGTTGAGCTGCTTGATCGTGGTGCCCGAGCGAACGGTGACGTGCCCGGTCTCCAGATCGACGCGCTCGATGCCGGTCCAGTGGCGCAGGTCGAGCGCGTCGGAGTCGGCGACGGCGATGGCGGTGAACGAGTGCCCGCTGCCCCAGGGCCGGATCGTCCGGCCGGCCGCGGCCACGCCTTCGACGGCCGCGGCGATCTCGGCCGCGCTGCGCGGCTGGTGCACGTGCTGCGGCGAGGCGGACGCCGTGCCCGCCCAGTTGGTCCACCGGGTCATGCGCGCACCCTCCATCGGTCGAGTGCCCGAAACAGTATGTGAACAGTATTCGCGTTTCAAGCCTTCGTGTCGTACTTTAGACCTCGTGACCAGTGCGACGGTGTACGACTTGGCGACCAAGGACCTCGATCCGCCCTTGGCCGTGGTCGACTTGGCGGCGTTCGACGCGAACGCCGACGACCTCCGCCGCCGCGCGGCGGGCAAGCCGATCCGGGTGGTCAGCAAGTCGGTCCGCTGCCGGGCGTTGCTGGAACGCGTGCTCGCGATGCCGGGCTTCGAGGGCCTGATGTGCTACTCGCTGGCGGAAGCGATCTGGCACGCGGAGCTGGGCACGACCGATGACATCGTCGTCGCCTACCCGACGGCCGACCACGAAGCGCTGCGCCGCCTCGCGGCCTCGGACAAGGCCCGCGCGGCGATCACGATCATGGTGGATTCGCCGGCGCACCTGGACCTGGTCGACGCGGCCCTCGGCCACAGCCACCCGGAGATCCGGGTCTGCCTGGAACTGGACGCGTCGTGGCGCCCGCTGCCGGGAGTCCACGTCGGCACGCGGCGGTCCCCGATCTTCACGCCGAAGCAAGCCTCGACGTTCGCCCAGCAGGTGCTGGCCCGTCCGGGCTTCCGCCTGGTGGGCGTGATGGCGTACGAGGGTCAGATAGCGGGCCTCGGCGACGCGGCGGGCGCGCGCTTGAACCGGCTGGTGATCGGCTGGATGCAGCGCCGCTCGGCGGCGGAGCTGAACCGCCGCCGCGGCCAGGCGGTCCGCGCGGTCGAGGCGGTGACGTCCCTGGAGTTCGTCAACGGCGGAGGCACGGGAAGCATCGAGTCGACGGGCGCGGACGCGGTGGTCACGGAGATAGCGGCGGGCTCGGGCCTGATCGGCCCAACGCTGTTCGACGGCTATTCCCGGTTCAGCCCCCGCCCGGCGGCGTTGTTCGCGCTCCCGGTGGTCCGGCGCCCCACCCGCAAAATCGCCACGCTGTTCTCGGGCGGCTACGTCGCTTCGGGCCCAGCGGGCGCTTCGCGAGTCCCGCAGCCGTACTTGCCAACGGGCTTGAAGCTACTGGGCTTCGAGGGCGCGGGCGAGGTCCAAACCCCGGTGACGGGCCGAGCAGCGCGTTCGCTCGAGCTGGGTGACCGGGTATGGCTCCGGCACGCGAAGGCGGGCGAGCTGGCGGAGCGGTTCACGCACTACCACTTGGTGCAGGGCGACCGGGTGGAGCGAACGGTCCCGACGTACCGGGGCGAGCACCAGAACTTCGGCTGAATAACGCACCACCGGCGTCGAACGCCGTATTGCGCCGAGTCGGTAGCCCGGCCCGCGCGGCGAGGTGGCGCCGATCAGCGAACTGCCGCCGATCTCCGTCGGCTGATCCCGGCCAGGGCCGGAAGAATCCACACAGCGGCCCAGTTCCGCCGCGGGCGCGATCCGTGGTCCAACGGTCGACCGCCACAAGCTGAGTACCAAGCCCGCCAGACTCGGCAGCCGGCCGGGTTTGGTAGCCCGCCAGACTCGGCAGCCAGCCAAGCTCGGCAGCCCGCCAGCCCGGGCCCACACGCAGCCCACCCTCCCCGGGGGAACCCCCACATCCAGTCTATCGGCGCCCACCGACAACCCGGCCCCGAACACCCCAGTTGTCCACAGCTGTGCATACCTGTGGACAACTTCTGTGGACAGCTAAGACTGCTCCCCGAACCGAGCCGCCAAGTACCCCTTCACCACGTACTTGGCCTCGGCCACGATCTTCTCGTCGCCGCGAGGCTCCTTCCGGAACGCCAGCTTCAACAGCGCGTCAGCCACCTCGTTGGCGATCCCGATCGCGAACCGCAGGTCCTCGACCGGCCGGTCCACCTGCGTCGACACCAGATCTGTCAGCGAATCTACGATCACCGCGTTGTTGTCGCGCGTCTCGTCCAGCAACTGCCGGTCGATGATGTCGCCGAAGTGGACCTTCGAGAACCCCGGCACCGTCCGGTGCATCTCCAGGTAGATGTCGAGGATCGAGTCCACGACGTCCCACCAGTGCTCCGGCCCCAGCTGCTTCAGGCGCTCGTTCACCGCGCCCACGAAGCGCTCCAAGTTGCGGGCCGTAAGCGCTTGCACGACCGCTCTCTTGTCCGGGAAGAACTGGTACAGCGAACCGACCGCCACGCCCGCTCGTTTGGCGATCAGGGTCGTCGTCAGTGCGTCGTAACCGAGTTCGTCGATCAGCGCCGCGCTCGCGTCGAGCATCTGCTCGACCCTCTTCGCGCTTCGCTGCTGGACCGGCTGACGGCGCAAGGGGGTGGCTTCTGCCGGCACCTTTGCGGCCTGGATGTCGGACACGGCGCTCCTCCTCGTCTGATCTGGGACTTTATCGTGCCGACGGGCTTCCCCACGGACGAGTGAAGACCTAGTATATGAGAACTTTTCATGTTCACCCGGACGGGTGGCCTGACGAAGGGGTCAGCACCGGTGCAGAACCCGATCTTCCCGCCCGATTTCCTCTGGGGTGTCTCCACCTCGGCGTTCCAGATCGAGGGCGCCACCAGCGAAGGCGGGCGCGGACCGTCCATCTGGGACACATTCTCCGCGACCGAGGGCAAGATCGCCCGCGGCGAAAGGGCGAACGTAGCCGCCGATCACTACCACCGCTACCCCGAAGACATCGCTTTGATGGCCGAACTCGGTGTCGGCGCCTACCGGATGTCCATCGCCTGGCCGCGGATCCAGCCCACCGGCACCGGTGCGCCCAACCCCGAGGGCCTCGGCTTCTACGACAAGCTCATCGACGCCGTATGCGAAGCCGGCATCGCCCCCGCCGTCACGCTCTACCACTGGGACACCCCGCAGGCGATCGAAGACGACGGCGGCTGGCTCTCCCGCACGACCGCTGAGCGCTTCGCCGAGTACGCCCACATCCTCGGAGAGCGCTTCGCCGATCGGGTGAAACTGTGGATTCCGCTCAACGAGCCCATGGTCATGTCCATCTTCGGTTACGCCATCGGTGAATACGCGCCCGGTCAGACGCTGCTGCTCGACGCCATCCCGACCGCGCACCACCAGAACCTCGCCCACGGGCTCGCCGTCCAAGCACTCCGCGCGGCCGGCGCGACGAACATCGGCACCGCCAACAACCACTCGCCGGTCTGGCCCGCCGAAGACACCGACCACGACGCCGCCGAATGGCTCGACGCCCTGCTCAACCGCCTCTTCGCCGACCCCGTGCTGCTCGGCAGCTACCCCGAGCAGCTCCACGAGCACCTCCCCGCCGGGTTCGCCGACGACCTGCCCACCATCGCGCAGCCGCTCGACTTCTACGGCGTCAACTACTACGAGCCCCAAGGCGTCGCGAAGCCCGGGCCGGGCAATCCGCTGCCCTTCGAGCTCCGCCCGATCGAGGGTTACCCGATGACGACGAACGATTCGCCGATCGTCCCGCACGCCCTGCGCGAGCTGCTGCTGGACTTCCACCGCCGCTACCGCGACAAGCTGCCGCCCGTCCAGATCACCGAGAACGGCTGCAGCTTCGCCGACGTCGTCGCCGAGGACGGCGGCGTGCACGACCCCGAGCGGATCGACTTCCTGCACAGCCACCTCGTCGCGCTGCGCGAGGCGATGGACGCCGGTGTCGACGTCCGGGGTTACTTCTGCTGGTCCCTGATGGACAATTTCGAGTGGTCCAAGGGCTACGCGCCGCGCTTCGGCCTGGTGCACGTCGACTACGAAACCCTGCGGCGCACGCCGAAGGACTCGTTCCACTGGTACCGGAAGCTGGTGCGCGATGAGCAGTGAAACGACCCGCGCGGTCCCGGAGGCCCTCGCCGAACCCGTCGTGCGGGTGCGGCCCGGCTGGATGAGCCTGCTGTTCTTCGCGAACATCGCGCTCTGGCTGGGGATCTACGCGCCGATCCAGGTGCTGCTGCCGCAGCAGGCCGAACTGCTGGACCAGGCGAACAAGGAGTTCGTGCTCGGCTTGGTGATGGGCGTCGGCGCGATCGTCGCGCTGGTCGTCAACCCGGCCGTCGGGCTGCTGTCCGATCGGACGACCTCGCGCTTCGGCCGCCGCCACCCGTGGACGGTGATCGGCGCCGCGGTCGCGACCGTCGGGTTGCTGGTGCTGGCCTTCGCGCCGAACGTCGCGGTCCTCATCGTCGGCTGGTGCCTCGTGCAGGCCGGCCTCAACGGCATGCTCGCCACCCTGATGTCCGCCATCGCCGACCGCGTCCCGGTCGGGCAGCGCGCGCAGGTCGGCGGGCTCGTCGGGATCGCGCAGATGCTCGGCACGGTCCTCGGCGCGGTCGTGGTCGTCGTGATGCTCGGCATCGCCGGGATCCCGCTGGCCTACGCGGTCTGCGCGGTCATCGTCGTCGCCGGCGCCGCCTTCTTCGTCTTCCGGACGCCGGACGCGCGCCTGCCGGTCGAGTTCCGGCCGTCGTCCCAGGCCGGCGAGGTCCTGCGCAACCTCTGGGTCTCGCCGCGGCGGCACCCGGACTTCGCGTGGGCCTGGTCGTGCCACTTCATGATCAACCTCGGCAACGCGTTCGGGACGCTCTACCTGCTGTTCTTCCTCAAGGACGCGGTGCACTACGAGGACCCGGACACCGGCCTGCTCATCATGATGGGGCTGTACGGCGTCGCGCTCGTCATCGGTGCCGTGCTCGCCGGCCACTTCTCGGACAAGTCCGGACGGCGTAAGCCATACGTCCTTGCGGCCTCCGGCGTGATGGCATTGGCCGCTTTGCTGCTGGTCGTCTGGCAGAGCTGGCCGGTCGCGCTCGCCGCGTCGCCGTTGCTGGGCGTCGGTTTCGGTGCGTACATGGCTGTAGCGCTCGCGATGCTGACGCAGGTGCTCCCGGCGGCGCAGGACCGCGCGAAGGACCTCGGGGTCATCAACATCGCGAACTCGCTGCCGCAGGTGGTCGCCCCGCTGCTGACGCCGCTGGTGCTGGCCTACCTGGGTGGCTATCCCGGCCTGTTCGCGGCTTCGGCCGTCGCGACGCTGCTGGCCGCGGTGCTCGTGCTGCGCGTGAAGGCGGTTCGCTAGAACGTTGGAACCGCGGGCCGGTGCCGGTCGGGGGAGGGGAGTGCAACGGCACCGGCCCGCGGAATTCGAGGGCCGCACAGCTTCGGATCAGCAGCGGGCGGATCGTGTCGAGGCGAACCAGTGGTCCAGGCCTCTACGATGATCAATCTAGCGGGGGATTACCGCCTGGGCTAGGTCTAACGCGTATTTTTTTCGATTAATCGCGGTGGGGACCGGGTGGTGCGGCCGAGGACTGGTTCGCGCTGCTCGGGGGTGCGGGCGAAACAGTCCCCGGCCGGGGCGAGAGCAGGCGCGGGTCCGATGGGGCGATCGGTCGGCCGCGCTCGCCGGCTCAGGGGTGAAACGAAGTGGGCCGCGACCGCGGGAGGTGGCGACGACCCGGGTGGATCAGGCGGTGACCGCTCGGCGCGGGTTCACCAGCGCGTGGCGCCCGGTGGTCTCGGCGGCGGTGGGGGCAGGCACGCCGCGGTCCTGCGCCGGGACCGGGCTCTTGCGCCGCCCGCTCAGCCGGCTCGCCGGAGCCTGCTGCTGCGGGGCCAGGCCGCCCGCGACCAGGTGTTCGTGCGCGACCTGCCAGACCGAGCACGGCGCCTTGCAGCGGTGCCACCGGGTCGAGCAGGTCGGGCAGTCGCCGCGCTCGTCGGGCTCGTGCATCTTCAGCATCGCGCGCCACGCCTCCGTCAAGCGGGGCAGTTCGGAACGCGCGACCGAGACGAGCGACTGGGCGTCGGCGCGGTTCGCCAGGTCGGTCAGCATGTCGAGGCGCTCCCAGACCGCGTTGCGGAGGACCTGCCCGAGTACCTGATCCATGATCAGCTCACCGTTACCTTTCCGCCATCTTGGCGGCTTCGTTGAGCGCGGCGCGCAGCTGTCCGAGCTGGCCGGACGTCAACCGCGCGGTCTCGCCGGGGGGCGAGACCAGTACCACCTGGTTGTCCTCGACGAACACCGTCACCGCGCGCTCGCGGCTGATGAGGTCGCCGCACTGCACGCGCCACACCAGCTGACCGCCTTCGTAGTGGCGGACGCTCGCGGTGCGGGGGTCCACCGCCGCGGCCGGGGTGACGGGACGGACGGCGGAGACGGGGGAAACCGGCGACATCGCCGGTCGCACGGCGCGGGTGACCGTGCCGGCATGTCCCCCTGCGAACGAGTCCACGAACTCCACGCCCTTCTCCGCTCTGTCGAAAGTCTTTCGAAGATGCCTTCTGCAACATCCCTGCGGTTTTCGTAGCTCTCCGTGATCGCTGCCGGTGTCCGGACGGTGACGGAGATCTGACAACTACAGTGAGGTGAAACCGGGTGCGATAGAAGGTCGAAATGGCGTCATAGCGGTGACCGGACCAGGTTCCACGGTAAGCGGTCAACGGACTTCGCCCGGACCGATCAGGGCACCAGTTCGGCTGTTCACACGGTTCCGCAGGTTTGCCTACGCTGTTTCACAGACGCCCGACCGGACAGTTGGAGGGGGCGCGATGGACGCCAGTAACGGTGGCAGTGCCGAAGCCCGGCAGAGCCACGCGGTTCCCGCTGACGCGTGGGAGCAGCCGGAGATGAGAGCGGCTCTCGCGTCCCGCGAGATCAGCGCCGTCTACCGCCTCTTGCGCAAGCACGGTGTCTCGCAGCGCCAGATCGCCGCGATGACCGGCCAGTCCCAGTCCGAGGTGTCGGAGATCCTCAAGGGTCGCCAGGTCATGGCCTACGACGTGCTCACGCGGATCGCCGACGGCCTGGGTGTCCCACGTGGATACATGGGCCTCGCCTACGACGAGGCCACGGCGATACGCGTCGTCGGCTCCGCCGACGGCCAGCAGGCTGAGGAGGACGAGTCCGTGAAGCGACGGAGGTTCCTCGCGCACGCCGCCCAGGTCACGATGGGTGCGGCGGTGTTCGGTCCGGAATCGGGCACCTGGTCGGCCGGACCGGCGAGGACGCCGGCGCCCGGGCGCATCGGCATGACCGACGTGCGCCAGGTGGAGGCCGCGACGCGCGCCCTGCGCGCCCTGGACTACCAGTACGGCGGTGGGTTCTGCCGCGACGCCGTCGTGGCGCAGCTGTCCTGGGGACAGCAGATGCTCGAGGCGCACGGCACCGACATCGTCAAGAACCGCCTGTACGTGGCGCTCGCCGACCTGCACTCGCTGGCCGGCTGGACGTCCTTCGACACCGGGCTGATGGACTCCGCGCGCGGCCACTTCGCGAACGCGCTGGACCTGGCCAAGCAGGGCGAGAACCACCCGCTGGTGGCGAACGTGCTCTACCGCATGGGCCGCGTCTACCTGCACCAGGACGCCCCGAACGACGCGTTGAAGCTGTTCCAGCTGGGCCAGATCGCCGCCCAGGAATCCGGCTCCGAGCTGGCGGTCTCCGTGCTCTGCGCGAACGAGGCCTGGGCCTACGCGATGATGGGCAACGAAGAGCAGGCCGTGAAGCTGCTCGGCCGGAGCAAGGACGAGTTCGAGCGCGCCAACCTGGCCGAGGCCGAGTCGTGGGTGAAGTTCTTCACCGAGACCGACGTCTACGCCATGGTCGGCACCGTCCACACGGTCCTCGCGCAGCAGAACGCCGAGCACACGAAGTACGCCATCCCGGCGCTGACCAGGGCCGTCGAGTCCTATGACGACGAAATGGCCCGCTCCAAGACGTTCATGCTCAGCGCGCTGGCCACCAACCACCTGCTCGACGGCGACCTCGACCACGGCGCCAAGGTCGGCGGCAAGGCCATCGACTGCGCCGAGGGCATCAAGTCCGAGCGGGTCAAGGACCGCATGCGGCCCCTGCAGGACGAGGCCGAGCGACGCCGCAACAACGCCGACGCCCGTGACCTCGCCGACCGCCTCAACGCTTTCTACGCAGCCTGACGCCGAAGGGGCCGGCATCGTCTTGGACGGCCGGTTCACCTCCGGCAAGCTGCGTGGCGTACTGGCGGCGACCTGCGCGCGGCTGGGTCTCGACCCGGCGGGCGCGCGGCTGCTGCGGTTCACCAACAACGCCGTGTACGCACTGGTCACGGCGCCGTTCGTGATCCGGATCGTCGGCTCGACCCAGCTGCGGCACCGCGTCGGCACGGTGGTCCGGGTGGCCCGGCACTTTGAACGCCACGACGTCCCCGCGATCCGGCTGCTCGACACCGTCGAGCAGCCGATGGCCGTCGACGGGCACCTCGTGACCGTGTGGCACCAGGTGCCGAGCATCGGCCGGCCGGCGACGTCGACCGACCTGGCCCGGCTGCTGCGCCAGGTGCACGCGCTCCCGGCGCCCGACGGGCTCGCCGAGTGGGCGCCGTTCGCCGCGGTGCGCGCCCGCGTGTCCGACGCCGAAGAGCTGGGTGACGCCGACCGCGCGTTCCTGCTCGACCGTTGCGCCGAGCTCGAAGAAGCGCTGGCCAAGCTGGAGTTCCCGCTGCCCAGGGGCCTGGTCCACGGCGACGCGTACCCGGGCAACGTCATCCCGGGGCCGGACGGGCCGGTGCTCTGCGACTTCGATTCGTCGTGCGTCGGCCCGCCGGAGTGGGACCTGACGCCGCTGGCGGTCGGCCGCGAACGGTTCGGCGACCCGCCGGTGCACTACCGGACGTTCGCCGCGGCGTACGGCTTCGACGTGACGTCGTGGTCCGGGTTCGCCGTGCTCCGGGCCGTGCGCGAGCTGAAGCTGACGACGAGCGTGCTGCCCATCCTGCGCAGCCGGCCCCAGGTGCGGCCCGAGCTGTTCCGCCGTCTGGACGACCTCCGCAGCGGCCGGACGGACGCACGCTGGACGCGTTACCGCTGAGCCGGGTCTGTCACATCATGTGACCGGGACCACAAACTGCACGTGCATTCGCCGACTGCAGATGACCGTTCGTCGCTTCCGAAATGGGCTCTTCTCAGGGTAGAAAGTTCGGTCCGACGGGTCGCCCCCAATGGTCTACCCCTCAGCCCAATGCGCAAGTTGCAGCTACTCGGCGTGACCTGACACCGTGATCTACCTGCGAGGAAGGGCTTTCAGGAAGCGACGACCGGCGCTCGCGTCAGCACCACCGCGAAACCAAACGCCAGACCCATCACGGTCAGCTCGAGCGTCGCCCACGCGGCGAGCGCCGTCCGGTTGTGGCGGACGATCTGCGGCATCAGCCGGAACCGGGTGTACGCGCCGAGCAGCGCGATGACACCGGTGCACAGGAACTTGAGGACGAACAGCTGCCCGTACGGCGTGGTGAAGATCGCCGCCCAGAAGCCGATGGTCGGGTTGAGCGAGATCTCGACGAGGCCGTTGAACAGCCCGGTCGCCGCGGAGAGGATCAGGCAGAGCGTCGCCAGCTTCGAGAACCGGGGCAGCGCGTGCGCCAGCAGCGTCCGGTTCGCGACGAGGAGCACGGTCATCGCGCCGAGACCGCCCGTCCAGGCGACCGCGCTCATGACGTGCAGCTCCATCGAGATCATCGTGTAGTCGTGGTAGTTCCAGTTCGACGCGTGCCCGGTGACCGGCAGCGGCAGCAGCGCGAACAGGCCGAGCCCGACGCGGACCTCGGCGGGCACCTTCTCGCCGAAGCGCAGCGCCAGCGCGCCGATCCCGGCGTGCACGAGCGCGAGCACGGCGACGATGACGAGCGCCTTGCCCGCGCCGACGTTCGCGATGTAGCCGCCGATGTCCCCGGCGGACAGCGTCGACGAGCCCGGCTTGTACTCCGCGGTCTGCAGGATGAGCGCGACGACGGCGGCCGTGGCCCAGACGAGCGCGGCCGCGACACCGGCGGGGCGCGCCAGCCGCATGATCGGCTCGGTCAGCTTCGGCCGGTCGTAGCCGACGAGCACCGACAGCAGCGCCAGGCCGATGGTCGTGACCGCGGCGAGGTCGAGCAGGACCCGCACGACCGGGATGCCGGCCGAGACCACCGCGCTCGGCTCCACGACTCCGGGGACCGGGGTGGTGGACATGAGCGCGACGCCGATCAGGGCGCCGAGCAGGCCCGCCGTCACGACGCAGAGCAGCGTCGAATAGCGGGGTTTCGCGGTGGTCTCGGCCTGGGTCATCAGTTCTTCTCTTCCACCGACCGGCCGGACCGCAGGGCGACCGTCAGCCCGATGGCCAGCAGCACGACGGCGCCGGCGATCCAGACCCAGATCGGCACCCCGGTCGAGCCGGACTGCGGAGCCGCCTGCGACGAGCTGCCCGGCGACTTCGCCGCGTCGACGGTCGCCGGCGTGCCGGTGCCCGCCGCGGTCAGGGTGAAGGAGAGCTCACCGGTCACCGGGTGGCCGTCGGCGGACAGCACCCGATAGCCGACGGTGTACTTGCCGGCCGGGCCGAGCGGCCGCAGCGGCGCGCTGACGACGTTGTTCACCACGGTGATCGGGCCCTCGGCCCACTGGCCGCCGCCGGGCCCGGTCACCGCGATCTGGTTGACGTCCGCACCCTGCACGTACTGGTCGAACGTCAGGCTGATCTTCTGCGGGCCGGCGCCGACGGACGAGCCGTTCGCCGGGTCCGAGGAGATCAGCACGTTGTGCGCCAGCGCCGGGGTGGCCGTGCCGAGCACGGCCACCACCGTCAACGCCAGCGCGACGAGCGCCTTCCGCATCTAGCTGTTGCCTCCCGACTTGGCCGTGGCCTTGCGGGCCCGGATGGTCGCGCCGGCCCCGACACCGAGGCCGATGGCGCCGACGAGCAGGCCGGCGCCGCCGAGCCAGCGAGCGGTGTTGTCGGACGTCGCGGCCGCGGCTTCAGTGTGCTCCCCGGTGGTGGACGCGGTGTTCGCGGCCATCCCGTGCTCGTCGCCCTCGGACTTGGCGGCCAGCTTCACGGCCGGGGCCGGGTGCTCCGGTTCCTCACCGCCCGCCGGGGTCGGCTGGTTCCAGTCGACGACCTTGCCGTCGCTGTAGGTCTGGTGCG
This sequence comes from Amycolatopsis sp. NPDC003865, assembly GCF_053605345.1. Classification (NCBI taxonomy): domain Bacteria; kingdom Bacillati; phylum Actinomycetota; class Actinomycetes; order Pseudonocardiales; family Pseudonocardiaceae; genus Amycolatopsis; species Amycolatopsis sp. NPDC003865. Next base: position 152,770 of record NZ_JBSGJA010000002.1, on the reverse strand, counting down.
CCGGGAACTCGACCTGGTCCACGTTGGTCGGCAGCGGCCCGAAGGAGACCGAGAACTCCTGGTAGTCGGTGGCCTTGAGCTCGCTGCCCGCCTGCGCGGTCCACGTCACCGCGGTGACGGCTTCGGTGATCTGCGTGCCGTTGTCCTTGGTCACCGGCGTCGGCAGCTTCGACTTGGTCACCTCGGCGGTCCAGCCGGGGACCGGCTTGGTCCGCACCGAGCCGATGCCGTAGTCCGCCTTGAAGTCGACGGTGACCTTGGTGGTGGTGACGGGGTCCTTCTCCTCGCTCGGCACGCGGAACACGATCGCCGCGTACCCGCCCTTCGTCGGCTGCGGGCCGTAGACGTTGGCGGTGACGTGCGCGGAGGCGACGCCCGCGCCGAGGAGACCGGCGACACCGACGGTGGCGGCGAGGAAACCGGCGCGCTGGAAGACGTGCTGGGACATGGGTTCACTCCTGATGAACTCAAGAAGGGGCAGCTCGGTTCGGGGACCGGGCTGTGAAGGGGATGGAGCTGGGTTTCAGGAGTGGACAGGCGGGCCGCGCCGCCCGCGGATCCGGCGCAGGTCGACGCCGACGAGGTGCCCCGGCGCCGCGGTGCGGGCGGGGACGAGCGCGGGGGCCGCGGCCGGCACCGGCAGCGGGGTGAGCAGCCGCGGCAGGATCGCGCGCAGCACGGCCAGCACCGTGAGCAGCGTCGCGTCCGCGCGGGCGAGCAGGAGCGCGGTGACCAGGGTGGCGATCGCGTGCGCGGCCACCATGCCGAGCCCGGTGCTGCCGGGCATCGCGTACATGTCGTGGTGACCGGCGAGCGTGGTGAGCAGCAGGTGCATCACGAGCTGGGCGGCGCCGAGCAGCGTGATGGTGGCGACCGGCCCGCGCGCCTTGCGGGCCAGCGCGGTCGCGGTCCAGCCGAAGAGGCCGGTGAGCAGCGCGGTCATCGCCGGATCGGGCAAGCCGCCGTCGGCGAGACGGTGCGCGGTCACGGACAGCGCCGCGGCGGACACGGCCAGCGACACACCCCGGGTAGCACCGAGCACGGCGGGACGCCGTGCCGGAACGCTCATGAGGAGCAGCCTAAGGGACCTTTCCCCGCGTGAGCGTGTGATCCCGTGAGGTGAGCACACATGAAGTTCACGTTTCACGTCACGCCCTGGTTCAGGTCATTTGTTGCCGATCACGCCGGTGAAGGCCAAGGTGGGCGGAACCGGTGGGCCGAAACGGGGGTTTGGACCGGCCATGAGCTGGGTACTGAGCCGTCGGTCAGGAACTAGCCCGTTCGGGTGAGAGCCGGGGCCAAAGGGCGGGAGAGCAGACACGGATGAACCTCTTCGACTACATCTCCGACCGGGCGAGCAAGCTCTGGCTGGAGGCTTACCTGCACACCAGCATGGTGGTGCAGTGCACGATCCTCGCGGCGGTCCTCGGCGTGCTGATCGGGATCGCGGTGTACCGCAGCCCGATCGGTTCGGCGGTGGCCACGGCGCTGGCGAGCACGATCTTGACGGTCCCGTCGTTCGCCCTCCTGGGCCTGCTGATCCCGCTTTCCGGGCTCGGTCCGACGACGGCCGTGATCGCGCTGGTGCTCTACGGCCTGCTGCCGATCGTCCGGAACACCATCGTCGGGCTCGACGGCGTCGACCCGGCCGTCGTCGACGCCGCGCGCGGCATCGGGATGAGCCGCTTCGGCGTGCTGACCCGGGTCGAGCTGCGGCTGGCGTGGCCCGCGATCCTCACCGGCATGCGCGTGGCCACGCAGATGCTGATGGGCATCGCGGTGATCGCCGCCTACGCGAAGGGCCCCGGCTTCGGCGCCGAGGTCTTCTCCGGGCTCACGAACGCGGGGAGCACGAACTCCCTGAACCAAGCCGTCACCGGCACGGTCGGGGTGGTCATCCTCGCCCTGCTGCTCGACGGCGTCTACGTCCTGATCAAGCGCTTCACCATTTCTAGGGGTGTCCGTGGCTGAGAACGAGGAAGTCTCCGGCGTCGAGATCGAGCTGGAGCACGTCACCAAGCGGTACCCCGGGACCCGCGAAGCGGCCGTCGACGACTTCTCGATGGTCGTGCCCGCGGGCAAGATCGTGGTCTTCGTCGGCCCGTCCGGCTGCGGCAAGACCACCACCATGCGGATGATCAACCGCCTGGTCCAGCCGACCTCCGGAACGATCACCATCGGCGGTGAAGACGCCGGCAAGCTCGACGTCGACACCCTGCGCCGCCGGATCGGCTACGCCATCCAGCAGGCCGGGCTGTTCCCGCACTTCACCGTGGCGCAGAACATCGCGGTCGTGCCCGGCCTGCTCGGCTGGGACAAGAAGAAGGTCAACGACCGGGTCGAGGAGATGATGGACCTGGTCGGGCTCGACCCGGCCGACTTCCGCGACCGCTTCCCGCGCCAGCTGTCCGGTGGGCAGCAGCAGCGCGTCGGCGTCGCACGGGCGCTGGCGGCGGACCCGCCGGTGCTGCTGATGGACGAGCCGTTCGGCGCGGTCGACCCGATCACCCGCGGCAACCTGCAGGACGAACTGCTGCGCCTGCAGAGCGAGCTGAAGAAGACGATCGTGTTCGTCACGCACGACTTCGACGAGGCCGTGAAGCTCGGCGACAAGATCGCGGTGCTCGGCAACCAGTCGTCGATCATGCAGTACGACACGCCCGAGGCGATCCTGGCCAACCCGGCCAACGACACGGTCGCCGGCTTCGTCGGCGCGGGCGCGTCGCTGAAGCAGCTGACGCTGCTGCGGGTCCGGGACGTCGAGCTCCAGCAGGACGCGCTCACCGCGACGGTGTCCGACGACGCGGCCGAGGTCCGCAAGAAGCTCGAGGACCAGCGCAAGCACTTCGCGCTGGTGCTGGACGCGCGCCGCCGCCCGACGCGCTGGGTGCACGTCCGCGAGCTGACTCCGGGTGCGTCGCTGGCCAACGTCGGCAAGCCGCTGCGGGACATCGTCAGCCTGCAGTCGACGCTGCAGGACGCGCTCGAGGCGATGCTCGCCGAGGGCGGGTCGGTGCCGGTGACCGGCGCGCGCGGCGAGTACGCGGGCACCATCCAGCTCGACACCGTGATCGCGACCATCCAGCAGCTTCGGGACGAGCACACGAACGGTGAAGAAGAGGTGTCCGCATGACGGCTGCCGTCGATACCGGTTTCAGCACCGAGTCCGGCTCCAAGCGCGCGGAACGCGTCCGCCTCCTCGCCCAGCCCGTCGCCGTGCTGGTCATCGTCGCCGTGACGCTGGTCTCGGTGTTCTCCAGCGGGCTGACCGCGACGGAGAAGGAGACGCTCAACGCGTCGTCGCTGCTGACCGCGTTGTGGGACCACGTGCTGATGACGCTCGTGGTGACCGCGATCGTCGTCCTGGTCGCGGTGCCGCTCGGGGTGCTCGTGACGCGGCCGTGGGCGCGCTTCCTGGCGCCGGTCTTCCTGGCGATCGCGAACATCGGGCAGGCCGCGCCCGCGCTGGGCGTGCTGGTGCTGTGGTTCATCATCACCGGCGCGACCGGCGGGATCTGGGTGGCCGCGCTGCCGCTGGCGTTCTACTCGCTGCTGCCGGTGCTGCGGAACACGATGGTCGGCATCCAGCAGGTCGACCCGGCGTTGATCGACGCGGGCCGCGGCATCGGGATGTCGTCGGCCGCGGTGCTGTGGCGGGTCGAGCTGCCCCTCGCCGTCCCGCTGATCCTGGCCGGCCTGCGCACGTCGCTCGTCCTGGCGGTCGGCACGGCGACGTTCGGCATGTTCGTCAACGCCGGCGGCTTCGGGCTGCTGATCGACACCGGCTACAAGCTGAACCTGACCTCGGTGCTGGTGACCGGCTCGGTGCTGGCCGTCGCGCTGGCGCTGCTGGTGGACTGGCTGGGCGCGGTCGCCGAACAGTACTTCGGACCGAAGGGGCTGCGATGAAACTCCGTCGTATGGCAGTCGTGGCACTGCTGGGGGTGACGTTGTCGTCCTGCGGGCTGACGGTCAACCAGGCGGTGCCCTACGACATCAAGCCGGGCTCGATCCAGCCGATCCCGTCGCTGCAGGGGGTGAAGGTGACGGTGGGGTCGAAGGACTTCACCGAGAACATCATCCTGGCGTACATGGCGGAGATGGCCCTGACGGCGGCCGGCGCGGACGTCGTCGACCTGTCCGACATCAAGGGCTCCAACTCCTCGCGCCAGGCGCTGCTGTCCGGCCAGACCGACGTCACGTGGGAGTACACGGGCACGGGCTGGATCAACTACCAGGGCAACGAGCTCCCGGTGCCGGGCGGCGAGAAGGCCCAGTACGAGGCGACGGCCAAGGCGGACGAGGAGAAGTTCGGCGTCACGTGGCTGAACTACTCGCCGCTGAACGACCAGTACGCGTTCGCCGTCACCGAGGCGTACGGCGCGAAGAACAACCTTAAGACGACGTCCGACCTGGCGGCGTTCATCAAGAAGCAGCCGGACCAGGCGGTGTTCTGCCTGGAGACGGAGTTCACCAGCCGTCAGGACGGCTTCCCGGCGGCGGTCAAGGCGTACGGCTTCCAGAACCCGACGGTGAAGAACTTCGGCATCGGCACGATCTACTCGGCGGTGGCGAGCGGAACGTGCCCGGTCGGCGAGGTCTTCACGACCGACGGCCGCATCTCGGGCCTGAACCTCCGGGTGCTGGAGGACGACAAGAAGGCGTTCCCCCAGTACAACGCGGTGGCGACGCTGCGCACCGAGTTCATCAAGGCGCACCCGGACCTGCGCGGCCCCCTGGAGAAGGTCAGCGCGGCGATCACGAACGACCAGATGGTCGAGCTGTGCAAGCAGGTCGACGTCGACGGCCAGGACGCGGGCAAGGTGGCCCACGACTGGATGGTCAAGAAGGGCTTCGTGAAGTAGCCCGCGGGGGCGCCCCCCCGTTTTCTACGCTACCGGCCGGCACCGACAGTTTCGCGGTGCCGGCCGGTGCCGTCAGATCCCCAGCCGGTGCAGCAGCTGGCCTTCCAGCCGCTCCAGCTCGCCGGCCACCGCGCGGTGCACCGCCTTGCGCCGCGCCGCCGGCATCCGCTCCGCCGCGCGCACCGATGCCGACAGCTGCTCCAGCGTGCTCAGCGAGTCCTTCACGAACTCCTGGTCCGCCTTCGACGCCTTCTCCGACTTCTGCAGGTCGCGGCAGCCGTCGGCGAGGCCCGCGATCCGGGCGTGCAGCGCCGCGCCGCGGCCGGTGTATTCGCCCAGCTTGTCGACCGCAACCCCCAGCTTGCGCGCCTGGTAGCGGTCGTACGCGTCCCGCGCGGCGCCCGCCGCGCGCACCGCGAACGGCGCGACCACCGGGATCACGGCCGGTCCGAGCACCTTCGCCACCGCGACCGCGTTCTTCGCCTTCTTGGGGGTGAACCTGGCATCACCCTCGACCTTGGCCTTGCGCGCCATGGCACCTCCTGCGACGTGTCGACGTCGAACTTACTGGTAGCCAGGGTGGCGGGCATGTCGGCTCGGCGGTGGGAATCTAGAGTGATCTCCATGCAGGGTGAGGTGGTACTCGACGCGGGCGCGGTCAGCCGCTGCCGTCGTCGTGTGCACCTCGAGCACGACCCGTCGATGCGCGAGGTACCGCTTTCCCCGCCGGACCCCACGGCGCAGCAGCGGATCGCCGACGCCACCGCCCACCGCGAGGACATCGTCAGCAGGCTGATGGCGGCCAATCCCGGCCACTGGGTGAAGATCGACCGCGACCTGCCCGCCCACGAGCGCGTCGAGCTGACCGAGCGGGCCTTCGCCGCCGAAGCGCAGTACGTCTGGGGCGCGCTGTTCCCGGTCGACGCGGCCGGGCACCGCCGCGGCGGCGTCGACCTGCTCGTCCGGACCGGCCGCGGGTACGTCCCGGTGCTCGTCGTGCGCCACCGGATCTCCGACCGCGGCGCCGGCGCGATCGTCACCGAGCTGACCGACCTCGACCCGGCGCACCGCAAAGCCGACGACAGCCGGAAGGTCCGGTCGCAGCCGCGCGACCAGCTCAAGCTGGTGCACACCCGCCGCATGCTGCAGACACTCGGGCAAGCCGACGAGAGCCTCACCCTGGGCGGCGTCATCGGCCTCGACGCCGACGTCGTCGTCTGGCACGACCTCACCGCGGGCACCTGGCCGGGCGGGCGCAGCGCGCTCACCGAATACCAGGTCCGCTTCGCCGACCGGCTCGCCATCGCGACGGCGGCCGCGAACGGCGAGGAGCCGCTGGCCGAGCCGTCGCGCGTGCTGGAGTGCCGCCGCTGCCCGTGGTGGCCGACGTGCGAGGTGGTGCTCACCGAGACCCGGGACGTCAGTCTCGTCGTCCGCGGCGAGGACGCGGTGGAGCTGCGCCGCGCCGGAGTGTCCACTGTGGACAAGCTGGCCGCGCTCGACCCGGCGGGCGAGCCGCCGGCGGTGAACTGGACGGGCGTGACGTTCCCCGACGCCGTCGTGCTCGCCCGTGCCTGGCTGGCCGACCTGACGCTGGTGCGCCGCGTCGACCGCGTCGAGGTGCCGCGCGCCGACGTCGAGGTCGACGTCGACATGGAGAGCTTCGGCGACGCGGGCGCGTACCTCTGGGGTTGCCTGCTCACGGGGGCCGACATCGGTGTCGCGCCGGGTTACCGCGCCTTCGCGACGTGGGATCCGCTGCCCACGAGCGACGAAGCCCGCTCGTTCGCCGAGTTCTGGGCCTGGCTCACCGACGTCCGCGAGCGCACCGAAGCGGCCGGGCTGACCTTCCGCGCCTACTGCTACAACGCGCTCGCGGAGAACCGCTGGCTCTTCGGCTCGGTCGAGCGCTTCGGCGACCACCCGGGCATCCCCACGAAGAAGGAAATCCAGTCCTTTGTGGACTCGGACGAGTGGGTGGACCTCTTCCGCAGCGTCACCGACCAGTTCCTGTGCTCCCACGGCAAGGGCCTGAAGGTGATCGCCCCGGTGGCCGGCTTCTCGTGGCGCGACCCGGAGGCGGGCGGCGAGGCGTCGATGCGCTGGTACCGCGACGCCGTCGGCATGGACGGCGAGACGCCCGACAGCGAACAGCGCGAGCGGCTGCTGCGCTACAACGAGGACGACGTCCTGGCGACGCGCGCGCTGCGTGAGTGGATCGACGCTCGGGCGCAGGCCGAAGTGCCGTACATGTTCGATCTCTGAGTAGTTCACTGACTAAGACACTTGCCGACTGGCTCGTCCTCATGCATACTCGTCTGCGAGTACTCGTGGACGAGGAGTCGGGATGAAGCGGCGGAAGGTCGGCAACTTGCTCGGGCTGGCCGTGCTGTCCGCCGTGATCGAACGGCCCATGCACCCGTACGAGATGGCCGCCGTGCTCAAGCAGCGCGGCAAGGACGCGGACCTGCCGATCAAGTGGGGTTCGCTCTACACCGTCGTCGCCAACCTCGAGAAGCACGGCTTCCTGGAGGCCGTCGAAAGCGTGCGCGACGGCGCGCGGCCGGAGCGGACCGTCTACCGGATCACGCCGGCCGGGCACGCGGAGATGGAGGACTGGGTCCGCGAGCTCGTCGGCACGCTCGATCGCGAGCCGCCGCGGTTCAAGGCCGGGCTGTCGCTGATGGGCGTGCTCGGCCCGGACCAGGCGGTGAGCCTGCTGCGGCAACGAGCACACGACCTCGAGGAGCGCGCCGCGGCGCAGCGCGCGAGCCTCGAGCAGCTGCGCCCGGTGCTGCCGCGGGTGTTCCTCATCGAGGTCGAATACGACCTCGCGATGACGGAGGCGGAGGCGCGCTGGGTGCGCGGTTACCTCGAAGAACTGACCAGCGGCGACCTGCCGGGTCTCGAAGCCTGGCGCCGCTGGTACGAGACCGGCGAATTCCCCGATGACCTCGGGGAGTTCGTGGAGAAATAGCACGGACCCCGGGAGGTGCTGGCACACCGCCCGGGGTCCTCGACCCCGAACCGAGCGCGCCCGGCCCCGAGGTGGCACCACGAGGATAACCGGGCGGCTCTCCGGTTCGGTTCACCCGAAGAGGAGAGACCCATGGAGACGACCCGCAAGCACAAAGTGCCCGAGATGGAGGGCTTCCAGGCCCGCTGGTACGCCAAGAACCGCGGCACCGAGGCCCAGCTCGCGCAGTACCGGCGGCAGGCGGCCGAGGTCACGGCGGGCTGGCCCGACGGCGCCGAAGTCCTGGAGGTGGCGCCCGGGCCGGGCTTCTTCGCCGTGGAGCTGGCCAAGCGCGGCTTCCGCGTCACCGGGCTGGACATCAGCCACACGATGGTCGAGATCGCCCGGGAGAACCGCGCGGGCCTGGAGATCGACTTTCGCCAAGGCGACATCACGAACGCGCCCTTCGCGGCGGAGTCGTTCGACTTCCTGGTCTGCCAGGCCGCGTTCAAGAACTTCCGGCAGCCGGTGGCGGCGCTGAACGAGATGCACCGCGTGCTGCGCCCTGGCGGGTTCGCTGTCATCCACGACCTCAACCACGAGGCCACCGGCGCGGACATCGGCCGCGAGGTCGACCGGATGAACGTCGGCGCGATCAGCGGGTTCACCGTCCGGCAGACGCTGGCGTGGCTGCGGCGGCGGGCGTTCACGCGGGAACAGTTCGAGGCGCTGGCCGCCGAAAGCGCGTTCGGTGGCTGCTCGGTGACCACCGACGGCATCGGCCTGGAGGTCCGCCTGACCCGCTGACCACGGACGCCGGGGCACGCACGTGCCCCGGCGTCGGGATCAGCGCGGGGCCATCCGCAGCGAACCGTCCATGCGGACGACCTCGCCGTTCAGATAGTCGTGGTCGATGAGCGACAGCGCGAGCTGGGCGTACTCGTCCGGCCGCGCGAGGCGCTTCGGGAACGGGACGCCGGCGGCGAGCGACGCGCGGAAGTCGTCGCTGACCGTGGCGAGCATCGGCGTGTCGACGATGCCGGGCGCGATGGTCAGCACGCGGATGCCGTGCGAGGCCAGGTCGCGGGCCGCGGGGAGCGTCATGCCGACGACGCCGCCCTTGGACGACGAGTAGGCGACCTGCCCGATCTGGCCGTCGAACGCGGCGATGGACGCGGTGTTGATGATGACGCCGCGGGCGTCGTCCTCGAGCGGCTCGGTCTTCGCGATCGCCTCGGCCGCGACGGTCAGCACGTTGAACGTGCCGACCAGGTTGATCTGGATGACCTTCGCGTACAGCGCGAGGTCGTGGCGGCCCTTCTTGGACAGGATCCGCGCGGACGGCCCGATGCCGGCGCAGTTCACCACGGTCCGCAGCGGTACGCCCGAGCCCGAAGCGGTCGCGACGGCGGCCTCGACCTGTTCGACGTCGGTGACGTCGGCCTCGACGTAGGTGATGCCGTCGATCTGCTCGGCCTTCTCGATGGACGGCGCCAGGTCGAGCGCGAACACCCGCGCGCCCTTGGCCGCGAGGGCCTTCGCCGTCGCCCCGCCGAGGCCGGACGCGCCACCCGTGACGAGCGCCGCGGTGTCGGTGATCTGCATCTGTGCCGTTCCCTTCGTGGTCCGATTCGCGGACTCAGGTTAACGCTCGTTCGCACGCGGGGTTCGTGTCTTCGCTCACCGCTCCCGGGCGCGACCGGTTCCGTTAGCGTCGTGGTCAACTCCGGCTGTCACCTTCAGCGGCATGACGCCTGCTCGGATCGTGGTGGTGGGAACGGGGTACGTCGGACTGACCACGGGGGCCTGCCTGGCCAGTCTGGGTCATTCCGTCACCTGCGTGGACGTCGACCGGGCGAAGGTGTCGCGCCTCGCCGCCGGGCGCGTGGACATCCTCGAACCGGGGCTGGCCGACCTGGTCACCCGCGGGATCGCGGCGGGCCGCCTGCAGTTCGTCGTCGGTGCGCGGGACGCGGTCCGCGACGCCCAGGCCGTGTTCCTCTGCGTCCCGACGCCGATGGGCGCCGGCGGCTCCGCGGACCTGCGCGCGGTCGAAGCCGTGGCCGCCGAGATCGGCGACGTCCTGCCCGCCGGCTGCGCGCTGGTCACCAAGTCGACGGTCCCGGTCGGCACGTCGAAGCGGATCCAGGCGATGCTCGGCCGGACCGACGTGCCGGTGGTGTCGAACCCCGAGTTCCTCCGCGAGGGCACCGCGGTCGCGGACTTCCTGGGCCCGGACCGGATCGTCGTCGGCTCCGAAGACCGCGCGGCCGCGCACTGGGTCGGCGAGCTGTACGCCGAACTGGACGCGCCGGTCGTCGTCGCCGACGCGGCCAGCGCTGAGCTCGTGAAGTACGCCGCGAACTGCTACCTCGCGCTGAAGCTGTCCTACGTCAACTCGATCGCCGAGCTGTGCGAACGGCTCGGCGCGGACATCGACCTCGTCACCGAGGGCATGGGCTACGACCGGCGGATCGGGCGGTCGTTCCTCAAGCCCGGCCCCGGCTGGGGTGGCTCGTGCCTGCCGAAGGACACGAGCGCGCTGGTCAAGGTGGCCGAGTCGGTCAACTACGACTTCAGGATGCTGACCTCGGCGATCGACGAGAACATCGCCCAGCGCGACCGCATCGTCGCGAAGATCGCCGGCGCGGTCGGCGGCACGCTGGCCGGCGCGCGGATCGGCGTGCTCGGCCTGGCGTTCAAGGCGGGCACGAACGACCTGCGCGACTCGCCCGCCCTCGCCGTGGCGTCGGTGCTGGGCGCACTGGGCGCCGACCTGGTCGCCTACGACCCGGCGGTCGACGGCGAGATCGCCGGGATGACCGTGGTCGACGACGCCTACCAGGTCGCGAAGGACGCGGACGCCGTCGTCGTGCTGACCGAGTGGGCGGAGTTCAAGCACCTCGACTGGGCCGCGATGGCCGAGCTGATGGAGGGTATCGACGTCGTCGACACGCGGAACCTGCTGGACCCGCGCGCGATCGTCGACGCGGGCCTGTCCTGGCAGGGCGTAGGGCGGCCGCGTGCGGCGGCGAAAATCAAGGTGTCTTGAGGGCTCGCTCTTGGCTATGGTGATCAGCACGGCATCGCGTGTCGGTCACCGGCTGGGTGAGGCATGGAGGTGGCGGGAGTGCCCGTGGAGGCATTTCACCGTGTCAGTTTCCGTTTCCGTTGAATTGAACCATCTGATCGTCCCGTCCCGGAACAACCGGGAATCCGCCGAATTCCTGGCGACCCTGCTCGGCCTCGAAGTCGGGGAGGAATGGGGTCCGTTCATCCCCGTCGAGACGCGCAACGGCGTCCGGCTGGACTTCGCGAGCGTCCCCGAAGCGGACCTTCGCCTGCAGCACTACTGCTTCCTGGTCCCCGAAGACGACTTCGACGCCGTCTTCGCGCGGCTCGTCGAAACGGGCGTGACCTATTTCGCCGATCCGCAGATGAAGCAGATCGGCGAAATCAACCACAACCACGGCGGCCGTGGCGTCTACTTCCTCGATCCCGGCGGGAACGGGATGGAGATCATCACGCAGCCGTACGAGCCGGAACGGCGGCGTCCGGCCAGCTGGTAAGTTCCTTAGCTTTGCGTACTATCGGGGCATGTTCACGACGAGGCCCGAGCTGGCCGGCACCTTCGGGATGGTGGCATCGACGCACTGGCTGGCTTCGGCCACCGGGATGGCGGTGCTGGAGGACGGCGGCAACGCGTTCGACGCGGCGGTCGCCGCCGGGTTCGTCCTGCAGGTCGCCGAGCCGCACCTGTGCGGTCCGGCGGGCCAGGTACCCGGCCTCTTCGTGACGGCGGACGACCCGACCCCGCGGGCGCTGGCCGGCCAAGGCCCGTCGCCCGCGGGGGCCACCGTCTCGCACTTCGCGTCGCTGGGCCTCGAGCTGATCCCGGGCAGCGGCCTGCTCCCGGCGACCGTCCCGGGCGCGTGGGACGCGTGGCTCCTGCTGCTGCGCGACTACGGGACGAAGTCGCTGCGGTCGGTGCTGTCCTACGCGATCGGCTACGCGCGCAATGGAGTCCCGTTGGTGCCGCGAGTCGGCGACACGATCAGGGCCGTTGTCAGGTTGTTCACCGAGCACTGGCCGACGTCGGCGGCGCTGTGGATGCCTTCCGGCAAGCCGGCCTCGGGTCTGCACCGGAACCCGGTCCTGGCGGACACGTGGGAGCGTCTGCTGCGGGAAGCGGAATCGGTCTCAGGACGCGAAGCGCAGATCGACGCGGGCCGTCGTGCCTGGTCACAGGGGTTTGTCGCGGAAGAGATCGAAAAGTTCGGCCGGACCGCGTTCCGCGACGACTCGGGCCGCGACCACGCGGGCCTGCTGACCGGAGACGACCTGGCGTCGTGGTCGGCGACGTACGAGGACCCGGCGTTCGTGGACGTCGACGACTGGCGCCTGGTCAAGATGGGCGGCTGGACGCAGGGGCCCGCTTTGTTGCAGCAGGCGCTGTTGCTGCACGGCTTCCGCGACGAGCTGTGCTATGTGGACGGGATTCCGTCGGAGCGCACGGTGCACCTGGCGACCGAAGCGGCGAAGCTGGCGTTCGCGGACCGTGAGGCTTGGTACGGCGACACGGACGTGCCGCTGGACGTGCTCCTCTCGGCTTCCTACACCGACGCCCGCCGCGCGTTGATCACCGACTCGGCTTCTCCTTCGCTCCGGCCAGGAGATGCGCGCGGCCCGGCCCGGCTTCCGGCGATCTTGGACTCGCTGCAGGGCGTCCAGGCGGAAGGCGGTGCGACGGGCGAGCCGACGGTGGGCCCCCAGGGGCAGACGCGCGGCGACACGGTCCACCTGGACGTCGTCGACGCGGCGGGCAACCTGGTGTCGCTGACGCCGTCCGGCGGCTGGCTGCAGTCGAGCCCGACGATCCCGTCGCTGGGCTTCTGCCTGGACTCCCGCGGCCAGATGTTCTGGCTGGAGGAGGGACTGCCGAACTCCCTGGCACCGGGCAAGCGCCCGCGGATCACGCTGTCGCCGTCGCTGGCGCTGCGCGACGGGGTCCCGACGCTGGCGTTCGGCACCCCCGGCGGGGACCAGCAGGACCAGTGGCAGCTGTGCTTCTGGCTGGCCCACGTGTACGGCGGGCTGAACCTCCAGGAGTCGATCGACTCGCCGGCCTGGCACACGACGGCGTTCCCGAGCTCGTTCTACCCGCGCTCGTGGAACCCGCGCGAGCTGGTGGTGGAGTCCCGGCTGGGATCGTCCACTTTGGACGCCCTGCGCGAGCGCGGCCATTCACTGGTCGACGCAGGCGACTGGGCCCTCGGTCGCCTGTCGGCGGTCTCGCGCTCGGACGGCCTCCTCCACGCGGCGGCGAACGCCCGGGGAATGCAGGGCTACGCGGCCGGTCGTTAAGGCTTCTGCCACAGCCAGAACTCGATGCCCTGGTTGTCGGTGCAGTCGGCCGTCGTGCCGTACGGGTGGTTCTCCACCTCTCCCGCCCGGCCGCCCTGCTCCCGCACGCGGGTCAAGGCGGCCTCGAGGTCCTCGACCGCGTACATCAGCTTCCAGCCCACCTGGCGGTCGCCGGCCCACAGGCCGCCCTCGAGACCCGGGCCCGAGAACCCCCACGCGTCGGACACCGAGCCCGGCGTGAACTCCCAGCCCAGCACCGCGCCGTAGAACGACTTCGCCGGCTCGGCTTCCGGGACCTGGAACGTGAAGTACATGGCCTCGCCGGGGCGGGCCGCGCGCGCGGGTGCCGCCTGCGAGACCAGCCAGCGCTGGCCGAACGGGTCGCGGAACGCGCCGCCCCGGCCGTACGGCGAGTCGCTCACCGCGCGGATCAGCGTCGCGCCCAGTTCCAGCGCGCGGTTCACCGACACGTCGGGGTCCGGCACCTCCACCCGCACGGACGCACCGCCTTCGCGTGGAGCGGTGTGCCCGATTTCGGGGTACTCCTCGGCGAGCATCAGCACCGCGTCGCCGATGGCCAGCTCCGCGTGCCCGACGCGGCCGTCGTCCATCAGGATCGGCTCACCCCGCCGCACCGCGCCGAACACCTCGACGTAGAAGTCGAGCGCGGCCCGCGCGTCGGACACCGCGAGGTAAGGCGTCAGCGAGCGCAGTTCGGCGGTGGTGGCCGGTGCCTCGGAAGTGGTCGTCATATCGGCTCCGTTCAAGATGACGCGACGCAGGTTGTCGCGCAGTTCGGCGGCGAAGTCGGGGTCGGGGGCGACCCGCGCGGAGGGACGGCGAAGCGCGTCGAAAGGCTCAGGCATCGCGACCCTCCTTCTCCTCGTAGGCGCGCCGGAACGCGGCACGGGCCCGCACGAGCAACGCCTCCGTGGCGTGCACGCTCCGACCCAGGTGGCCGGCGACCTCGGGCACGCCGAGCCCGTCGACGTACCGCAGGGTCAAGGCCGCGCGGTGGTGCGGCCCGAGGGACTCGAGCACCTGTCTCGCGCGCAGGGCGTCGAGTTGCTCGTCCCACGGGTCCTCGACGTCCGGCTCGCTGTCGTGCACCAGCCGCAGTCCGCGTTCCTCACGTTCTTTGCGCCGCCAGTGGTCGGCGAGCTTGTGCCGGGCGACGCCGATCAGCCACCCGGTGCTCACTGGAGGTGCGTACTCCTTGCGACAGGCGGCGACCGCCCCGAGGAACGTCTCGGAAGTGAGTTCCTCGGCGAGCGTGCGGTCACCGCACCGGGACAGCAGGTACCCGTAGACCTCCGGCAGCGCGGTCTCGTAGAGCCCGAGCAGCGCGAAGGCCGGGTCCGGTCGTACCCGAGGTTCCGTCACACCCTCATCGTCGTCCGGCGCGCGGCTTTTCCGACGGGTGAACCTTGGCTTTTTTCGGCGGCCACGTCACCCGGATGGTGACGACGTGGTCCCGCCGCCCCGGAAAGAGCCGGTAGACGCTGACGACGAAGGTCCCGGGACGCGCGCGCTTGCGGGACAGGTAGTCGTGCGCGCAGGCGGTCCCGTACCGGACGGTCCACCCCTGGTACCGCTCGCTGCGGTGCTCGAGGACGAACCCCATGTCATCGACGAGTTCGGTGTATTCGTGCACCCGCGCGCCACCGGCCTCACGCCGGTACTCGAGCTCGTGGGGGTAGCCGTACCTGTCCATGACCTGCAGGTTCGCGTTCCGACCTCGAACGAGGGCGCCGGAAACGTGGGAATCCCACAGCCGGGGTCGCGGGCCGGCCCACTCGGAAGGCGGAGCCGGGCCGAACCCGGCTCCGCCGCACCTTCACACCCGGGGGTCCGGCAACCGCCGCCCGGTGATCGCGACCACCACCGCCAGCAGCGCCACCACCCCGATCACCCACGCGAACGCGTCCCGGCTTCCCAGCGAACCCGAAAGCGCCGCGTACAAACTCCCCAGCGTCGCCACGCCCAACGCCAGCGACGTCTGCTGATTGGTCGTCATCACCCCGGACCCCACCCCGGCCAGATCCGTCGGCACGTGGGAAAGCACGATCCGGAACAACGTCGTCATCGCCAGCGCGTTCCCGACGCCGATCGCCACCATCGACGGCGCCAGGTCGAGCACCGTCACGTGCGGCCACGCCGACAGCGTCGTGCACAGCAGCGCGACCATGCCCAGCGCCGTGATCGCGCCGCCGATCGGGACCACCCGCTGGCCGTACCGCGCCACCAACCGGCTGCTCAGCATCGACACGATGAAGTACGCGACCGCCAGCGGCGTCAGCGCGACCCCCGCTCCCAGCGGCCCGAAGTGCAGACCTTCCTGCAGCGTCATCGCGTACACGAACATGAACGAACCGAACGCGCCGAAGAACGGGATCGCCACCATCAGCCCGCGCCGGACGCTCGGCAGCCGCATCACCGACGGCGGCAGCAGCGGCGTTCCGCCCAGGCGCTCCTGACGCCGTTCGACGTGCACGAACGCCGCCGCGGCGAAGGGCGACACGATCAGCAGCGCGATCGTCCACGCCGGCCAGCCCAGTGCCCGCCCCTCCATCAGCGGGACCAGGAACGACATCAGGGTGACCGCCAGCAGGAGCGTCCCGAGCCGGTCGACGCCCAGCGGGTTGTGCGCGCGGCTCTCCGGCAGTCGCCGGGCCATGACCAGCACGACCAGGCCGATCGGGACGTTGACCAGGAAGATCGGCCGCCAGCCCGTTCCGAAGACGTCCGCCGCCACCAAAGCGCCGCCGAGCAGCTGGCCGACGACCGTCGAGAGGCCGCCCGTCGCGCCGAACAGGCCGAGGGCCCGTGAGCGCGCTTCGCCGGTCGTCGTCGCCTGGATGATCGAGAGCACCTGCGGCAGCAGCAACGCCGACGCCGCCCCCTGCGCGGCGCGGGCGATCACCAGCGTGGTCGCCGTCGGGGCGATTCCGCAGGCCAGGGACGTCAGCGTGAACAGCCACAGGCCGGTGAGGAAGAGCCGCCGCCTGCCGAACGAGTCGCCGAGGCGGCCGCCGACCACCAGCAGGACCGCGTACGCGATGCCGTACGCCGCCACCACCAGTTCGAGCGTCGCCGTGGACGCGTGGAGGTCGGCATCGATCGTCGGGAGCGCGACGTTGACGATGAAGAAGTCGATGATGGGCAGTGCCGCCCCCAGCAGCACCGTGACCAGGCCGGCGGGGGTCAGTCCCGGCCGGGCCGGGGCGCCGGAGGTGATCGGCGCGAGTTCTGTCGTGGTCATGAGTACTACGATCGCCCCGGATTTAAACTGGTACCAGTTGTCGTTTATCCAGGTATCACGACTACCTGGTACCAGGTTCGAAGACGTGCGATCCTGGCACCATGACCACCGCCGTCGAATCCGAAGTCCGGCGCCAGGAGCTGGCGAGGTTCCTGCGCAGCCGCCGTGAGCGGATCACGCCCGAGCAGGTCGGTCTCCCGCTGCTGGGCCGCCGCCGGACGCCGGGGCTGCGCCGGGAAGAGGTCGCGCAGCTCGCCGGCGTCGGGGTCACCTGGTACACGTGGCTGGAGCAGGGCCGCGACATCAACGCGTCCGAGCAGGTGCTGCAGGCGATCGCCCGCACGCTGCGCCTCGATCCGCACGAGCACACCCACCTCTTCCGCCTGGCCGGCGCGCCCGAGCCGGAAAGCGAGAAGGACTGCCAGGTCATCACGCCGGCGATGGAGCTGATGCTCAAGAAGCTGGAGCCGTACCCGGTCGCCGTGCGCAACGCCCGCTGCGACCTGCTGGCCTACAACCGCGGCTACACCTGGCTGATGGGCGACGTCGACGCGATCCCGTTCGAGGACCGCAACACCCTGGTCCAGTGCCTGCTCAACCCGGAGTGGCGCAAGCGGATGCTGGACTGGGACACGAACATCCCGCGCGTGATCGCGTCCTTCCGCGCGGCGATGGCCGAGCACGTCGCCGAGCCGGCGTGGAAGAGCCTGGTCAAGCGCCTCAAGGCGGAGTCGCCGCTGTTCGCCGAGCTGTGGCCGCACCACGACGTCAACTCCGAGCCGATCCGCACGAAGCGCTACCTGCACCCGGACGTCGGCCTGCTGCGGTTCAACTTCACGTACCTCTACTACGGCCGCCGCTCGGAGATCACGGTCTCGACGTACACCCCGGCCGACGAGGAGACGGCGGCGAAGCTGCCCCTCATGTTCGACTGACGACGTACGCGGCGAGCGCGCTCCGGGACGGACGCGCCACCGCTGCGCGACCGGTAGTTTTCGCGGTATGAGAAGGCCGCCGTGGGCAGGACGCGTGGCGCGCACCGTCGTCGTCCTCGTTTTCGTGCTCGGGGCGACCAGCGCGTCCTCGCGGTGGCAGCCCGGGGCGTCGCCGCTGACGCCGCTCGGGTTCGCGTGGCTCGCCGCGACCGTCCTCACGCTGCTGTTCGTCCACCGCTTCCCGCTGACGCTCTTCCTGGTCACGGCCGCTTCCGCGTTCGGTTACTACACCTCCGGCCTGCCCGGCGGGCCGGTCATCCTGGTGCCGACCATCGCGTTGTTCGTGCTGACCAGGCAGCGCGGGCCGCTCACCGCGGGCATCACCGGTGCCTCGGCGCTCGCCGCCGCCTACGTCGTGCACGTCGTCGTGACGAGGTCGTTCACGCTGGAAGCCGGCGCCGCTTTCCTCCTCGTCTGGCAGACCGCCGTGATCGGGGTCGGGACCGCCGTCCGGTACCAGCTCGACGCGCTCGCCGCCCGGCGCGAGCAGGCCGACGAGCACCGGCACCGGCTCGCCGAGCAGGAACGGCTGCGGATCGCCCGCGAGGTCCACGACGTCGTCGCGCACAGCCTCGCGATGATCAACGTCCAGGCCGGCGTCGCCGCGCACGTCGCCGACCGGCGGCCCGAGCAGGCGAAAGAGGCGCTGCTGAACATCAAGGCGGCCAGCGCGTCCGCGCTCAAGGACCTGCGCGCGACGCTGGCCGTGCTGCGCTCGGGTGAGGACAAGGCGCCCGCGCCGAGCCTCGCCCAGGCGGCCGAGCTGCTGGACCACGCGCGCGACGCCGGGCTCACCGTCGACGTCCACGGCGAGGCGGGCGACCTCCCCGCACCCGTCGACGCGGCCGCCTACCGGATCCTGCAGGAGTCGCTGACGAACGTCGTCCGGCACGCCGACCAGCCGAAACACGTCGACGTCCGGTTCGAACGCCGAAACGGCGCATTCACGCTGCGGGTCCGCGACGACGGCCGCGGCACCGCCCAGCCGACTCCGGGCCACGGCCTGCGGGGCATGAGTGAACGCGCCGCCGCGCTCGGCGGGCGATGTACCGCCGGGCCGGTCGACGACGGTTTCGAAGTGTGCGTCGAGCTACCGATCGAGGGGGAAGCATGATCCGCGTCCTGCTGGCCGACGACCAGGTCCTGGTCCGCGCCGGGTTCCGCGTGCTGCTGGAGACCGAGGACGGCTTCGAGGTCGTCGGCGAGGCCGGTGACGGCGAACAGGCCGTCGCCGGCGCGGTCGAGCATCGGCCGGACATCGTCGTGATGGACGTCCGGATGCCCGGGGTCGACGGCCTCGAAGCGACCCGCCGGATCACCGCGAACCCCGACCTCGCCGCGACGAAGGTGCTGGTCCTGACCACGTTCGACGTCGACGAGTACGTCTACGAAGCCCTGCGCGCGGGCGCGAGCGGGTTCCTGCTCAAGGACACCGAACCGGTCGAGCTGCTGCGCGCGCTGCGGGTCGTGGCGAGCGGGGAGGCGCTGCTGGCGCCGACCGTCACGCGGCGGCTGATCCAGGAGTTCGTCGGCCGCCCGGAGAACCGGCGCATCGACACCAGCGCCGTCCGCGAGATCACCGACCGCGAGCGCGAGGTGCTGGGGCTGGTGGCGGGCGGCATGTCGAACGACGAGATCGCGGCCCACCTGGTGATCTCCACCGCGACGGCCCGCACGCACGTCAGCCGCATCATGACGAAGATCGGCGCGCGCGACCGGGCGCAGCTGGTGGTGCTGGCCTACGAGTCGGGGCTGGTCACCCCACGTCACTCCGCCTGACCCGGCGCACGACGCGGAACGTCCGGACCAGGAACACGACGGCGAGGACGCTCACCAGGCAAATCCAGATCACGGTGCCTCCTCTCCGGGCCGATGCTCTGCTCAGAAGGCGCGCGGGAGTGGGACGGCGTTCACCGACACGGCCGAAGTCACACCTTCGGGCTAAGTGACGGTTACTACCCGGCTATCCTCAGCGGGTGCGACGTGCGTTGATCACCGGTATCACCGGTCAGGATGGCCAGTACCTTGCCGAGCTGCTTCACGAGCAGCAGTACGAGGTCTTCGGCCTGGTCAAGGGGCAGAACAACCCTCGGATCGACATGATCCGCACGGAGTACCCGTACGTCGAGATCGTCGAGGGCGACCTGCAAGACCTCTCCAGCCTGGTCGGGGTCCTGGAGCAGGTGCAGCCGGACGAGGTCTACAACCTCGGCGCGATCTCCTTCGTCGCCCTCAGCTTCAAGCAGGCCGAGCTGACCGCGAACGTCACCGGCCTGGGCGTGCTGCGGCTGCTCGACGCCGTCCGGATGGTCGGCGGCAGCCAGAACAACCCGATCCGCTTCTACCAGGCGTCGAGCTCGGAGATGTTCGGCAAGGTCCGCGAATCGCCGCAGACCGAGCAGACGCCGTTCTACCCGCGCTCGCCCTACGGCGTCGCGAAGGTGTTCGGGCACGACATCACCGTGAACTACCGCGACAGCTACGGCCTCTTCGCCTGCTCGGGCATCCTCTTCAACCACGAGAGCCCGCGCCGCGGCATGGAGTTCGTGACGCGCAAGGTGACCAACGCCGTCGCGCGGATCAAGCTCGGGCTGCAGGAAAAGCTGATGCTCGGCAACCTCGACCCGCGCCGCGACTGGGGCTTCGCCGGTGACTACGTCCGCGCGATGTGGCAGATGCTGCAGCAGGACGAGCCGGGTGACTACGTCGTCGCGACCGGGCGCACGCACAGCGTCCGCAACTTCGTCGACCTGGCCTTCAAGCACGCCGGCCTCGACGACTGGGAGCGGTTCGTCGAGCAGGACCCGCGGTTCTTCCGGCCCGCCGAGGTCGACCTCCTGGTCGGCGACGCCACGAAGGCCCACACCGAGCTTGGCTGGAAGCCGGAGGTCGGGTTCGAGGACCTGGTCGCGATGATGGTCGACCACGACCTGAAGCTCGAAGCGGGGAAGGCCGGCATTTCGCTGCCATGATCAGCTACGCGCAGCAGGCCGAGGACGTGGTGCTCGCGCGCGTCTTCGCGGGACAGGACACCGGTCGCTATGTCGACATCGGTGCCGGGGATCCGCTCGTCGCGTCGGTGACGAAGCACTTCTACGACCTCGGCTGGCGTGGCATCAACATCGAGCCGATCCCGGCGAAGGCCCGGGAGCTGCGCGCGGCCCGGCCGGAGGACTTGAACCTGGACGTCGCCGTCGGCGCGCGCCCGGGCACGGCGAAGCTGCACGTCGTCGAGAACGAGTGGGGCTGGTCGACGCTCGACGACGGGCTCGCCGGCCGGTACCGCGAGGACCGCGGCTGGCGCGTGAACACCGTCGAGGTCGAGCTGACGACGCTGGCCGCCGTGCTGGACGAGCACCCGGGCGCGGTCGACTTCCTCAAGATCGACGTCGAAGGCGCCGAGCGCGCGGTGATCGAGGGCGGCGACTGGACGCGGCACCGGCCGCGGGTGCTCGTCGTCGAGGCCACCGAGCCCGGCGCGCAGACGCAGACCCACACCGAGTGGGAGCCGATGCTGCTCGACGCGGGCTACCGCTGCGGGCTCTTCGACGGCCTGAACCGCTTCTACGCGCAGGCCGACGACGCCGAGGCGCTCGACAAGCTCGCCGCGCCCGCCAACGTCTTCGACGACTACGAGCGCTACGACATCGTGCAACAGGCCAAGGCGCTGGAAGAGCTGCGCACCGGCCGTGCGGCCGAGATCGGCTACGCCCGCCGCATGGAGGCCGAGCTGCGGGAGCTGCAGGAGACGCACCGGCGCGCCGCCGACTACCTCGCCGAGCTGGAACAGGCGCGCGCCGAGCAGGAACGGCAGCGCACCCGCAGCGCCCGCTACACCGCGGGACTGGAAGCCCGGGTCGCCGAGCTGGAAGCGCAGCTCGCGGCCGCGGCGGGCCGCATCGCCGAGCTGGAGGCCCGGCGGGGCTGAGCCCTTACTTCGGGAGGGCCGCGATTCTCCTGAGCACGACGTCCGCGACGGCGTCCGGCCCGCACACGGCTTCGACGGCGGCCGCGGCCCGCTCGCCCATCGACGTCCGCAACGCGGGCTTCGCGGCGAGCGTGCGCAACCACTGCGCGGCCTGGTCGACGTCGGGTTCCGCCCACGGGTGCCCGAGCGGGTACGACGTCGTGAAGCCGTTGGTGAAGCCGGGTTCGGCGTCCTTCGCGACGTACGTCTCGAAGCCCACGAGCGCGGCTGAGCCCGGCGGCATGAAGTCGAGGTTGCCGCCGTGGCCGGTGGTGACCACCGGCTTGCGCCGCGCCATCGCCTCGGCCAGGTCCAGCCCGAACGTCTCGAACCGGTGCAGCGAAAGGTAGACGTCGCACGACGCCAGCAGCAGCCCACGGTCCACTTCGGACAGGACCGTGCCGCCGATTGCGGCGACCTCGGCTTCGAGCCACGACGGCGGTTTGCCCGTCGCTACCGCCAGGTGGGCGCCGCCCGTCGGGAAGGCGTGCCGGAACGCCGTGATCGCCGCCCGCGCGTTCTGGCGCTCGGCGTCGGAAAACGTCGTGAGCACGACCAGCTCGTCTTCCGGCAGCCGGAACCGCGCGCGGTCGCCTTCGGGGGACGCGGCCGGGACCACCAGGGGGACCACGGTGATCGGGATGTCGGTGCTCCCGCGCAGGAGCCCGGCGGCCAGCGCCGACGGCACCCACAGTTCGTCCACATCGGACAGCTGGGGAAGCCCGGTCGCGGGCACGTCCGGCAGCTCGCCGGTCCACCGCGCGATCGTGTAGCGGTCGAAGGAGTGCTTCGGGATCAGCGGGAAGTCGGCGGCGTCGACGAGCCACAGGTCGGCGGCGTAGTCCTTGCCGCTGCGCAGGTCGGCCAGTTCGCGCGGCACCTCGTACGGCCGGTCCGGCACGCGGGTGTTGAACTCCGTGAAGGTCGCCCGGGGCAGGCGCTCGGCCAGCACGGTCGCCAGCCGCCGGTTCGCGTCGGCCGTGACGCCGGCCGCGCGGACGTCGCCGAACACGTTGACGCCCGGCCGGTCCCGCGACGGCTTGACCGGCGGCGGCAGCGGTCCGCGCACGGCTTCGGCGGCGTCGCGGTAAGCCGCCGCGACGACCGGCCAGGACGCGTGCTGCCGGACCCACTCACGTGCCTTCCGGCCTGCTTCGCGAGCTTCCTCCGGCCAGGACACGATCCCTTCGAGGTGCGCGACCAGCTCGACGGCTTCGCGCTGCGGGTCGATCGAGACCAGCCGGCAGAACTCCCGGTCGTAATGGCGGTGCTGCGGCAGGTCGCTGGTGACGAACAGCCGGCCGAGGCCGTACGAGCGCATCATCACCGCGCTCGTCTCGCCGGCGGTCGGCCAGCGCAGGCCGATCAGCGCGTCGGTCGCGACGATCAGGTCCTGGAACTCTTCGATGGCCGGGCTCGGGATGATCCGCACCGCGTCGCCGACCCCGAGCTCGGCGATCGCGCGGTGGACGTCGGCCTCGATGTCCTTCTCGCGCGCGTGCCCGACGATCAGCAGCTTCGCCTGCGGCCACCGGCGCCGGACCTGCGCGAACGCCAGCACGGCGACGCGGATCCGCTTGATCGCGGTGAACCCGCCGAAGATGCCGAACACGACGTCGTCCTCGGACCAGCCGAGCTTGGCCCGGACCGCCGGGCGCTTGTGGTCGTCGTCGATGACCGGCGCCGCCGAGGACACCGTGAACACCGGCACCTCGGGGTAGCGCTCCCGCAGGTGGCGCGCCCGGAACGGGTCGTGCACCAGCACCCCGCGGCCGGCCGAGACGATCCGTCGTTCCAGGCTCATCGTCTGCCGGTCGAGGTGCTTGACGCCGTCGACGTCGACGGCGGGCCAGCCGAGCACCAGCGCCGGGTCGGCCGGGTCGCCCCAGATCGGGCCGTGCGCGTAGGCGAGTTCGTCCTTGAACGCCGTCGACTCGATGCCGCCGTGGTAGCTCAGCGAGAAGTCCAGCAACGACGGGTCGTGCAGCACCACCAGCCCGGGCACCGCGAGCGCCCGGTGGTAGATCCACTCGTGGAACTCGGTGTTGTTGCCCATCTGGTAGATGTCGACGGCGTCTTCGGAATCGTCGACGTCGTCCGGACCCAGCAACGGAACGGGGGAGCGGGCTTCGCCGGGGTACCGGCCGACCGCGGAGACGTCCGCGATGCCGGCCATCGTCTCCAGCAGTTCGAAGCTGTAGTCGGCGATGCCGCTGCGCTCGGGCGGCAGCGGCGTCCACATCCGGAGGCGCACGGCCGTCACCGCCACGCGAGCAGGCAGTACCGCTCCCGCCCGCCGGGCGCGGTGACCGGGATGTCCGCCTCGCCCGGCCGGCGGACCTCGACGTGCGAGAAGCCGGCGGCCTCGGTGAGGAACCGCAGGAAGTCCGGGTGCACCGGGCGCTGCGCGAACGGGTCGAGGTGGAAGTCCGGGCCCGCCAAGGGCGTCTCGACGACGAGCGGCGCGCCCGGCTGCAGCGCGGCCGCCGCCAGCTCGGCGAACCGCGCGAGCGCCGCCGGGTCGAGCCGTTCGGCGAACCGGAACGCGGTGATCGCGCCGAGCGAACCGGGGGTCGCCTCTTCGAGCAGGCGCATCGGGTCGGCGTCGGTCACCTGGACGTCCACGGCCGCGCACTGCTTGCGCACCAAGGCGTTCGGCGACGCCGTGCGGTACCGGATGTCCGCCGCCGCGAGCACCTCCAGCCAACCCCCGCGGCCGGGAGCCATGTCCAGCACCGCGCCGGTCGCGCCGGCCTTCCGGGCCTCCTCGATGACCGGCAGGTACGCGCGCACGGCGTCTCGCGCGCGTTCGGCGGACCCGTCGAGCAGGGCCTCCACGGCGATCTCGAGAAACGAGTCGCGGTCCGGCACGGCTTCGACCGGTTTCGGGGGCTCGGCGTCGCGGCGGGACCGGTCGAGGAGCAGGTCCACCTGCACGTTCCGCAGCCGGACCTGCTCGGCCGCGGCCAGCAGCCGATCGAGCTGCGCCTCGAGTTCCTTGAGCCGGGACTCGACGTCGCCGGAGCGGTCCGCGGACTCGGTGACCTGCATGGCCAGGCCGGACAGCTGGGCCTGCAGCCCGCCGACCGCGCTGTAGAGCCGCTGGTTGAGCCCGGCCGCGAGGTTCTGGTCGTTGCGGTACAGCGATTCCAGCTCGCGGTGCAGCGACTCGGCGCGCACCAGCTCCCCGCGTTCGCCCAGCCAGCGCTGGAAGTGGCCTTCGGCGGCGCGGACTTCGTCGGACAACGCGCTGACCGCGTCACGGGCCGCCAGATTGGTCTCGACCTGCCACTTCAGCTGGCGCCGCCAGAGGAACCGCAGCGCGAGCCGGCCGAGCAGGTCGGTGCGGCGCAGCGGGAGGTGCAGGTTGGCGTGCTGCTCCAGGCGGTTCAGAGCGTCCGCGACACGGGCGTCAGACATGCGGGGTCCATCTTTCAGCGGATCGGGCGGGCCGCGAGCTCGGCCAGGACGTTGTCGACGACCTGCGGCGCCAGCAGGCCGAAGTTGCCGGAGGCGAGCGTGCGCTCGGCGACCTCGATCGCCACCACCTTGTTGTCGGCGAACATCTTGCCGACGGTCTTGCCGGTGTCGGCGAGCAGGGCGCTGTGGTGCTGGGCGGTCATCTGGCCGAAGGTCGCGGCGAGGTAGGGCAGCGCGCGGTAGGTGAAGGAGTCGCCGAGCAGCGCGACCGAGCCCTGGTAGGTGCCGGTGCCGGTCGCCGACTGCAGCTTCAGCGGAGCCTTGAGGTCGCTGAGGACCTCGCGGGTCTGGTCGCGCTTGCCGTCGGTCAGCACCTCGTAGTGCCGGCCGCTGGTCTGGCCGGTGTGGCCGATCAGCGGCGGCAGGTCGGCCGCCATCTGCCACGGGTCGCTCGGCTTGATCACCCAGGACGCGGTGCTGCCCGGGCTCATCGACTCGGCCAGCGAGCGGGCCATCAGCATGCCGCCCTCGTCCGACCAGTGCGCGTCCTGCGGTCCGTACACCGGCGCGCCGACCTGACGGCCCTGCTCCTCGAGCCCGCCGCGCAGGTCGAGGATCGCGTTGTCGGCGTCGACGCGCTGCCAGAACTCGGCCGCGGTGCGCTCCCGGCACTCCTTGCCCGCGTAGGCCGAGGGCAGGTACTCCGGCGCGATCGTCGTCTTGTCCGGCGCGATGACCACGACGAACTGGCGGCCGGACGCCCGGACGCCGTCGCGCAGCCGATCGAGCTCGGCCATGGTCTGGTCCAGCGGCTTGCTGAGGTTGCAGTGGCTGGCGATCTCGTCGCCGAGGTACAGCCAGCCGTTCTTGCCCTCGAGCACCTTCGGGTAGTTGACGACCGGCGCGGGCGTGCTCGGCTGCGCCGGGATCGGGCCCTCCGGCGCCTGCGGCTGCCCGCCCAGCGGCGGGGCTTCCCCGAAGACACCGCGGCTGATGCCGTCGGCGGCGTGCACGGCCTGCTCGCGGAACGCGAGGTGGTCGGTCGCCCACTGGGCCAGCTGCGGGAAGAACGACCAGCCCTGCCCGATGCTCGGGAACTCCGTCAGGGCGCGGTTTTCGAACTGGCCGGGGTGCACCCCGGCGATCGACGCGAGCACCGGCGTCGCGAAGAACACCGCGGCGCACGCCAGCGCGACAGCTTGGCGGCGGCCGTGCCGCGGCCGGTGCAGGGCGTGCTCGCGGGGCAGGAAGGCCTCGTGCACCGGGGGCAGCGCGCGCGAGGCCTGGGGCGTCTTCTGCTGGGTCATGCCGGCGGCCGGGGGTCGTCGGAACGCCGCGCCTCGAGCCGCTCGAGGCGCGCGTTCTGCTGGGCGAGCTCGGCCTCGAGGATACCGAGCCGCCGGTCCTGCGCGGTGGCTTTCTCGTCGATCGTGCCCGCCAGCCCGCTGATCGCCTCACCGGTGCTTTCGGTGAGCGTGCGCAGGATCCGGCGCTGGGTGCCGTCGTAGTGGCTCAGCGCCCGCCGGATCGCGCGGCGGAACACCGGGGCCAGCGGGAACCGGTGCGGGCTGTCCGGGTCCGGCTGCCACTGCAGCGCGGCTTCGGCGCGGGCCAGCGGCGAAGCCGGCCCGTGGCTCGCCTCGCCGGGATCCCGTCGGCGCCAACTCGCGTACGCGGCGCGAAGCTCGGTCTCGACCCACGCGGCGGCGACGTCCATCGACCGGACGCGCAGCACGTGGGCGCGGGCGGCCGCACCCCGGCGCCGGGCCTCGGCGGGGTCGTCCGCGACCTCGCGCATGGCCTTCGCGGCGGCGTCGAGGTCGGGATCGGCCCACAGCCCGTCGGGCTGGTACGGCGCCCAGCCCTCGCCGACCTCGACCATCCGGTACGGGATCGGCCAGCCGGTGCCGTCGTGGAAGAACTCGGTGGTGCTGGAGTAGTCGGTCGCGATCACGGCCAGCCCGCGCACCATCGCCTCGGCGACGGTCAGCCCGAAGCCTTCGCTGCGGTGCAGGGAGACGTAGGCGTCGCTGGTCGCGTACAGGCTGTTCAGCTCTTCGAGGCTGAGGTAGGCCTCCAGCAGGTCGATGCGCTTGTCGTCGCCGATGACGTACCGCAGCCGCTCGACGGCGGCCGCGTGCAGGTGCCCGTTGGTCGCCTTGATGACCAACCGGACGTCGTCGCGGCCGGGGAACGCGCGCTGGAACGCCGACACCACGCCCCACGGGTTCTTGCGCTGGCCCGTGCTGTTGAAGTCGAAGGCGAACAGGAACCGGACGGGGTCGCCCGCCTTGCGCGGCACGCGCTCCGGCACGCCGGGGTCGAGCACCGGCATCGGGAACGTCTTCACCGGCACCGGCGAGTGCGGCTCGATCGCGCGGCGGGTGAAGTCGCTGATCGCCCACACCTCGTCGACCAGGTCGAAACCGCCGTGCATCGAGTCCGGGAAGTCTTCGAGCTCCCAGGCCCACAGCCCGATCCGGTACCGCCGGTGCCCGAGCTCGGGGTGGCTGTCGAGCAGCAGCCCGGTGTAGTCGGAGTTGACCGCGAGGATGCTGACCGGGAACCGCGGCCTGCTCACGGTGTCCGGCTCGGCGAGCCCGGTGCGGACCGCCGCCGACAGCGACCGCGACTCGACGACCGACACGACCGGGATGCCCGCGGCGGCGACCGCGCGGTGAATGATCCGGCCCATCTCGCCCAGGCCCAGCTCGGCGGTGAGGTACCCGGACACGTTGACGCCGAACTCGTCGACCGGCCCGGCCACCGGGGGCGGCTCGGTGGGCAGCGCCCAGCCGGGCAGCAGGCCTTCGTCGATCCCGTGCGTGGCGCACCACTGCCGGAACGCCGGGCCGTCCGCGTGCTCCGGCTTGCGGAACGCCGTCTGCAGGTCGATCCGGCTCGCCCACAGCCACAGCGCGAGCCTGCTGAGCCCGGCCGAGCGGGCCATCGGCGAACCGGGGGCGCGCAGCCAGTCGCGGAAGGCCTCGCCACGGTCTTCGCCGAACGGCGGAGGCGGGATCTCGTCGACGACGGTGGGCGCGAACTGCGCCGGGGTCGTCGCCGCGCGGTGCGCCCGCAGCCAGGTGTCGCGGTAGAGCGTGCGCATCGGCGTCGTCAACGGCGTGCCGTCGGGCAGCTTGCCGAAGCCGTACGGGACTTCCTCGTCGGTGTGCCCGGCGTCGGCCAGCTCCGCGGCGTACTCGTCGCACAGCTTCCGCAGCACCGGATCGGCGGAGAGGACGACCCGCGGGCGCACCGGGCACTGGCTGCTCAGCAGCCACGGCCGGTCGGGGTCGAAGCCGTAGAAGTTCAAGAACCGCAACGGGGTGCCGCCCGCGGTCACGCCGCCGTCCGGGCCCTCGGCGAGCTTGCGCTCGTGCAGGTTCCAGAACCCGGCGGCCACGCCGGGGTCGCGGGTGACGAAGTTGCGGTAGAGCGCCGGGACGCGGTCGAAGAAGTGCTCGACCGGCGGCGAGGGGTGCGAAGGCGGCGGGACCGGCGCGTACCGGCGGCCGTCCGCCCACGCGATCAGGAACGGCCGGGCACCCTTGCCGACCGCGACGAAGTCGTCGTGGAAAGCGCTGTCCGTGGCGCTGCGGCCGGGTTCGAGACCGTCCTGCGGCAGCGGGGCGAGCACCCGCGGCGCCAGCACGACGTCGTGTTCGGCGGCCTGCGCGGTCAGCTCGGCGAACGGGGCGAAGACCCGGATCTGCGAGCCGAGGTAGACCGCGACGTCGGCGTCTTCGAGGATCTGGTGCAGCAGCAGGGGTTTGACCGCTTCGACCAGCTCGGACGCGGAGAACCAGGTGGCCATCCGGTGGAACTCGTCGCGGTCGAGGTCGAGCCAGTCGCCGCCGACGACGCGGCAGCCGTCTTCGGTGGTGCTGCCGGTCCCGTCGACGACGAGGACGAGGAACCCGTGGCCGGGGTGGTGGGCCCGGTAGGTCCGGGCGAGCACCCGCGCCGACGGCAGGCCGGCCCGGGTGACCACCGTGCAGGCGGTGGTCACCCGGCCGGCGCGCTCAGCCATTGGCCGGCAGCTCCGCGAGCTGGGCCGCCAGGATGTCGTCGAACACGCTGCTGATCTTCGCGAGGTCCGAACCGGACACCTCGACGCGCACGAGCGTGCCCTTGTGCACGTAGTGCGCGCGGATCACGGCAGGGAAGTCCGCCGACTTGGCGAACTGCGACGCCTTGACGCCGTCCGGCACGTCACCGGTGTACGGCTTCATCGTGAACTTGGTCTGGAGCTCGGCCAGGTCGTCGCGGGCCACGGTCGCGGCGCTGCTGGACGTCGTCTGCGCGGTGAGCACCAGCGCCTTGACCGTGTCCGGCAGGCCGGCGGCGGCCATCCGCACCTTCGAGGCGCCCGCGGTCTTGTAGACGGCGTTCTCCTCCGGGGTGAGGAAGCCCGCGCGCTCGACGTCCGCGAACGTCTGGATGTCGGTCTTCTCGCCGGGCGGGGCCGGCAGCTTCGCGATCTCCAGGTCGTCCTTCGGCCGGACGGTGCTGGTCGGCGCGGCCGGCGACGACGAGCTCGCCACCGGCGGGTTCTGCTGGCCGCCGGAGTCCTTGCCGAAGATCAGCCAGCCGCCGACGCCGAGCGCGGCGACCACCACGACGGCGACCACGGCGATGACGACCTTCTTCTTGCCGCCGGACGAAGTCGTCTCGAAGGTTTCCGGACCCTGGCTGACCCACTCCGGGCCCGGTGCCATCTGCGGGTACTCGCTCGCGCCCCACGGCGGGGCCGCGTTGCCGCCGGTGTTCCACGGCTGCTGCTGCGGTGGCTGCTGCTGCGGGAACCCACCCGAATTCGGGCCGCCCGGACGCAGGCCGCCGGAGGCGACTGCCTGCGGCGGCACGCCCGGCACGGCCTGGGTGCGCTCGGCCGAGTCCGCCGACCACGGCGGCTGGTACGGCGGCGGCTGCTGCTGCATGCCGGACACGACCTGGGTGCGCTCGGCGCCACCGGAGGCGTCGGCGCTGCTCACGATCTGCGTCCGGTCCGCTTCGGAGCCGCCCGGCTGCTGCTGGTGCGGCTGGCCCTGCGGCGGGCTGACCGGGGTGATGATCTGGGTGCTGTCGGCCGATCCGCCGCTCTGCGGGGCCTGCTGGGGCTCGCCGTTCACCGCGGAGGACAGCACGGCGTCTCGTCGAGCCCGGTAGTCGTCGGCCGAGATCTGGCCGGCGGCCAGCTCCTCGTCCAACCGGCGAAGTTCCTCCTGCCAGGACAAACCTGCCCCCCTTCCTCGTCGCGGACCCGTGCTCGCAGACTCACGCACATTCTGCACGCAGGGCCGACCGGTGCCGTGGCCGAGGGTCGTTTCGTGACCGGGACCCGGCGGATGTGCGCGCGGTGTCCGGATCAGCCGGGCGGGAGGACCGCGCGCAGGTCCTCCAGCACCTGGCCCAGCCGGGCGGTGAGGGCCTCGTCGCCCAGCTTCTGGGTCTGCGAAACCCCGACGTTCACGACCATGCCGCCGGAGGTGTACCACGTGGCCCTGACCTGCGTGTCACCCGAGGTGGCGACGGCCGTGCGCAGGTCGGACTGCACTGCGTTGAACCCGTTGGAGAGCGCGCTGGTGTAAAGCGCTTCCACGGCGGCTTCGGCGTTCGCCGGGCCGGGCATCGGCGCCACCATGAGCAGGTTGCTGCCCGCGGCCACGGCCGAGCCGCGGAAGACGACCTCGGTGGCGCCGTTGCGGCGCAGCACGTCGGCCGTGGGCCGGGGGAACACGCCGAGCTCGACCGCGCGGTCGATCGACATCGTCGAGTTGTCGGAGTTCTGCGTGCCCGGCAGCTTCGGCAGCCGGTCCTCGACCCCGCCGAGCAGCCCGGACGCCGACGTGCTCGGCACGGTGGCGGGCCCGCTCGCCTGCCCGCCGGGCTCGTCGTCCGAGCCCAGCCACATCGTCACGCCGACGACCATCACCAGCACGAGCAGCACGCCGAGGCCGACGAACAGCCACGTCGGCTTGCGCGCGGGGTCGTTCCACCGGTGCTTGCCACCGGCGTCGTCGGGGTCCTGGCCCGCGGGTGCGGCGCCGCCGGGGTCGATGGGCGGGAACCGGCTCGCCGAGGCGGCGCCCGGTACCTGCCCGTCGACGGCCAGGTACCGGGTCGGGGTGATGTCGGCCGGGCTGGGCGCGGTCGTCATGTGGTCGGGGATCGGCGGCACCGCGTTCGTCGCGGGCGTCTGGAACGAGCGCGGCCCGGACGGCTGCTTCGGCGGCCGCGCCCACGGCACCTCGACGCGCGCGGGCGGCGGGGCCGGCGGCGGCGTGACGGGGTGGACCGGGGTCACCGGCGGCACCGGGCTCGCCGCGGGGTTGGCGCTGTGCCAGGAGGGACGGCGCAGTGGCGCGGGCACCGGTGACGGCACGGTGGACCCGGACGCCTGCGCGAGCAGCTCTTCGCGCTGCTTGCGGTGCGCCGCGGGTTCGATCCGGCCGGCCGCCAGGTCCGCGTCGAGACGGCGCAGTTCTTCCTGCCAGCTCATGGTTCCGACCCCCATCCACCGTTCGGGGCATCAGTCTGGCACGCGTGGCCGACCTGCGAGGTTGCGTTTTGAAGTTGATCGGCAACGTAGCGCACGCGGCGCCGTTTCGGGAGTCCTTCCGGTGGGCACCGAGCACGGGGGAGGCGATCGAGAGGGGACGTCGTTGATCACCGACGAGCGGCCGCGGGCCGTCGTGGCGCGCGGGCGCGCCGGTCGCGGGCACGCGCGGGAGGGCGTTTTCGCCGTGCTCACCGGGTTCCTGCTCGCCGCGGTGTTCAACTTCCCGGTCGTGCTCCATCCGAAGTCGACAGTCGCGGGCGAACCCGGCGACCCGCTGCTGCAGGCGTGGCAGCTGGCCTGGCAGCACCACTTCCTCACCTCCGGCGGGGACTTGTGGACGGGCAACACGCTGTACCCGGCGACCGGGAGCTACGCCTTTTCGGACTCCCTGCTCGGGTATCTCCCGCTGAGCCTCTTCGGCGACGGCCCGTACGCCGCGCTCCTGCGCTACAACGCCGCCTACTTGATCGCCTGCGCGCTCGCCTACGCCGGCGCGTACGTCCTCGTCCGCCAGCTCGGCGGCACCTGGCCGGCCGCGGTGCTGGCCGGTCTCGCGTTCGCATGGGCGCCCTGGCGGCTGAGCCACGCGAGCCACCTCAACATCCTGTCCACCGGCGGGATCGCCCTGGCCCTGTTCGCGCTCGCCAGGGGGCACGGCTTCTCGCTGCGGCACGGGTGGCGCCCCGAGCAGGCCCGGCCGTGGTGGGCGTTCGCGGGCTGGCTGGTCGCGGCCTGGCAGATCACCCTGGGCTTCGCGATCGGGCTGCCGTTCGCCTACCTGCTCGGGGTCGTCGGCGTCGTCCTGCTGGTGACGGCGGTCCGGCACCGGCGCCGGTTCGGCGCCCGCACGGCGGTCGCCGACGGCGCGGGCATCGCGGTGTTCGCCGTCGTCACCTACCTGATGACCATCCCGTACCGCCGGGTCGTCGACCAGTACGGCTTCACGCGCTCCTGGCACGAGGTGCAGCAGTTCTCCCCGCCGCCGCAGGGCCTCGTCGCCGCCCCGACGGAGACGTGGTTCTGGCAGCACGGGCCGTTCAACCTCAAGAGCGGCGTGTTCGCCGACCCCGGGTGGCTGTCGGCGACAGGTGCGCCCGAGAAGCTGCTGTTCCCCGGCCTGGCCCTGCTCGTGGCCGCGGTGGCGGGCCTGTTCGTCAGCGCGTGGCCGGTCCGGGTGCGGGCTTGGCTCGGCGCGGGCGTCGTGATCGGCACGGTGCTCGCGCTCGGCTCGCAGTTCTTCGGCGGGTACGCCACCTACTACCCGCTCTGGCACTTCCTGCCGGGCTGGGACGCGCTGCGCACGCCGGGCCGGCTGATGCTGTGGGTGATCCTGCTGCTGGCGCTGCTCGCCGCGGGTGCGGTGACGAGATGGGGCGAGCTGGTCCGCGAGCGCCAGGACGCGCCTTACCTGCGGGCGCTGATCGGCGTCACGCTGCTGCTGGCGCTGCTCGAAGGCGTCCCGGCCGAGCCGCACTCGTCCCCGGCGGGCATCCCGCCCGACCTGGCCCGGACGTTCGAGGGCTCGCCGCCGCCGACGCTGGTCCTACCGGTGCGGCAGGGGCTGGGCGAGTTCAGCGAGTACGTCTACCAGCTCTGGTCGACCGACGGCTTCCCGTCGCTGGTCAACGGGCACAACGGCCTGCTGCCGCCGCAGTACGGCGAGATCGTCCGGGCGACGAAGACGTTCCCGGACGCCCGCAGCGTCGCGGTGCTGCGGAAGTACGGCGTCGGCCAGGTCGTCCTGCTGAAGGCCGCGGCGGCCGGCGGCCCGTACGCGGAGGTGCTCACCCGCCCGCTGGACGGGCTGGGCATCACTCGCACCGACTCGACCGACCTCGTCACGTTCAGCTTGCGCTAGTCACCGCTGTCGCCCTATCGGACCCCGAAACTGTCGTACATATGTTCTAAAATGGGCGTTGTCCAGGGGAAATGCCGCCCGCGTCCGCGGGTGGCCGATGGAGGAAGGCAGGGCCATGGCCTACATCACCCTGTCCACGTTCGTGGGCTACAGCGCGAGTAACGGACCGTCGCGGTCGTCGTTCGTCCGGCGGCAGCGCCGGCAGTACGAGGACCCGGCGCGAGCCGCGTTCAACTACTACCGGCGGGCGGCCAACGCCGTGCGGTCCGGGCGGGCGGCGGGGCAGGACGCGACCGCGTTGCGCGCGCTCGTCAACGCCGCCGACGACAGGACGAAACCGCACTACGCGGCGATCGCCGAGGGCTGGCTGCGCTGGCTCGGCCGGAAGTCGCCGCGGCTGGTCGAGGTCGGGCGCGGCCGCTGCCGGATCGGTGACCTCGAGATCGGCGTCAGCCCGCAGATCGGGCTCCGCAAGAGCGACGGCCGCCGGTACGCGACCTGGCTCTACTTCAAGGAGGAGCCGTTGGCGAAGGAGTCCGCGCAGCTCGCGCTGTGGGTGCTGGAGCAGGCGATGCCCGACCTCCTGCCGGGCGGGCACGCCCTGGTGATCGACGTCCGGCGGAGCAAGGAGTTCCAGCTCTCGGCGCGCGACCGCGAACGGCTGCGACCCTGGGCGCGCAGCGAGGCTTCGGCGTTCCTCACGCTCTGGGACGCCGCCTGAGCCGGGGAGGCGCCGGGCCCGCCCGGCGCCTCCCCTAGCATCGCCCCGGACGTCAGGGGGCGACGATGAGAGTGGTCGCGGGGCGGTACGCGATCTCGGCCGAACTGGGCCGCGGCGGCATGGGCGTCGTCTGGCGCGCCGAAGACACGGTGCTCGGGCGGCCGGTCGCGCTCAAGGAGCTGGCGACGCCGCCGGGCACGAACATCGAGCGGGTCATGCGCGAAGCCCGCACGGCCGGGCGGCTCAACGACCCCGCGGTCGTCACGGTGTACGACGTCGTGAGCGAGCAGGGCGCCACCTTCATCGTCATGGAGCTGGTCGTCGCGCCGACGCTGGCGGACGTCATCGAGCGCGAAGGGCCGCTGGACAACAGCCGCGTCGCCGCGCTCGGCCTGCAGGTGCTGGGCGCGCTGGAGAGCGCGCACGCGGCGGGCATCGTGCACCGGGACGTCAAGCCCAGCAACATCATGGTGCTGCCCGGCGACCGCGTGAAGCTCGCCGACTTCGGCATCGCGCGGGCGATGGACGACCCGTCGCTGACGCAGACCGGCGGTGTCATGGGCTCGCCCGGGTACATGGCACCCGAGCTGTTCGCCGGGGCCGGGCCGTCGCCGGCGGCGGACCTCTGGTCGCTCGGCGCGACGCTCTTCCACGCCGCCGAGGGCCGGGCGCCGTTCCAGCGCACGACGACGGCCGCGACCCTGCACGCGATCATGTACGACCAGCCTGTGCTGGAGCGCACCCGCGGCCCGCTCGCCGACGCCGTCCGCGGGCTGCTCACCCAGTCCACTTCGGACCGGCTGACCGCGCCCGGCCTGCGGCGGCTGCTGGAAATCGCGCGCACCGGCGTTCCGGCCCCGCCGTCGCGGACCGCGTGGCTCGCCACGCCGGAACCGGCCACAGTGGACGGTCGGCCGAAGAAGAAGCGTCGTCTGCCGCTGGTACTGACCGGGGTGGCGGTCGCGGTGATCGCCGCGCTCGGCGCGGTCTTCCTCCTCAAGCCGGACCGCACCACGCCCGTGCCCGTCGCCGGTCCCGCGTCGACGTCCGCGACGCCGACCACCACTCCGAAGCACAGCACCAAGAAGCCGACGCCGTCCCCGAGTTCCACCACCTCGCCGTCGTCGTCGACCACCGCCGACAAGCCGCACCCGGCCGAGGTGCCGCTGATCCGCTACCACCAGCCCGACGGCGGCCACTTCAGCGGGACGAAGAAGGTCGCTCCGCCGGCCGGCTTCACCAAGGAAGGCATCTTCGGTTCCCTCGTCGAGAAGGCCGAACCGGGCACGCGGAAACTGTTCGCCTGCAAGGTGAAGGACCAGAAGGACTGGTTCACCTCGACCGACCAGAGCGGCAAGTGCGAAGGCCAGCAGGCCCTGGGCCTGCTCGGCCACATCTACGCGAACCCGCCGTCCTGGGCGGACGCCCGCGCGATCTACCGCTGCAACGCGGGCGCGAGCCACTTCGACTCGCTCGACGCGGGCTGCGAGGGCAAGACCAAGGAGTTCCTGCTGGGTTACGTCATCGTCTGAAGCACTTCGGCGACGAGTTCCGGCCGCGTGACGAACGGGTGGTGCGCCACCGGCAGCTCGACGACGTCGGTCGCGCGCCCGGCTTGCCCGCGTTGCGTCTCCGGCAGCGTCGCGCGGTCGTCGGCGCAGACGACGTAGGTGGACGGGACCGCCCGCCAGGCAGCGGTCGTCACGGGCTGGCCGAAGACGGTTTCGTTCTGGGGCGTGAGCCGGGCGGCGGCACCGGCGTACGTCGGGTCGTCGAAGTCCTGGGCGAACAGCGGCCGCACGAACTCCTCGCGGACGCTCGCGGTGCCGTCGCCGTGGCTGACGTGCCACGGCGACGGCTCGCTGCCACCGAAGCCCGCGAGCGACTCGCCGGCGTCCGGCAGGAACGACGTCACGTAGACGAGCCGGCGGACCGCGGGGTGGTTGCCCGCTTGTGTGATCACCATCCCGCCGTAGGAGTGCCCGACGAGCAGCGCGGGCTCGTCGGAGGCGTCGAGGACCGCGCGGACGGCCGCGGCGTCGTCGTGGAGATCGCCGCGCGGCTCGCGCTCGCAGCTCGGCAGCACGACCGCTGAGCTGCGCAGACCGCGGCCGGCGAGCACGTCCGCCGTCGGCCGCCACCACCAGGCGCCGTCGCGGACGAAAGCACCGTGGACGAAGACGATTCGCATGGTGACAACCTGACAGAACCCACCCGGTCGAGTGACACAGTTCGCGGCGAGCGGACGAGGACTGGACAAACCGGAGGGCGAACACGAAGCTTTCGCGTGTTCTTCCGTGCCCGGCCGAGTCAGAGGTCGTAACAGTGAATGCTGCCTGGGAACCCGTCTCCCGCGTCGCCGACGAACCCGCCTGGTACTGGGTGTACGACAAGCTGGCGTTCTGGCCGAGCACGTACGCCCACGCCTGGCCGGGCTTCCGCGAGCCGGCGCCGTCGCGGACCTGGGACCTCTCGCCGGGTGACCTCGACCGCGCGTCGGCCGAGTTCCGCCTCGGCCCGTACGCCGTCGAAGAGCACCAGGTCGCGGCCATCGCGCTCGCCGCGTTCCGCGAGGTCTGCGGCCCGGACGACTGGATGTGGGCGCTGCACTGGCAGCACCAGTCCTTCCGCGTCCGCCCGCACCGGATGACCGAGGGCGCGCGCTGGCCGGTGCCGGTGTTCCCGCGCGCCGACTACCACCTGTTCCTCGCGTCGGACTTCTCGTTCGGCACGCTCGGCCACCCGTGGGAGCGCACGCTCTGCGTGTTCGGCGACAAGCTCGTCACGGCGTTCGAAAAGCACGGCGAAGGCGTCCTGACGAACGTGCTTCGCCGCGACGGGAAGCCGTCCGCGCTGGCCCGCTGAGCTCGCCGTTGATCTCTTGCTACCGTTCTGCGGGTGTTCGAGTATCACGGCTGGGTGACCATCCAGGCGACCGCGAGCGGCGACGACGACGCGGCGCTCCTGGAGCGCCTGGTCGACCGCGTGCACCGCGCGATCCGCGACGCGGGTGACTTCGACCTGGTCGATCTCAGGTGGAGCGCGGGCATGCCGATGCTGCACTTCGGCGGCTTCGACAAGCACGGCGGCCGCCTGGGCCCGGAGCTGCTGGAGCTGTTCACGAGGGTCGGCGAGCTGGCGGCGGGCTCGTACGGCCTGCTGCACGTGTGGGACGACCAGGACCCCGAGCACGACAACGAGTTCCGCGTGTACCGCATGGCCCGGGGCCAGGTGACGGAACGCGAAGACCCGCACCTGACCCCGGTCGCCCCGACGGTCCTGGACGTCTACGAGCTGTAGCCGCCCGGCTGACTGGATCTCTCGTTCGCGAACTGTCCACAGCCACCCGCGAATGTGGACAACCGGGCCCGCGACGCGTCCCACCCCCGCCTTTTGCCGGCCGCCGCCGATACGCTGAAAGCGGGGACGCCCCCCAGGGAGGGCGGGGCTGCCTACGCGCGGGGGTTGTCCCGCCGGGACCTCGCCCGCGGCGCGCTCTACCTGGTCACCTCCACCTTCACGCTCGCCAAGTGCGTCCGCGACAGACAGGACGAGACATCGGTGGTCTCCCGCGTAGACCAGGCCCGGCTCGACAAGCTCCTCGCCGAGCACGACCCGTTCAAAGCGTCCGCGCTGTAGGTCACCCGAAGAGGTGGTATCGAAGAGCAACGAAAGTCGTGTGACGGCGCTCACCGGCCCGAGACAGCGAAAAGCCCCTGCTCGCTATCCCGAGCAGGGGCTTTTCGATCTTGAGCGGATGACGGGATTCGAACCCGCGACCCTCACCTTGGCAAGGTGATGCGCTACCAGCTGCGCTACATCCGCACTGCGTTGCTGTTGAAGAGCACTCTATACCAAGCGAAAACCGCTCCGATGAGCGGGTCCCCCGGTGCCCTGACCCGGTGCTTCGGTGTCACAGCTGGCGTACAAGGGGTGACGACGGCTGAATCCCTCCGTATGGTGTCCCCATTCGACCGAATGGGGAGACCTTCGGGGAGGAGGTGCCGGGCCGGATGACCGAGCTGGGCACGGTGCCGCCGCCAGCGGCCTCGGAATCCGACGAGCAGGCACTGCTGCAACGACTGCGAAACGGCGAGGACGCCGCGTTCGGGGAACTGTTCGAGCTGCACGCCGCCGCCGTCCGCCGGCTCGCCCAGAGCCTGGCCGCAGACCGGTCCGAGGCCGAGGACATCACCGCGGAGACGTTCTTCCGCGTCCTGCAGGCCCTCCGCCGCGGCGCCGGCCCCAGAGACTACGTCCGCGCCTACCTCCTGACCGTCGCCCGCCGCGTTTCCTGGGAGTGGCACGGTGCCCGCCGGGACGTCCCCGTTTCCGACGACGAGCTGACCTTCCGCGCCGGCGCGGGTGCCGACACCCACGCCCGCACCGCCGAGCACACGCTGATCACGACGGCGTTCACCAGCCTGCCCGAGCGGTGGCGGACCGTCCTCTGGCAGACCGAGGTCGAGGGCGAGCAGCCCGCCATGGTCGCCACCCACTTCGGACTGAGCGCGAACGCGACCGCGGCGCTGGCCCGGCGTGCCCGCCAGGGCCTGCGCGCGGCGTACCTGCAGGCACACCTTTCGGTGAACCGCGGGCCGGATTCGTGCCGCGCGGTCGTCGAGAAGCTCGGCGGGTTCACCGCGGGCAGCGTGACCGGCGCCGAGGCCGAGCGGATCAAGGCGCACCTGCACGGCTGCTCGTCGTGCCGCGCGACCCAGGACGAGCTGCGCGACGTCTGTTCGTCGCTGCGCGCGCACGCCGGGGTGCTGGTGCTGCTGGTGCCGGCCGCGGGGGCCGCCGCGAGCGGCGGCGGCGTGCTGGCCGGGCTCGGCACGACGATCAAGGGCGTGCTGGTCGGCTCCAAGGTCAAGATCGGGCTCGCGCTGGCGTCCACCGCGGCCGTCGGTGCCGTCGGCGTCGCGGCCGGCCCGGTGCTGTTCGGGTCGACCCCGGCGCAGGACATCGGGCTGACCGGCGGCGCGCCCGAACTCGTCGTGGTGCCGCCCGCCGAGTCGCACCACCAGCCGCCCCCGCAGCCGCAGCAGGACCCGCGGATCGGCTTCGGCGTGCTCAACGGCCGCGGCGTCGGGGTCGCCGTCCCGGCGCGGCCGCGCGGCGGTGCCAAGCAGGTCGCGGCGAACGAGGTGCCGTCCGTGCCGGTGGGCGATGTCCCGGCCGGTGACACCGGCGCCGGTGAGCAGCCGGGTACCGGCGGCGAAACCCCGCGCGACGACGTGACGTCTTCGACGTTCAGCACGCCCGACCACTCGTCGACGTCGCCGCGGCTCGACTCCAGCACCACGGAGATGACGACGACCAGCGAAGAGACCTCGCCGGACAGCGCCGGGTCGCCCGAGCTGTCGTCGTCCGACCGGCCGGGGGTCCCGACGACGACCGCCCCGACGAAGCCCGAGCCGACCGACGGCTCCGGGACGACCGAGCCGTCGACGACGGTGACGCCGACGTCCGGCAAGCCGTGCCCGAGCAGCGCCTCGAGCGTCACCGAATCGGGCGAACCGACGGATTCGACGTCGACCACCGCTGAACAGCAGTGATCAACTTCCCCGGGTGGGATGTCCGGTTCTTCCCTCGCGCCGCCGAGCCCGGGCACGGTACCGTTGTGGGGCTCACCCTGCGGGCGCCCCGGGAGGCAACTGAATGAACCGGCTGGTACGCGGCGAAGACGGCCGCGACTGGGTGGTCCGTGCCCAGATGGAATGGCGCGCACCGGCGACGGCCGACGACTTCGAGCACGACGTCGCGGGCAGCTACGGCCCCGGCATCGCGATGATCGTGGTGACCGCCCTGCTGGCCGTGATCCTGGTGGTGTGGACGCCGAACGAGGTCAACATCCCCGCGTGGGTGCTGCTGGCCCTCCTGCTGGTGGTGCTGTTCTTCCCGCTGCGGTGGATCCTGCGCCGTCCGTGGACCGTGGTCGCGGAGACCGACGGCGACCACGACCGGCCGTCCGAACGCTGGGTCGGCACGATCCGCGGCATGTTCACCGTGCAGGGCGAGGTCAAGAAGATCTCCAAGACGATCCAGCGGCACTCGCTGCCCGACTTCGACGGGCCGCTGCACCCGGTCGAGTAGCCGGTACCGGAATTCGGCCGAAGGGGTGAAACTGGGGACATGCCCGAACTGCCCGAGGTCGAAGCGCTGGCGCACCACCTGCGTGAGAACGCGGTCGGCCAGACGATCTTCCGCATCGATGTCGCATCCCTGAGCGTCCTGAAGACGGCGACCCCGCCGTGGACGGACCTGCACGGCCGCGAGATCACCGGCGCCACCCGCCACGGCAAGCACCTGGACGTCGTCGCGGGCGATCTGCACCTGGTCGTCCACCTGGCCCGCGCGGGCTGGCTGCGCTGGTCCGACGGCCTGGCCGCGGCGCCGCTCAGGCCGGGCAAGGGCCCGATCTCGCTGCGCGTGCACCTCGAGTCCGCCACCGGCCCCGGCTTCGACCTCACCGAGGCGGGCACGAAGAAGGGCCTCGCGGTGTGGATCGTCAAGGACCCGCAGGAGATCGCGAGCGTCGCGCGCCTCGGCCCGGACGCGCTGTCGCTGGACGCGGCCCAGCTGCGGGAACTGTTCGCGGGCAAGAACACGCGGCTGAAGTGGGCGCTCACCGACCAGTCGCTGATCGCCGGCATCGGCAACGCCTACTCCGACGAGATCATGCACCGCGCGAAGCTCTCCCCGTACGCGACGATCGGCAAGCTCGACGACGGCGCGCTGGAGACCCTCGCCGAGGCGATCGTCGAGATCGAATCGGACGCGGTCGAGCGGTCGGTGGGCCAGAAGGCCGCGCGCCTGAAGGGTGAGAAGCGCTCGGGCCTGCGCGTCCACGCCCGCACCGGCCTGCCGTGCCCGGTCTGCGGCGACACGATCCGCGAGATCTCGTTCGCGGACAAGTCGTTCCAGTACTGCCCGACCTGCCAGACGGGCG
This sequence comes from Amycolatopsis sp. NPDC003865, assembly GCF_053605345.1. Lineage (NCBI taxonomy): Bacteria > Bacillati > Actinomycetota > Actinomycetes > Pseudonocardiales > Pseudonocardiaceae > Amycolatopsis > Amycolatopsis sp. NPDC003865. Next base: position 111,845 of record NZ_JBSGJA010000002.1, on the reverse strand, counting down.
GCAAGCCGCTGGCCGACCGCCGGATGTCGCGGCTGCTGAAGTAGCCGTGACACCTGTGGTCGCCACGTAACGCACCGGGATTCCCCCGTTCGGCCGCACGTGCTGTGCCGTCGAAGGCTCGTACCCCGGCAACTCGGGGTGCCGCCGCCGCTCGCACCGCCCTCTTCCTGCCGCTTTCCCCGGATCCGGTGGAACACGGCGCCCCTCCCGCGTGTTGCGGACAGTGACGGTGAAGGGTGTCGTCGGACTCTGAGTAGGGTCACTCCCACCCTCGGTCATCACAGTTGGACAGAAAGTGGGATCAGGCCTTGCACCCGGTTGGTCGAGCGCAGAGCATGGACGCCGTGTCCGGGTTTCCGCTTGCGCAGATCGTTCCGTGGGGTCTGGCCGTGTTGCTCGGCATCGCGGTGATCGTGCTGCTCGTGAAGCAGCGCAAGCCGGCCAGCGTGGTGGAAGACGCCATGCTGCAGGCCGTCCACCGGATGTCGAAGGCGGCGCCGAACCTCCGCTCCGGCCTGGACGAGGACGCCGCCGACAAGATCACCACCCAGCTGCTGCAGATGCTGGACTGCGTCGCCGTCGGGATCACCGACAGCGAAGGCACGCTGCTGTCGTGGGACGGCGAGGCGAACGAGCACTACGTCGACCTCGTCGACGCGATCGGCGCGGCCATCCGCAAGCACCGCCGCGAGGTCGTCGCGCACGACCGGATGCCGTGCAACCACCGCGGCACCTGCCGGATGAAGACCGCCGTGATCGTGCCGCTGCTGGTCGAGGGCGAAACCGAGGCGGCGCTGATCGTCGTCGGCCGGACCCGCGGGCGGCTGGTGCAGATGGCCGACGCCGTCGCCCAGTTCGTCTGCACCCAGTTCGAGCTGGCGCGGCTCGACGAGTCCAAGCACCAGCTCCAGCAGGCCGAGATCAAGGCGCTGCGCGCGCAGATCTCACCGCACTTCGTCTACAACGCGCTCAACACGATCTCCGCGCTGATCCGCACGGACCCCGAAGAGGCGCGAGAGCTGCTTCAGGACTTCGCCGACTTCACGCGCTACTCGTTCCGGACGTCGGGCATGTTCACCTCGCTGGCCGAGGAGCTGCGCAACATCGACCGCTACCTGACCATCGAGAACGCCCGCTTCGGCGGCCGGCTCGAGGTGCGGATGAAGATCGCGCCCGAGGTGCTCAGCGTCGTCGTGCCGTTCCTGATCATCCAGCCGCTCGTGGAGAACGCGGTCAAGCACGGGCTGGCCAGCAAGCCCAGCGGCGGCTGCGTCACGGTGATCGCGCAGGACCACGGCACCGAGGCGCTGATCAGCGTCGAGGACGACGGCATCGGCATGGACCCGCGGCGGCTGCGGGACGTCAAGAACGCGCACAGCACCGGCGCGCACGTCGGGCTCGGCAACATCAGCCAGCGCATGCAGCAGGTCTTCGGCAGCGACTACGCGGTGATGGTCGAGACCGCGCCGGGCGCCGGCATGAAGGTGACGTTGCGGGTGCCGAAGTTCGTCCCGGGCGTCCGGCCGAACATGCCGGACTACAGCGCCGACGCCGACGCGGACGTCCCGGCCCAGGGCGGCCCGGCCCAGCTGAACGGCGCCGAGGTGAACGGTGTCAACGGCACGCGCTCCGGCATCCTCCCCATGGGCTGAATCCGGCTAGCCTGGCGGTATGAGCGTTACGGACAAGCTGGCTTCGCGGATCCCGGTGCTCGCCGACCGGGTCGAGCGCAAGGACGTCGTGGCCGTGGTGAAGCTGCACGGTGTGATCACGCCGTCGCCATCGCCGCTGGGCCGGGGCGCTATCAACCTGGCCGCCGTGGAATCGGCCTTGACCAGGGCGTTCGGTCACGAGCGGCTGAAGGCGGTCGCGCTGCTGATCAACTCGCCGGGCGGCGCGCCGACGCAGTCCGGGCTGGTCGCGGAGCGGATCCGGCAGCTGGCCGACGAGAAGGGTGTGCCGGTCCTGGCGTTCTGCGAGGACGTCGCCGCGTCCGGCGGCTACTGGCTGGCCTGCGCGGCCGACGAGATCTACGCCCACCGCACGTCGATGGTCGGCTCGATCGGGGTGATCAGCGGCGGCTTCGGCTTCACGGGGCTGCTGGAGCGCTTCGGCATCGAGCGCCGTCTGCACACGGCGGGCGCGAACAAGTCGCGCCTCGACCCGTTCTCGCCGGAGAAGCCCGAAGACGTCGAGTGGCTGAAGAAGATGCACGCCCAGCTCCACGAGCTGTTCGTGGGCTGGGTGAAGGAGCGCCGCGGCGACCGCCTCGCCGACACCGACGACCTGTTCACCGGCGACGTCTGGCTCGGCGCGAAGGCGGTCGAGCTGGGCCTGATCGATGGCCTGGGCAGCCTCCGCCAGATCGTCACGGACCGCTTCCCGGACGCGGAGATCTCGGTGGCGGAGCCGAAGAAGGCCCTGCTGGCGAGGCTCGGCATCGGTGCCCCGGCGGCGGCTTCGGCGGTGCTGGAAGCGGTGACGCAGAAGGCGGCGTGGTCCCGCTTCGGCCTCTGAGCCGCCTGTCCGGTTTGGGTACTTCCGGGCAGACTTTGTGACCTGGATCACTCAACTCCCGTAACGCCTCTGGAGTCGCGCCGGGGCGTCAGGTCTCCTTGTCGACGGGCTTTGTTGTGAACGGCAACAAATCCGGTCGACAAGGAGGTCGTCCCCGATGCCCCACTCCCGAAGACTCGCCCTCGGTGCCGTCGTCGGCGCCGCGCTCATCACCGTGCCCCTCACCCTGAACGCCGAAGCGTCCATCCCGCCGCCCGAGTCCGGCTGGACCACCGTCTTCGCCGACGACTTCACCGGCGGCTCCGGCGCGCTGCCCTCGAGCGCGAACTGGATCATCGACACCGGTCACAGCTACCCCGGCGGCCCCGCCAACTGGGGCACCGGCGAGATCCAGAACTACACGGCGAGCACCGGCAACCTCTCGCAGGACGGCGCCGGCAACCTCCGCATCACGCCGTTGCGCGACGGCTCCGGCAACTGGACGTCCGCCCGGATCGAGACCCAGCGGACCGACTTCAAGCCACCCGCCGGCGGCGTCATGCGGATCGAGAGCCGGATCCAGATGCCGAACGTCACCGGCGCCGCCGCGCTCGGCTACTGGCCCGCCTTCTGGGCGCTCGGCGGCCCCTACCGGGGCAACTACTGGAACTGGCCCGCCATCGGCGAGTTCGACATCATGGAGAACGTCAACGGGATCAACTCGGTCTGGGGCGTCCTGCACTGCGGCGTCAACCCCGGTGGCCCGTGCAACGAGACGACCGGCCTGCCCGCCAACCGCGCCTGCCCGGGCAGCACGTGCCAGTCGGCGTTCCACACCTACCGCTTCGAGTGGGACGCGAGCACCAGCCCGCAGGTGTTCCGCTGGTTCGTCGACGGCCAGCAGTTCCACTCGGTGAGCCAGAACCAGGTCGACGCCACGACCTGGGCGAACATGACGACCCACCAGGGCTACTTCGTGCTGCTGAACGTCGCCATCGGCGGCGCGTTCCCGAACAACAACTCCGGCACGACCACGCCGGGGCCGGGGATCGTGCCCGGGCGCCCGATGGTCGTCGACTACGTCACCGTCACCACCCGGGGCGGGAGCGGTGGCGGCACGACGACCCCGCCGACCACGACCACTCCGCCCAGCGGTGGCGGCAGCGCGTACAGCACCATCCAGGCCGAGTCGTTCAGCCAGCAGTCCGGGGTGGTCACCGAAGCCACCACGGACTCCGGCGGCGGCCAGAACATCGGCGCGATCGCCAACGGCGACTGGGCGCTCTACCCGAACGTCGACTTCGGGAGCAGCGCGGCCACGAACTTCCAGGCCCGCGTCGCGTCCGGGGCGGCATCCGGCGTCAGCGGGCTCGTCGAAGTGCGGCTCGACAGCCGGTCCAACGCGCCGATCGGCAGCTTCGCGGTGGGCAACACCGGCGGCTGGCAGAGCTGGCGGACCGTCCCGGCGAACATCAGCGCGGTCACCGGCGTGCACAACGTGTACCTGACGTTCACGAGCGGCCAGCCCGCGGATTTCGTGAACCTCAACTGGTTCACGTTCGTGCATTGAGACGAGGGACCCGCGGCCCCGGCCGCGGGTTCTCCCACATCAGGCAGACGGGGGCTGGACATTGCACTCGGCAATGGGCAGGATGCGTTTCACTGTGAGTGCTCACGATGACACCCGGAAGCTCGTGGTCCTGGCCGTGGACGACGAGCCGAACGGTCTTGACGAACTCGTCCACTGCCTGCGCAACAGCCCGCACGTGGCGAAGGTGTTCCCGGCGATCGACGCGTCCGAGGCGCTGCGGTTGCTGTCCACCGACGACCCGAGGCTACGCGAACGCAAGGACCGCGGCCTGCCGATCGTCGACGCCGTCTTCGCGGACATCGACATGCCCGGCCTGTCCGGCATGGAGATGTCGCGCGTGTTCGCCGCGCTGCGGCCGTCGCCCGCGCTGGTGTTCGTCACCGGCCACGCCGAGGAGGCGGTCAACGCCTTCGACCTCGGCGCGCTGGACTACGTGCTCAAGCCCTACCAGCAGGACCGCCTCGACCGCGCCATCACGCGCGTGATCGACAAGCTGGCCGCTGCCGCCGCGCCGCCGCCCGGCGCCATGGGCGGCGAGCCCGGCGTGAAGAACGACGACGAGGTCATCCCGGTCGAGCTGGCCGGCACCACCAAGCTCATCCCGCGCTCCTCGGTCCGCTGGGTCGAGGCGCAGGGCGACTACGCGCGGCTGTTCACCACCGAAGGCAGCCACCTGGTCCGCATCCCGCTGGCCCAGCTCGAAGAGCGCTGGGAGAAGGCCGGGTTCGTCCGGATCCACCGGTCGTTCCTGGTCGCGCTGCCGCTCATCACGGAGCTGCGCATGGGCCAGGGCGGCTACCAGGTCGTGATCGGCAACGAGGAGAAGGTGCTGCCGGTGAGCCGGCGGCACACCCGCGCGCTGAAGGACCGGCTGGTCGGTTCGGGCCGGAACGGCTGAGCCGGGGCCGGTCATGACCGACGACTTCTACGAGCGCCGCGCGAACGGCGTGCGAGAGCCCGATCCGACGCTCGGCAGGCGCGTCCGCCAGCAGCGGCCGCTGCCGCAGCCCACGGACCGCGCCGTCGTCGAATCGCTGCCGCCCGCGCCGGAGAACGAGCCGGCACCGAAGCCGGAGCACCACGCGAAACCCAAGCGGGAGCGGGTGATCCTGGCCGACCCCCGCCGCGGCGCCGGCACCCTGCGCGCCCGCGTCGAGCTGGAGGAGCAGACCAGCTGGGGGAAGCTGCTCGTCAAGGACCACCTGGTGAAGGTCCAGCTGCGGACGGCGCTGCTGCTGGCCGGGCTCGTCACCGTCGTGTTCGGCTCGCTCCCGGTGCTGTTCTACCTGCTACCCGGGTTCTCCCGGTTGAGCGTCGTCGGCATCCCGGTGGCCTGGCTGATCCTCGGCGTGCTGCCCTTTCCGTTCCTGTTCGGCGTGGGCATCTGGTACAACCGCCTGGCCGAACGCAACGAGCGCGCGTTCGTGGACATGATCGAAAACTAGTTTCCGCACGAGTCGTGCGAGGATTCCCCCGTGCAGCTGAACCCGTGGGCGTTGACCGGCATAGTGCTGGTCGCCGTGGTGACGTTCTTCCTCGGTCACCGCTCTTCGCGTTCGGCCACGAGCACGCACGACTTCCTGGTCGCCCGGCGGACCGTCCGGTCACGCCGCAACGCCGCCGCGATCTCCGGTGAGTACCTGTCCGCGGCGTCGGTCCTCGGCATCGCGGGGATCGTGCTCAAGGACGGCGCCGACGCGCTGTGGTTCCCGATCGGCTTCACCGCGGGCTACCTCGCGCTGATGCTCTTCGTGGCGGCGCCGCTGCGCCGGTCCGGCGCGTACACGCTGCCCGACTTCGTCGAGATGCGGCTCGGCTCGAAAGGCCTCCGCCGGTTCTCCACCGGGTTCGTCGTGTTCATCGGGATCCTCTACATGGTCCCGCAGCTGCAGGCCGCCGGCCTGACGCTGGCGACGATCATCCCGGTGCCGGTGTGGGCGGGCGCGGTCGCGGTGATGGTCGTCGTGGCGTTCAACGTGATCGCCGGCGGCATGCGCGCGATCACCGTCGTCCAGGCCTTCCAGTACTGGCTCAAGCTGTTCGCGATCGCGGTCCCCGCGTTCGTGCTGTGCATGGTCTTCTTCGCCGGCGGCGGCCCGGACGGCTTCCGCCCGCTCGGCGCGGCCGCGCCGCCGGTGTTCCCGACCGACACCACAGTGGACGTCCAAACCGACGTCACCCTCACCGTCCGCGGCGACACCTACCTCTGGGCCTACGGCCGCACCGACAACGGCCCGGCGGCCGGGCCGACGCACTGGACCCCGCTGGCGCCGCACCAGGTCTCCGAAGGCACGAAGCTGAAGTTCCTGGCCGGCACGCCGGTGCCGGTGGTCAGCGACTCGGTCGCGGACAACGCGAACTGGCTGCACCCCGGGTCAGGCAGCCTCACCGACCTGCTCCAGACGTACTCGCTGATGTTCGCGACGTTCCTGGGCACGATGGGCCTGCCGCACGTGCTGGTCCGCTTCTACACCAACCCCGACGGCAAGGCCGCGCGCCGCACCACCGTGCACGTCCTGCTGCTGCTCGGCCTGTTCTACCTCTTCCCGACGCTGATCGGCGCGCTGTCCCGGATGTACGTCCCGGAGCTGCTGGTCACCGGCAAGACCGACGCGGCCATCCTGCGGTTGCCCTCGGCGATGCTGCCCGGCGTCGGCGGCCAGATCCTCGGCGCGGTCACCGCGGCCGGCGCGTTCGCCGCGTTCCTCTCGAGCACGTCGGGGCTGCTGGTGAGCGTCGCCGGCGTCGTCTCGACCGACCTGCTGCCCGGCCGCGTCCGCGACTTCCGCGTCGCGACCGGGCTGGTCGCGCTGTTCCCGATCGGGCTGGCGGTCGCCCTGCGGCCGGAGGACATCTCGCTGTCGATCGGGCTGACCTTCGCGCTCGCCGCGTCGACGTTCAGCCCGCTGCTGGTGCTCGGCATCTGGTGGCGCAAGCTGTCCTGGCCGGGTGCGCTGGCCGGGATGTTCGTCGGCGGCGGGCTGGTGCTGGCCGCGCTGATAGTCAACGTGGTGAGCGGCTACACCGGCGGCTGGGCGCCGTGGTTCGTCAACCAGCCGGCGCTGATCACCGTGCCGGTCGCGTTCGTGACGACGTACCTCGTCAGCCGCGTGACCGGGTACGGGCGTCCGGACCACGTGCACGACATCATGCTGCGGCTGCACGCACCCGATCCGCTCGGGTTCATGCGGGACAGAGCGGTCGCGCGATTCGGACAAGCCGAAGAAAAGACGCGAATCGCCGGCCGGGGCCGGCACCGCAAGTAATGCGCTGACAATCAGTAAGAAAGTAATACCCGATCGAGGGATTACGAACTACACGGTCGACCCATACGTTCCGTTGGTTTCTACCAGTACGACCAGTACGAAAAACGGGAAGGTGGAGATCCGCTGTGAGCAGCACCGAACACGACGTCGGTGGCGCGGAGCCGCAGACCGACTGGGAGAGCATCCAGGGGAGTCCCGAATTCACGGACCTGCGCCGCCGATTGCGGGTGTTCGTGTTCCCGATGACCGCGTTGTTCCTGCTCTGGTACCTGCTGTACGTGCTCCTCGCCGACTACGCGCACGGGTTCATGAGCACCAAGCTCTTCGGCAACATCACCGTCGGCCTGGTCTTCGGGCTCCTGCAGTTCGTTTCGACTTTCGTCATCACCGGCCTTTACGTGCGCTACGCGAACCGGAAGCTCGACCCGGTCGCCGACGGAATCCGCGCCAGGATCGAAGGGGAGCCGGTCGAATGACGCTCGCGGCGGGCGTGGAGGGCAGCAACTCCACCCTCAACATCATCATCTTCCTGGTCTTCGTCGCGATCACGCTGGTGATCGTGTTCCGGGCCAGCCGGAACACGAAGACGGCGTCGGACTACTACGCCGCCGGGCGCGCGTTCACCGGACCGCAGAACGGCATCGCGATTTCCGGTGACTACCTTTCCGCGGCGTCGTTCCTCGGCATCGCGGGCGCGATCGCGATCAACGGCTACGACGGCTTCCTCTATTCGATCGGCTTCCTCGTGGCGTGGCTCGTCGCGCTGCTGCTGGTCGCGGAACTGCTGCGCAACACCGGCAAGTTCACGATGGGCGACGTCCTGGCGTTCCGGATGAAGCAGACGCCGGTGCGCGCGGCCGCGGCCGTTTCGACGCTGGCCGTGTCGTTCTTCTACCTGCTCGCGCAGATGGCGGGCGCCGGCGGCCTGGTCAACCTGCTGCTCGGCATCTCCGGCGAGGCCGGGCAGGACGTCGTCATCGCCGTCGTCGGCGTGATCATGATCCTGTACGTGCTGATCGGCGGGATGAAGGGCACCACGTGGGTGCAGATCATCAAGGCCGCGCTGCTGATCGTCGGCGCGTTCGCGATGACGCTGTGGGTGCTCGGCAAGTACGGCTTCAACCTGTCCGACCTGTTCCAGGCCGCCGTCGACAAGGGCGGCAAGGGCGGCGCGGCGCTGCTCGACCCGGGCAAGCAGTACGGCAAGACGGGCACGACGAAGCTCGACTTCCTGTCGCTCGGCATCGCGCTGGTGCTCGGCACGGCCGGTCTCCCGCACGTCTTGATGCGCTTCTACACGGTGCCGACCGCCCGCGACGCGCGTCGCTCGGTGGTCTGGGCGATCGTCCTGATCGGCGTGTTCTACCTGTTCACGCTGGTGCTCGGCTACGGCGCGGGCGCGATCGTCGGGCCGGACAAGATCTCCAAGGCGCCCGGCACGACGAACTCGGCGGCGCCGCTGCTCGCGTTGGAACTCGGCGGCCCGGTGCTGCTCGGGTTCATCTCCGCGGTCGCGTTCGCGACGATCCTCGCGGTCGTCGCGGGCCTGACGATCACGGCGTCGGCGTCCTTCGCGCACGACGTCTACGCGAACGTGATCAAGAAGGGGCAGATCTCGACCGGCGGTGAGGTTCGCGTCGCCCGGATCACCGCGCTGGTGATCGGCGCGCTGGCCATCGCGGGCGGCATCCTGGCGAAGAGCCAGAACGTGGCGTTCCTCGTGGCGCTGGCGTTTGCCGTGGCGGCGTCGGCGAACCTGCCGACGATCCTGTATTCGCTGTTCTGGAAGCGGTTCAACACCCAGGGCGCGCTGTGGTCGATCTACGGCGGGCTGATCGTCACGATCGTGCTGATCGTCTTCTCGCCCGCGGTCTCGGGCAAGCCGGTGGACGCCAAGACGGGCAAGAGCGCGTCGATGATCCAGGGCGTCGACTTCCACTGGTTCCCGCTCGACAACCCGGGCCTGGTCTCGATCCCGGCCGCGTTCCTGCTCGGCTGGCTCGGCACGGTCCTGTCGAAGGAGCGGAACGCCGCCAAGTACGCGGAGATGGAGGTGCGCGCGCTGACCGGCGCGGGTGCCGAGAAGGCCGTTACGCACTGAAGGTGGTTGCCCGCGCGTGAACCTCACGCGCGGGCAACGCCCCCGCATGGCAGCATGGAGATCGTGGTGAGCCCTGCTGAACTGCCGACCGCCGAGGTCCGCGACCTGCCCAAGGACGGCCTCGTGCTGCTCGACGTCCGCGAAGACGACGAGTGGGCCGCCGGTCACGCGCCCGGCGCCGTGCACATCCCGATGGGGGAGCTGCCCGCCCGCGTCGGCGAGCTGGCCGACCTGCCCGACGACCAGCCGATCCACGTGATCTGCCGCAGCGGCGGCCGGTCCGCGCGGGCGGCCGCGTGGCTCAACCAGAGCGGCTGGGACGCGGTGAACGTCGCCGGCGGCATGGGCGCGTGGCAGCGCGAAGGCCGGCCGATGGTCGGCGAGCACCCCGGCATCGATCCCGAAGTGATCTAGCCTTGCAGCCGCCTCCGCCTGGGTACTGGCCGCGTCAGGTGCCGCCGCCTTCGGCGCAGCAGCTGCAGGGCCGGAGTCTGGCCGCCCAGCCGGAGCCGTACCCGTACCACCGCCGTCCGACGCACCGGCCGAGGCTGCGTTGGGTGGCGACCCCGCCGCCGGGTGCGTGGCCACGCCGCCGCGTGACGCCGCCCGAGCGGTACTTCGGCCCGCCGTCGTACCCGGTGCCGCCGCGCTGGGGCTTCCCGAACCTGGTCTGGCGCCGTCCGACGTCGGTGCCCGGCACGGCGTCCGACGGAGTCCGCCCGATCGACCGGGTGCCGGTGCTCAGCCGCAGCCTGATCGGTGTCCTGTTCGCCTTCGCCGTCCTCGCCGTGGTCGCCGCGGGCGCGGAGATCTGGCGGTACGTGCTGCTCGTCCAAGGGCGCGAGTCCGCGCTGAACCGCTCGGTGGTGGCCTTCTCCGACGGCTTCGTGCTCACCGCGGGCCTGCTGGCCTCGATCCTCGCGCTGCTGCCCGCCGGGCTGTCGCTCTGGTGGCTGCTGGTCGCCCGCCGCGCGGCGGCGGACGTCTCCGGCGACGACCCGCCGCGGCCGGTGTGGCAGGTGCTCGTCGGCATCCTCGTGCCGGTGGCGAACCTGCCGATGGCGCTGTCGATCGCCGGCGAGCTGGAGCACGCGGTGCTCGGCCGCCCGCGCGACGTCCGCCCGAAGCCGTCACGGCAGCTGCTCGTGTGGTGGGGCGCCTGGCTGCTCAACTGGGTGCTGCTGGGCGTGACGATCGCCTGGCGCTTCCGCGACGACGTGCAGTCGATGGCGGACAGCGTCGTCATGGTCGCGGTGACCGACCTGGCCGCGGCCTTCCTGGCCGTGATGACCGCCCTGGTCGTGCGGCGGTTCTCGGCCCTGCTGGCACCGCCGGACGCGCGGGCCGTGCGCTCGATGCGCGTGCTGAAGGTGACGGACGCCCCGGAGCCCGAGCTGCGCAGCGCCCGCCCCGCAGGCGCGGCGCGCTAGTAGCCGCCCAGCACCGGTTCGAGCTGGTCGAAGGCCGTTTCCGCGGCCGGCCACAGCGCGTCGACGATCTTGTCCTTCGGCTGGTCGTCGAGGATGCGGTCGAAGACCTCTTCGAAGAGCACCCGCAGGACCGTCGCGAGGTGTGCGGCCGCGAGCCGCGGCTCGAGACCGTCTTCCGGGTGCCGCTCGGTCAGTAGCTCCGTCAGGGTCGCTTCGCGCTCGCGGTGCAGTTCGTGCAGCGCGTTCGTGAGGATCGGGCTCTGCCGGATCATGCGCGCGAAGCCCGGTCCGGAGAAGCCGACCAGTGCGTGCTGGGCGTCGAGGGCTTCGAAGTAGAGCTCGCGGGTGTCGTGGAAGGCGCTGTCGTGGATCAGCGTCGCCGGCCAGGACGTGAAGTCCGTGCGGATGTCGAAGACCAGGTCTTCCTTGCGCGGGAAGTGGTTGGTCACGGTCATCTTGGCGACCCGCGCCTCGGCGGCGATCTCCGCGATCGTCACGTCCTCGAAGCCCTCGCGGATGAAGAGCTTCGTCGCGACGTCCGAGATGTTCTTCCTGGTCTCGTGCTTCTTCTGGGCCCGGAGTCCCTCACTCATGCCGTCACTCTACTGGGTCGGACCCAATTTTGTGCTTGACCCAGTGTGTGGGTCGGACCTAATCTCAGGTTCGACCTAATTTCCTGGGGGTGGATGTGACTCTGACAGCGGCTCGTCCCGACGCCGCGTTGTGGCGGCTCGGCGGTGTGCTGATCATGGGCGCGGTGCTGTCGATCCTCGACGCGACGATCGTGACCGTCGGGATCGACTCGATCGCCCGTGACCTGGGCAGCCCGGTGACGACGGTGCAGTGGGTGGCCAGCGCGTACCTGCTCGCGGCGTCGGCGGCGATCCCGCTGTCGGGCTGGCTGACCGACCGCTTCGGCGGCCGCGCGGTGTGGCTGACGGCGGTGGCGATCTTCACGGTGGGCACGCTGCTGTGCGGCTTCGCCTGGTCGGCGCCCGCGCTGATCGTGTTCCGGGTGCTGCACGGCCTGGGCGGCGGGCTGATGCAGCCGGTCGGCCAGGCGGTGTTCGCCCAGGCGGCGGGTCCGGCGCTGGGGCGGATGATCGGCGTGATCACGCTGCCGGCGACGGTGGCCCCGGTCCTGGGTCCGCTGCTGGGCGGTGCCCTGGTGGCGGACTTCGGCTGGCGCTGGATGTTCTTCGGGGTGGTCCCGCTGGGGGTGGCGACGTTCGCGGTCGCGCGCTCGGTGCTGCCGGCCACTGCGCCGTCCGATGCGCGGTCGCCCTTGGACGTCCGCGGGATCTTGCTGCTGTCACCCGGTCTCGCGGCGTTCGTCTACGGCTTGGCCTCGGGCGTGGCCGTCGCCTGGGTGGCCGGAGCCGGGCTGCTGGTGGCGTACGGCGTCCACGCGTCCCGGGCGCCGTCACCCGTGCTCGACCTGAAGCTGTTCCGGGATCAGGGTTTCCGGGTGGCTTCGGTCAGTACGTTCCTGCTGGGCGCGTCGCTGTACAGCTCGATGTTGCTGCTGCCGCTGTACTACGAGCAAGTGGCGCACGCGAGCCCGTGGGAGGCGGGGCTGCTGCTGGCACCCCAGGCCATCGGCTCGGCCGCGGTCCTCCTCGCGGGCGGACGCCTCCTGGCCCGGTTCGGAGCCCGCCGGATGATGCTGGCCGGCATCGCCCTGTCCCTGCTGGGCACAGTCGCGTTCACCCAGCTCGGCTCGGCGCCGAGCGGCGTGGTGCTGACCCTGTCGCTCCTGATCCGCGGCGCCGGCCTGGGCGCGGCGACCGCGCCCGGCATGACGACGCTGTACGGCTCGCTGGAGCGGTCCCGCATCCCGCGGGCGGCAAGCGCGTTCAACGTGATCAACCGCGTCGGCGGTTCGCTGGGGACGGCGCTGCTGGCGGCGATCCTCCACGGTGTGGCCGCGGCGCCGCCCACGGCATTCGCCACGACGTTCACCTGGTCCTTGGCGCTGTCGGCGCTCACTCTGATCCCTGCCGCGTACTTCCCCTCGAGGAGCCCCCGATGACGTACCGCCTCTTGAGCGTCCACGCCCACCCGGACGACGAGTCGAGCAAGGGCGCGGCCACGCTGGCCCGCTACGCGGCCGAAGGGGTCGAGGTCCTGGTGGCGACCTGCACCGGCGGCGAGCGCGGCGACATCCTCAACCCGGCGGTGGACACCCCGGAAAACCGCGCCGACCTCCCGGCGGTCCGCCGCCGTGAGATGGCCGCGGCAGCCGAGATCCTGGGCATCCGCCAACGCTTCCTGGGCATGACCGACTCCGGCCTCCCCGCCGAAGGGGAGCCGTTGCCGGTGGGCTGCTTCGCGGCACTCCCGCTGACGTCGGCAGCGGAGCCGCTGGTGGCGCTGATCCGCGAGTTCCGCCCCCACGTCGTGATCACGTACGACGAAACCGGCGGCTATCCCCACCCGGACCACATCCGAACGCACGAGGTGACGCTGGAGGCGTTCACCGCGGCCGCCGACCCGGCGCGCTACCCCGGCACCGGCGCCCCTTGGCAACCACAGAAGCTGTACTACCAGGCAGCATTGAGCCGGGCGTGGTTCCAAGCCCTCCACGACGCGACCCTGGCGGCCGGCCTGGAGTCCGCCATGGCCGAAGTACTGGCGGAATTCCCCACGGACCCACCGTTCGCCGTCACGACCAAGATCCGCTGCGAGCAGTACTTCGCCACCCGCGACCAAGCGCTCCTGGCCCACCGAACCCAGGTCGACCCAGCCCATCCGTTCTTCGCCCACTCACGCGAAATCGAACGGAAAGTCTGGCCCCACGAGGACTACCACCTGGCCCACCCCACGCCAGGAGCCGACCTCGAAGACGACCTCTTCGCCGGAGTCACGCCGTGACGCGAAGCTCCCGCAGTCCCCGGATCACGAACTCCGGCCGCCGCGGCGGGGTCTCGGCCAACCTCAGCCCCGGCAGCTTCTCCGTCAACGCACTCAACGCGGCAGCGATCTCCACCCGAGCGAGAGGAGCCCCTACGCAGTAGTGAATCCCCAGCCCGAACCCGAGGTGCGCGTTCGGCGTCCGCCCGATGTCAAGCCGGTCCGGCTCGTCGAACACCTTCGGATCCCGCGCCGCGGCTCCCAGCAGGGCACCGATCTTCTGCCCCTGCAAAACCTCGAACCCGCAAATCGACACGTCCTCGGTCGCCGTCCGCTCGAACAGCTGCAGCGGCGCGTCGAATCGGATCAGCTCCTCGACGCACGAATCCAGCAAGGAAGGAGTCGCCACCAGCCGTTCCCACTGGTCCCGGTGCGTGAGCAGCGCGGTGATGCCGTTGCCGAGCACGTTGACCGTCGCTTCGTGGCCCGCCATCAGCAGCAGCACCGCCGTCGCGACCAGCTCGTCCGGCGTCAGCTCGCTGCGCAGGAGGTCGCTGATGATGTCGTCGCCCGGCGAGGAAGCACGGTCGGAAGCCACCGACCGGACGTACGCGACGAACTCCGCGGCCGCCCGCTCGGCGGCGTCGCGGCCCTCCTCGGGCAGGCCGTACTCGTACATCTTCACGATCGCGTTCGACAGCTCGACCATCCGCGGCCCGTCCGTACCGGGAACGCCCAGCAGCTCGGCGATCACCGCGACCGGCAACGGCTGGGCCAGGTGTTCCAGGAGGTCCGCGCTGCCGTCGGCGGCGATCGCGGCCGCCAGGTCGTCAACCATCCGGGTGGCGAGCGTTCCGACCATCGGACGCAGCCGCTGCACGTGGCCGCGGCCGAACGCGCCTGCGATCAGGCGCCGGAGGCGGGTGTGCGCCGGCGGCTCGTTCTCCAGCAGGGAGTTGCGGTGCAGGAGGTTGAACGACGCGAACCGCTCGAGCGGCTGCGCGTCCTGCCAGATCCGGCCCAGGCCGCGGTGGCGCAGCACCGCCGACGCCCCGGCGTGTGACACCGCCACGGCCAGGCCGAGCCCTTCGTGAAAATGGACGTCACCCTGCTCGCGCAGGGCGGCGAACGCCGGGTACGGGTCTTCCAGGAACGCGAGATCGCGGGGGTCGAACACGTCGCGAGACTAACCCTTCGATAGCGTTTCAAGCCGAGCCAGAGGAGGCAGCAGTGGGCAAGGGCGCGCGCAAGAAGGGTCCCAAGCAGGCGTCGGACCGCAAGCCGAAGGTGCGCGACGTCTTCGTCGGCCAGCCGTTCGAGGGGCTGGTGGCGGAGCCCGAGCTGATCGCGCTGCGCGAGTTCGTGCCGTCCGCGACGGCCAAGCTGACCCTCGCCGACGGCGGCGACGTCACCCTCGGCACCGTGCTGCCGATGGCCGCGGCGGCGTTCGTCCGCTCCGACGGCGAGCGCTACCTCGGCCTCCAGGTGCAGACGCGCTCGTCCGACATCAGCCGCGACCTCGGCCGCTCGCTGAAGTGGCTGCTGGACGCCAAGGAGGGCGACGTCCTCGGCGTGCCGGACACGACGACCCCGCCGACCGCCGACGAGCACGCCCGCCTCCAGGACCTGCTGACCCCAGGCGCCGAGCTCGACGTCGAGCTGCACAAGGACTTCGCCTGGTGGCTCCCGGAGGACGCGGACGCCACCGGCGACGTCGCGGTCTCGCTCGAGCGCGCGAACGCCGCGATCATGCCGACCGAACGCCTCGGCTCGGGCGCCTATTGGGTCCTCGCCGGCGAGAAGGCGCACCTGCGCTGGGTCCGTCCGGAGCCGGAGAACCTGCTGCTCCAAGCCCTGGCCCGCCTGTCCGCGGCCGGCGAGCTCAGCCTCGGCGAGGGCTCGCGCTACGCGGGCTCGTTCCGCGCGCACGGCCTCCTGGTCCCGGTGTGGGACCTCGACCCCGAGGCCCACGCCCGCGAGTGGGCCGAGGCGAAGGAAGCCCTGGGCACCCGCCTCGAGACGGCGCTGAAGTCCCTCGACACCGAGCCCCTGAACGCGGCAGAGCGCCGGGCTCGCGACGGCCTCATCGGCCGCCAGCTCACCCTGCGCTGACCCCAGCCCGAAGACGGCCCACCGCCGAGCCAACCCCGGCGGCGGCTTCCCGCTGCGCCATCAGCGGCCAGCGAGCGACGGCGCCCGCCGCGCCTCAGTCGGCCGTCCCCAGCGACCCGAACGCGGCCCGCCGAAGCGTGGTGCGTGCCGGCCGCACCGTCGGCAACCAGCGGGCGACGGCGCCTATCGCGCCTCAGTCGGCCGTCCCCAGCGACCCGAACGCGGCCCGCCGCTGCGTAGTGCGTGCTGGCTGGCCGCGCCGTCGGCGGCCAGCGGGCGACGGCGCCTACCGCGCCTCAGTCGGCCGTCCCCAGCGACCGGGAAGTGACCCGGCCGCCGTCTGATGCGCGCCGGCCACTCCGCGGCCGGGCGTCGAGCGGCAGCCGCCCGCTGCGCCTCAGCCGGTTGTCCTCGCCCGCGCCCGACCACCCGCCGCAGGCCGCGACCCCTCGAAAACTTTCGTCGAAAAGCACCGAACCGCCGCCCCGTTCCGGTGGCCGGGAACCAGCTCAATGAGCGTTCAACCAGGCCTTATGTGGCGCACGAGACACCGCCACCGGATCGCCGCGGTGGGACGATTCTCCGCGTGATACTCCACATCTGCGGGGCGGCCGAGTGGGCCGAAGTGGGCGAAGGCGGCGAGTACCGGCCGCCGTCACTGGAGGATGCCGGGTTCGTGCACTGCTCGGACTTCGGCACCGTGCACCTGGCTGCCAACATCCGCTTCCGGGGCCGCACCGATCTGGTGCTGCTCGAAATCGATCCGGCCGAGCTCGACGTGCCCGTGCGGTGGGAAGACGGCGAGCCGCCGCATCCCGACGGGATCTGGTTCCCGCACGTCTACGGTCCGATCCGGCACTCCGCCGTCGTCGGGGTGCACCCGTTCACCGAAACCGCGGACGGTGGCTTCCGGCTGCCGGACGCGCTCGCCCGCCGCTGAGGTGGGCAACTCATCACCCGCCCGCGCGTCTCGGAAATCGGGCGGGAACGCGGGCAACCTGAGGGGGCTGTGATGCGTGTTGGGGAGGAAAGCGGCTCAACCCCGATGGGAGGCGATACGGTGACCGCTGCGGCACCCGTCTTCACCGGGGGAGATACCTGGGTGACCAGCGCAGGCCGAGGGAGGGCCGCGACGTTGCCGGGTGAACTCACCGACTTCGGCGATTTCGTCCAGGCCGTCCTGCCCGGCCTGCTGCGGTACGGCCACGCCCTCACCGGCAACCCGCACGACGCCGCGGACCTGGTCCAGACCGTGCTCGAAAAGATGGGTTCGCGCTGGACCTACGTGCACGAAAAGACCGGCGACCCGCTGGCCTACGTGCGGCGGTCGATGGCGAACGCGCACGTCAGCCGCTGGCGGCGGACGCGGCGCGAGAACCTCGTTGCCGACCTGCCGGACACCAGCCCGCACGTGCCGGACGACCCGTTCGAGCACGAGCCGCTGTGGCGCGCGTTACGAACGCTGCCGCCGAGACAACGGGCCGTCATGGTCCTGCGTTACTACGAAGGGCTGTCCGAGGCGGAGATCGCCGGCGCGCTCGGGGTCACGCAGGGCACCGTCAAGAGCCAGGCCAGCAAGGCGATCGCGTCGCTGCGGATGAAACTCACCGCGGCCGACATCCAAGGCGAAGGGAGTGACGCGGGTTGAACATCTCCGAGGACGAGCTGGAGCAGCGCCTGCGCGCGCTCTTCGCCGACGAGCGGCTGGACTTGCCGCCACCGCCGGACGCCCGCACGGCCATCGTCGCCGGGGCGCGGCGCCGTCGGCGGCGCCGCCAGGGCGTGCTGGCCGCGACCGGCGTCGCGGCGGCCGTCGTGGCCGTGTCGGGAGGCCTCACCGTGGTGCGTCTCCACGCCGAGGACGGCACCGCGGTGATGTCCGCCGACGGCTCTTCCCTCAGCGTCAAGCCACCCGAGAACCTCACGGCGGGCCGGCAGCCCGACCCCTCGGTCCCGGGCCCGACCAGCACCCAGGACATCCAGGTCTCGGCGCCACCCGCCACGCCGACGTCGAAGGCCTCGCGGCCGCCGTCGGCCCAGCCGTCGTCGAAGCTGCCGCCCGTGCTCAGCGGCCCGCTGCTCGACCCGGACGGCTTCGGCACCCTCAAGCTCGGCATGTCCGAGACCCAGATCGCCGCGCAGGGCGTCACGCTCAGCGACCCACAGGCCGGCGGCAGCTGCACCGTCTTCACCGCGCAGGGCGGCGGCGTGCCCGCGGCCGCGACAGTGGTGGTCTCGAAGGCGCTCGGGCTCACGGTCGTCACCCCCGCGCAGGCGGCGCACACCGCCGAGGGCGTCGGCGCCGGGTCGACCAAGGACCAGGTGCTCGCGGCCTATCCCGGGGCGAAGGAAGAAGCGGGTGGCGTCGTTGCTCCGGTCACCACCGGCGCCGATTTCCACTTCCGGCTCGGCGACGCCGGGGTCGTGCAGACCAGCCTCGCGGCTGTCAACCAGGACTGCGCCGGCTGAGAAGCCGGCCACATGCGGAAACCCGGGCTATCCACAGGGGGAGAGCCCGGGTTTCCGGTTTTTCGACGTACTTACAGCGCTCCGCCGGCCACCGGCGGCATCGCGGAGTCCCGGCCGCCGTCGCCCACGGACTCGCGGTACAGGTGGTTTTCGACCTCGAACAGGTTGCCGTTCGCGCGCTTGACGACGTTCAGCAGCGTGTTCATCTGCGAGATCTCTTCGACCTGCTCCTTGAGGAACCACTGCGTGAACTGCTCGCTGATGTAGTCCTCTTCGGCGCGGGCGGCCTTGGCCATCGCGGAGATGTCGGTCGCGACTTCCTTCTCCTGCTCGAGCGCGAGCTCGATGAGCTCGGTGACGCCGGAGAAGTCGTTGCGCACTTCGCCCGTGCCGGGGATTTCGACGTGGTGGTCGCGGTCGAGCATGAACTGCACGAGCGCCATCGCGTGGTTGCGCTCTTCGACGGACTGCTTGTAGAAGTGCTTCGCCAGCTGCGGCAGGTCCTCGGCGTCGAACCACACCGCGAGCGCGATGTACTGCTGGGACGCGTTGAACTCGTTGTGGATCTGCGCCTGCAGCAGTTCGAAGAACTTCGAGCGCGGTTCTTTCTTCTTGGTGAGGGCCATGTAGACCAGAATAGATCAAGATTGGCGCGAATGCCACACGGGGCTGGTGATCTCGACCCTATTAGGGTTACCATTCCTAAAGAAGACGAACCTTATTTAAGTAAGCCTTCCCTAAATTGTCGCACCCATTTAGGGAAGGCTTACTTCGTTTACTTCAACGGCTCGCGGCGGATCGGGCACGACATGCACCGCGGCCCGCCCCGCCCGGAGCCCAGCTCCGAACCCGCGATCGGCAGCACCTCGATCCCGGCCGCCTCGAGACGCTCGTTCGTCTCGACGTTGCGCTCGTAGCCCACGACCACGCCCGGCGCCAGGGCGAGCGTGTTGTTGCCGTCGTCCCACTGTTCGCGCTCGGCCGTCACCGGGTCGAGGCCGGTGTCGATGACGCGCAGGCGGTCGATCTCCATCGCCTCCGCCGCGGCGGCCAGGAACGGCGCCGGGCCGGCCACCTTGACGCCGCCGTCGCCGGTCGGGCGCAGCGTGAACGCCGTCAGCGAGTCGCGCGCGAGCGGATACATGACCACCGCGTCGGCGTCGACCATCGTGCACACCGTGTCCAGGTGCATGGTGGCGCGGGACTGCTCGATCGGCACCGCGAGCACGGTGTGCGCGATGCCGTCGGCGAACACCGACCGCGCGAGCGACTCCGCGCCCGCCGCCGTGGTCCGTTCGCCGACGCCGATGGCGAGCACGCCCGGCGCCAGGAGCATCACGTCGCCGCCCTCGATCGGCGCGGAATGGGCGCCGTACGCGCGGGCCGCGTGCCGGAAGTACGGGTGGTAGGCGTAGATCAGGTCCAGCACCGCGGTCTCGCGGCGACGCGCCGGCATGGTCAGCGACGAGATCGCCACCCGGTCGGCGATCCACGCCGACGAGTCGCGGGTGAACAGCAGGTTCGGCAGCGGGTCGACGGCGAAGTCGTGCGGGTGGTTCATCATCCGCACCAGCGACGCGCCCTCCGCCGACGGCAGCTCCTCGAACGTCATCCCGGCCATCAGCACTTCGGCGAGCCCGCCCGCGTCGACGCCGGAGAGGTGCGACCGCAGGGAGTCGGCGAGGTCGCCGCCGAGGCGCCGGTCGTCGACCGCCGCGTGCACGCCCGCCGCGTGGGCGCGGTCGTCCTCCAGCGCCGTCCGCAGGGCGTCGGCCAGCAGCAGCACCTCGACGCCGCGGCTGCGCAGCACCTCGGCGAACGCGTCGTGCTCGGCCTGGGCCCGGTCGACCCACGGGATCGAGTCGAACAGGAGCTGGTCGTTGTTGCGGGGCGTCAGCCTTTTGAGCTCGTTGCCGGGCCGGTGCAGCAGCACCGCGCGCAGGGGTCCGACTTCGCTGTCCACCCGGGGAGGTGTCGTTTCGTCGATCACCCAGCGAGCGTACTCAGGGCAACCAGGAAACGTGACCTTTGAGCAGCGAATATCCGACGAACGACACGAAGTCGAACAGCGTGTGCGCGGCGACGAGCGGCCACAGCCGGTTCGTCTTCTGCCACAGCCGCCCGAAGACCAGGCCCATGACGAAGTTCCCGACGAACCCGCCGAACCCCTGGTACAGGTGGTACGACCCGCGCAGCACGGCGGCGCCGAACACCGCGGTGTTCTCCCGGACGCCGAGCTGCCGCAGCCGCGTCAGCAGGTACCCGATGACCAGGACCTCTTCGGCGAACGCGTTGCCGAACGCCGAGAGCGTCAGCGTGATCGGCCGCCACCACGTGTCGCCCAAAGTGGACGGTTGCACCGCCAGGCTGAAGCCGAGGTGGTAGGAGAGGAAGTACAGCCCGAGCCCGGGGATCCCGATCACCGCGGCGAGCCCGAGCGTCAGCAGCGTGTCCCGGCCGGGGGACCGGCGGTCCAGCCCGACCTGGGCCAGCTTGATGCCCGCGCGCCACAGGAAGTACAGGCCGAGCGCGCCCCACCCGACCAGCTGGGCGGCCGAGAGCAGCTGCTTGAGCAGGTCGATCAGGCTCGCCGCGGCCTGCGGAACGTTGAGCTGGACCTGCTGCTGGGCCAGCGGCACCGGCTGCAGCAGCGAGTCCACAAGGGACAGCAGGCTGCGCACGCCGGACAGCCCGAGCGTGATGCCGAAGACGATCAGCAGCTCGACCTTGATCGCCCGGCGTTCGACCGGGTCTTCGATCGCGCCGGGGAACTCGGGACGGGCCGGGGCCAGCCACGATCGCGCGGTGAACGTCATGCCCGCACGCTACCTTCGGGGTATGCCGAGGAGCATCGCCACCAACGAAACCGTCGACCGCGCCGAGCTGGTCGAGTTCCTGTCCACCCGCCACCGCGCGATCCTGCTGACCACCAAGGCCGACGGCGGCCCGCAGCTCTCGCCGGTCACCTGCGGTGTCGATGCCGAGGGCAGGCTCGTCATCTCGACCTACCCGAAGCGCGCGAAGATCGTGAACATCAAGCGCAACCCGAAGGTCTCCGCCTGCATCCTCTCCGACGAGTGGAACGACAAGTGGGTCCAGCTCAACGGGACCGCCGAGGTGCTGGACATCCCGGACTCCGTCGAGCCGCTCGTCGAGTACTTCCGCGCCATTTCCGGCGAACACCCGGACTGGGACGAATACCGCGAAGCCATGGTCAAGCAGGGCAAGAGCATCATCCGCGTGACGATCGAGAGCTGGGGCCCGCTCGCCAAGGGTGGTTTTCCGGCCGAACTAGCCTGACGCGCCGCCGCGCAGGAACGGGCAGCCGACCAGCCGCCGCAGCTCCATCGCGAGCTGCGGCGGGCTGTCGACGGACTTCGAGAACGCCAGCCGGACGTCGTGGTCGCCCGCGTCGGACTCGACGCGCAGCCGCAGCCCGAACCGGTCGAGCCCGAGCGGCCGGATCCGGCCGCCGCGCAGCTCCGCCGGCAGGTGCTTGGCCAGCTGCCCGACGACGTCGGAGTGGTCGCTCTCCAGGTGCCGCAGCCACTGGGCCTCGTAGTCGTGGAACGGGTCCGGCGGTGCCGCGCTGAACGTGTGCGGGCGCAGCGAGTGCGTGCCTTCGGCGTCGGCGAGCACGAGCGACGCCGGGGTGAGCCGCAGCAGCGTCACGCCGTGGCCGACGTCGAGCAGCCGTTCGTCCGGCCGCGACTCCGCGATCGCCACCGCCCGCGCGCGGGCCGACACCGGGGAGAGCGGCCGCAGCCAGCCGGTGATCCACAGCAGCCCGCGGATCGGCTCGCGCAGCTCGACCGGCGCCTGGTCGGCGAGCTCGACCATCACGGCCAGTTCCCCCCGCTGGGTCTGCTTCGCCGCGCCGACCATCGGGTGGTCGTCGGGCAGCAGCACGCTGACGCTGCCGCTGTGGTGCACGTGGTGCAGGACCGGGATGACTCGCTCGCCGTCCAGGCCGGCGCGTTCGCAGGTCGGCAGCAAGGACGCCGGACCGTTGCGGGTCGCGATCGTCTTGGCGCGCTCGGCGGGGTTCGGCGCCGGCGGGCGGCGGATGGATGTCGGGGCCTCGGTCACGGCTCACCTCCTACTAAGGTGAGCCTAACCTGAATTCCACGGTCTGGGTAGTCGCTCGATTGCGGTTCGGGTCACGCGGCCGCTCCGCTGATCGGAGCATCCGGTAACGCGGGTGTGCAAATTTCCGAAAAGGCCGTTGACCAGTGAGGCTTGGGGGGCTCGACGTGCAGATCGTCCCGGTACCCGAACGCGTGCCCGCGTTCGAGCTCGACCCCGCGATGCCGTCCGGCGCGCTGCCCATCTTCGGCGAGTACCTCGACCGGATCGGCCGCAGCGCCGGGGACCGGCGGTTGCTGACCTGGTTGTTCCTGGCGTTCGGGGTCGCCCAGTTCTTCGCCGGTGCGGGGGTGGCCCTGCCGGTCGGCACGCTCGCGCTGGCCGGGTCGGCCGAGGCGTGGTGGTTCTGCCGCGCGTACGCCAGGGTGCCGGAAGCGCGGCTGAAGCGGGAAGCGTTCCGGCAGGTGGACATCGCCGCCGACGGCCTGGTCGCGGCCGGGCGGACGGTCGGCGTGCGCCTGCCGGACGGCCGGTGGCTGCGCGTCCGGCTCGACGAGCCGTACCGGTTGCTGGTGGCCGGCCACCGCCGGGTCTGGCTGCTGGGCCGCGGCCCGAAGGTGTTCGTCGGTTTCTCCGGGGTGGTGCGGGTCCGCCGCGCCCGGATCCACGACACACCGCCGTCAGGTGCCGCGGCGGTGCCCGCGCCGGCCTGGTCCGGCTCGCCGCGGCTCGATCCCGTGCTGACCGCGCACCGCCGACAGATCGCTCGCGAGCTGCGTGCGACGGCGGCTTTCCTGCTGGTCCTGGCCGGTTTCGCGCTGTGGGTCCGGCTCGACTTCCCGGCCGTGGGGTGGGTCGCCTGGCCGTTCGCGGCGGGTGCGTTGCTGAGTGCGCTCGCGGCCCTGCTGCGCTCGTTCGCCCACGGCCGCCCCCTGCCGGCCGAGCACTGGACCGAGCTGCGGGCGGTGCTGGACGGCCCGGTCCGGATGAGCCGCCGCGGCGCGGCCCGGCTGAGCGGCCTGACGATGCTGGCCGACGGCACGGTGGTCGGCTTCCGCCTGCCGAAGGCGGACCCGTCGATGGCGGCGAACATCGCGGCGACGGGCCGCCTGTGGATCGCGGGCGTCCCGAAGCCGGGCGCGGCGAAGACGGGCGTGCCGGGCTACCCGGTGCTCGGCACGGTCTGGCTGGGCTGAGCCCAGCTCGGCCGCCACGCGCCCGCCGCGCGCTCGTTGTTCGCGAAGTGACGCCGAAGCGCGGCCAGCCCGGCGTGCGCGTTGTCCCGGCGCCAGACGAGCGAGTGCGGGTACACGGGCGTCGGGTCTTGGATCGGCACGCGCCGCAGCCCGTGTTCAGGCGGCCACAACACGCGGCTGCCAGCTCCGAGCAGGGTCGCCACCTCCGCCGACTCCGCGATCGTGTCCAGCACGACCTCGGTGCCGAAGTTCGGCCCGGCAGCGTCGATCGAGAGCCCGAACGCGGCCGCCAGCTCGGCGTAGTAGGCACCCCACTCGGTCCCGGGGACCACGCCGGGCAGCCAGAGCCGGTGCCCGGCCAGCTCGGCCGGGGTCACCGAAGACCGGGCCAGCGGGTGCGCGGGGCCGCACAGCAGCTCGATGGGCTCGTCGAACACCCATTGCGCGGCAAGGTCTTCGGGCAACGTGACGACGGCGCGGAACGAGGCGTCGACCGAGCCGTCCCGGACCGCGGCGGTGTCGAAGAGGGTGACGACTTCCAGCTCGATGTCCGGGTAGGCCTCGTGGAACCTGCGCAGCAGCGAGGCGGGACACAACCGCCGCCCGATGACGTCGACCCGAAGCGGCCCACCCCGCACCGACGCGAGCGCGCGCAGCTCGGCGCGGAGGAGTTCCCGGGCGTGCGGGAGGAAGGCGCGCCCGTCTCCGGTGAGGACGGCTCCCCGCGCGGTGCGGGTGAACAGCCGCGCGCCGAGCGACTTCTCCAACGCGGCGATCCGCTTCGAGACGGCTTGCTGCGTGACCGAGAGCTCGGCGGCGGCATCCTGGAACCGGCCGGCCTCCGCGGCGGCGACGAAGGTGCGCACGGCATCGAGGTCCACAGCGGTCGACTCTAGATTCACAACGCGGTGTTGTGGCTCGCCGCCCGGCCGGTTGTTTGCTCCGCGCGACCCTCCCCGGCTTTGATCTCACGGTGATGCGCGGGCGGTCGCTGGGGCCGCGATTCCGATGGCTCTGGTCGGCGTACGCGGTGAGCGCCTTCGGCACCTGGCTCGGCTTCGGGGCCTTCCCGATGCTGGCCATCCTCGTCCTGCACGCCGGCCCCGCCGCCGTCTCCGCGCTCGCGGCCGTCGGGCCCGCCGTCGGGGCGCTCGTGGCCGTGCCGCTCGGGCCGTGGGTCGACCGGCGGCGGAAGCGGCCGGTCATGGTCGCCATGGACCTCGTCCGGTTCGGGGCGCTCATCAGCGTTCCCGCCCTCTACGCCTTGGGCGAGCTCACCTTCGCGCAGCTCCTCGTCGTCTCGGTCGTCGTCGCCGCGGCGGACATCACCTTCACCTCGGCGAGCGGTGCCTTCCTCAAAGGACTCGTTCCGCCGGAAGACCTCCTCGTCGCCAACGGCCGGTTCGAATCGACGAACTGGACCGCCACCGCGCTCGGCCCGCCCCTCGGCGGGGCCGCCTTCGCGCTCTTCGGGCCGGTGACCTCCGTAGCCGCCAACGCCGCCAGCTTCCTGCTCTCCGCGCTCGGCATCCGGGCCATCGGCGGGGACGAACCGCGCCCGCACCGGACCGCCCGCCCCACCGCACGGGACCTCGTCGGCGGCTGGCGCACGATCTTGACCCACCCCGGGCTGCGGCCGCTCTACTTCAACGTCGTGCTGTTCAACGGCCTGATCATGGGCACCGAACCGCTGCTCGCGGTGTTGATGCTGAACCAGCTCGGGTTCGCGCCGTGGCAGTACGGGCTCGCGTTCGCCGCGCCGTGCCTCGGCGGCCTCGCCGGCTCGCGGCTCACCCCGCGGCTCGTCCGGCGGTTCGGCAGGCACCCGGTCCTGCTGGCGGCCGGAGCGATCCGGGCTTGCTGGCTGCTCGCGCTGGCTTTCATCCCGGGCGGCGCCGGCGGGCTCGTGTTCGTCATGCTCGTCGAACTGGGCCTGATCGCGAGCTGCAGCGTCTTCAACCCGGTGCTCGCGACCTACCGGCTCGAGCAGCTCCCGGCGGACCGCGTCGCGAGCACGCTCTCGGCGTGGTCGGTCAGCACCAAGGCGTCGATCGCCGCGCTGACCGCGCTCTGGGGCGTGCTCGCGAGCTTCACCGGTCCGCGCGTCGCCATCGGCGTCGCCGGGGTCCTGGTGCTGGCGACGCCGTTGCTGCTGCCGCGCCGCGACCGGACGCCCGTGGCCGTCTAACCCAGCGACTTCCGCGTCGCCTGCTCGGTCTCCAGCACGCCCTGCCGGATGCCCTCCAGCTGGTCGCTCAGCTCGCGCACCGCCCCGGTGTCGACCGCGACGTCCGTGGTCGCCGCCGTCAGCTCGGCGACCCGGGCCACCAGGCTGTCCAGCCCGAGCGCGCCCGACTGCAGCTGGGCCAGCAGCTTGTCGCGGGCGCCCGAAAGCCGCGTGTGCACGTCCTCCTGCGCCTGGACCGCCGCCAGCGCCTGCTCGAGGTCACCCCGGACTTCCTCGCGCGCCGAGGACAGCGACCGCTCCAAGCGGTGCCGTTCGCGCGTCACGGCGTCGAGGTCGACCCGCGAGAGCGCCTTCCCGGTCGCCGACGCGCGCCCCGCCAGGCGTTCGAGCGTCGCCAGCGTCTCCTGGACCACCGGCTCCATGTCCGCGACGCGGTCGGCGAGCGGGCCGGCGTCGAGGGACGAGCTCAGCGAGGTGAACCCGTCGGCCGCGCCTTCGGCCCGGCGCAGCCAGTTCTCCTCGTCGGAGCCCGGGGCGACGTCGAGCACCCGCGCTTCCCGCCGTTGTGGCTGTCTTTCCCGGCCCAGGGCGGCCACGCCCGCGCGGGCGGCCAGCACCGCCACCCCGATCAGCAGGGCGACGAGCACCGGCAGCTGGACGGCCCAGGCCACCCCGGCCGACGTGGCGGCCAGCAGCAGCCCCCACGGTTCGGCGAGCTCACGGGCGAACTTCATGTCAGAAATTCGAGATCACGGAGGTGAACACCTGGTTGATCGTGTCGGGTTTGGACGAATCGTACTCCGATCCTTCGGTCGCTTCCGCGATCTGCTTCAGCACGCCCTGGTCGGCGTCCGAGCCGTAGGCGATGGTGAACAGCCGGACCGTCTCCGCGTTGCCCTCTGGACGCAGCTGCGGCAGCAGGTGCTCGAGGTCGACGCCGCCGGAGTCCTCGTTGCGGCCGTCGGTCAGCACGACGACCGCGTTGATCGCCGCCGGGTCGAGGTGCGCCTTCATGTACTCGTACGCGGCCTGCGACGAGTCGTAGAGCCCGGTACCGGCCTGGGGCGTCAGCCCGCTCAACCGTGACGCCAGAACCTCGCGGCCGTCGGTGCCGAGCGCCCGCACCGGGAACAGCTCCTGGTAGTCCTTGTCGCCGTCGAGGTGGGTGGAGAACTGCCAGAGCCCGACCTGGTCGCGCGGCACGAACTGGCCGAGCGCGTCGATCGCGGCCTGCTTGGCCAGGTCGATCTTGCTCTTGCCGGTCCCCTTGACCTCGTCGCCCATCGAGCCCGAGACGTCCACGACCAGCAGCACGTTCGCCTTCTTGCGCAGCTCGGTCCACGACGCCAGCAGCTTCGACAGCACGGTCGGCGACGGCGGCCGGATGAAGTTGATCTTCGCGTCCGGCTGGACGCCGTTGGCGGCGGTCGCCTGCGGGCCCGGCTGGCCGTCGAACGAGCGGAAGCCCAGCGCGGCGAACCGCTGCTGCGTCTCCGGGCCGCGCAGGTAGCCGAGGAAGTCCGCGGCGATCTGCTTGCGGGTCGGGTCGGCCCAGTTCAGCGTCACGAACGGGTGGTCGGAGTTGAGCGTGCCGTCCGCCGGGTAGATCCCCACGAGCGGCACCTTCGGGGGCGCGTGCTGGCCCGCCTTCGCCGGATCGGTCGTCGGGTTGCCCTGGTTGTAGCCGATCAGGGAGTTCTCTTCGACGGTCACCGCCGAGATGTAGGACAGCGCCGCGCCGCGGTCGTCGGCCTTCTGCAGGTTGGTCAGGAAGGTCAGCGTGTTGTCGCCGTAGTGCACGATCGCCTGCTCGATGTTCGAGACGAACTGCCGGGCCTCGGGCTTCTCGAGCGCGGCCGCGGTGAGGTCGGACGACGTCCCGGTGGCCGCGTAGTACGCGCCGATGGTGGCGTTCAGGCCCGCGGTGGAGATATTCGGGTTCGTCTTGCCCAGCCGGAACCTGCCCCACTCCGGGTGGCCGTACTTCGCCCAGCCCGCCGGGTCGGTCGCGAGCGTGGCGATGTCCTTCCAGCCGATCGGCTTGGCCGGCCAGCCCAGCGCCTCGGCCATCGGCTTCGGCATCGCGACGGTCAGCGGCGAGTTCGCGATCGACTGCGGGTCGCCGTCCGGCACGATCGACGCCGTGTCGCCCTTCGCGTTGACGCGCAGCAGGTTGACCCAGCCGCTCGCGGCCGGCGTCCAGACGTCCGGGCGCGGCCCGTCGGTGGCCTCGTTCCAGCCGTTCGCCAGCGCCTGCATCGCGATGCCGGACGATTTCGACTTCACGAGGACGTCGACGCAGTGCCCGGCGACCGACCGTCCGGAGTAGGCCTTCGCGGCCTCCTGGACGATTCCCGCCTTTTCCGGGGAAGACGCGACGTTGAGCGCGATCGCGTCCGAGCCCGTGCATTTCGGCTCGTCCGCGTCGTCGCTCGAGCTGCTGGTCCAGGCCCGGATCCCGATGATCAGCCCGGCGGCGACCACGATCGCGGCCACGAACGGGAGAATCTTTCTCTTTCGCCTTGCTGGTTGGGAATTGATCATCGAACCCCTCCCCGTTCCGCTGCCGGAATACCATTATCCGGCAGCGGAACCGGGCGGGGACGGTATTTTGACTATTGCTTAGGGCCGCGCCGCGACCACGTCCACGCGTAGCCCGGATCCTCGGCCGCGTCGGCGGCCTCGCCGAGTTCCAGCGGCGCGAACGTGTCGACCATGACCGCGGTCTCGTCGAAGAACTCCGCGCCGATCGACGCCTCCGCCGCGCCCGGCTGCGGGCCGTGCGTGAAGCCGGACGGGTGCAGTGACAGCGAGCCGATCCCGATCCCCGAGCCCTTGCGGGCCTCGTAGTTGCCGCGCACGTAGAACATCAGCTCGTCGGAGTCGACGTTCGCGTGGTTGTACGGCACCGGGATCGAGTCCTCGTGGTAGTCGACCTTCCGCGGGCAGAAGGAGCAGACGACGAAGTTCGGGCCCTCGAACGTCTGGTGCACCGGCGGCGGCTGGTGCACGCGACCGGTGATCGGCTCGAAGTCGTCGATGTTGAACGCCCACGGGTAGAGGCAGCCGTCCCAGCCCACGACGTCGAAGGGGTGCGTCGCGTACGTGTAGCGCGTGAGACCCGCGCGGTGGCGCACGAGGACGTCGACGTCTTCGCCGTCTTCCAGCATCGGCTCGGTGGGCCCGCGTACGTCGCGCTCGCAGTACGGCGAGTGCTCCAGGAACTGGCCCTTCGCCGACAGGTACCGCTTCGGCGGCCCGATGTGCCCGCGCGCCTCGAGGATGAAGAGGCCGACCTCGCCGTGGGGGAGGACGCGGTAGGTGCACGACGTCGGGATGACGAGGTAGTCGCCGTCGCCGACCTCGAGGCGGCCGTAGATCGTCTCGACGGTCGCCGAGCCGCCCTGGACGTAGAACAGCTCGTCGCCGGCCGCGTTGCGGTAGAGCGGGCTGGGCGCGGTCGCCGTGACGAACCCGATGGTCACGTCGTTGTTGCCGAAGAGGCGCCGACGGTCGGTCACGGCGTCGGCCTCGGCGCCGAACTTGAGGTCCCCGGTCTGGAACGCCCGCGGCTTGAGCGGGTGGTTCGGCGTGAGCGACCCGCGGTCCTCCTCGACGGCGACCGCGTCGACGATCGCCGTCGGCAGGCCGCGGTGGTAGAGGAGGGCGGAGTCGGCGGAGAAGCCCTCGACGCCCATCAGTTCCTCGGCGTAGAGGCCGCCGCCGGGCTTGCGGAACGCGGTGTGCCGCTTGTGCGGGATCTCGCCTACTTGCCGGTAGTAAGGCATCGGCGCTCCCTCCGAAACGTGTCCGTTGTGCGAACGATTTTGTCCTCATGTCGTACGCTACTAGCGTGTCAGTCGTGTCAAGCGCTGTGGAACTCACGCCCCCCGGCCCCCGTGGAATTCCTCCCCTGTTCGCGAGGCTCGTCGACGACTCGGCGCTGTTCCCTCCGGGCGATGCGGCCATGCCCGAAGCCCTGCGCGCGCACTTCGCGAGCCGGGAGTCCGAACACGCCGGTGTCCTGGGGGTTTTCCTCTGCCAGGCGTCCCGGCTGCCCGAGCTGATCACCGAGCTGATCAAGATCAAGCCGAAGCAGCCGCTGCCGCTGTCGCTGATCATCGACACCGGTCTGGGCGGCGTCCCGAAGGCCATCTCCATCGTCGAGTCGCGCAGCGAGCTGCTGGCGCTGCGGATGGTCGAGATGCCGGCGCCGTCGGACGTCGACGAGGTCTGGCTGGAGCGCGTCTCGGAGTTCGTCCCGGAGGACGTCATCCGCGTCGTCGAGCCGCGGCGCGGCGTCGGCTGGCTGGACGGCGTCCGGAAGGTCATCGAGCACGGCAGCTGGCCGAAGATCCGCTGCGGCGGCCAGGCGGGCGAGAACTTCCCGAGCGTCGACGAGGTGGCGGACTTCCTCGCCGTCGTCAGCGCGGCGGAAGGGGCGTCGTTCAAGGCGACGAACAGCCTGCACCGCGCGGTCCGGCACGCCGACCCCGACACCGGCTTCGTGCACCACGGCTTCCTGAACCTGCTCGTGGCCTCCGCGCGCAGCCTCTCCGGCGGGGACGTCCGGGCGGCCCTGGAGTCGACCGACGCCGAGGCGCTGGCCGACGAGGCCCGCGCGTTGTCCGAGCCGGCCGCGAAGGCCGTCCGGGCGCTCTTCGCGTCCTACGCGGCGGCGTCGTTCGAGCAGCCGGTGCGCGACATGGGCGAACTCGGCTTGCTGTGACCAGCCGGGAGGGGTCGCTGACGCTCGACCGGGGGCTGGCGCTGCTGCAGGCAGTGGCCGACGCCGGCGGCGACGCGGCGACCATCTCCGAGCTGGCGGTGGCCATCGGGGCCAGCCGCGCGGCCGTCTACCGGCTGCTCGTGCCGCTGTCGGAGCGCGGGCTGGTCTGGCGCGACGGCACGAAGGTCCGGCTCGGCGTCGGCCTGCTCCGGCTGGCCGGGCAGGTGCTACCGCAGCTGCGTGACGCCGCCGGCCCGGTGCTGCGCGAGCTGGCCGAGAAGGTCGGCGCGACCGCGCACCTGTCGGTCGCGCAGGGGACGCAAGCGCTTGCGGTGGCCGTCGTCGAGCCGTCGTGGACGAGCTTCCACGTCGCCTACCGCGTCGGGAGCCGGCACTCGCTGACGGCGGGCGCGGCCGGCAAGGCGATGTCGCTGCGCCCGGGCGGCGACGGCTGGGTGACCTCGACGGGCGAGCTGGAGGCGGGCGCCTCCGGCGTCGCGGCGCCGGTCCGCGGGGTGCCCGGGCTGAAGGCGAGCGTGGGGGTCGTGTCCCTGGAGCCGCTCAAGGCCGCCGAGGTGGGCCCTCAGGTCGTCGCGGCCGCCGCCCGGCTGGCCGACATCCTGAAGGTCTAACGCAGGGGCCGCACCATCGTCAGCAGCAGCGTGACGTCGACGGTGAACAGCAGCCGCTCGAACAGGCCGAGCGTGACGTCCTGGTTGGCGGGGCCGAGGACGAGCGTGAGGACGAACCCGCCGAGCACCACGCCGACGCTCACGAAGCTCGCCGCGGCCAGGCGCCGGATCGTCGTCCGGCGCGGCTCCCAGGGGCAGCGCTCG
Organism: Amycolatopsis sp. NPDC003865; assembly: GCF_053605345.1. Lineage (NCBI taxonomy): Bacteria > Bacillati > Actinomycetota > Actinomycetes > Pseudonocardiales > Pseudonocardiaceae > Amycolatopsis > Amycolatopsis sp. NPDC003865. The sequence goes on along the minus strand of NZ_JBSGJA010000002.1, from coordinate 80,492 downwards.
CGGCCTTTCTTCGTCAGCACGAACGCGGCTGCCGGCAGCGCGACGAACGCGGTGAGCGCGGCGAGGTTGTGGACCTGGCCGGCCGTCGAGCGCGCCTGGCCGTCGGGGTCGACGGGCACGAGCCCGCACACCAGCAGCCCGGCCGACCAGACGCCGAGCAGGACGCAGACGGCGGTGGTGCCGGGCCGGTGGGCCTTGGCGATGCCGGCCAGCAGCGCGACCGAGCCGAGCGACAGCGCCAGGCACATGACGCTGAACAGGGGCGCGGCCGAGGACGAGCCGAGCTTGCCGTAGACGTACTCCGACAGCGTCTGCCAGACCGGGCTGACCTGGCCGGACAGGCGCAGGTGCAGGTCGATCGAGATGGCCACGGCCAAGCCGATACCGCCGAGCGCGAGCCGCCCGTGCAGTGGCGAGACGGCGGCGGTCAAAGGCTTGTTCACCGGGCGCTCATCCTTTCGTTCCCGAAAGGTTACCCGGCGAACCTGTGAGGCAGGAGTCAGAAGGCGAGCTGGAGCAGGGCGAACGCGGCGAACCCGGCGAACGCGAACCCGGCGCAGAGCTGGATCAGCTTCGGCTTGATCCGGCTGCGGATCTTCCCGCCGATGAACACCGCCAGCCCGGCGACGACGATCAGCGCGGCGAAGGCGCCGACGCCGACGGCGACGGGGTTGCCGATCCGCGCGGCGAGGCTCGCCGTCGCGAGCTGGGAGGCGTCGCCCCACTCGGCGGCGAAGAGCACCCCGAACGACGTCATCGCGGAGCGCATGAAGGACAGCGGAGCCGGGCCGATGCGCGAAGCGTCGTCGCCGGCTTCGTCCGCTTCGCTGAATCCCTCGCGAAGGAGCATGAACGAGCCGAGGCCGAACATCGCGGCGACGACGAGCGAAAGGACGACGTCCGGTAACAGCGTCAGCACGCTGCCGAACGCGACCGCGATCACGCATTGCACGGCGAAGGCCGCGCACACCCCGGCGAATACCGGGCCACCGCGGAAACGGGTGGTCAGCACCAGGGTGGCGACCAGCGTCTTGTCCGGCAGCTCCACGGCGAGGACCAGGCCGAACGCGCTGATCAACGCCACCATCGCGGCAGTCATGAGAATTTCTTCGCCCCTTTCACTGCAACGATAAAGGGGAGCTTCGGAATGCCGCAAGCTGATGGCTTCCGCGAAATTGCCGGATCGGTGGCCATGAATTTGTCGTCAAGCCGCGTCGCACAATTTTCTTCGGCGCCCCGAAAATCCGATTGCGGCCTCCGGTAGGTTGACCTCATGGGGTCTGGGGCGCGTGCTGCGCAGGTCGACGAGGTCATCCGCCGGTTGGAAGCGCACTACGTCTTCCCCGATGTCGCGGCGAAGCTGGCGGACGTGCTGCGCCAGCGGCTCGGCGAAGGCGCGTACGCCGACGTCGACGACGCCGGGTTCGCGGCGCTCGTCACCACGGACCTGCAGTCGGTCAACGGCGACAAGCACCTGCGCCTGCGCCACCACGCCGACCCGGTGGCCGACGACGGCGACGCGGCCGTGAACTCCGAGGCGTTCCGGCTCGAGGCCGAACTGGAGAGCTTCGGCATCGCCGAGGTCAAACGGCTCGCCGGCAACGTCGGCTACCTCGACACGACGATGCTCTACCCGGCCGAGCTGGCCGGGCCGGCGATCGCCGCGGCGATGACGCTGCTCGCGCCCACCGACGCGCTGCTGCTCGACGTCCGGCGCAACCGCGGCGGCACCCCGGGCACGAGCGCGCTGCTGCAGACCTACCTCGTCGACGAGCAGGTCCACTACCTCGACATCTACGAGCGCGAAGGCCACAAGACGACGCAGATGTGGACGCTGCCCTACGTCCCGGGAGCGCGGTTCGGCGGCACCAAGCCGGTCTGGGTGCTGACCGGGCCGGCGACGTTCTCCGGCGGCGAGGACCTCGCGTTCTCGCTCCAGCAGCAGGGCCGGGCGAAGACGGTGGGCGAGGCCACCCGCGGCGGCGCCCACCCGCGTGAGCAGTACAAAGTGGACACCTACCTCGACGTGACCGTCTCGATCGCGCGCTCGCTGCACCCGGAGACGGGGGAGAACTGGGAGGGCACCGGCGTCCGGCCGGACCTCGAAGTACCCGCTGACCAGGCGTTCGACAAGGCGTACGGGCTGGCGTTGCGGCACGTCCTCCAGCTGGGGTCGGACGGCCCGCGGCGGGGCGTCGCCGAAGAGGCGCGGCAGGCGCTCGACCAGCTGTAGTCACCCGGGACGTTGGTCCTGGGCCGGACAGGACCAGTTGATCTGGCTGCGCCCCGGGCCCCGGAGCACGCTGGACCACGTGGAGGTCCTTGAGCTAGCGCGGTGGCAGTTCGGCATCACCACCGTCTACCACTTCCTGATGGTCCCGCTGACCATCGGGCTGTCGATCCTGGTCGCGGCGATGCAGACCCAGTGGGTCCGCACCGGCGATCCGCGGCACCTGAAGATGACGAAGTTCTGGGGCAAGCTGCTGCTGGTCAACTTCGCGATGGGCGTGGTGACCGGCATCGTGCAGGAGTTCCAGTTCGGGATGAACTGGAGCGCGTACTCGCGCTTCGTCGGCGACGTCTTCGGCGCACCGCTCGCGATGGAAGGGCTCGTCGCGTTCTTCGTCGAGTCGACCTTCCTCGGCCTGTGGATCTTCGGCTGGGACCGGCTGCCGAAGAAGGTCCACCTGGCGTGCGCGTGGGCGTTTTCGCTGGCCACGATGGCGTCGGCGTACTTCATCCTGGCGGCGAACTCGTGGATGCAGCACCCGGTCGGCGTGACGTTCGAAAACGGCAAGCCGACGATGAACTCGATCTGGGCGGTGCTGACGAACAACACGGCACTGGCCGCGATCCCGCACACGCTGGCCGGCGCGTTCTCGGTGGCGGCGGCGTTCCTGGTGGGCGTCGCGGGCTGGCACCTCTGGCGGCGTCGCTCGAACCAGGACGTCTGGCGGTCCTCGCTGCGCCTGGGCGGCTGGGTGGGCGTGGCGGCCTTCGCGGTCCTGGCGATCACCGGTGACGCGCAGGGCAAGCTGATGTTCGAGCAGCAGCCGATGAAGATGGCGTCGGCGGAAGCGCTGTGCCACACGGAAAAGCCGGCGAGCTTCTCGATCATCGCGATCGGCGACGTGTCGGGCGCGAACTGCGAGGACGTGAAGACGTTCAACGTCCCGGCGCTGCTTTCGTTCCTGGCCCACAACGACTTCAAGACCGAGGTCAAGGGCGTGGAGAACCTGGTGACCGAGTACCAGGCGAAGTACGGCACGAACTACCCGGACGACCCGGCGCTGGGGTCCCTGGCCGGCGAGCCGATCGACTACGTGCCGAACCTGCCGGTGACGTACTGGGGCTTCCGCATGATGATCGGCTTCGGCGCGGTGTCGGCGGGCATCGGCCTGCTGGCCCTGTGGCTGACCCGCCGCGACCGGATCCCGGGCAGCCGCTGGTTCCCGCTGCTGGTCCTGGGCGGCATCGCGACCCCGTTCCTGGGCAACAGCGCGGGCTGGATCTTCACGGAGATGGGCCGTCAGCCGTTCGTGGTGGCCCCCAACCCGAGCGGCGTCGACGGGGTGTGGATGTTCACGGCCCAGGCGGTGTCGCGGCTGACGACGGGCGAGGTCTGGACGTCGCTGATCGCGCTGACCACGGTGTACGCGGCACTGGGAGTGGTGGAGCTGTACCTGATGCGCAAGTACATCCGCGGCGGCGTCGAAGCGGTGATGCCCCCGGAGAAGAAGGACTCCGACGAGGCCGAGGGCGACACGCTCGCCTTCGCGTACTGAGGTGTTGACGATGAGTGTCGACGTGATCACTCTCGCGGGTTACCCACAGCAAATCTGTGGACAACTCGCCCGGATGTGGATAACTCCCGGCGATCGTGCGAAAGGCGGGACCCGATGACCCTGGAGACGGTCTGGTTCGTCGTCATCGCCTTCTTCTGGCTCGGCTACCTCTTCCTCGAAGGCTTCGACTTCGGCGTCGGCATGCTGCTGCCCGTCCTTGCGAAGGACAACACCGAACGCCGCGTCATGGTCAACACCATCGGGCCCGTCTGGGACGGCAACGAGGTCTGGCTCATCGTCGCCGGCGGCGCCATGTTCGCCGCCTTCCCCGGGTGGTACGCCGGGCTCTTCTCGGCCGCCTACCTGCCGCTGCTCATCGTGCTGCTCGCGCTCATCGGCCGCGGCGTCGCCTTCGAGTACCGCGGCAAGGTCGACTCCGACCGCTGGCGCCGCACCTGGGACCGCGTGATCATGACCGGTTCGTGGGTCGCGCCGCTGGGCGTCGGCCTCATCATCGCCACCACCGTCCTCGGCCTGCCGCTCGACGCCGACGGCAACCGCGTCGGCTCCGCGTTCGCCGCCTTCCGCTGGGACACCCTGCTCGGCGCGGTCGCGATCGCCGCCTTCTCCCTCGCCCACGGCGCCGCGTTCCTCGCCCTCAAAACCAGTGGTGACCTGCGGGAACGCGCGAGGAGTCTCGCTGTGAAAGCCCTGCCGGCCGCCATGGTGCCGATCGTCGCGTTCCTCTCGGTCGTCCAGTGGCGCCACGGCACATTGTGGACACTGCTCTCGTTCGGGATCAGTGCTCTCGCCGCGGTCGTCGCCTGGCTGCGGCTGCGCGCCGACCGCGACGGGCAGGCCTTCGCCGCGCTCGCCGTCGTCATCGCCGGAGCCGCCGTCACGCTGTTCGGCGCGCTCTTCCCGAACGTCCTGCCTTCGACGCTCGACGCCGCCAACACCCTCACCATCGAGGGCACCGCGTCGAGCCCGTACACGCTGACCGTCATGACCTGGGTCGCCGTCTTCGGCGCGCCGGCCGTGCTGGTCTACCAGGGCTGGACGTACTGGGTGTTCCGCAGGCGCATCGGCACCCAGCACATCCCGGCGGTGCATGCGCCGTGACCACTCTTCCCGGACGCGCTCCCCTTTCCGCCTCGGAGTCCACAGTGGACTCGGCGCGGCCGGGAAAGGGCCCGCTCGGCGCGCTGCCGGCCCTCGTGCCGGCCGTGCGCCGAGCGCTGGCCGTGGTGGGGTTCCTCTCCTTCCTCCACGCCGCCGCCCTGGTGGCACAGGCATTCCTGCTCGCCGACGTCCTCGCGGCGATCGTCGGAGCAGGTTCCGGGGGACGCACCGCCCAGCTGGCCGCGCTGCTCGCGCTCGTCGCGACGCGCGCGCTGACCGGCTGGGCGGTGCGCACGGTCTCCGCCCGCGCGGTCGCCACCGCGCAACGCGAGCTGCGCGCGCGAGCCGTCGACCACGCCCTGCGGCTCGGCCCGGAGTGGATCGCCCGCCGCGGCCACGGCGAGCTGACGGCGTTGACCACCCGCGGCCTCGACGCGCTCGACGCGTACTTCCGCGAGTACCTGCCCGCGCTGGTGACGGCGGCGGTCGTGCCGCTCGGCGCCGGCGCGGCGATCCTGTTCGCCGACTGGCCGTCCGGCGTGATCGTCGCGCTGACCGTCCCGCTGCTCCCGGTGTTCGCGATCCTCGTCGGCAAGTTTACGGCCGACCGCGTCGCCGGCGCGACCGACGCCACGCACCGGATGTCCGAACGGCTGCTGGAGCTCGTGCGCGTGCTGCCGGTGCTGACGGCGTTCCGGCGCGCGACCGCGCAGGGCGAGACCGTCCGGCAGCTGTCCGAACGCCACCGCCGCGCGACGCTCAAGACGTTGAAGGTCGCGTTTTCCTCGGCGTTCGCACTGGAACTGATCGCGACGCTGTCGGTCGCGCTGGTCGCGGTGGTGATCGGCGTCCGGCTCGTCGGCGGGAGCCTGCCGCTGGCCATCGGCCTGGGCGTGCTGATCCTGGCGCCCGAGTGCTACCAGCCGCTGCGCGCGGTCGGCGCCGCGTTCCACGCCAGTGAGGACGGCGTCGAAGCGGTCCGGCGCGTCGCCGATCTCCTGGCCGAACCCGTGCCTGCCCGCGGGACCGCGGTGCCGTCGCGAGGCGAGCTGCGCGTGTCTTCCCTGCGCGTCGCGCGGCGCGGCGGGTTCGCGCCCGACGGCGAGACGTTCACGGTCCGTCCCGGCGAGACGCTCTGGCTGCGCGCCCCGAGCGGGGGCGGCAAGTCGACGACGCTCTCGGCCCTCCTCGGCTTCGTCCCGGCGGACGACGGCGCCATCACGGTCGGCGCGACGAACCTGGCCGACGCCGACCTCGCGCGCTGGCGCGAACAAGTCGCGTGGGTACCGCAGTCACCGGTGTTCACCGGCGGCACCGTCCGGGAGGAACTGGGCGGCGAAGACTTCCTCGCCGAACTCGGCCTCGACGGGCTCGCCGACCGCCCGGTGGCGCAGCTTTCGCTGGGACAGCGCCAGCGCGTCGCGGTGGCCCGGGCGCTGCACCGGATCCGCGACGGCGCTTGGCTGCTCCTGCTCGACGAGCCGACCGCCCACCTCGACGAGGCCAACGCGCGCCTGGTGCTCGCGGCGGTCCAGCGCGCGGTCGACGACGGCGCCGCGGCGATCATCGCGGCTCACGAGCGCACGGCGGCGGTCGACCTGGCCCCTGACGAGACCGCCATGCCGTCGACGTCCACAGTGGACGCTTCGGGCACGCCGTTGCCGTGGCGCGCGCTGCTCGACCGACGGCTCTTCGCCGGCGCGGCGCTCGGCGCGGTGGCGCTGCTGGCCGGGGTGGCGCTGACGGCGACGTCGGGCTGGCTGATCGCCAAGGCGTCGCAGCAGCCGCCGATCCTGACGCTGACGGTCGCGGTGGTCGGCGTCCGCGCGTTCGGCCTGGGCCGCGCGGCGCTGAGGTACGTGGAAAGGCTGGTCACGCACGACGCGGCGTTCCGCGTCGCCGGCCGCCTCCGCGTCCGGCTGTGGAATTCCCTGGTCCGGCTGGGCCCGGCCCGCGGGTTGCGAGCGGGCGAAGGACAGCGGCGCTTGGTGGCCGACGTCGACACCGTGCGCGACCTGCTGCCGCGGGTGGTGTCGCCCCCGCTGGTGGTGGCGCTGGTCGCGGCGGGGGCGATCGCGGTGCAGACGTGGGTGCTGCCCGCGGCCGGCCTGACGTTGCTGGTGGCGGTAGCGGTGGCGCTGTGCGCGCCCTGGGTGGCGTTGCGGGCGGAGCGCCGCGCGACATCGGCGCTGGCGGACGGTCGCCGTGAAGTGGCATCGCGGGTGCTGGTGCTGTTCGAGGCGGCGGCGGAGCTGCTGGCGTTCGGCCGGGATCGCGAGCACCGCCGCGCGTTGGCGGAGGCGGACACGCGGTTGGTGGGCGAAGCTCGCCGCCAGGCATTCGGCGCGGGCGCGGCGGAGGCGCTGGTGACGCTGGCGTGTGGCGCGGGCGCGGTGATCAGCACCGCGTTCGCCGCGCGCGCGGTCGCGGCGGGGGATCTCGACCCCGTGCTGGCGCCGCTGCCGGCCTTGGTGCCGTTGGCGTTGGCGGAGGTGCTCGCGCTGCTGCCGGCAGTGGCTCAGCACTGGGACACGCTTCAGCGGGCACGCCACCGCTTGGCCGACCCGCCGGCGCGGGTCGAGAACGCCGGTGCCCGCGGTTGGGGCACGGTGGAGGCCGGTCGCAGTGGTGTGCGGGGCGAGGTCGGCGACAGCGGCGCGCCGGAGGGGGACGGCTTCGAGCGGCGCGTCTCGTCGAGCGATGGCGCGGACGAAGCAGGCGGCCGTGTCTTGCTGCGAGGCGCTGATCTCGGGTGGCCCGGGGGGCCGGTTGTGCTGCGCGAGGTCGACCTCGACCTCGCGCCCGGCACCTACGCCGCCGTTGTCGGGCCGAGCGGGGCCGGGAAGTCCACCCTCGTCGCCGCTCTGCTGGGCTTTCTCGCGCCGAGCCGCGGGATTCTCGACGTTCCCGGGCGAGTTGCCTGGGCTCCTCAAGAGCCGATGCTCGCGGCCACCACCGTTGCCGAAAACCTCCGGCTCGCGCGCCCGGACGCGACCGCCGACGAGCTGCGTGCCGCCCTGCGGCAGGCGGCCGCCGGCGATGTCGATCCCGCGACTCTGCTCGGCAGCGGTGGCAGCGGGCTCTCCGGTGGGCAGGCGCAGCGCGTCGCCCTCGCGCGGGCCTTGCTCGGCGCTCCCGGTGCCGGCCTCGTGCTGCTCGACGAGCCCACCTCCCACCTCGACGAGCCGACCGCGCACCTCGTACGCGCGCACCTGCGGGAGGCGCTCGCCGGGCGGACCGTCGTCCACGTCACCCACCGCGCCGAGGAGGCCGACGACGCTGACCTCGTGCTCGAGGTTCGCGACGGCCGGGTCGTCACGCGGGTGCCCGTGCCGTGATCGGTTCGCCCAGCGCGCTTGGCGTGCCGCCGCAGCGTCGCGCGATAATGACGGAACTCATGGATCCGACGCTTGCCGCGCGGGCGCTGTCCGCCGCCACCGAGATCACGAGCACCGCCCTCTCCGGCGACGACCCGGGCGCGGTGCTCGACACCGTCGTCGCCCGGGCGGCCGAACTCGCCGATGCCGACCTCGGCCTGGCCATGGTCAGCGCCGACGACGGCCGCGTCGTCGTCGAGGCCGCGCACTACGCCACCGCCGAGGAACCCGACGACCCGGGCGACGGCGAACCGCGAGACGAGTCGTTGCGGGGACTCGCCCTCCCCGCCGACTCCGCCGCCGGACGCGTCGCGCGCGGCGGTGAGCCCGTCGCGAGCGCCGACTTCACCGTCGACCCGCGGACCGCGCCCTTCGTGCCCGCCGAGCTCCACGGCTACGGGCCCTTCGCCGCCGCGCCGTTCGGGTCCGGGGGACGCGTGCTGGGCGCGCTCACCGTCTACCGCAAGCGGGGACGCGAGCCGTTCTCCGCCGGGACCGTCGAGATGCTCGTCGCCTTCGCCGCCCAGGCCGGCGTCGTGCTCGCGCTCGCCGAAGGCGCCAATGCCAGGCACCGCGTCGCGCTGTACGAAGAGCGGGAACGGATCGCGCGCGAACTCCACGACGTCATCGTCCAACGGCTCTACGGCGCGGGCATGCAGCTCGACCGGGTCCGGCGCAACATGCGCAAGCGATTCGCCCAGGCCGACGGCGCGCGGCTCTCCGACGCCATCGACCAGCTCGACCAGACCATCGAGGAGATCCGGGGCACCGTGCGCGCGCTCCGGTCGCCGGAGCCTCGCCACGACACCGGCACGCCCACCGACCTCGCCGAGTCGGCGCGCGGCGAGGTCCGCATCGCCGGCGAGCTGCTCGGGTACCCGCCGACCCTGGAGCTGTCCGGCGAATTCGCCGACATCCCCGCGGAACGAGCCGACCACATCAGGGCCGCCCTGCGCGAAGCACTGTCCAATGTGGTCAGACACTCCGGCGCCAGCGAAACCCGCGTGACCCTGACCAGGGACTCCGACGGCGTGAAACTCCGTGTCCGGGACAACGGTTCCGGCGTCCCCCAAGGCGTCGCCACCCGTGGCCTGCGTCATCTCGCCGAACGCGCGGACGCCGCGGGCGGCAAGTTCTTCCTGAACTCCTCGCCCAGTCTCGGCACGCTCGTCGCGTTCGACCTCCCACTCGACTGAACCGCTTGACTGACCGCGTTCTAACCTTCTCGGGTCATCCAGCCTCCCTTCATCGCCCTCGCTGAAGATCGTACCGGCTTTTCGAACACCTATTCGACTCACGTTCGAGTGAAAACGGCAGGTCAAAACCGCCGATCGGGGTGGCGGTCCGTGACGACGATTGAAAAGGACGCAGCGAACGGCGGCTTGCGGACGCGGCCGTCGCGCGGAGTTACTTCTCGCGCCGCGCGATCCAGGCGGCGGCCTGCGTCCGGCGCTGCATGCCGAGCTTCGCCAGCACCGAGGTGACGTAGTTCTTGACCGTCTTTTCGGCGAGGAACAGCCGCTCGGCGATCTCGCGGTTCGACAGGCCCTGGCCGATCAGCTCCAGCACGTCCCGCTCGCGCTCGGTCAGCGTCGCCAGCTCGTCCGTCGGCGGGTGCCGCATCTTGTCCAGCACCCGTGCGGTGCTCACCGGGTCCAGCAGCGACCGCCCGGCCGCGACCTCGCGCACCGCGTTCACCACGTCCTGCCCGCGCACCTGCTTCAGCAGGTAGCCCGCGGCGCCGGCCATGATCGCGCCGACCATCGCCTCCTCATCGTCGAACGCGGTCAGCATCAGGCACGCCGGCGGGCTCGGCTTGGACCGCAGCTCGCGGCAGAGCGTGATGCCGTCGCCGTCGCCGAGGCGGACATCGACCACCGCGACCTCCGGCTCGACGTGCATCGCCACCGCCAGCGCCTCTTCGACGCTGCTCGCCTCGGCGACGACCTCGATGTCGGGCTCGTCGCCGAGGAGGTCGCGAAGCCCGCGGCGGACCAGTTCGTGGTCGTCGACGAGCAGTACCTGGATCGGCATCTGCCCAGGTTACGGGGTGCGCGGACGCCGTGGTGCCGGCTGGTTCGCACGTCACACCGGTCGATTACGCCCAAAGTGTGACCGCGGATCTCGTAACATTTCCGGCGACCCGCATTTCCGTCGCTGATTCCGCAGGTCAACGGGAAATGGCAAAGAATCACGAGCCCGGTGGTTTCCGGTGGAGAGCTGACGTTCCCGAAATTCCGGAATGGTCCGTAACAGGCTCGTTGGCGCCGCGATAGTAACCACGCAATCGCCCCCGATTCTTCCTGAAAGGACCTTCCGGTGTCCTTGTTTCGTCGTGCCCTGACGACGGCCGCGGCCGTCGCCGGGCTCGCTCTCCTCGGTCCCGTTTCCCCTGCCTCCGCGCAGCTCGCGACGCCGCTGGCGGCCGATCTCGACTGCGGCGACTTCCAATACCAGGAAGACGCGCAGGCGGTTCTCGACCAGGACCCGTCCGATCCGAACCACCTGGACGACGACAAGGACGGGATCGCCTGCGAATCGCGTCCCCACCGCCCGCAGCAGAACACCGTCACCCCGACGTCCGGGCAACAGCCGACGACGAAGACCCACACGGTCCCGAAAACCACCACGACGAAGAAATCCGCGACGGGCAGCCAGGTCAAGGTCAAGCCGGTCGGCGGCGTGGCCACCGGCGGTGGTGAGCCGGACGAAGGCGTCCCCGCGTTCCTCGTGCTGAGCGGCGCGCTGCTCGCCGCGGCGGCGTCCGGCGGCATGGTGCTCCACCTGCGCCGGCGCGCGAATTGAGACACCCACGCCTGTGGCCGGCGGTCACGGCGGTCGCCGCCGCGCTCGGGTCGGTTCTGGTGGTGGCCCTCGTCCTCGCGTTCTCGCCGCACGCGCCGGAGCAGGTCGCCCCGCCATCCGCCGTGCCCGTCGAGGTCGCGCCGTCGACCACCGCCGCGCCGTCCGGCGGCGGGCTCCCGGCGGCGAAACCGGCCTCCTTGAGCATCCCGGCGATCGGCGTGCGCGCCGACGCGCTCAAGGACCTCGGGCTGACCTCGAAGGGTGAGCTCGAGGTGCCGGGCGACGCCACGACGGTCGGCTGGTTCACCGGCGCGCCTTCGCCCGGCGAGGTCGGCCCAGCGGTGCTGGCGGCGCACGTCGACTACAAGCACGTTCCCGGTGCCTTCTCCCGGCTCAAGGAACTGCGGCCGGGCGAACAGGCCAGGGTCGGGCGGTCCGACGGGCGGACCGCCGTCTTCACCGTCTACCGCGTCGACCGCTACGCCAAGGCGGAGTTCCCGACCGACCAGGTCTACGGCGACACCGCCGAGCCAGAACTGCGGCTCATCACCTGCGGTGGCGAGTTCGACCGGTCGAGCGGCAACTACCTGGACAACGTCGTGGCCTACGCGCGGCTCACCGGCGTCGAGGGCTAGCCGAGGTCGATCTTCGCCAGCTCGAGCCGCCGGTACGCGTGGTCGCCGAGTGACCAGACGTCCAGTACGTCGCCGTCGAGCTCCGGGTACGCGATGACCAGCCGGGCCGGGCCGTCGTCCGCCTGGTACACGACGTCCGCGGGGATCCCGGCCTCGAGCTGCCAGCAGAGCTGTTGCTGCTTGGGCGTCAGACGTCCCGCGTAGCGGTCGCTCATCGCCCGCGCGAGCTGCCCGCGCAGCAGGTTCGGGCCGCTCGACGGCGCCGCGAGCAGCCGCGCGGCGTGCTCGCGCGGGTCGGGCGGCCCTTCGTCCGGCTCGGGATCGCGGAAGGTGACCGTGGGCGAGGCCGGCTCACGGGCGGGCAGCACGATGCTGCCGTCGGCGGCGTGGTGGGTCGGGGAGTAACCGGCTTCGCGCAGCGCGTCGAGCGTGCCGTCGGCGTCCACAGTGGACGTCAGGACGGTCGGCGCCACCGCGCGCAGGCCGAGTTTCGCGAGCTTCCGGTGCGCGGCGAGTTCGGCGAGCACGGCGGGTTCGCCGACGACGACGCTCGCGACGTCGAGGACCTGCGCCTCGCCGTGGCGCCGCGCGACGTCGTTGACCAGGTACACCAGCGGTTGCGGCAGGTCGCCCGCGGCGAGCGCGCGCAGCTCGTCGAGCAGCCCGTCGGCCGTCGCGCCCTGGTCGAACGCCCGCCGGACGGTCGCGGGGGAGAACCGCCAGCTGGTCGCGGTGCCCTGCGCTTCGCGGTCGGCGACGCGGTCGAGCGACGCGGCGAGCCGCGCGTCCGGCGAACCGGGCACGATCGCGGTGAGGTCGGTGCCGAACAGCGCGGTCGTCCGCGCGCGGGCGACCAGCCCGTCGGTGACTTCGACGAGCCCCGCCTCGGTGAGCAGCGCGCGGCCCACCGCGGTGACGGCGCCGTGCGCGACGACGCCGAGGAGCTCGGCCGCCTCGAGCGCGTCCGCGACGTGCCCGGCGAAGTCCTCGGTCGGCAGCATCGGCGCGTGCCATTCGGCGAGGCGGGTCAGGCCGTCGGCGACGGCCGTGCCGGGATCGAGGCGCGCGAGCAGCCGCACGACCAGCCGCCGCACGAGCGCGCCGACGTCGATGCCGGGCTCCGGCGGCGCCGGGTCCCACCAGGTCGTCAGCAGCAGGCGGTAGAGCAGCGCCGGCGCGGGCCGGGCGAGGTCGGGATCCGGCGCGAGCGTCGGCGGCGGTGCCTTCTGACCGCGGCGCGGCGTCGGCGGTTCGTCGGCCAGCAGCAGCCCGGCCTGCGCCGCGAGGTCGATGGCCAGCTCGATCTCCGCGGGCGTCGCGCCGGTCTCCTTGGCGACCTTCTTGACCAGCCGCGCGCCGATCGTGCCGTCCTTGAGCAGCGGGAACGGTTCGGCGGCGGCGAGGTCGAGAACGGCCGAGACGCGGTCGAGCAGCCGCAGCGCGGCGGCCGACGACGTCGCTTCGGTCGCCTCGTTACCGACCTGCGTGAGCGAGTGGCCGGGTTCCTCGGGCGTGAACGGCAGCTGGTGGTCCGGGCCGCGCAGGGCGAGCGACACCTCGATCGGCATGGCCACGCTGCCGTAGTAGGTGCTGAAGAGGAAGCCGTGCTCGAACGCCCAGCCCTCCGCGGTGTGGAACGGCAGCACCCCTTCGGCCTCCGGAACGCCGTCGGCCATGTCCTGCAACAGTTTCCGCGTCGGCTCGGGTGCGGTCCGGAACAGCTCGCGCACGCGGTCGCCGTCGCGGTAGAAGTGCACGAGCTCCTTCAGGCCCTCCGGCAGCCCGAGGGCCTGGGACAGCCGCGCCATGCGGCTCCGGCCGAGCTCCACCAGCAGGTCCGCGACCGGCTGGCCGAGACCTTCGGCGTGGAAAACCGTCCGGTGCAGGAACTCCGGCAGCGTGACGTGGTCGCCGTCGCGCCACAGGAGAGCGCGCTCGGCGAGATCGTCCACATAGGACTCGACGGCCGTGGCGCCCAGGAGCTTCCCGGCTTCCGCGACCGGGGTCGGCCGCAACCCGAGGGTGTGGCACAGCTGGACGGCCCGCAGAACCTGCACCTGCGGCAGGGAGAGCCCGAGGACGGCTTCGTCGAGGGACTCGGCCGAGGCGAGCCGCGCCGCGACGACGTCGAGCCGCCGCGGCCACGGTTCGCGCAGCACGTCGGGCCGGTGGGTGAGAACTTTCGCCAGGCCGTCCCGATCGAGAGCGGCGAGCCTGCCGAGCAGGTCGTCGGCGGTGGTCATCAACCCAGGTTAGATCACCGTTCGCAGGCCACGCCGTCGCCGTCGCGGTCGAGCGCGGACCGGTAGCCGGGTTCGCCGCGGTGCAGCGGGGCGGCGCCGGCGGCCTTCGCGGCGGCGCAGTTCTTGTAGTACGCGGAGGTATCGGGTTCGGGAGCGTCTTCGGTGGTCGCCGCGGGCGGGGCCACCGGGGCCGGCTTGGTGACCGGCGGCTCCGGCGTAGGCGTAGGCGTCGGTGCTGGGACGTCGATGTTCCCGTTGCACGGCGGCCCCCACAGCCCGCTGACGGCCTGCTTCGCCGCGGTCTCGGCCGCCGCCAGCGCCGGCGAAGCGGCGTCGGCCGCGTATTTCAGATAACCGCCCTGAATAGCGAGAGCCGCATAGTCCTGGCCACCGGCCAAGGTCACGGCGACGCCCTGCGCCGTTTCCACGCCGAGCGTCACGGCTTTGCCGGAAAGCGTCATGGTCGCCCAGCCGAGTGATTCAGTCCAATAGCAACCGGTACTGGTCGGCGTGGTGACCCCGAGGACGCGCACGGTCTTGCTCGACCCATCGCTGCCTTTCACGACCACGGTCGCGCCATCCGTCACGGACTCGACCGTGTAGCTGACCGGCACCGGAGTCGTGCTGGTCACCGGGGTGGTCGACGTCGCCGGCGGCGCCGCCGGCGTGGCGGCCACCGGCTGCGGGTCCGGCGCCTTGCCGAACATCGCGCCCAGGACGAACAGGACGGCGAACGCGGCCAAGACGATCTTCACCCAGTTCGGAAAGCGTTTCATCCCCGGAGTCCCCTGTTCCTCGAACACGACGTGCCGAGGGAGTACTCGGGAAATCTCCCGTCGTTGTTACGCATCGGCCGGTGATCGGCCACCAGTCGTTATCCGGGGGAATGTTGCCGTCACGATCACGTCACGAACAGCGGTTCCGCACCGAAAAGCTGTCACAACACCCGGCCGCGAAACGACCCCGGTGGACGTGATCGAACCTCTTTCGCTGCGCGGCGCCGGCGGTCATCCCGCGCACGGGACCGACTTCACCGCCATCGACATCCGGACGACCGGTCTGCGCCCCGGGCGCGTCGTCGAGCTCGCCGCGGTGCGGGTGCACGCCGACGGCTCGATCGCCGGCCAGCTGACGACGCTGGTCGATCCCGGCCCCGGGGTGCCGCCCGGCCCGGCGCACGGCATCACGCGCGCCGAACTCGACGACGCCCCGTCGTTCGGCGAGGTGCTCGGGCCGCTGCTCGACCTGTGCGCGGGCAGCGTTGTCGTGGCGCACGACCTGGCGTTCGTCTCGGCGTTCCTCGACTCCGAGATCGGTGCTCTCGGGGTCCGGATGCCGGTGTTGCCGGGCGTTTCGACGCTCGCCGTGGCGCAGTCGGTCGTGCGGCTGCCCAACTACCGGCTCACCACCGTCGCGCACGCGCTGGGCGTGCCGGCCAGGCCGGGACAGGCGGCGTTGCCCGGCGCGAGGACGGTCGCCCGGCTCGTGACGAGCATGGTCGAGCGGTACGGGTTCACGTTCGCGGCGCCACCGGTCTTCCCCGGCCTGCCCCGGTTCGCCGGCGGCCGGCTGTTCCCGCGTGGCGAGGTGGCGACGGCGGAGCCGGGGTGGATGGCCGACGCCGTCGAGCGGATCGCGGCCGGCCGGGACGGCGACGCCTACCTGGACCTGCTCGCGGAAGTCGTCGCCGACCAGCACCTGACGCCCGAGGAAGTGACGGCGCTGGCCGCGTTGGCGACCGAAGCCGGGCTGTCCGGCGCGCGGGTGCGATCGACGCACGAGCAGTTCGTGACGGCGCTGCGGGAGATCGCGGAACGGGACGGCGTCGTGACCGCCGCGGAGGCGCGCGAGCTGCGCCAGGTGGCGACCGCGCTCGGCGTCGCCGGAGTCGATGTGCGGCCGGCCGGCGGCGGGAAAGCGACCCGGGTCCTGGTGCTCGGCACGAGCGTGGACGCGGACCGGATGCGGGCGCGCGTGCTCGAAGAGGGCGTCCAGCTGGCCAAGAAGCTGACCGCGAGCGTCACGCACCTCGTCGTCGACGCGACGGTGCCCGCCGGGGAGCCGCGGGTGGCCAGGGCCGGCGAGCTGGGGGCCGAGGTGCTCGACGTGCGGGCCGCACCGGTGGCTCTCGGGTTCGAGGCGCCCGCGCGCCAGGTCGTCGCGGAGGAGCGTCCGGCGAAGGTGCTCGGCGGCCGAATTCTGATGGGGGCCGGGCTGCTGCTGATGTTCATCGTCGTGGTGGCGATGTTCGGCGGCACTCCGCTGGCCGGCGGGATCTTCCTCGCGGTGCTGGGGGTGGGCGCGCTGGTCGGCGGGTGGTGGATCGCCGAGCCCGCGCCGCGATGATCGGGAGTTCGGTACCGTCGGCACGGTGCCGAGACTGATCCACTTGAACGGACCCTCCGGGATCGGGAAGTCGACGATCGCGCAGGCCTACGCCGAGCGGCGGCCCGGCGTGCTGAACCTGGACACCGACCGCGTCGTCTGCCTCATCGGGGGCTGGCGGGAGACCTTCTTCGAGACCTTCAAGGCCGCGCAGCTGCTCACCCTCGCCATGGCCGAGACGCACCTGCGGACCGGGCACGACGTCGTCATGCCGCAGCTCGCCACCCGCGTCGCCGACATCCGGGCCTTCGAGGACGCCGCTCGGCGGTGCGGTGCCGAGTACCGGGAAATCCTGCTCACCGCCGACAAAGCCGTCGCCGGGGCGCGGTTCGCCGGGCGGGCCGCGACGGCGGACGCCACCACCAAGGGCCTCGACGACATCCTCAACCGGCGTGGCGGGATCGCCGTGGTCGAACGGATCCACGACCAGCTCGCCGCCTACCTCCCGCAGCGGCCCGGCTGCCTCGTCGTGCCCACCGGTGGCCGCGCGCCCGAACAGACCTACGCCGACGTCGTCGCGGTCCTCGGCGAAGCCCGCTGACCGCCGTGCGGTTCACTGGACCCATGGCGATACCCGAGCTCGCGTTGCGGCAGATCGAACGGTGGTGTGCCCAGCGGGTTCCCGAACACCTCCGTGACCGCCTCCGCGTCGAGTGCCGGGTCCGCGGCGGCGTTGTCACCATCGTCGAGCTCCGGACCGGTGACGACTCCGAACACGGCATCGCGCAGCTGCGGTTCGACGAGTTCGGGATCTGGTCGATGCTGCGCTCCGACGGCCGGGGTGGGTGGCTGGCCGATCCGGACGCGCCCGTTGCCAGCACCCCGCCGCCGTTGCTGAGCGAAATCTAAGCCGGGAACCGCTTCTCGTTGCGGTCGATCTTCGCGTGCGCCGCGGCCGCCAGGTCCACGCCGAGGCGGTCCGCCAGCTGGAGCAGGTACAACGTGACGTCCGCGATCTCGTCCAGGACGTTCGCCGCCAGCTCCGGGTCCGCGCGCCACGCGTCGGACTCCTCCGGCGTCAGCCACTGGAACAGCGACGTCAGCTCGCCGACTTCGCCGGACAACGCCATCACGAGGTTCTTCGGGGTGTGGTACGGCTCCCAGGCCCTGGCCGCGGCGAAAGCGCGGAGGCGCTGGGTCACCTCATCGAAAGTCACCCGACGATTGTCCTCAGCCGTCACAGTGCGCTAACGCCCGTATGGCGGACCGGCGTTGACCGGTGAATCTCTCACTCAATAGGTTGAACGCCGTCGGGATGCTTGCGGGGCTTGAGGCAGGGAAAGGAACGTCTTGAAGTACCTGCGATCCGTCCGCGGCCGCATGCTCTGCATCGCGTTCGTGCCCGGCGGCGCGTTCGTCGTCGTGGCGCTCGTGATCGCGTTCTTCCTGGTCCAGCAGGCGAACCGGACCAGCGACGGCGCCGTGGAGACGGCCGGGGCCGCGGGCCGGACCGCGACCGCCGTCCGGTCGCTGCAGGGGCAGCGCAGCGCGGCGATGTCCGTGCCCGACCAACGGAGCGCCGCGTACGCGAATTTCACCCAGCGGATCGACACCGCCATCGCCGGGCTGCGCGAGTACGCCCGGCACGCGCCCGACGCCGAGTCCGCCTACCAGCAGACCACCGCCGTCGAGCTGCTTTCCGTCGCCGAGGGGATGGACCGCTCCGATTCCCTCGCGCTGGCGGGGATCGACGCCGTGACGCGGCGGCCGTTCACCGAGGCCGTCGCCGCCTACCGGGCCGAACTGGACCGGATCGCGCCGCAGCTCACGGAAAGTGGCCGTACCGCGTACGAGTCGCTCACCCGCAGCGCCGATTGGAGCAGGCTGGCGGCCGTCGAAGACGCGCTGGCCGCCGCCGAACCGTTGCCCGTTCCCGAGTCCACGTGGCGCAGCGCCGCCGACAGCGTCTCCCGGCAGCTCGGCAACCTGTACGCCCAGCAGAGCCAGTACGCCGTGCAGCTCACCCTCGACGACGGCCGCCGCACGTTCGCCGGTGCGATCGCCGCGAGCGCGGCCCTGCTCCTGTGCGCCGGGCTCCTGCTCGTCGTCGTGCGCCGGCTCGTCGCCCGGGTGCCGGTGCCGGTCGTGCCGATCATGGTTCCGACGATCCAGGCGGCGATCCCGCGACCCCGCCACGCACGGTCACGACGGCCGCGCGTGCCCGAGCCGTGGCCGATGAAAGCCGTGCTCGACGACCTGCGCCGCCGATGAGGCTGTCACGACCGGTAGTCGACTACGCCGAAAAGAGCACGCGGTTGGACCACACGCCGGACTGGCGGGGTCGGGCAGACTGGTGCGCGTGAGTCCCCACTCGGATCTTCGCCCCTACCTGCGCACTTTGGACGCGGAGACGCTGGCGGACCTCTTGCACGCCCAGGCCGAGCGTGACCCCGAGTTGCGGCACTCGCTCGAACTGCGGGCCGCCACCCAATCCGGTGATGTCAGTGAAGCGCACCGGCTGCTCGACACCGCGGTGACCGACGGGAACGGCGAATACACCGCGAAGGTCGGCGCCGTGCTCGACACATTGCAGCGGATGCTCGACGCCGGCAGCCGGGCCGACCTGGCCCCGCTCGCCCGCCGCACGGTCGACGACATCAGCGAGGTGCTGGAGCAGTCCGGCGACCACGCCGGCGACCTCGGTGACCGGCTGGACCGCGCCGTCGAGCTGTACGCGCGCGCGTGCGCCGCCCGGCCGCCGGACCCGGAGAAGCTGGCCGACTGGATCCTCGAGGTCGAGTTCGACGGCCCCGGCCGCCCGGCGATCGACCTCGCCGACTTCGCGGCGGCGCTGGGCGAGACCGGCCTGCGCCGGATCAAGTCCACTGTGGACGATGTGCTCGCCGCGAGCGGGCCGGGCCACCGCCGTGACGTGGCCGAAGGGCTGCGCGAACAGCTGGCCGAGGTGCTCGGCGACGTCGACGAGCTGGTGGCGATCCTGTCCGCCAAGCCGCCGCGGCGCGAGGTCAGCCTCAAGATCGTCCGGGTGCTGCGCGCGGCCGGTCGGCACAGCGAGGCCATCGCGCACGCCGCCCGCGCGCTCACCCAGGACAAGAACCCGAAACCGCCCGAGGCCGACGACGAAACCGCCCGGCGCCGCCAGGAGTTCGACGCCGAGCCGGGCCGCGAGACGTACGCCGCGCTGCGCGAAGCCGCGACCGCCGACGGGAAGTGGCCCGCGCAGCGGCGCGCCGCGCTGACCCGCCTGCGCGAGCGCGCCGCGGAGGGCGGGGCCGACGAGCTGGCCCGCGTCCTGCTCGACGACGGCCGCCCCGACGAAGCGTGGCGCGCCTGCGTGCGGTTCGGGGCGGCACCGGAGCTGAAGCTCGAACTCGCCGAGCAGCGCGCGGCGGAACACCCGGCCGAGACGATCCCGGTCTTCCGCGAGCACGTCGACGAGCTCATCGAGCGCAAGGACCCGCAGGCCTACCAGGAAGCCGCGCGCCGGCTGAAGCTGTTGCGCACCTTGCACAAGCGCGCGGAGACCCCGGACGAATTCACCGCTTACCTCGGCTCGCTGGTGGAAACCCACCGCCGGAAAACCCGGCTGATCACGGAAATCCGGGCCGCGCGAATCGCCATCCCGAAAGCCGTAACCCCGCCCCGCACCCCTCGTTGACCGAAGTGAACCGGTGATACACGTGCACCGGGACACCGCAAGCCCGCCAAGGCGGTCACCCGCTCTGGCCAGCGACGTCGCGGTGGCCCTGTTCCGCCGTCCGGCTCGGCGCCTCCCCGTCGAGCACGCGGCCGGGACCCGCGCCAGGGCCACCGCGACCGGCTCGCGGGCAGGTGAAACCATGAGTCCATGAGCCCGGTGAGTCGCGCCCGCAAGAAGGCACCGCAGCCCGTCACCCACAGCGTGACCGGCCTGTTCAAGGACGTCCTGAACGACTTTTCCGCGCTGGGCGCCGACCCCGCCCCGGTGGACGTCGAGCTGCTCGCCTCCGAGGTCCTCGGCCAGTTCCGCGACGTGCCCCTCGAAGAGGGCGACGAGCCGCTCGGCCTGGAGCTGATCGCCTTCGCCCAGCGCAAGATCACGCCGGGCGCGGCCGCGCTGCTGGCCGCGCTGGAGGTCGTCGCGGAGACCGACGTCGAGCGCAAGGCGGCCGAAGCCGGCCTGCAGGTCGTCCTCGGCCGCGGCATCCCCGCCCCGGGCTGGGCCGGCGCGCTGGGCCAGGTCACCGCGGGCGAGTGCTGGCGGACCGGCGACGTCTACGGCGACGAGTCGTCGCTGCTCTGCGTCTTCACCCACGGCGAACAGGCGCACGGCCTACTCGCGCTGCTCGACTTCACCGAGGGCGGCCGGGTCCGGGACCTCGTCGTGATCGAGCAGCCCGGCGAGGTGCTCGCCGAGATGCGCGCCCAGGCCGACGCTGACCCGGAGCTGGTCGTGCTGGAAGCGGTCGACCCCGCCGAGGCGCACCGCCTGCTGTCGGACGGCCTCGCCGCGACCGACCACCTCGACGACGCCGACGTGAGCGAGGACTACGCGCGCTTCCACGCGGTCGCGCTGACGTGGTCGCGCGCGTTGCCGGAGCCGTCGCTCGTCCCCGAGGTCGCCGAATGGTCCGAAACCGAACGCGCCGCCGTCGTCGAGCAGTTCGTCGCGGCGAGCGGTGAGGACGCCGACGCCGCCCGCGCGATCGGCGCGCTCCTGCTGGAACACGGCGTGCGCACCGATCCGGCGAACCCGCTGCGCGTCGGGCCGGAGAAGATCGCGCGGTTCCTCGAAGGGCTGCTGGGTGAGGAGTTCGAGCTCGACACCGAGCACGAGGACGCCGTCGAGCCGGTCGTGCTCGCCTGGGTGCAGTGGACGGCCGACCGAGCCGGGCTGACCGAGACCGCGGTCGCCGCGCTCGACGAGGCCGTCGCCGACTACCTGAGCGAGTACGCCGACGAGGACGACTCCCCGCTCGAGCGTTACTTCGGCGACGTCGGCGACCTGTCGCCGACCGAGCTGGCGGACGCGCTCGAACGCCGGATGTTCGCGGTGCCGTCGCTGACGACAGAGATCGAGGACGAGGAGGTCGACCTCGACCCCACCGACCCCGAACAGCGCCGGGCGCTGGTGATCGCCGAAGCCGACGAGGACGAGGAAGAACAGCGGCTGGTGCTGCGCGCGACGATCGTCGACCAGCTGTGGGACGACGAGCCCGCCGAAGCCTGGCAGGCCGTGCAGCGCCTGCAAGAGGGCGAGCTCGACCGCGACGAGATCTTCGAGCAGCTGATCGACGCTCTGGAAGGGAGCCTGCTGGAGTCCGAGGAATCGCTCGAATACGACGCCGACGCCTACGTCGAGGCGCTGGCGGAACTCTGACGTCTAGGGGAGCGGGCCCGCCGGCTCGGCGGGCTTGCCCCGGCGCCGGCGCTCCTGCAGCCGGTCGTCGAAGTCGACGACGAAGGTTCCCGCGGCCATCGCGATCAGCAACACCAGACCGAGCACCGCACCGACCCACGTAAGGACCATCGCGAACATCGTGGGCCTCCTCCCCAGCTCAGAGCCGTTTTCCTGACTCCTTCAGGGTCGCTTTCACAAGCGGCCGGGGGTATCGGCCAACCGGTTACGGCACCTCGGCCGATCGGCCGGATTCCGGTGCGGAGAGTCGCGGGGCCACGACAAATCGTGGCCGCGCACTCGCTCAGCGTGCGAATGCGCGGCATGTGGGTGACGCGGTAAGTAATCGGGTCAGAGCTTGCGCAGGCGCACCCGGTTGATGGCGTGGTCGCAGTCCTTGCGCAGCACGAGCGTCGCCCGCGGCCGGGTCGGCTTGATGTTCTCCATCAGGTTCGGCTCGTTGATCGAGCGCCACAGGTGGCGCGCCTCGGCGCGGGCCTCGTCGTCGGGCAGGCCGGCGAAGTGGTGGAAGTGCGACGCCGGGTCCGCGAACGCCGTGTGCCGCAGCTCCAGGAACCGCTCGATGTACCAGCGCTGGATGTCGTCGGTGTGGGCGTCGACGTAGATCGAGAAGTCGAACAGGTCGGACACCATCAGCCGCGGCCCCGGCTGCAGCACGTTCAGGCCTTCGACGATGAGGATGTCCGGCTGCTGCACCACCTGCTCCTGGCCGGGCAGGATGTCGTAGGCCAGGTGCGAGTACACCGGCGCGGCGACGCGCTCGGCGCCCGACTTCACCTCGGTGACGAACCGCAGCAGCGCGCGGCGGTCGTAGCTCTCCGGGAAGCCCTTGCGGTGCATGATCCCGCGCCGCATCAGCTCGGCGCGCGGGTACAGGAACCCGTCGGTGGTGACCAGGTCGACGCGGGGGTGGTCCGGCCAGCGGGCGAGCAGCGTGCGCAGGATGCGGGCGGTGGTCGACTTGCCGACCGCCACGCTCCCGGCGATGCCGATCACGAACGGGACCTTCGTGCCGCGGGAGTCGTCACCGAGGAACGTCGTGGTCGCTTCGTACAGCCGCTGGCGCGCGGCGACCTGGAGGTTGATCAGGCGGGAGAGCGGGAGGTAGACGTCGGCCACCTCGGCCAGGTCCACCTGCTCGCCCAGGCCGCGCAGCCGCAGCAACTCGGCCGCGGTCAGCGGCAACGGCGTCGAACTTCGCAGTTCTTTCCATTGTTCCCGGTGCAGCTCGACATACGGGCTGAGTTCGCGGACCCGGGTCATCGCACACTCCTCCGGCCGTCGCCTGCACTGGCGGACGTTCACCTGCTTGGTCAACGGTAGGGCTTGCGGCCGGTTAAAGCGCTGTGATGTAGTCCACCCCGGGTTTCGGGTGCTCACCGCGTGTGACGGAAGACCTCTTCCCACGCCGCCGCGACCTGGCGCGCGCAGGTGGCGGGATCGACCCCGCCGACGCCGGTGCCCAGGCCGGGCATCGCGATCGTGTCGACGAGCTCCCGCACCGGTCCGTCGTCGAGCCGCCCGTCGCGCCACTGCAGGAACACCGCCCGCGCCGCGAGATAGGGGTGCACGGTGTCGGCGGGCAGCCGCTCACCCGGCTCGCGCATGGTCGGCGCGCTGATCAGCCACGCCGGCTCGGCCTCGCCGGTCGGCACGACCACCGCCTCGCCGATGGGCAGCTCACCGCCGTGAAAAGCCAAAACGGCGCTCCGGACGCTCTGCTCGACCCCGGGGAACGCCCGCGCGTAGACGGCGTCGATGCCGCCGCGCATCCAGCCGTAGGAGTTGGCCGGGCTGACCACGGCCTGGGCGACGACGTCGAGGACCGACCCGCGGTGCACCCGGACCCGGCCCGTCAGCTTTTTGGCGGCGGCGGCCCACGCGGTGGCGAGTGGTTCATCGACGGCGCACAGCACCAGCTCCGGTGTGCGAGCGGAGACCGGCGGGTGCGTGCCCTCACGGCCGGTGTGCGTGCCCGAGTCGGCGGTCACGCCCTTAGCATCGCAAAAAATGCCACCGGGCGTAACCAGTTGGCGTACCGGCTGTCCGAGTGAAAGTCGCCACCCCCGTAGCCTGGGGATGTGTCACGGATCGCATACTTCGGCCCCCAGGGGACCTTCACCGAACAGGCCGCGCGGGTCCTCGCCGGCGGCGGAGAACTGATTCCGGTCGAGACCGTCCGGCTGGCGATGACGGCCGTCCGCGAGGGCGAGGCGGACGCCGCGTGCGTCCCCATCGAAAACTCGGTCGAGGGCGTGGTGCCCGCCACCCTCGACGCGCTCAGCGAGTCGACCCCGTTGGTCGCCGTCGCCGAGGCCATCCTGCCGATCCACTTCAGCGTGCTGACCCGGCGCGGCGGTGGCGACATCAAGACCGTCGCCAGCCACCCGCACGCGCTCGCGCAGGTCCGCGAGTGGCTGGAGGCGAACCTGCCGGACGCGCACCCGGTGGCGTCGTCCTCGACGTCGGCGGCCGCGGTCGGGGTGCTGGAGGGCCAGTTCGACGCGGCGGTGTGCGCGCCGGTCGCCGTCGAGCACTACGACCTCGACGTGCTGGCCACCGAGGTCGCCGACGTCAGCGACGCCGCGACGCGGTTCCTGCTCGTCCGCCCGCCGGGCGAGCTGCCGGAGCCGACGGGCGCCGACCGGACGTCCGTGGTCGCCGCGGCCGTGAACCGCACCGGCACGCTCGCCGAGCTGCTCACCGCGCTGGCCGACCGCGGGATCAACCTGACCCGGCTCGACGCCCGGCCGACGCGGAACAACTTCGGCGAGTACCGCTTCTTCATCGACTTCGAGGGGCACCTGGCCGAGCCGCGGATCCTCGACGCGCTGACCGCGCTGCGCCGGCACTGCCGCAACCTGCGGTTCCTCGGCTCGCACCCGCGTGCCGACGGGACGCGCACCACGATCGAACCCGGCTTCGGCAACGACGACTTCGTCGACGCCGCCGTGTGGGCCGACGCGGTCCGCAAGGGAGACCTGGCGTGAGGTTGCTGCTCATCCGCCACGGGCAGACCGAAGGGAACGTCCGCGGCGCGCTCGACACCGCCCTGCCGGGCCCGCCGCTGACCGAACTCGGCCGCACGCAGGCCGAGCACCTCGCGTTCCGGCTGGCGGAGGAGCCGATCGCCGCGGTCTACGCGTCGCAGGCGATCCGGGCGCAGCAGACGGCCGCGCCGCTGGCCGCACAGTTCGACCTGGACGTCCAGGTCGTCGACGGCGTCCACGAAGTCACCGCCGGCGACCTGGAAGGGGCGACCGACCACGAGTCGATCCGGACCTACATGGAGGTCGTCCGGCGGTGGACGCTCGGCGAGCTGGACCCGGCGCTGCCCGGCGGCGAGAGCGGCACCGACGTGCGCACCCGCATGCTCGACGCGGTCGGTGGGCTGCGGGCCAAGCACGAGGAGACCGACCCGGACGGCGTGATCGCCCTGGTCAGCCACGGTGGCGCGATCCGGCTCTCGGCCGAGTGGCTGGCGTCGAACGTCCACGCCGACGTCGCCAACGCGGCCCTGATCCCGAACACCGGCCTGGTCGAGCTCGAAGCCCGGCCGGAGGGCCGGTGGCACTGCCTGACCTGGGTTGACACGCCGCTCTGATCGTCACGAAAGTGTGATCCCGTCACGTTTAAGACACGTTTGGTGGGGAATTAACGAGGCGAACCAACCTGCCGGAGATCCGTACGTCTACCCAGTAGCACCACACCAGGGAGGCGATTGACATGGTTCGGACGAAGCTTTCTCGGTTGCTGCCGATCATCGCGGCTTCGGCGGGCGTTCTCGCGCTTTCCGCCTGCGGGAGCGGCGGGACCACGAACGCGGCGAGCAGCTCGACGCCGTCGACCACGGCGTCGCCCACCTCGACCACCGTCACCTCGACCGCGCCCAGCGCGAGCAGCTCGACGGCCGCCGCGCCGCCGGTCGCCCAGCCGGCCGACAACGGCCTCTGCAAGGCCGGCGACGTCACGCTGTCGCTCGGCCAGGGCGACGCCGGCGCGGGCTCGGTGTACCGGCCGCTGCTGATCAAGAACACCAGTGCGAAGCCGTGCGAGATCCAGGGCTTCCCCGGGGTCTCCTACGTGGCCGGCGCGGACGGGCACCAGGTCGGCAAGGACGCGTTCCGCGAAGGCACCAAGGGCAACGCGGTCAAGCTGGACCCGGGCCAGACCGCGGCCGCCGACATCCAGTTCGTCAACGTGCAGAACTTCGATCCGGGCACCTGCCAGCCGACGGCGGTGAAGGGCCTGCGCATCTACCTGCCGCAGGAGACGGCGTCGAAGTTCGTGCCGACCGACGGGACGGCGTGCGCGAGCACGAAGATCCCGGGCAACCAGCTCTCGGTGAAGACGGTCCACCCGGCGTGAGCTAGATGCGGCCGCAGATCTCCTGCGCCTGGACCAGGTGCCGCTGGCCGGAGATGTCGTTGAAGTGCAGGCTGAGCACCATCCTGGCGACGCCGTCGATGTGGTCGGCCAGCGGCTGGTAGGTCGCGTTGACCTGGGCCGCGGCCGCGGACAGCTCGCGGGCGGCGGTCATCCGGTGCAGCCGTTCGGGCGTGAGGCCGGGTGTCAGCGACGGCTGCGTGTCCCGGCTCGTGTCCGGCAGGTCGCCGACGCGGTCGAGAGCCTGACACGCGGCCAGCGCGTCGTCGAGCGCGCCCGCGTGCACGCCGGACAGGCCCCACAGCAGCCCGAGTACCCCGCCGCCGAGCACGAACCCGGCCACCGCGCACAGCACGAGCAGCCGCCGCGACTGCGGCGGTGCCGCCGCCTTGACGTCGTCGGACTCGCCCGCGGGCTCGTCGAAGTCGGGGCCGGCGTCGGTGCCGGTTCCGGGGTCCACGGTGCGCATAGCCGCCTCCCACCACCTGGGTGATGAGATATTTCAGCTCACAAACCCGGTTCCTGGTGCTGTAGCGCCACGGCTGAGTCCGATTTGTCATCCAGCGGGAAGCGTCGCAGCGCGACGGCCGCGAACGCGGCGATCACCAGCATCGCCAGCCCCGAGACGGCGAACGTGCGCGCCGCCGTGCCGAGCGCCGTGGTCAGCACCCCGCCGAGCAGGGCGCCGAGCGGGATCGCGCCCCAGACGACCGTGCGCCACACCCCGAGCACCCGGCCGAGCAGCTCGCCGGGCACGAGCGTGTGCCGGGCGGTCGCGAGCACGACGTTCACCGCGACGACCGCGGCCGCGAACAGGCCGAACAGCGCGGCGCCCGCGACCGGTGAGCGCACCAGGCCCATCCCGCCGAACCCGGCACCGCAGCAGAGGATCCCGCCGGTCACGACCGCGCGCCGGCCGGCCACGCGCACCAGCCGCGGGGCGACGCCCGCGCCGAGCAGCCCGCCGATGCCGCCGACGAACGCGAAGAACCCGAAGGTCGCGTCCGAGAGGTGGAGGTCGTCGAGCGCGTACAGCACCAGCTGCGCCTGCGCGAGCTCGCTGACCAGGCTGAGCAGCCCGGCGATGACGACCAGCCGCAGCAGCAGCGCGTTGCCGCGCAGCCAGCGCAGGCCGTCGGCCAGTTCGGTGCGCAACCGCGCCGGCTGCTGTTCGCCGCGACCGCGGTAGGTGCCGGCCAGCCCGAGCAGGACCGCGGCCGCGATCGCGAAGCCCGCGGAGTTGAGGAGGAACGGGAAGGCGGCGAAGAGCGCGAAGGTCATGCTGCCGATCGGGCCGCCGAGGAACGTCTGGCCGACGATCTCGCACGCCTGCAGCTTGCTGTTGGCGCTGTCGAGCGAGCCGTCGCCGACGACGGCGGGGACCAGGGCGTTGGCCGCGCTGTCCGCGATCGTCTCGGCGGTGCCGATGACGAGCGCCGTCAGGTAGACCAGCCAGATCGTCATCCCGCCGGCGGCGACCAGCACGGCGAGGGTGCCGACCGCGACGGCGCGGGCGGTGTTCGCGACGACCATCGCGCGCCGCCGGTCGATCCGGTCGACCAGCGCGCCGGCGACGGCGGCGAAGAGCAGCCACGGCAGGAACTGCGTCGCGGACAGCCCGGCGATGAGCACGGGGTCGTGGGTCAAGGTCGTGGCGAGCAGGGGCAGGGCCACCTTGCCGATGCCGTCGCCCAGGTGGGAGGCGGCGCTCGACGTCAGCAGCCACGTGAGTCTTCGAGCAGGGTTCACCGGATCCCCCAGCACTCATCGCAGTCACCCAATGACTTCGGGTAACAGGATAAGCGCGTGGTCAGCCGCCGGTGGTCACGTTGTGGCTTCAGCCCCAGCCGAGCTCGTGCAGCCGGGCGTCGTCGATGCCGAAGTGGTGGCCCAGCTCGTGCACGACGGTGATGAGGACCTCTTCGACGACCTCGTCCTCGTCTTCGCACATCGCCAGGATCGGCTGCCGGTAGATCGAGATCCGGTCGGGCAGCACCCCGCCGTACGACGACGTCCGCTCGGTCAGCGCGATCCCGTGGTAGAGCCCGAGGATGTCCGGCGCCTCGTCGTTGAACTCCTCGACGAGCACGACGACGTTGTCCATGGCCCGCGCGAACTCGGCGGGGACCTCGTCCAGCGCTTCCGAGACCAGTTCCTCGAACCGCTCCCGGCTCATCTCGACGGGCATCAGCCGTTCGTCTTCGTCGACGGCGGGGCGGAGCTCGACGTCGCCGGGCCGCCGCCCCCGTCCGAAGGCGGGCCGCCGTCCTGGGGCTGGCCGCCGTCCGGGCCCGCCGGGGCGGCCTTGAGGCTGCCGGTCACCGCCTGCAGGCCACTCTTGTCCGGAAGCAGCGCCGCCACCTTGCAGTTGACCTTGGTCGAGCCGGCGTCCCAGCTCTCCTGCTCCCGCAGGTCCCAGGTCAGGATCAGCTTCTTCGCGTCGAGGTCCGCGCCGCCGGTGTAGTCGGCCGCCTGCTTGGTGCACTCGGTGTCGAGCCAGGCCTTCTGGTCGTCCTGCTTCGGGTAGGCGTCCTTGAACTTCGACTTGAGGTCGAGGGTCGCGATGATCTCGTAGGAGTGCGGCTTCGCGCAGTCGATCGGGTCGCCGACGCCCTTGCCCTGCAGCGCGAGGCAGGTGCCCGGCTCGAAGACGAGCGACTGGTCCTGCTCCTTCGCCGGCCCGGTGGTCGGCAGCAGCTTGCCGCCCGGGCCCGCCCACTGCAGGCCGCACCGCAGCTGGCGGTCGCCGTCGTCCCACTGCGACGGCGTCGGCCGCAGCAGGTTCGTCGTCAGCTTCCCGTACGGATCGAGGTTGTGGCCGAGGTAGGGCTTCACGTCCGAGGTGCACTTCTGCTGCGCGATCTGCTGCCACTGGTCCAGTGACGGGACCGGCGCGCCCTCCGGGAACTGGGCGCCGATGTCCACGAGCGCGGTCACCTCGAACAGGTGCGGCTGGGTGCAGGCGACCTTGCGCGCGTCGCTCGCGTCCGGGTTGTCCCAGGTCAGGCAGCTGCCGGGCGGGGAGTGGAAGGCCTCCTGGGCCTCCGCCGAGAGCCTGCCCGCGCCACCGCCGGCGCCGCCGGCGAAGCCGCCGCCGCCGGTGAACAGGACGCTGAGGGCGAGCGCGATGAGCGCGCCCGCGAAGATCCCGCCCATCACGACGCGGGTGCGCAGCGTCTGCGTGGCGGTGGGGAACCGATCGGCGCTGGGAGACATCGCAGTCCATGATGCCCGCGCCGCGCGAGACGTGCGCGATCCGGGTGGTTAGGGTGGGTCACGGTTTCGTGGTGGCCGGGATTACGGAGCGCACATGACGCAGGACAACAACACTGGGGACCAGCCGCCCCCCGAGCCGCCCAAGCGCGGTTCGATGAGATTCCAGGACTCGAACACCCGTCCCAAGCAGCCCTCGCTCGCCGAGCAGCGCGCGCGGCAGCAGGCGCTGGTTCAGGAGGAACGGGACGAGGAGCTCGCCCGCCAGGCCGACGCGAAGGCGGCGACCCGGCGCAAGATCCTCATCGGCAGCGGCGTCACGGTCGGGCTCGTCGGCCTGGTCGCGACGTTCTACTCGGTCGCCAAGACGGAGAACGTCACGGCGGTCTGCACCGACGCGAACGGCGTGGTCCAGAACGACGACTACTGCGACGAGTCGTACGTGACCAGCCACCACGGCTACTCCAGCGGCGGTTTCTGGTTCATCCCGATCAACGGCGGCGGCTACCAGAGCTACCGGTACAACTACGGCGGCACCGGCACGATCGGCCAGCACGTCTCCGGCGGCTCCTACGACCCGCCGTCGTCGCGCACCAACGTCACCACGAAGACCGGCAAGTCCGTCCAGCGCGGCGGCTTCGGCATCAGCGGCAAGAGCGGCAGCACCGGGGGCACCGGCGGCAGCGGCAAGAGCGGGGGATCGTAGGTGTACCGGGACCGGCGTGAGCCGCGGCGCGACTGGCAGCGGATCGTCGAGGAGCAGGGACTCGTCTACGGCACGCCGGCCCGCGACGCCAGTGGCCGGATGCGGCCGTACTGGGACGAGTCGGTGCACTACGTCTTCGACATGGACGAGGTCCTGTCGCTCGAGGCGGACGTCGAGCTGCTGCACTCGATGTGCCTGGAGGCCGTCGACAACGTCGTGACCACCGAGGGCTACCAGCGGTTCGGCATCCCCGAGTGGGTCTGGCCGCACATCGCCGAGTCGTGGAAGCGGCAGGACCCGCACGTCTACGGCCGGTTCGACCTGCGCTACGACGGCAAGTCGCCGGCGAAGCTGCTGGAGTACAACGCGGACACGCCGACCACGCTGCTGGAGGCGTCGCTGCTGCAGTGGCACTGGAAGACCGACGTCTTCCCGGACGACGACCAGTGGAACTCGATCCACGAGAAGCTCGTCGAGCGCTGGGCGTTCCTGCAGGACAAGCTGCCGTCGAACGAGCTGCACTTCACCTGGTCGGCCGCGGATCCCAGCGGCGAGGACAACGTCACCACGGCGTACCTGCAGGAGACCGCGGCCGAGGCCGGGCTCGACACGGTCGGCCTGGCGATCGAGGAGATCGGCTGGGACCCGGTGCTCAAGCGGTTCGTCGACCTCGAAGAGTCGCAGATGGCGACCGTGCTGAAGCTGTACCCGTGGGAGTGGGTGGTCGACGAGGAGTTCGGCCGCCACGCCGTCGAGTCGCTGCCGCGGACGCTGTGGATCGAGCCGCTCTGGAAGATGATCCTCTCCAACAAGACGCTGCTGGCGATCCTGTGGGAGAACTACCCGGGCCACCCGAACCTGCTGCCCGCGTTCGCCGACGACCCGGGCCTGCTCACCGAGTACGTCCGCAAGCCGAAGCTGGGCCGCGAGGGCGCGAACGTCCAGATCGTCGCGACCGGCTACGAGACCCAGACCGACGGCGTCTACGGCGCCGAAGGCTTCGTCTACCAGGCGTTCGACCCGCTGCCCGAGTTCGACGGCTACCGGCCGGCGCTCGGCGCGTGGATCGTCGGGGACAGCTCCGCCGGCCTGGGCATCCGGGAGACCGGCGGCCTGGTCACCGACGACGGTGCCGCATTCGTCCCACATCGCATCCCCGAAGCGTGATACAACACCGTCGCTGATCAGCTCTTTTCTCCTGGGAGACAATTCGTGAACACGACCCTTGCGCTGTCCGACACGTTCGGCTCCGACCTCGTGCGGGGGATCGGCGCGATCCTGCTGTACGGCGTCGTCGGCCTGCTGCTGATGTTCGCCGGCTTCTACGCGATCGACTGGACCACGCCGGGCAAGCTGTCGAAGCTCGTCACGCAGGGCCTGCCGAACGCGGTGATCGTGACCGCGTCCGGGATGCTCTCGATGGCCTTCATCGTCGTCGTGGCGATCTTCAACTCGGCGAGCGACCTGACCGAGGGCCTGATCACGTCGCTGGTCTACGGCCTGCTCGGGATCGTGGTCCAGGTCATCGCGGTCCGGCTCCTGGAGTGGGCGACCCGCATCGACGTGGCGTCGACCATCGAGAGCGAGAAGTTCGCCCCGGTCAGCATCGTCGTCGCGGCCGCGCACATCGGCCTGGGCCTCGTGGTGGCGGTCGGCATCTCCTGACGTCGTGGGCCGATCGGGCATGATCGTGGCCGCGTTCGGCCGTTCGCACTAGCGTGGGGTTCGTGCGCCTGCTGAGGACACCGGACGACCGGTTCACGGACCTGCCCGACTTCCCCTTCGAGCCGAAGTACGTCGAGCTCGACGACCCGCACGGCGGCGTGATCAGAGTCGGTTACGTGGAGGCGGGCCCGGCCGACGGCCCGGTCGTCCTCCTGCTGCACGGCGAGCCGAGCTGGTCGTACCTGTACCGGAAGATGCTCCCGGTCCTGGCCGCGGCCGGCTTGCGCGCGATCGCCCCGGACCTGGTCGGCTTCGGCCGCTCGGACAAGCCGGGCGACCTGACGGACCACACGTACGCGCGCCACGTGGAGTGGATGCGCGGGTTCGCGTTCGACGCGCTGGACCTCCACGACGTGACGCTGGTCGGCCAGGACTGGGGCGGCCTGATCGGGCTGCGCCTGGTCGCGGAGAACCCATCGCGGTTCGCCAGGGTGGTCGCGGCCAACACGGGCCTGCCCACGGGCGACGTCGACATGCCGCCGCAGTGGCACGCGTTCCGCGAGGCCGTGCAGAAGGCCCCGGTGCTGGACGTCGCGCGGTTCGTGCAGTCAGGCTGTGGTTCGAAGCTGTCGGAGGCGGAGCGGGCGGCGTACGACGCGCCGTTCCCGAACGAGATGTACAAGGCCGCCCCGCGCGCGATGCCCGGGTTGGTGCCCTACCGGCCGGACGACCCGGCATCGGAGGCGAACCGCGCGGCCTGGAAGACGTTGACGGAGCTGGAGATCCCGTTCCTGGTGGCGTTTTCCGACGGCGACCCGATCACGGGCGGGATGGGCCCGATCCTGAAGCGCTCGATGCGCGGGGCGGCGGGCTTGGACCACCCGGTGATCGCCGGCGCGGGTCACTTCCTGCAGGAGGACAAGGGCGAGGAACTGGCGGGCCACGTGGCGAGGTTCGTCCGGAGCTGAGCCGAGCGACCCACCGAGCACGTCCGGACGATTGCCGTCCGGGCGTGCTTTTTTCGCACCCTGATGGTGACTGACCGGCTACAGTCGCGACTGGTGAGGGGTTACCCGAGGCAATAGACGGGGACGAGGGGTGGAACGGTGGTTCATCAAGGTAAAGAGTTCGGCGTCGACCTGTACGAGCTGGAGAAAGTGGCGAAGGTCGATTTCCCCACCGTGTCGGCCGACTACGGCGACGCGATCGGCAGCTGCAACCGGGTCCGGAGCGACCTGGCCCAGGTGATGCGACGGCCGGAGCGGTTCGGCGGGGACCCGCTCGGACCGGTGTACCAGGCCTATCTGAATCTGCACGACACCGTGCTCGGGTTCCTGAACGAAACCAGGGCGAATCTGGACGACACCGCTACGGCGCTGGACAAGGCGGCGCGGCACTACGCCGAGACGGACCAGGCAGCTCGTGACGAGCTCTACCGGCGAGCGCAGAACGACCCGGAACTGGGTGGGAAGTTGTGAGCTTCGACCAGCTGATGCAACACGCCCGGGACATCACCGACAAGGCAGTTGACCTGACGGCGAAGGAGCTGGCCCAAAAAGGGGCGACGCAGTCCGGGGCGAACCCCGACCGCAATGCTATCCGGCAGCACTTCGGTTTCATCGAGTCGATGTTCGAGCCGTTTTCCAGGCTGCCCGATCCGGCTCGGTACGACCCGCTGATCGCGGACCTCAACGCGGCCATGGCGAAGCTGAACACCGGTTCTGTCAACAACACCGAGCTCAGCAACGACGTCAGCTTCGTGAACCCGCACCTGGACAAGATGACGACGGACGGTGGGTACCTGCAAGGCTGGACCGGCGACGCCGCTATGGCGTTCAAGGCCAATTTCGTCGATACCTTCAAGTCGATCTCCGGGAACCAGTTCACGGTGCTCTCCACCCTCAAGGGCATCCTCCAAGCACACCGCGAGATGTGGCTGAGGGCGCGTGCCGACATCGACAAGATCGCGGAAAACACGAAGAACGCCCTCGACAACGCCGGCGGGTGCGGCAAGAACCAGTGGACCTTCGAGTTCTCTGTGCTCTCCGCGGTCAGTGCCATCGGCGGGGTCGTGGTCGCCATCGCGACCGGGGGCGTGGTGCCGCTCGCGGCGATCGGTGCGCTCGCTTCGGTGGGGGGGTGCCGGCGTCGCCGGCCTCACGGCGTCCGGAGATTCAGCCGAGACGATCGTCAATTCGATGAGGCAGGCAGCCGATGAGCTCCTCAGGCACATCCAAGAGGTCGAAACACAGCAAATCGCGCAGAAAGTGCGGGCGTTGACCGATGCGGTGAACGCGAACAAGGACAAAATCGTCGCGGCCCGCCCGAACCTCGCCGGCATGAACGATCACGACCTCACCGGTGACAGCGGCTTGGGCCGGTCGGACTAGGCCAGGAGGCGGATCGTGGAGGATTTGGCCGAAAGGCTGGACAGCATCCGGGTTCACGTGCGGGCCCCGGGAACGGAAATCGAGGCCGAGTTCCGCCGTCGGACCGGCGCCACGTTGTCGTTCGGCGAAAGCGTCTACGACTTCATCGGCGAGTCTGCGCTGGAAAGGGCGCTGGCCGCGACGGCGCGCTTGCTCTGGGTCGGGTGGCAGCGGCAGTACCGGACGGCGATCGAGGAGACGGACCTCAACATCGACGCCGATGACTTGCGGGATTCGAACTTCTTCGCAGACCGCGCCAAGGTCGAGGCAGCCGGTGCTTCGAGCGACGAGCGGATCACGATAAGCACGGTGGGCATGGAGAATTTCTCCGTTCACATCGTGCCGGGAACGATACGTGAGATATCCGAGGACGAGTTCGCGGCGAGTGCCTCCGAGGCGGCCACCAAGGTGATCGAAGCTTTCCAGGCCAAGGTGGACGAACTGAAGAAGCGGTACTACGAATGACGCGGCGCGCGCTTGTCCTGTCAGTGCTCGTCGTGGCCGTGGTCGCCGCCGGGGTGATCACGGCGGTGGTCCTGACGCGCGACGAGCCGGTGGCGAAGGCTTGCGACATCCCCGGCGCGGTTCCGGAACAGCCGGTGTCCGCGAAGACAGCGCCCGGCGGAGGCGGGATCGAAGTCACGGAAAAAGGCGTCTCTTCGTCGGGGCTGGCCAGCATGGGAGCCGTCCTGCGCAACACCAGCGAGCGCATCGCCTACCGGACTCGGGTGACGCTCGAAGTGGTCGTCTCCGTCAACGGCCTGCCGCCGGGGCCCGTTCACGGGCCGCTGATGACCGTGGAGATCCCGGTGTTGCTGCCGGGGCAGCAAACCGGCGTCGGCCGGCCGCTCGTCAACGTCGGCGGGACCGCCAAGGTGATCTCGGCGGACGTCGACGTGCGGACGACCACCTGGTTGCCGCCCGGTTCGCTCGGTGGCTTCAGCCCGGTGACGGACACCTACGAATCGACCAGCCGCGTCAAGGCATCGCTGCCGGCCGACGCGGTCCGGTACACCGAGCGCTCGGCCAACTGCCGGGCGCTGGTCAGCCGTCGCACCGCGGTCGTGTTCCGCGCGGCGGACGGCAAGATCGTGGGCGGTGGCTTGCTGCCGCCCGACGGCAAGGGCAACCCCGCGGGCAGCGCGCAGCAGCCGCCGGCGAGCCCGTCGTGCGCGCCGGGCGAACGCATTACCTGGGTCGTTCCGCTGCAGACGATCCCGCCGGGCACGGACGACCGGCGGACGGAGCTGTACTCGTACTGCGATCTCAACGCCCCGCCCTCGGACGTGAACGCCGTCGATTAGGCGTCCAGCGACTGGGTGCCGAGGACGGTGGCGAGTTCCAAGCGGTCGGCGTCCTCGGTGCCCGGCTCGGCGGTGTAGACGCTGATGCGCAGGTCGTCCTGGGCTACGACCAGCGTGTCGCAGTCGAGGGTGATCGGGCCGACCGCCGGGTGGTCGATCGTCTTGCGCCGGGACGGGTCGGGCAGCGGTGGCGGGGCCTCGGCGTCCCAAAGCCCGGCGAACCGCGGGCTGCCGGCCGTCAGGTCGGCGATCAAGCGCCGCAACGCGTGGTCGGCGGGGTAGCGCGACGCCGTCAAGCGCAGGTCGGCCACCAGGCGCGCCTCGTGCTCGGCCTGCTCCTGCTCACTGTGGACGACCCGTGACGGCAGGTGCGTGACGTTGCGCCAGACGGCGTTGCGCTCCAGGCCGCGCCACGCGGTCGTGTCGCCCATCAGCGCGTTGTACGGCGCGTTGGCCAGCACCAGCGTCCAGCTCGCGTCGTAGACGACCACCGGGGTGTGCGACAGCCGGTCGAGCAGCCGCTGGACGCTCGGGGCGATCCGCGACGGCACGACGTCCGGGCCCGGCGCGGCGTGGCCGGCCAACCGGAACAGCAGGTCGCGTTCGACGTCGGACACGCGCAGCGCCCGGGCCAGCGACTCCACCACCTGCGCCGAGGGCGCCGTCGCGCGGCCCTGTTCGAGGCGGGTCAGGTAGTCGGCCGAGATGCCGGCCAGCGCCGCCAGCTCCTCACGGCGCAACCCACTGGCCCGCCGCCGCCGGCCCGCCGGGACGCCGACGGCCTCGGGTGCCACGCGATCGCGCCAGCGACGGACCGTCCGGCCGAACTCCCACGCCTCCACACCGTCCATTCTCGACGAACCCGGGCTCGCTGTCCTGGCCCTGGCAGTCCTACGAAAACCGGACGACTGGTTGCGGCCCGCGCGTCCTCGCAGGCTGGAGGCATGACCGAAACCGGAACCGTCCTCATCACCGGCCCGACCCGCAACCTGGGCCGTCACACCGCGCTGGCCCTCGCCGGCCGACCGGAAGCGCAGCGCCCCGACCTGCTGCTCGTCGGCCGCGCCGGGCGTGACCTGACCGCCGTAGCGGACGAGGCCCGCGCCCTCGGCGCCCGCGTCCGCGAGATCGGCTGCGACCTGGCGAGCCTGGAAGACGTCCGGAAAGCCGCGGCCACCGCCCGCGAGCTGCTCGACACCGGCGCGGTGCGGCCACTGCGCGCGCTGATCGCCAACGCCGGTGTCATGTCGGCCGACACCCGGCAGGCGTCGGCCGACGGCTACGAGCTGACCTTCGCCGTCAACTACCTGGCGCACGCCCAGCTGATCGGTGATCTGCTCGGCTCGTTCACCGCGCCCGCGCGGATCGTGCTGCTCGGCTCGAACACCTACCACGCCAATTTCTGGCGCAAGCTGCTGCACGTCGCCGAGGCCGACTGGGCGGACCCCGTCGAGCTGGCCCGGCCGAGCACCGGCGAGCCGAGCATGGAGGCGTCCGGTGTCGCCTACTCCAACGCCAAGCTGGCGATCCTCTACTACGCCCACGAGCTGCAGCGGCACACGGACGTCAACGTGTCCGTGTTCGAGCCCGGCTGGATGCCGGGCACCGCACTGGGCCGCGGCGCCCCGGCGGCGTTCCAGGCGATGAGCCGCGCGCTGGCCCGCATCCCCGGCGTCTCGACGCCGCGGCGCTCGGGCCCGCTGCTGGCCGCGCTGGCCGTCGACGAGAAGTGGGCGCACCTGCGCGACGGCGCGTTCGTGCTGAAGGACGAGCCGGCGGAGGTCCAGCCGGTCGCCCACGACCGTGATCGTGAGCGCCGGCTGTGGGAGGCGACCGCCGAACTGCTAGGCGAGCGCCGCGTGGGTGGCCGCCAGTGAGTCGACCAGGATGTCCAGGCCTTCCTGGGCCTCCTCGGCGGTCAGCGTCATCGGCGGGCCCAGCCTCAGCACGTTGCCGTGCAGGCCGCCCTTGCCGATCAGCAGGCCACGCTTCTTCGTCTCCTCCAGCATCCGCGCGGCGGCCGCGACATGAGGCGTAGTGGTCCCCGGCTTGATCAGCTCCACCCCGATCATCAGGCCCTTGCCCCGCACCTCGGCGACCAGCGGTGAATCACACGCACGCAACCCCGACAGCAGCTGCGCACCCCGAGCCGCGCAGTTGGCCTGCAGGTCGTGGTCCTTGATGTAGTCCAGCACCGCCGTCGCACCCGCCATCGAGACCGGGTTGCCGCCGAACGTCGAGAACGACTGTGCCTGGAAGCAGTCCAGCACGTCTCCGCGGGCCACCACCCCACCCACCGCGAGCCCGTTGCCGAGCCCCTTCGCGAACGTCATCATGTCCGGGGTCACGCCGTGGGCCTCGATGCCCCAGAAGTGCTCGCCCGTGCGGCCCCAGCCGGTCTGGACCTCGTCGGAGATGAACAGCACCCCGTACGAATCCAGTACCTCCTTCATCGCCTGGAACAGCCCGTCCGGCGGGAGGCTGAAGCCGCCGACGCCCTGGATCGGCTCCGCGATCAGGCACGCCACGTCGCCCGCCGTCGCCGTGTCGAGCACGTCCACCAGGTCCGCGACGCACGCTTCGATGTACGAAGCGTCGGACAGGTCGCGGAACGGGCTGCGGTACCGGTAACCACCGTGGACGTAGTTGACCTTCACCGGGCTCAGCGCCGACGCCGACCAGCCGCGGTTGCCCGTGATCGCGACCGTCCCGAACGACCGGCCGTGATAGGAGTTGCGCATCGCCAGCACCTGGTTGCTGCGCCGGAACTGCGTCGCCAGCATCAGCGCCGTGTCGTTGGCCTCGCTGCCCGAGTTCGTGAAGAACACCTTGGCGTCCGGGATGTTCGACAACGAAGCGATCCGCTCGGCCAGCTCGACCTGCGAACGGATCAGGTACAGCGTCGAGGTGTGCAGGATGCCCGTGTCGAGCTGCTTGCGGACCGCGTCGCCGATCTCGGCGACGTCGTAGCCCATCGAGTTGGTCAGCACGCCGGCGAAGAAGTCGAGGTAGGTGCGCCCCTGCGAGTCCGTCATCCGCCGGTCGTGGGCGTGCACGATCTCGATCGGCTCTTCGTAGAGCAGCGACATCCAGGACGGCATGACTGCGCGGTGCCGGGCGAGCAGCTCATCGGTCATCGAACGCCTCCTCGGGGTCTCAAGCGAGTATGAGGAGGCCGTGAACAGCGCTTCAACGATCAGACTGTCGGGATAACCCAGTAGGGACGCACAGTCTGTACGGACTACCCTCTGTCTTCGTGATTGACCCCAGGACTCTGCGCGAAGACCCGGAAGCCGTGCGCGCGTCGCAGCGCGCCCGTGGTGAAGACGAGGGAGTGGTCGACAAGCTGCTCTCCCTCGACACCCGGCGCCGGTCTTCGATCGCGGCCGCCGACAAGCTGCGCAACGAGCAGAAGCTCCTGGGCAAGCAGATCCCGAAGGCGCCGCCGGAGGAGAAGCAGCAGCTGCTGGCCACGGCCAAGGAGCTCGCCGCGCAGGTCAAGGCCGCCGAGGCGGAGCAGAACACCGCGTCGGAGGAGTTCGACACGCTCTTCCGGACCGTGCCGAACCTCGTGCACCCGGACGCCCCCGTCGGCGGCGAAGACGACTACACCGTGGTCAAGCACGTCGGCGAGCCGACGAAGTTCGGCTTTACGCCGAAGGACCACCTCGAGCTGCTCGAAGCGCTCGGCGGCGTCGACATGGAGCGCGGCGCAAAGGTGTCGGGCTCGCGGTTCTACTTCCTCACCGGCGTCGGCGCGCAGCTGCAGCTCGGCCTGCTCAACATGGCCGTGGCGCAGGCCGTCGAAAACGGCTTCACGCCGATGATCACGCCGTCGCTGGTCCGCCCGGAGGTCATGGCGGGCACCGGCTTCCTCGGCTCGCACTCGAGCGAGATCTACCACCTCGAGGAAGACGACCTCTACCTCGTCGGGACGTCGGAGGTGCCGCTGGCCGGCTTCCACTCCGACGAGATCCTCGACCTGACCGAAGCGAAGCGCTACGCGGGCTGGTCGTCCTGCTACCGCCGCGAGGCCGGCTCGTACGGCAAGGACACCCGCGGCATCATCCGCGTCCACCAGTTCGACAAGGTGGAGATGTTCGTCTACGCCAAGCCGGAGGACGCCGAGGCGGAGCACGCCCGGCTGCTGGGCTGGGAAGAGCAGATGCTCGCGAAGATCGAGGTGCCCTACCGGGTGATCGACACCGCGACCGGCGACCTCGGCACGTCCGCGCACCGCAAGTTCGACTGCGAGGCGTGGATCCCGACCCAGGACACCTACCGCGAGCTGACCTCCACGTCGAACTGCACGACGTTCCAGGCCCGCCGCCTCTCGATCCGCCACCGCGACGAGAACGGCAAGCCGCAGATCGCCGCGACGCTCAACGGCACGCTGGCCACCACCCGGTGGATCGTCGCGATCGTCGAGAACCACCAGCAGGAGGACGGCTCGGTCCGTGTGCCGGAGGCGCTGCGCCCGTTCGTCGGCGGCAAGGAAGTCCTCACGCCCCGCTGAATCGGGCGGATCCGCGGTGCTGCTCCGTTCGTCCCAGTAGTGTCCGGGCCGAACGGGAGGATTCATGCGCATGAAGTGGCAGGTCGTGGCGGCGGTGGCGGCCCTGACCGTGGTTTCCGGCTGCTCGGTGGCCGTCGACGGGACGGCCTCGCCGGTGCCGGGTCAGGGCCCGATCGTGACGGACTTCGACGCTTGCACGCTGCTCGACCAGGAGCAGGTCGACGCGCTCGGCTACGAGTCCCCCGGCCGCTCGGTGAAGGAGAACAAGGAGCGGCTGCAGGCGCCGATGTGCCTGTGGAGCACCAAGGACGACATCGAGCCGTCGGCCACGCTCAACGTCGGCTACACGACGGACCTGGACTTCAACGAGTACATCGCCGGCGCCGTCCCGAAGTCGGAGCCCCAGCAGCTCGGTGGCTTCACCTGGACGCAGTACCCGTCGATCCTCGCCGACGACTGCGTCTTCTACGCCATCCTCGGTGACCAGTCCTTCGCGTTCGTCAGCGTCTCGGGCCCGGAGCTGGCCAAGTCGTGCGAGCTGGCCAAGACCGTGGTTCCGCAGGTCGCGGCCCACCTGCCCGGCGGGCGGACCGCGCCGCCGATCACCCCGGCCGGGCCGAAGAAGGCGGAGCCGGGCGGGCCCCTGCTGTCGGCCGACCCGTGCGCGATGCTGAAGCCGGACCAGGTGGCGCAGCTGAAGAACATCTCGCCCACCGGCGAGAAGGACAGCTCGTCGACGGTGCCCAACGCGACCTACTGCCTCTGGGACGACACCGACGGCGACGGGGGCCAGAAGGCGTTCGAGGTCTGGTTCGGCCCGAGCACGCCGGTGACCGACTGGCCGGGCGTCAAGGGCGTCAACCCGCTCGAGACCGTCGACATCGGCGGCAAGAAGTGGGGCATCTACCCGAACCTGGGCGGCCTGCGGGTGACCTGCGGTGCGTTCCTGCCGATCACCGAGACGTCGTCGGTGCAGGTGGTCAGCGGCTTCATCGGCGACGACGCCAAGACGTGCGACACCGTCAAGCAGGGGCTGCCGCTGGTGACGGCGAACCTGCCGGGTTAGTCCTTCGACACCTGGTCGGCGATGTGGCGCGCGATTTCCAGCGCGCTCGTCGCGGCCGGTGACGGCGCGTTCAGGACGTGCACCTGGTCGCGCGCGGTCTCGATGAGGAAGTCGTCGACGAGCGAGCCGTCGCGGCGCATCGCCTGCGCGCGCACGCCGGAGCCGTGGCGGACGATGTCGTCCGCGGTGACGGCCGGGACGAGCCGGGCGAGGCTCGCGGCGAACCGCTTCTTCGAGAACGAGCGCCGGACCTCGTCGAGGCCGGTCGGGAACGCGTACTTCTTCGCCAGCCGCCAGGCACCGGGGAAGGCCGCGACCTCGGCGACGTCCTTCGCGGAGAAGTCGCGCCAGCGGTAGCCCTCGCGGCGCAGCGCGAGCACGGCGTTCGGGCCGGCGTGGACGCTGCCGTCGAGCATCCGCGTGAGGTGCACGCCGAGGAACGGCAGCGTCGGGTCCGGCACCGGGTAGATCAGGCCCTTGACCAGGCCACGGCGTTCGGGCTTGAGCTCGTAGTACTCGCCGCGGAACGGCACGATCTTCGCCGACGGCGTCAGGCCGGCCAGCCGCGCGACGCGGTCGGAGTGCAGGCCCGCGCAGTTCACGAGCGCGTCGGCCCGGACGACGTCTTCCCCGGTCGCGACTTCCACGCCGCCGTTCGCCCCGGCGCGGATGGCCAGCACGGGACTGTTCAGCCGCAGGTCGACGCCGGTTTCGTCGAGCAGCCGGACGAGCGCGGCGCAGACGCCGGGGAAGTCGATGATCCCGGTGGACTCGACCCGCAGCGCGGCGACGCAGGCCACCTCGGGCTCGTACTCGCGTGCTTCGGCGGGGGACACCTTCTTCGCGGGGACGCCGTTGGCCTCGGCCCGCTCGGCGAGGGTGTTCAGCGCGGGGAGCTCTTTTTCGTCGGTGGCGACGACGAGCTTCCCGCAGACCTCGACGGGCACGCCGTACTGCCGCGCGAAGTCCACGATGGACCGGTTGCCGGCGACGGACATCCGCGCCTTGAAGGACCCGGGCTTGTAGTACAGCCCGGCGTGCACGACGTTCGAGTTGTGCCCGGTCTGGTGGGCGGCCCAGCGGGGTTCCTTCTCCAGCACGGTGACGTCCAGCCCGCGCCTGGTCAGCTCCCAGGCCACGGCCAGACCGACGATCCCGCCCCCGACGACTACGACGTTGCGCACGATCGACCAGGCTACGCGAGCGGGGAAGGGTCAGTCCGCCAGCCCGGCCGTGGTCAGCGCTTTCTGGGTGTTCATCCCCAGCCCCGCCGCGTAGGCGCGCTCGAAACCGGCCGTGCCCAGCGACTCGGCGACCCGCGTCCGCACCGACGTGACGTCCGGGTCGTCGACGATCGCCGTGCCGCGCACGGTCGCCGCCGTGCCGAGGAGCACGGCCGCCTGCTCCGGGCGCGACTCCGCCGCGGCGACGCCGGCCAGGCCCTCCAAGGCGAACGCCACGATGTCGCCGGCGTGCCGGCGCCGCCCGGTGAGCAGTGCCTCGCGGTGCAGCCTGGCGGCTTCGGCCGGCCGCCCTTCCAGCACCGAGAGCCAGCCGAGGGAGATCATCGCCGCCGCGCGGACCGATTCCGCCGAGAACGAGCCGGCCGGGCTTTCGGTCAGCGCGCGCTCGCAGAGCTCCCGGGCAGCGGCCAGGTCGCCCGACAGCCGGGCGAGCGTCGCCAAGCCGACGTAGGCCGCGGAGCGGGATTCCGGCATTCCGGAGCGGCGGGCCGTCGCCGCGGCCAGCTCATAGTCCGCGCGGGCCCCGTCGCGGTCGCCCGACAGCAGGCGGGTCCACCCGCGGCGGCAGATCAGGTCGGCGACGTCGTCGCGCGCGCCGATCTCGGTCATCAGGCCCAGCGCCTCGTTCATCATCGGCAGCGCGGCGGCGTAGTCGCCGCGCCACGCGAGCAGCTGCGACAGGTGGTCGAGCGCCATCGACAGGCCCCACCGCTCACCCAGCTCGCGGAACTGCCTCGCGCCCTCGCGCAGGCCTTCTTCGGCACCAGCCGGATCGCCCGTCATCATCGAGCGCAGGCCCATCCCGGTGGGCAGCAGCGCCCAGCTCCACGGATCGCC
Organism: Amycolatopsis sp. NPDC003865; assembly: GCF_053605345.1. Taxonomy (NCBI): domain Bacteria; kingdom Bacillati; phylum Actinomycetota; class Actinomycetes; order Pseudonocardiales; family Pseudonocardiaceae; genus Amycolatopsis; species Amycolatopsis sp. NPDC003865. The sequence goes on along the minus strand of NZ_JBSGJA010000002.1, from coordinate 37,415 downwards.
GTGGGCCAGCAGCGCCTCGCCGCGGCCGAGCAGCTGCTCGTCCTCGCCCGGCGGACCGGCGACCACGCCCAGCAGCATCACCATGATCGGGTGCCGGGGAGCCCAGTCCACGCTCGTCGCGTACCGGTGGACCATCGGCAGGTACTGCTCCAGGGACTCGTCCGGTTGCCCGGACAACGCGCCGAGCACGCAGATCAGGAACTCCTCGACGTACTCCTCGCGCAGCTCCGGCGGGGTCCGCGAGACGACGGCCAGCGACAGCCCGGCGCCCTCGAACCGCCGTCCGCGCATCCACCAGTACATCCCCAGCTGCGGGACCAGCCGCAGGGCGAGTGCGACGTCGTGCTCGGTCGCCCAGCGCAGCGCGGCGAGGAGGTTGTCGTACTCGGCGTCGATCCGGTCGAGCCACTCCAGCTGCGCCGCGGTCCGCAGCATCGGGTCGGCTTCTTCGGCGAACCGCAGGAAGTACTCGGCGTGCGCCCGGTGGACCGCCTCGGTTTCGCCCGCTTCGGCGAGCTTCTCCGCGCCGAACACGCGGATCGTCTCCAGCATCCGGAACCGCCCGCCGACGGCTTCGACCAGCGACTTGTCAGTCAGCTCGAACACCAATCCGTCGTCCGCGCCGCAGACCTCCGCCGCCGCGGCGAGCGTCGCGCCGCCGGGGAACACCGCCAGCCGCCGTGCCAGTACGCGTTCCTCGTCCCCGAGGAGGTCCCAGCTCCACTCGACGACGCCGCGCAGCGAGCGGTGCCGGGCCTCGGCCGTCCGGCTGCCGCGGCCGAGCAGCCGGAAGCGGTCGTCCAGCCGGGCCGCGATCTCGCCGAGGGTCAGGCTCCGGACGCGGGCCGCGGCCAGCTCCAGCGCCAGCGGCAGGCCGTCGAGGGCCGCGCAGAGGTGCTGGACGTCGCCGACGGTGTCGTCGTCGAGGACGAACGCGGGGTCGCTCGCCGCCGCGCGGTCGGCGAACAGCCGGACGGCCGGGTAGGTCAGGGCCTCCGCGGCGGGCGTCCCCGGCGGCGGGACGGCCAGCCGCGGCACCGGCGCCAGCTGCTCGCCGGTGATGCCGAGCGGCTCACGGCTGGTGGCCAGCACCCGCAGCCCCGGGCACGCGGCGAGCAGCCGTCCGGCCAGCCGGGCCGCGGCGTCGACGACGTGCTCGCAGTTGTCGAGCACCAGCAGTGCCGAGCGGTCGCGCAGCGCCGAGATCAGGCGGTCGGCGGGGTCCCGCGGGCCGCCACGCGAGCTTTCGCGCAGGCCGAGCGCGGCCAGCACCGCCCCGGCGACGCCGTCGCCGCCGTGCGGGGCGAGCTCGACGAACGCGACCGGCCCGGTCTCCGCGGCGGCGGCTTCGACCGCCAGCCGCGTCTTGCCGGTGCCGCCCGGTCCGGTGAGCGTCACGAGCCTGCTGCGGCCCAGCAGGTCCGCGAGCTGCCGCAGCTCGCCGTTCCGGCCGACGAAGCTGGTCAGCTGCGCGGGCAACGCCGGGATCACCGGCTTCTCGGTTTCGCCGCGAAGCACCGCGAGGTGCGCTTCGGCGAGATCCGGACCAGGGTCGGCGCCCAGCTCGCCAGCCAGTGTGCGGCGGGCGTCTTCGAACGCGGCCAGCGCGTCGGCCGGCCGTCCCGCGGCGGTCAGCGCGCGCACGAGCTGCGCGCGCGGGCGTTCCCGCAGCGGCTGCGCGGCGACGGTCTCGCGCAGCTCGGCGAGGACGTCGTCGGCCCGTCCCAGCGCCAGCCGGGCCTCGACGTGGTCGTCCGCGGCGTCGGCGCGCAGCTCGTCGAGCCGGGCGGCCTGGGCCGCGGCGAACGGCGCGTCGGCCAAGTCCGTGAAGGCCGCACCGCGCCACAACGCCAGCGCTTCACCGAGGACAGTCGCCGCGCGCGCGTGCTCGCCGTTCTTCAGCAGCGCGCGCCCTTCGCGCGCAAGCCGTTCGAAGGCAGCTGCGTCCACTTCGTCCGGTTCGATGGCCAAGCGGTAGCCCGCCGTGGTGAATTCGACCGGTGCCAGGTCCTTCAACGCCGTCCGCAGCCGCGAGACCTGCGACTGGAGGGCGTTCGCCGCGCCGTCCGGTGGGTATTCGCCGTACATGCCGTCGATCAGCCGCTCGGCCGGGACGAACCGCCCGGCTTCGAGGGCGAGCAGGGCCAGCAGTGTCCGCGACCGCGGGCCGCCCACGGTCACCGGCGTGCCGTCCGCACCCCACGCGGCGACCGCCCCCAGGACCCCGAATCGCATGCGCACAGCTTAAGACGGCTGCCGACCTGGGGAAGTTGTCACTCGAAAGTGTTCTTCGGCGTGGGGCTGTGAATCACCTGAGTGAGCGTCTATACACTTCGCCGGGTCCCCACGCAATGGGAGAGGTATGTCGACCGACAGCATTGCCCTCGGTCAGCCGACCGTCGGAGAAGAAGAGCTCGCCGCGGTGGCCGAGGTCTTCAGATCCGGCTGGCTGGCCGGTGCCGGACCGGCGTGCCGCCGGTTCGAGGAGCGGTTCGCGCAGGTCACCGGGACCGCGCACGCGTTGACGACCGCCAACTGCGGCTCGGCGCTGTTCCTCGGCCTCAAGGTTCTCGGCGTCCGGCCGGGTGACGAGGTCATCGTCGGCGACTACACCTTCCCGGCCACCGGCCACGCCGTCGTGCAGGCCGGCGCGACCCCGGTGTTCGCCGACATCCGCCCGGACGTCTTCAGCGCCGACCCCGCGCACGTCGAATCCCTGATCACGCCGAAGACGGTGGGCATCCTCGCGGTCGACGTCGCCGGCCAGCCCGGTGACTTCGACGAGTACCGGGCGATCGCCGACAAGCACGGACTCTGGCTCTTCGAGGACGCCGCGTGCGCCGCGGGCGCGACGTACAAGACGCGCCCGGCCGGTAGCCTCGCCGACCTCGCCGCGTTCTCCTTCCACGGCCGCAAGGGCATCACCGCGGGCGAGGGCGGCGCGCTGGTCTCCGACCGCGAAGACCTCATCGCGCACGCCCGCAAGCTGCACACCTACGGCATCGAACCGGCGATCAGCCGCGAAGGCTCGAACGCGCTGCCGATCCCGGAGTTCCACGAGCTCGGCTACAACTTCCGCATGTCGGACGTCCAGGCCGCGATCATGAACGTCCAGCTCGACCGGCTGCCGGACCTCCTCGCCGCCCGCCGGTCGGTCGCGAAGCGCTACCACGAGGCGTTCGACGGTGTCGACGCCTTGACCGTCCCGGTGGAACTGTCCGATCGGGAGCACCCGTGGCAGGCCTACCTGCTCACGGTCGCGCCCGGGGTCAGCCGCGACACGCTCGCCCTGCGCGTCCGCGAACAGGGCGTCCAGTGCAACTTCGGCACCTACGCCTCCCACCTGCAGCCGATCTACGGCCCCCAGGCGCCGCTGCCCGTCTCGGCCGACGCGTTCGCGCGCCAGCTCGCGATCCCCATGCACGCCAACCTCACCGACGCCGAGGTCACCCGCGTCGGCGAGGTCGTGCGCGAAGCCGTGCAGTCCCTGTCCTGAAGCCCCTACCGAGGAGAAATTGGTGTCCGACAAGAAGGTGCTCTTCACCGGGGGCGGTGGGTTCATCGCCGCGCACGTCATCCCGCTGCTGATCGAGGGTGGCTACACGGTCCGGATCTTCGACAACATGACGCGCGGCGACCGGGCCCGCGTCAACGAGTTCGTCGCCACCGGCCAGGTCGAGCTGGTCGAAAAGGACGTTCGGTACGGCGGCGCGGTGCGCGAGGCCATGCGCGGCTGCACGCACGTCATCCACTTCGCGACGGTGTCGATCAACAAGTCGATCGCCGACCCGCACGAGTCGATCGACATCAACATGATCGGCAACCACAACGTGTTCGCCGCGGCCGCGGACGAAGGCGTCGAGCGCCTGGTGTTCGCCTCGACCGCGTCGGTCTACGGCGACCCGAAGCGGCTGCCGATGCACGAGGACGACGAGCTCAAGCCGCTTACGCCGTACTGCATCTCCAAGCGCGCGGGCGAAGACCTGCTGGGCTTCTACGAGCGCCAGAAGGGCCTGTCCTGGAACGCGCTGCGGTTCTTCAACGTGTACGGCCCGGGCCAGAAGATCGAGGCGTACTACACGTCGGTGATCAACCACTTCATCCAGCGCCTGCGCGCCGGCCAGCCGCCGATCATCGACGGCCGCGGCGACCAGTCGATGGACTTCGTGCACGTCACCGACCTCGCGCGGGCCGTCGTCGCGGCCCTGGAGTCGGAGCAGGCCAACCTGCCGATCAACATCGGCACCGGCATCGACACGTCGATCGCCGCGCTGGCAAAGATCCTCATCGAGGCCGTCGGCGTCGACGTCGAGCCGCTGTTCAACGAGCGTGACGTGCTGGTCTCGCGCCGTGCCGCGGACATCACCCGCGCCCGCGAGGTGCTGGGCTGGGAGCCGCGGATCACCGTCGAGGACGGCATGCGGGAACTGGTCAAGGAAACCGAGTGAGTGCCACCGCGGGCCCGGCCCGAGGACGTGCGATGCGCATCGCGGTGGTCAACAACTTCTTCCCGCCCCGGGTGGGCGGGAGCGCGCACATGGCGGCGTCGCTCGCCGCGCAGTTCGTGGCGGCGGGGCACGAAGTCCTGGCCGTCACGGCGGCCTACGCCGACGCCCCGGCGGAAGAGGAGCGCGACGGCTACCGCGTCGTGCGCCTCCCCGCCGTCAAGATGCCGCAGGTCGGCCTGTCGATCGACTTCGACATGAGTTTCGCGTCGCTGCGGCCGGGCAACTGGCGGCGGCTGTGGAAGCTGCTGGACGAGTTCAAGCCGGACGCGATCCACCTGCACGGCCAGTTCTTCGACCTGTCGTGGCTGGCCGGGATCTGGGCGCGGCGCCACGGCGTGCCGGCGCTGCTGACCATCCACACGCTGCTGATCAGCGACAACAAGCTGTACGGCGGCGTGTTCCGGCTGCTCGACGCGGCGCTCGTGAAGCCGATCCTGAAGTACATCCGGCCCCGGTACGTCATCCTCGACAAGCTCGGCGTCGACTACTGCGTCGAGCGCTACGGCACGAGCGACGCGAACTCGGACTACTTCCCGATCGCGGTCGACACCGGCCACTTCGCGAAGCCGGTGACGAAGGACGTCCGCGCGGAGCACGAAATCGGCGACGCGCCGCTGATCGTGTCACTGGGGCACGTCATCCCGCTGCGCAACCGGCTGCCGCTGATCGAGGCCCTGCCGTCCATTTTGGACAAGCACCCCGGGGTCCGGGTGGTCGTGGTCGGCCGCGTGTACCACGACGCGTTCCTGAAGCGGGCGGCCGAACTGGGCGTCTCGGACGCGCTCGTGGTGACGGGCGCGGTGCCGAAGGCGGACGTCCCGGCGTACTTCGCGGCGGCGGACATCGTCACGCACGACCTCAACGGCGGCTGCGGCACGGCGTCCCTGGAGGCGATGCTCTCCGGAACGGCGACGATCGCGTCGGTGACCGAGGACAACTACCCGGGCATCGAGCTGCGCAACGGCGAGAACGTGCTGCTGGTGCGTCCCGACGATTCGGAAGCCGTGGCGCGCACGGTGATCGAGCTGCTCGACGACCCGGATCGCCGGGCCCTGATCGCGCAGCGCGAGAGCGAGCTGGTGCGGTCGAACTTCGGCCTCGACGTCGTCGCCGAGGAACACCTTCGCACTTTCGAGAAACTGGTGTCGGAAGCCGATGTTCTTCGATGACGAGCGCAGCCACCGGCTGCGCCCGCAGATCCTGACCGAGCTCGTTTCGCAGTACATGAACGACGCCGAGCGGGCGCAGTTCTACGGCTTGCCGTCGACGTGCCGCGTGCGCGAGCGCGTGAAGATCATCAGCCCCGAGAACCTCAAGATGGGCGACCACTGCTGGGTGGGCGAGGGCGCGGCGCTCGACGCGAGCGGCGGGCTCGAGATCGGCGAGCACACGAGCATCGGCCTGAACACGCTGATCTTCACGCACTCGAGCTGGCTCGCGAACATGACGCTGCAGAACCACTCGGGCAGCGACCTGATCGAGCGCAAGCCGGTGAAGATCGGGAAGGGCTGCTTCATCGGCGGCCTGGTGGTGATCATGGCGGGCGTGACGATCGGCGACTTCGCGACGGTGCAGCCGAACTCGGTGGTGGCCAAGGACGTCCCGCCGCGGACGTTGGTCGCCGGCAACCCGGCGCGGGTGTTCCAGAGGTACGACGAGGAGTACATCCAGTCCGAAGTGGACCGGGTGCGGGCGGAGAACGCGCGGAGGCGCGAGATCGCGGAGTCACGCGGCGGCGACGCATCCGGCTGGGGCGCGCCCTCCGGCGACTTCTCGGAGTAGCGCCGACCTGAACGCACTCACCACCCAGCGGCCCAGACGTGGATGACGGCGGCGCCGGCGTCGGCCGCCGGCGCCGCCGTCGTGGGACCGCCCGATCGATCCTCGGACCACCCGGCGGCGAAGCCCTCGCGCACGGAGGCGCACGCTGCACAATTTAGTCGCTCGTGACCCAGCGCGAGATATCGATTACGCAACGTTCGCAAGATCGAGAGGCAACCTTTCCGCGGCCCGGCCGTCGCTGGGAGAGGACGGAACGAGGTGACCCATGGCGCGCGGCGACGACGAGTTCGCGGACTTCGTGCGCGCGTCCTCGGCGCGGCTCACCCACGCCGCCTACCTGCTCACCGGTGACCGCCACCAGGCCGAAGACGCCGCGCAGACCGCCTTCACCCGCACCTACGCCGCCTGGGCGCGCGTCCGCCACAAGGACGCCTACGGCTACGCGCGCACGGTCCTGGTGAACCACGTCATCGACGGCTGGCGGCGTCCGATCCGCGAGTACGCCACCGAGGCCATGCCCGACCGGCCGGACCGCCACGACGTCGACCAGGCCGTCACCCAGCGCGCCTGGCTCACCGCCGTGCTGCGGACGCTGACCGACCGCGAACGCGCCGTCGTCGTGCTGCGCCACTTCTTCGACCTGCCCGAGGCCGACGTGGCCCGTGAGCTCGGCGTTTCGCTCGGTACCGTGAAGAGCACGAACTCGCGGGCGCTGGCCAAGCTGCGGGTCGAGGCCGGCGAGGACACGCTGATCGGGGGGAGCGGGCGATGAACGACCTCGACGACTTCCGCGCCGCCCTCCGGCAGCCGCCGGACGAGCCCTTCGCCGAGCCGGACCTCGCCGCCATCATGGCCGGTGGCACGCGCCTCCGGCGTCGCCGCCGGGTGCTGACCACCACGGCCGGCCTCGCCGCCGCGGCCGCCGTCGTGCTGGTCTTCGTCTTCGCCGTTCAGCTTCGGCAGCCCGCGCCCGCGCCGGTCGCGCAGCCGCCGTCGCCGGTACCGGCCACGTCGACGTCCGCCGCGCCACCCGAAGAGCGCCCGATCGGCGACGTCATCGGTACCGGGATCCAGACGGCCGCCGGTGAGATCGTCTTCTTCGCGCGCGCTGTCGACCTGCCGGAACGGCCGGACATCCACTTCGGCGTGGTGGCCGGCTTCCGCTCGGGCACGTCGCTGCGGGCCGCGTTGGCGACGAACGAGTTCCGCGGTTCCGACCGGTCGTTCGGCTTCCACGCCACCGACGGTGGCGAGGTGATCGGCAACCAGGTCATCCCGGTCTTCGGCTACTTCGCCGGCCCGGCGGCGAGGATCACGACCACGGTGCACGGCCGGACCGTCGAGGCGCGCCTGGCCCGGTGGACCGCGGACCCCACCGTGGTCGTCTTCTGGTTCCACCCCGATTCCGTCCCGGACTCCGCGTCCTTGACCCCGCTGATCGCCTACGACGCGGACGGCAAGCGGCTCACCAAGTAGGCGGCCGCGGCAATGGCGGCGATCGGTGTCCCGGCGGCCTTCCCCGTCCCGGTCAGCTAGGCCGCGGCCTGCGTGAGCACCTGCTCGACGACGTGGTGCGACGGCAGGATCAGGTCGCGCTCGGTGTCGGCGTCGACCTTGCCCTCCAGGAGGTCGCAGAACCGGTCCAGCTGCGAGGCCAGCGGCTCGCGCGCCGTGATCAGCTCCGGGATCTCGATCACCGTCTGCTGCCGGTAGCCGAGGCCGTCCGGGGTGACGGAGTCGTGCGAGACGTGCCGGTAGATCGTCACGTCGCGGCGGAGCAGGTCGATCTCGATCAGCCGGTCCAGCTCCGACACCACCAGCGAGCGGACCTTCTTCTGGCCCAGCCGCGACGCCGACACCGTGGCCAGGCCGGTCGGGAACGACAGCACCGTCTCGATGGTGTCCTCGGCGCCCTCGACCGACGACGGGTGGAAGTACCCCGCGCCGGACGTCACGCGCGAAGGCGTTGCGCCGCCGAAGAACTGGATCGCCAGGTCGACGTCGTGCACCAGCAGGTCCCACGCGACCCCGGTCTTGATGCGCGGCGCGTACGGGCCGTGGCGGCGGGCCATCAGGTGCACCGGCTCGTTCACCAGCGCCCGCGCGGTCATGACCGCCGGGTTATACCGCTCCAGCAGGCCGCACATCAGCGGGATGTCGTTCTTCGCGGCCAGCGAGACGATTTCCTGCGACTTCTCGAAGCTGTTGCAGACCGGCTTTTCGACCAGCATGGGCTTGCCCTGGCCGAGGATCTCCTGCGCCAGGTCGTAGTGCACCTCGGTGGCCGACGCGAGCACGACCGCGTCCACATCGGACAGTTCGCCGATCTCCGGCGTCCAGTTCGTCTCGTACCGCTCGGCGACGGCCTTGCCCGCTTCCTCCCGCGGATCGATCACCCGGACCAGGTCGACGCGCTCGTTCTGGGCGAGCACGCGGGCGTGCAGCGACCCCATGTTCCCGGTTCCGACAAGAGCGATCCGATGCGTCATGCGCCCAGTACCTCGCGAACGGTTTCGATGATGGTGTCCAGGTCGGACTCGGTCAGGTGCGGGTGCACCGGCAGCGAAAGCGCCTGCTCGGCGACTGACTTCGCGACCGGGAAGTCTTCGACGCGAGCGCCCGGGATCAGGTCGTGACCCGCGTAGCAGTCGTAGTCGAAGACGATCTTGGGGTAGTAGATGCCGTTGCCGATGCCGCGCTCGGTGAGCGCCGCGGCCAGCTCGTCGCGCGAGAGGAACGCGTGCGGGCCGACCAGCACGGTGTACTGGTGCCAGACGTGCTCGCGGCCCGGCAGCACCTGCGGGACGTCCAGACCGGGCGTGCCCGCGAGGCCCTCCGAGAGGCGCTTCGCGTTCGCCTGGCGGGCCGCGGTCAGCTGGTCGAGCTTCGCCAGCTGCGGGATGCCGACGGCGGCGTGCAGGTCGGTCATCCGGTAGTTGTGCCCGGCGACCTCGTACTGGTACCGGGCGCGCATGCCCTGGTTGCGCAGCACGCGCAGCTTGTCGGCCAGCGCGTCGTCGTCGGTCGTGATGACGCCGCCCTCGGCGGTGGTGATGTTCTTCGTCGCGTACAGCGAGAAGCAGCCGATGCCGAACGAACCGGCCTGCTTGCCCTCGAACGACGCGCCGACGGCCTGCGCCGAGTCCTCGATCACCTGGAGGCCGTGCTCGGCGGCCAGCGGGGCGAGCTTGCCCATGTCCGCCGTCTGGCCGTAGAGGTGCACCGGCATGAGGACCTTCGTGCGGTCCGTCACGGCCTTGGCCACGGCGTCGGGGTCGATCGCGAAGTCGTCGCGCCGGATGTCGGCGAACCGGACGGTCGCGCCCGCCTCGAGGATCGCGTTCAGCGTCGCCACGAAGGTGAACGGCGAGGTGATGACCTCGTCGCCCGGCTTCAGGTCCAGGACCTGGAGGGCGGCGACCAGCGCGGTGGTCCCGTTGTTGACCGCGATCGCGTGCTTCGTCCCGGAGACCGCCGCGAAGGCGTCTTCGAAGCGCTTGACCATCGGTCCCTGTGCGATGGCGCCGGAACGCAGGACCTCGACGACGAGGTCCTCCGCGTCGCGGACGTCGACCACGGTGATGGGGATCATGGGCAGTCTCTCTCGGCAGGCGATTTCGGCGCGTCCGGTACAGTGAGCCGCCGGTTCTGCGCCCGGCCGCCCTGCATGAACGCGGGCCACACGTTACCGGGCGCGGTAGCACGCCCAGTACCCAGCCGCCGACGAACGGACGACCACCCGTGGCCAACCGCATCCACCCGACCGCTGTCATCGGCGAAGGCGTCGAACTCGGCGAGGACAACGTGATCGGGCCGTTCGCGGTGATCGTCGGGCCGGCCCGGATCGGCGACGGCAACTGGATCGGCCCGCACGTGACGATCGGCACGCCCGGCGAGGACCGCGGCCGTCCCCACCCCGACGCCTGGGCCACGGCGCCGGCAGGTGACCCGGATCACGACGGCCACGGCGTCGTCATCGGCAGCCGCAACCGGATCCGCGAGTACGTGAGCGTCCACCAAGGGACCTGGCGGACGACGACGGTCGGCAGCGACGGCTACTTCCTCCGCAACTCCCACATCGCGCACGACTGCCTGGTCGGCGACGGCGTGACGATCGCCTCCAACGCCGTCACGGGTGGCCACTGCCACATCTGGGACGGCGCCAACCTCGGCATGGGCGCGATCCTGCACCAGAAGGTCGTGATCGGGCCCGGCGCGATGATCGGGATGGGCTCGGCGGTGCGCCGCGAGATCGGCGCGTTCACCATCGCCGTCGGCAACCCGGCCCGCGTCACCGGCGTCAACGTCGTGGGCCTGTCCCGCCGCGGCGTGGACGAGGAGACCGTCGAGGCGCTCGGGCCCTGGCTGAAGGGCAAGGAAGGTCTCCCGGACGTCACCCTGCCCGGCGACCTCTCTACCTTGGTAAAGGCGTGGGACGCCCGCCCGCGCGAAGAGCACTAGGAGTCACGCACATGTCTGTCGCCCCCAAGCTGCGCGAGGTCTTCGTCGAGGCGCTGGACCTCGACGGCGACGTGGACGTCGAGAACCTGAAGTACCGCGACATCGAGGCGTGGGACTCGGTCGGCCACATGGCGCTGGTCGCGGCCATCGAGGACGAGTTCGACGTCGAGTTCGACACCGACCAGGTGATCGACATGTCGAGCTTCAAGGTCGCCGTGGACATGGTGACCGAGCTGCAGGCGAAGAATGACTGATTCGCCGCTGTCCGGTCGCGTCGCGCTCGTCACCGGCGGGACGCGGGGGATCGGCCTGGCCACCGTGCGCGCCCTGGTGGACGCCGGCGCGACGGTGGTGCTGACCGGACGTGACGAAGCTCGCGCCAAGGAAGCTGCTTCAGCGGCCGGCGCCGCGGCCGGGCTCGCGCTCGACGTCACCGACGCGAAAGCGGTGTCGTCGCTGGTCAGGGGCGTCGCGAAGGAGCACGGCAAGCTCGACATCGTCGTCGCGAACGCCGGGATCATGGAGGACGCGCTCCTCGGCATGATCAAGGAAGAGCTCGTCGACACGACGCTGAGCACGAACGTCGCCGGCACGCTGCACACCGTCCAAGCCGCGGCGCGGGCGATGATGCGGAAGAAGTCCGGCTCGATCGTGGTGCTCGCCTCGATCGTCGGCGAGTACGGGAGCGCCGGTCAGACGGTGTACGCGGCCTCGAAGGCGGCAGTGGCGAACATCGCGAAGTCGGCGGCGAAGGAGCTCGGCCGGTCCGGCATCCGCGTCAACGCGGTCGCGCCGGGCGTGATCGAGACCGACCTGACCGCGGGCCTGAGCGAGGACGCGAAGGCGGAGAACACCGGCAAGACGCCGCTCGGGCGGCTGGGCCGGGCGGAAGACGTGGCGAACGCGATCCGGTTCCTGGTGAGTGACGAAGCTTCGTTCATCACCGGCCAGGTGCTGGGCGTCGACGGAGGCTTGGTGCTGTGACGCTGTTGGGTGCGGGAGCCCGGCTGGTCGATGTGGCCGGGGGCCGCACGCTGGCGGGCGCGGAACTGTCGGCCGAGGTCGGCCGCTCCATGGAGGCGCTGGCGGCGCTGCCGACCGGCGTCGTGTTCGCGCGGATGTCGGTCGACCTGCCGAGCGTGCTGACCTACCTCGGCGCGTTCGAATCCGGCCGGGCGATCGCGCTGATCGACCCGGCGCTGGACGCCGACGTGCTGGCCGGGCTGGTCGCGCGGTTCCGTCCGGCGGCCGTGCTGTCGGCCTCCGGCGAAGCGCCGTCCGGGTACACCACCCGGGGATCGGACTGGGTCCGCGACTCCGCCGAGGGTGTCCAGCCCCACCCCGACCTGGCCGTGCTGCTGCCGACCAGCGGGTCGACCGGCAACCCGAAGCTCGTCCGGCTGTCGCGCCAGGCGATCCTCTCGAACGCCGACGCCATCGCGCAGGTGCTGCACATCGACGCCGACGAGGTCGCGCCGACCTGCCTCCCGCTGCACTACAGCTACGGCCTGTCGGTGCTGAACTCGCACCTGGTGCGGGACGCGACCGTCGTGATCGAGCCGTCCGGCGTGCTCGGCCGCGGCTTCTGGGACGCGGTGAACACCTACGGCGTCACGTCCCTCTCGGGGGTGCCGTACCACTACGAAATGCTGCGGCGGCTCAAGTTCGACCCCGCGAAGTACCCGACGCTGCGCACCCTGACGCAGGCCGGCGGGAAGCTGCGCGACGAGCTGGTCGCCGAGTTCAACGAGAAGATGCTCGCGGTCGGCGGCCGGATGTACGTCATGTACGGCCAGACCGAAGCGTCGCCGCGGATGACGACGGTGCCCGCCGAAAAGCTGGCCGAAAAGCTCGGTTCCGCCGGGCCGGCGCTGCCCGGCGGCAAGTTCGCGGTCCGCCGGGACGACGGGTCGGAGACCACGCACCCGAAAATCGTCGGTGAGGTCGTCTACCGTGGGCCCAATGTGATGCTGGGTTACGCGGACGACGAGTCCGGCCTGGCCAAGGGCGACGAATACGGCGGCGTGCTCGCCACCGGTGACCTCGGGTACCTCGACGAAGACGGGTACCTGTTCATCACCGGTCGGCTCAAGCGCATCGGCAAGGTGTTCGGCAACCGCGTCAGCCTCGACGACCTCGAGCACGCCGTGCGCGCGGCGGCGGTCGGGATCGACGTGGTGGCGGCGGTGCCCGCCGGCGACAAGGTGGTGCTGTTCGCCGAGGGCGCCGACAAGGACATCTGCAAGGACGCGTCGCGGGCGCTGGCCGAGCGGCTGCACCTGCACGCCAGCGGGTTCGACGTCCGCCCGATCGACACCGTGCCGCTGCTGGCCAGCGGCAAGATCGACTACCGGTCACTGGAGGCGAAGGTATGAGCGTGTTCACTCGGTCGCAGGCTGACCGGGAGGCCTTGCTGCTGCCCGAACTCGTCGATCTGACGGCCCACCACCGGGCGAACTCCGAGGGCTACGACCGGATCCTGTCTTCGCTCGGGATCGCTTCGGACGCGAAGTTCGGCTCGATCGCGGACCTGCCGTGGCTGCCGGTGCGGATGTTCAAGACGCACGACCTGAAGTCGGTGCCGGACAGCGAGGTCTTCAAGACCCTGACGTCGTCGGGCACCACCGGCGCGGGCGCGTCGCGGATCTACCTGGACAAGGAGTCGGCGGGCGCGCAGACCAAGCAGCTCGGCGCGACCCTGCAGGAGGTCCTCGGCGGCGAGCGGCTGCCGATGCTGATGGTCGACACGATCGGCATCATCAAGAACCGCCGCTCGTTCTCCGCGCGGGGGGCTGGTGTGCTGGGCATGGCGAACTTCGGCCGCAAGCACACGTACGTGCTCGACGAGAACGACAAGCCGGACGTCGAGGCCGTCAAGAAGTTCCTGGCCGAGTACGGCGACAAGCCGTTCCTGATCTTCGGCTTCACGTTCATGGTGTGGCTGTACCTGTACGAGGTCGCGCGGGACAACGGGCTCGACCTGTCGAACGGGATCCTGATCCACAGCGGCGGCTGGAAGAAGCTGATCGACCGCGCGGTGGACAACACCGAGTTCCGCCGCCGGTTCAAAGAGGACACCGGCCTCACCCGGATCCACAACTACTACGGGATGATCGAGCAGATCGGCACCGTGTTCCTCGAGGGCCCGTCCGGGAACTCGCTGTACTGCCCGGACTTCGCCGACGTCGTGATCCGCAACCCGGAGACGTGGGAAGAGCAGCCGGTCGGGGAGCCGGGCGTGATCGAGGTCGTCTCGACGCTGCCGACGTCGTACCCCGGGCACGTGCTGCTGACCGAAGATCTCGGCGTCTGCAACGGCATCGACGACGGTGACTGGCCGGGCAAGCACTTCTCCGTGCTCGGCCGGCTGCCGAAGGCCGAGGCCCGCGGGTGCTCCGACACGTTCTCGGGAGCGGCGGCATGAGCGCGTTGACCCAGCGGTTCCCCCTCGGGGACGCCGTGGCCGTGGGCGAGCTGGTCGAGGAACTGCGTGCCGCGCCGCCGGGCGGCCGGTTGCGCGTGGGCGACCCGCGGGTCGTCGAGTTCATCACGAAGTTCGCGCGCAAGCTGCTGGCGCCGGCCACCGCCCGGCGCTTCCCGGAGCTGGCGTCGCTCGGCTTCTTCCTGCGCAAGGGCGAGATCGCCAAAGCGTTGTCCACTTTGGACACTTCGGGGAGCTCGCTGCGCTTCCCGCGCGGGCTGGTGTTCCACGTGCCGCCGGCGAACGTCGACACGATCTTCGTCTACTCGTGGGCGTTGTCCGCGTTGGCGGGCAACCACAACGTCGTGCGGGTCTCGTCGCGCTCGGCCGGAGCCGCGGAGGCGGTGCTGGAGGCGCTGAACGCCGCGCTGTCCGAAGTGGACGCGTCGGTCGCGGAGGCCATCACGGCCACCCAGCGCATGGTGACCTACGACCGCAGCGACGAGGTGAGCGGCGCCCTGTCCCTGGCCGCCGACCTGCGCGTCATCTGGGGCGGCGACGGCTCGGTCGCGGCGCTGCGCAAGTACCCGCTGGCGCCGCACGCGCGGGACCTGACGTTCCCGGACCGCTCGTCGTTCGCGGTCGCGTCGGTGGCGGGCTGGCAGCGGGCGTCCGAAGCGGAGCGTCGCGCGGCCGCCGAAGGCTTCTACAACGACTCGTACTGGTTCGACCAGGCGGCCTGCTCGTCGCCGCGCGCGGTGTTCTGGGTCGGCGACGCGGAGGGCGCGTCGGCGGCCGGGAGTGAGTTCCGGGCGCTGCTGGCGGACGTGCTGGCCGTGAAACAGCACGTCACCGAGCCGGCGATGGCGGTCCAGAAGCGCGTGTCGGCGTACGGCGCGGCGGTCGACGGGCTGGTCAAGGAGATCGCGTTCGACGGCAACGGCCTGGCCACGCTGGAGCTGGCGGACCCGGCGGTCCTGCCGCGCGAGTGGCTCGGCGCGGGCACGTTCGCGAACGCCCGAGTGTCCTCTTTGTCCGATCTCGTGCCGATCGTCCTGCGGAAGGACCAGACGGTCAGCCAGTTCGGCTTCACGGCCGAGGAGCTGACCGAGTTCGCGCACGAGCTGGCGGGCCGCGGGGTCGACCGGATCGTGCCGTTCGGCAGCGCCCTGACGTTCTCCGCGGTCTGGGACGGTTACGATCTGCTCCACGAATTCAGCCGCCTGGTGACGGTGCAGGCCTGAGGAGACGGTCGATGACGACAGTTGAGGACTTGCCGGCTGCCGGCAAGCAGCCGAAGAGCACCAAGGCGAAGATCCTCGACGTCGTCAGATGGGTCGCGATCCTGCTGGTCATCGGCTTCGCGGCGAAGCAGCTGGCCTCGAACTGGGGCGAGTTCTGGCACACGCTGCGCGACGTGGCGTGGGAGTCGTCCCTGCTGAGCCTGCTGGCCCTGGTCGCGGCGATCATGGTGTCGACCTGGGGCTGGCAGGTGATGGTCGACGACCTGGGCAAGCCGATCGGCTACGCCAGGGGAGCGCAGATCTGCCTGGTCGGCTCGCTCGGCAAGTACGTGCCGGGGTCGGTCTGGGCGTACCTGCTGCAGATGGAGCTGGGCCGCAAGGCGGGCCTGGCCCGGGCCCGCATCTTCACGGGCTCCCTGATCCAGCTGGGCGTCGGCGTGGTGTCGGCACTGGTGGTCTCGCTCCTGGCGGCCCCGGCGGTGTTCAGCAACAGCCCCCGCGCGCTGTGGCTGTTCGTGCTGATCCCGGTCGGCCTGGCGATGCTGCACCCGAAGATCCTGACCTGGGGGACGTCCCTGGTCCTGCGCCTGCTGCGCCGCCCGCCGCTGGCCCACCCGCTGGGCTGGAAGGTGGTGGGCAAGGTCTTCGGCGCCTCGACGGCGGCGTGGTGCCTCCAGGGGATCCACCTGTGGCTGCTGGCGAACTCGGTGGGCACGCCGGGCTTCAGCGGCTTCATCCTGTGCGTGGGCGCGATGGCCGTCGCGATGACGGTGGGGACGTTCGCGTTCATCCTGCCGAGCGGAGTGGGCGTCCGCGAGGTGGCCCAGGTCGCGGTCCTGACGGCGAGCGGCCTGACGGTCGGCCAGGCCACGGCGTTCGCGGTGGCGTCCCGGGTGATGTTCACGGTGGCCGACCTGCTGACGGCGGGCCTGGCCGCGGTGGCGGCCCGCTCGACCCGCCCGGCGGTCACCCCCGCCTGAGGAGTTGTCCACCGGTTGTCCACAGGCGGTGCGCACATGTGGACAACTCAGGGGACGAGGCGGTAGATCACCGCGTCGGAGTTGCGCCAGGCCTCCTTCAAGAACGGCTTCCCGGCCAACCCCACCAACCCCGGCTGATAGGGCTCCGCCGGGGGCGGCACCGGCACGCCCAGAATCACCCACCGGACGTTCAGCCGCCGAACCGCCGCCCGCACCGCCGGGTCCGTCTCGTAGTCCCGGAACCGCTCCGCCAGCAACCGGGCGTCCGAAGGCGGCAATGTCTGGTCGTAGTGCGCGGCGACCGTGCGCACCCCCGACAGCGCGTACGTCCACGCCGTGCCGTCGAAGCGGTCGTTCATCGCCCACTCGCCCGGGGCCGCCAGCTTGCCCAGCTCCACCATCGCCGCTTCCTCGCCCGGCGTCACGTGCAGCTTCTCCGGGTCTGCCGCCTGGTAGCCCGTGTACACCCGGGCTCCGTTGGAACGGAAGTACAACCCGTTCGACAGCACCACGAAACCCAGCAGCACCACCACGGCGACCGCCACCGCCGGCACGCGCGAAGGCAACCGCTCGCACAACCACTGCTGTGCCGACGCCAGCCCGTGCGCCGCCAGCACGCACAACGGGATCGCCGCCATCGAGAAGAACCGGTACGGGTCGTCCCACCACGGCCTGGACAACGCCATCACCAACGGCGTGCTCGTCGACGCCACCGTCAGGTACGCCAGGCCCGTCACCGCCGCCGTCAAGCCGATCCAGCGCAACGCCCCCGCCCGCGTGAAGAACACGATGCCCAGGAACAGCGCCACCGACAGCCACACCTGTGGGTGCGCCTCGAAGTGTTGGAAACTCAGCAACGCGCCCAATGCCGTGGACGCGCGCCACTCGTTCGGCCAGCCGTAGTACGGGACGTCGCTCGTGGCCAGGCCGAGCGCTCCGAACAACTGCAGCCACGCCACCAGCAACGCCGCCACCGCGATCGGCAGCAGCGCCAGCAGGTCACGGCCGATCCGGCGCCACGAAGACAGCCAGCGCTGCACCAGCAGCGGTCCGGCGAACAGGATTCCGCCGAACAACGTCGACGAATGGATGCACAGCAGGCCCACCGCCGCGAGCAGCAGCACGAAACCCGTGTCCGGCGCGACGCGGTCCAGGTACCGCCGCAACGCCACCGCCGCCAGCGGGGTCAGCGTCACGCCCAGCGCGAACGGCAGCAGCGGCCCGCGGTCCATCGACTCGTAGACGCCCATCACCGGCGCCACCGCCGTCAGCGCCACCGCGCCCGCCAGCACCGCGCGCCCGCGGAACTCGCGGACCAGCGTCACCAACGACAACGCCAGCAAACCCGGCAGCAGCAGCGTGTTCGCGTCCAGCGTCGCCGGGATCGACGCCCCGCTCAGCCGGAAAGTCACCGACGCCAGCAGGTGGTAGGCGTTGGGGTAGAACACCGGCGCCGCGTCGCCGTACCAGTTCACGCTCCCCGTGCCGAACAGGCCGCCGTCGCCGGTGTCGGCGATGTAGCGGACGGCGTTGCCGTGGTACACCGCGTCGAAACCCTGCGGCAGCGCGCCGATGTGGCCCAAGCCGCGCAGTGTCGCGTAGCCGCCGACCGCCGCCCCGAACAGCAGGCACGCGCCCACGGCGAGGTGCCCGCGACGGTCCCACAGCCCGGGTTCCGGCTCGGGCGCCCAGCGGCGGACCGTCAGTTTCCGCACACCCCAAGCGATCGCGGCGAACAAGACCGTCGAAACCGCGTACGTCAACGGGGTGAACGACCACCCGATCGCCGCCGTCCACGGACCGGTCAGGCCGCCGATCGCGTAACTCAGCAGCGGTGCCAGCCCGGCCAGGGCCCAGCCGCGCACTCCCGCGGCGAATCCGGTCAGGAGGCCCGGGACGGCGATGACGACAACGGCAACGCAGACGGAAAGCACGCTGGAGACTAAGCCGCCGACCGCCGGTCAACCGTTCCGGGGGTTGGAGTCCGAACGGGACACTCCGTCGCGATACCCGAACGGGTTATATTGACCAGTGCGTTTCCCTGCTTGACTGACGCCGGGCGGAGCGATCTTCACGAGGGGGCCGGGTGGTCTACGCGGTCGTGGTTGCGTGGCTGGTCCTCGCCGCGATCGTGGTGCTGACCTGGGGACGCCTCGACACCGACCGCGGCTGGCGCGGCTTCGTCCTCGCTCTCACCCTCGGCCTTTCGCTGCTGCACCAGCTGCTGTTCGCGACCGTCACCGAGGACGCGCTCGTGTCCTTCCGGTACGCCCAGAACATCGCCGAGGGGAACGGCCCGGTGTTCAACCCGGGCGAACGCGTCGAGGGCTACACGAACTTCCTCTGGCTGGTCCTGATCGCCTTGCCGCGAGCCGCGTTCGGCGCCGACGTCCGCACGGTCGCCGTCGTGTTCGGGGTCGTCGCCGCGCTCGGCTGCGTCCTGCTGTCCTGCTTCCTGGTCAACCGGATCGTCGCGGCGGCCGCCCCCGCCGGCGCCGAACCGCGGCCGGCGATCGGCGTCGCCGCCGCGGTGCTCACCGCCTGCGCCGGCGGCCTCGCCGCCTACGGGCCGTCCGGCTCCGAGGTCCCGCTGTTCGTCCTGCTGTTGCTCGCCGTCTGCTACTCGCTGGCGGCGCGCCGTCCGGTGGTCGCCGGCGTGCTCGTCGCGTTCGCCGTGATGACCAGCCCGGAAGGCCTGGTGGCCGGCGTGCTCGGCTTGCTCTGGCTGGCCGGGGCCGCGCTGAGGAAGAAGCACAGCTGGTGGGCGCCGGTGGGGTACGTGCTGGGCGCGCTCGTGTTCCTGATCCCGCGGCTGGCCTGGCGGGCGACGTTCTACGAGCACTTCCTGCCCGCGCCGCTGGCCGCGAAGCTCGGCGGCCCGCTCGGAGCGCAGGTCGCCGCCGGCTGGCCGTACCTGTCCGGGTTCGCCCTGGCGCACCAGGGTTTCCTCCTGCTCGGTCTGGTTTCAGCGGTCGCGCTCCTGTTGCGGCGCACCGACGCCCCTGAGGCTCGCACCCTCATCTGGCTGTTGTTCGTGACGGCGCTCGGGCTCGCGGCCGCCGCGGTGCTGATCGGCGGCGACCCCGGCCCCTCGTGGCGGCTGCTGGCCCCGATACCGCCGCTGATCGCCGTCGCGAGCGTCGCCACCTACGGCGTGCTGACCGTGGACGTCGAGGCGAAGCCGTCGCCGCGGCCGAGGACCTGGCCCGCCGCGACGCGGCTGGTGCCGGTGACCGCCTGCGGGCTGGCCGGGATCGCGGTGCTCGTCTCCGTGTTCAGCCCCGAGATGCTCGACCGCGTCCGCGACTGGCGCGCGCACGGCACCGAACTCACCGAGATCGGCGGCTGGCTCGGCGAGTACCTGCCGCCCGGGTCGGTCGTCAGCGCCGCCGCGCCCGGCGCGCTCGCCGCGCACGGCGGCCAGCTGCTCATCGTCGACGTCCTCGGCCGCACCGACGACCACATCGCCCGCGAAGGCCGGCACGACGGCGGCGTCGCCACGGACTACGACTACGTCGTCAACGCCCGCCGACCGACCGTCGCGGTGCCCGCCGACAGCGGCTACGCCGACCGCCAGCACTGCGTGATCGACCCGGTCTACGCGGGCAAGTACCAGGTCGCCACCTTCCGCCGCGTCGGCACGCCCTACTGGGTGTCGGTCTACCCGCGCGCGGAGGAGGCGAAAGCCGTGGTCACGGACCTCGACCGGGGCCCGGACTTCCGCTACGTACCCTGTCCTTCGTGAAGCTCGACGTCCCGAAAGCGCGGCTGGGTGCCGAAGCCCGGCTCGGGATCGGGGTCTTCGGGGCGTCGCTCCTGCTCTTCGTCGTCCGGTTCCTGGTGCCGCGGCCGATCGCGATGTCGAACAACGGCGACGGCGGCCGCGTGCTCTGCGGTGCCGGGATCACGTGGAAGGGCCTGCCCGAGCCGTTCGTCCACCTCGCCTACACCGTCGCGCCGGGCGCGCCGCCGTGCCGGCCCACCTACTTGCTGACGCAGAGCTGGCTCGCGGAGGCGTCCGTCGGGCTCGCCCGGCTGGCCGGGTTCCCGGCGACGCTGAGCCTGGTCGTGCTGGGCCTGCTGAGCAGCACCATCGCCGCCGCGGCGATCACCGCGATCGTGCTCGGCCTGCCGTACCCCCGCCGCGTGCGGCTGGCCGTGGCCGCCGGGCTCCTGCTGGTCGTCGCCGATTCGGCGTTCTTCGGCTACTTCGCGGCGATCCTCGGCGAAGGCGCGGCCTTCCTCGGCCTGCTGCTGATCGCCGGTGGCCTGCTGCTGACCGCACGCGAGGGCCGGTGGAGCTACGCGGGCATGGCGGTGACGTTCGCCGGTGGCGTCCTGGCGGTCAACGCCAAGGTCCAGACGCTGATCATCTTGCCGATCCTCGCGCTCGCGGTGCTGCTGGTCCGGCCGGGCGCGCTGCGCGGGGCGAAGCGGTGGGCGGCCGCGGCACTGGTCATCGGGGGCCTCGGCGCCGTGACGCTGTTCGCGCAGCAGAGCGTCGAGCCCGCTCTCGCGCCCGACGGCACGTACTCCGCGTTCCCGGGCGACGACTCGCGCGAGATCAACATGTTCAACTCGATCTTCCTGAACATCGTCGACGGCAGGCACGACACCCAGGCCGATCTGGCCGCACTCGGTCTGCCGCCGTCGTTCGCCCAGTACGCGGGCAACGGCTGGTGGCACCCCCACCCGGCGACGATGGACCCGCGCTACCCGAGCTACCGCGACAAGATGACCCGCGAGAACGTCCTCGGCTACTTCGCGAGCCACCCCGGCCGGACGCTCGAAGTGCTGGACCGGGCCGCGACCGACCAGCTCACCGCCCGCCCGGGCTACCTCGGCAGCTTCGACCAGGAGGCCGGCTTCGCGCCGCACGCGCAGGAGTACCGGGTGCCGGTCGTGTCGTGGCTGACCGGCCTGCTCAGCCCGCTGGGCCTGTTCGCGCTCGGGCCGATCTGGCTGTTCGTGCTGGTCAGAGCGTGGCTCCAGCGTCGCGGCCCGGTCGGGGTCGTGCTGGCGTTCCTGCTCGCCGTCTCGCTGACGCAGTTCGGCACCGCGGCCCTCGGCGACGGCATCGAGGGCGTCAAGCACCAGTCCGTCGCGCTGTTCACGCTCCTGCTCGCGCTGGTCCTGGCGGCGCTGCCTCAGTCGCGGTCGAGGGAACCCCGGTGGGGGAGGAACTCCTCGGTCGGGGGGCCGTCGTCGGCCGGCGAGACCGGCCGCGGCGACGGCTTCGGCCAGAACGGCGGCACCTCGAGCAGCACGAACACGAGCAGCCCGGCCAGCCCGACCAGGAAGATCGTCGACGACGACGCCAGCTTGTAGTTCACCGCCAGGTAGAGGAAGAACACCACGCCGACCCAGAGGCGCCGGGCTTCCCCGCGGTGCCGGTCGAGCTGGACCGCGACCAGCCCGATGACCAGCGGCGCGAGCATCACGAAGACGCGCTGGGTGTCCGTGGCGACCAGCCGCCCGGCCAGGCAGCACAGCCCCAGCCAGACGCTCGACACCAGCAGCAGGCTCCGGCTGCCTTCGCGCCGGAACTCGCGGTAGAGGCCGTAGGCGAAGATCAGCCAGAAGAAGCCGAACGTGCTGTACAGCGCCGCCTGGTCGACGCCCTTGTTCGACGACAGCGCGAACCGGATGTTGCCCAGCAGGCCGCTGTTGGCCTGGCCGGCCCCGAACCCGTAGTCGCCGCCGATCAGCGCCTGGGCCCACAGCCGGAACGCGAAGTACAGAACGCCCGCCACGACCACGGCGACCAGCCCACCGATGACCTGCTTGTCCCGCAGCGACCGCGACCGCGTCCACGCCGCCAGCGGGTAGAGCGGCGCGAGCAGCAGCGTCGTCTCCTTGTTGATCGAGCCGATGACGATCACCAGCGCGAACCAGATCAGCCGCCGGTCGAACAGCAGCCACAGCGCGAGCAGGTAGAGCAGGTTGTTCAGCGGGTCGACCAGGTACGGGTTGCTGAACGCGTACGGCGCGTACCAGAACGTGCAGGCCAGGGCGACCGCGGCGAGCGACGAGGTGTACAGCCGCAGGTCCAGGCGGACCCAGAGGAACTCGAAGAAGACGATCGCCGCGGCCAGGACCAGCACGAACGTGAACGCCAGCCACACCGAGTCCAGCGAGATGCCGGTGAACCGGTTGACGGTGTGGACCAGCCACGGGCTGAGCATCCGCAGGGCGAACGGGTTGTCGACCTGGGCGCCGGTCCGCACCGACATCGCGTAGTACTCGGCGGCGTCGCCCCACGCCTTCTCGTGCGCGTTCGGCTGCACAGGGGCGTAGGAGATGAGGTTGAGCAGTGTCACCGTGGCCAGGCCCAGGTACACCGCGACTCGGTGGCCGGCTCGTCGCACAGGCGATTCGATCACTGTCCCCACGCCGGAAGCCTAGTGGTCGTTCGATCGACGTGAGCTTCGCCCGGTTTGTGGCCTTCGCCGCTGAACGGCGGTCAAGAACCTACGGTCCCGTAACCTTGAGCGATGGCCGACTTCGTGTACCCGCCCGTGATCGCCGCCGCCCGGACGATGTTCCGGGTACTGGACAACCGCATCCGGGTCGAGGGCGCGGAGCACATCCCGCGCCGCGGCGGCGCGGTCATCGCCTGCAACCACGTGAGCTACCTGGACTTCATCTTCTGCGGCCTCGGCGCGCGCCCGGCCAAGCGGCTGACGCGGTTCATGGCGAAGAAGGAGATCTTCGACAACAAGATCGCCGGGCCGCTGATGCGTGGCATGCACCACATCTCCGTCGACCGCGACGCGGGCCTCGCCTCCTACCGCGAGGCGCTCGCGAAGCTGCAGGCAGGCGAGGTCGTCGGGGTCTTCCCCGAAGCGACGATCAGCCGATCTTTCACCGTCAAGGACATCAAGTCGGGCGCGGTCCGGATGGCCGCGGCGGCCGACGTCCCGGTCGTCCCGATGGCGCTCTGGGGCACCCAGCGGCTCTGGACGAAGGGCAGGCCGAAGGACCTGACCCGGCGGCACGTGCCGATCTCGATCCTCATCGGCGAGCCGATGCACCCGGCCAAGGGCGACGACTGGGACGTCGTCACGAAGGAGCTGCGCACCCGGATGAGCGCGCTGCTCGACCGGGCCCAGGCCGAGTACCCGGACCAGCCCGCTTCCGACGAGGAACGCTGGTGGCTGCCCGCCCACCTGGGCGGCACCGCGCCGACACCGGAGGAAGCGGCCGAGCTGGACCGCCGCTAGAACCACCGCTCCAGGACCTGCGCGACGCCGTCCTCACCGGCCGGGCCGGTGACCTCGTCGGCCACGTCCATGACCAGCGGGTGCCCGTTCTCCATCGCGACGCCGTGGCCGGCCCAGCGGAGCATTTCGACGTCGTTGGGCATGTCGCCGAAGGCGATCACCCGCTCCCGCTCGACGCCCAGCCGCTCGGCGACGTCGGCCAGGCCGGTCGCCTTGGTGATGCCGTGCGCGGACAGCTCCACCAGCCCGCCCGAGGACGAGTAGGTGACGTCGACCTCGCGGTCGAACAGCGCGTTCACCGCGTCCGCCATCTCTTCCGACGACATCCCGATGTGGCTGACCAGCAGCTTGATCGCCGGGTGCCCCAGCACTTCGGCGCGCGGCGCGGTGCGGCCTTCGCCGTCGCCCCACGGGTTGTGGTACTTCGGCTCGATCACGAAGCTGCGCATCTCGTGGTCGGCGTCGGTGCTGACGCGCTCGGCGGCCAGCCGGCAGCCGGGCACGGCCTTGTCGAGCGCGTGCGCGATGTCGTGGAGCAGTTCCGGCTTGAGCAGGCCGTGCACCGCGACGACCTCCTCGCGGCCGCAGTCGTACAGGACGGCGCCGTTCGCGCACACGGCGTACCCGGTCAGCTCCAGCGGCTTGGCGACGGGCGCGATCCACCGCGGCGGACGGCCGCTGGCCAGCACGAACGGGACGCCCGCCTCGATCGCCCGGCGGACGGTCGCGATGGTGCGGGCGCTGAGCGATTCGGAGGGGCCGAGCAGGGTGCCGTCGACGTCGGACGCGATCAACTGGGGTCTCTCCACCCCGCCATTGTCCCTGACACGTTCGGGTGGCCTCGTCCCCGTCCGAGCGATTGTCGGTGGTTACCGATACGGTCCGGACCTGTGCGAGTAGGCATCGTCATTCTCCCTGAAGATCGTTGGTGGGCCGCCGAGCCGAAGTGGCGCGCGGCCGAGGAGTACGGCTTCGACCACGCGTGGACGTACGACCACCTGGGCTGGAGAAACCTCGTCGACGGCCCGTGGTTCTCCGCCGTCCCGACCCTGACCGCGGCCGCGATGGTGACCTCCCGGATCCGGCTGGGCACGTTCGTGGCGTCCCCGGTCGCCCGGCACCCGGTGCCGTTCATGCGCGAGCTGACCACCCTCGACGACATCTCCGACGGCCGGTTCGTCCTGGGCGTCGGCGCGGGCGTCGACCACCAGCACTACGACGGCGCGGTGCTCGGCGCCCCCGAGCTGACGGCCAAGCAGCGCGCCGACCGGTTCACCGAGTTCGTCGAGGCGCTCGACGGCCTGCTGATGACCGACAAGTTCGACTTCGACGGCGAGTACTACCGCGCCCGCGAGGCCCGCAACCTGCCGGGCACCGTCCAGCGCCCGCGGCTGCCGTTCGTGGTCGCGGCGAACGGCCCCCGCACGATGACGCTGGCCGCGCGCTTCGGCGCGGGCTGGGTCACCACGGGCCGGGGCGGCAAGACCGAGGACGAGTGGTGGGCCGGCATCAAGCAGCTCACCGACGTCTTCGACGAGCGCCTCGACGCCGCGGGCCGCGAACGGGCGAGCATCCAGCGCCACCTGAGCCTGGACGCGTCGCCGGTGTTCTCGCTGAGCAGCGTGGAGGCGTTCCGCGACGCGGCGGGCCGCGCGGGCGAGCTGGGCTTCACCGACGTCATCGCGCACTGGCCGCGGTCGTCGTCGCCCTACGAAGGCCGCGAGGCGGTGCTGGAACAGGTCGCCGGCGATGTCTTGCCGGAGCTGCACGCTGCTCCGAACGGGTGACATTCTGCTAGCCGGGAAACCGATTGCCGTCCCTGAGGCGTCCATGAGTGCAGACGCCAGAGATCACCCCGGGGGTGGTTGGGGGACGGAGGGCCCTCGTGGCCGCGGCACGGGGCGCCGCGGCCACGAGGGCTTTGTCATTTGACCAGCTGGTAGATGACCGCGCCGGGGTTCCGGTAGATCTCCTTGACGAAGTCGTGGCCGTCCAGGTGACGCAGGCCCGGGGCGATCGGCGTGTCCCGGCGGATGGTGCCGCTGCCCACCAGCACGTAGTGGATGTTCAGCCGCCGAGTCGCCGCGCGGACCTGCGGGTCGCTGTCGTAGTCGCCGAAGTGCATCGCCAGGTAGAGCGCGTCCGGGGGAGCGACGCCCGCGTCGTAGTGGCCGGCCACCGGGTGCACGCCGGTCAGCGCGTACATCCAGGCCGTGCCGTCCATGCGGTCGTTGAGCACCTTCTGGTCGGCCGGGATCCCCAGCGTGCCGAGGTGTTCCATCGCGTCGATCTCGTCCTGGCTGACCGGCGGGACCACCTCGCCGGGCAGGCCGTTGTAGTAGAGCAGCGACACCGTCTTGGCGTTGGCCGCGCGGTAGAACCCGCCGGTCAGCACGCCCATGGCCACGACCAGCAGCACCGCCGTCGCCAGCCCGACCCGGCCGGTCAGCCACGGCCGCGCGCGCACCCAGGCGCGGCCGCTCGCCAGCTTCGCCACCCAGCGCTGGGCTTCGCTCATGCCGTGCGCGGCGAGCAGGCACATCGGGATCGCGGCCAGCGCCATCAGCCGGAACCGGTCGTTCCACCAGGGCCGCGACAGCGTGATCACCCAGTCTTCGCCGCCGAAGCACGCGACGACCACGAACAGGGCGGACAGCCCGAGCGCCGAGAGCACCACCCAGCGCATCCGCCGCAGCGCGAGCAGCGTCAGCACGCCGATCGCGAGGAACACCGTCAGCCAGATCTGGGGGACCGGCAGCACCTGCTTGAAGGTCGCCAGCATGGCCAGCGCCTTCCACACCGGCATGTGCGAGCCCCAGGCGTGGTACGGGTACGACCCGGACGTGAACGTGATCGCGCCGAGGATCATCGGCGCGGACAGCAGCCCGGCCGCCAGCATCACCGGCACCATCCGCAGGACGTCGCCGCCGACGACCCGCCAGGCCGCCTTCCCGGGCGCGACCCCGTCGAGGCGCTTGCCCCGCACCGCCCGGTACCAGCGCTGCACGACCAGCGGGAACGCGAACAGCAGCGCCCCGAACAGCGCGCTCGAGTGCGCGGCGAGCAGGCCGGTCGCGCTCAGCGCCAGCACCGCGCCGGTGTCGACGCCCGGCCGCACGACGAACCGCTGCAGGGCGACCACCGCCAGCGGCGTCAGCACGATCCCGAGCGCGAACGGCAGCAGCCCGCTCGACACCGACTCGTACGCCCCGGTCGTCGCGCCGCCGGCGACCAGCGCCACGCTGCCGCCGAACACCGCGCGGCCGCCGAGCTGGCGCACCAGCGCGACCATGGCCAGCGCGAACACCCCGGCGATCGGCATCGTGACGGCGTTCAGCGTCACCGGGACCGAGGTGCCCGACAGCTGGTAGACCAGCGCGCCGACCAGGTGGTAGGCGTTCGGGTAGAAGGAGCCGTCCGGGTACCAGTTGATGGTGCCCATGCCGGTCAGCGAGCCGTCGCCGGTCTCGGCGATGTAGCGGATGCCGTTCGCGTGGAAGACGGTGTCCCAGCGCTGGAACACCGCGGTCGTCCCGCCCCGGCCGGTGACCACGACGGCGATCGACACGGCCGTGGCGACCGCCACGCACGCGCCAACGGCCAGGTGCGCCCGGCGCGTCCACGGCGTCGGCGGCTCTTCGGCGCCGGGTGCCATCCAGCCACGGGCGACCGCCAGCCGGCGGAGGCCGTAGAGCGCGCCGGCGAGCAGCAGCGTGACCGCGGCGACGCTGAGCGGGCTGTACGGTACGTGCGCGATGGCGAGCCACGGGCCGGCCAGGCCGGTGATGGCGTAGCTGAGCAGCGGCGCGAGCCCGGCCAGGGCCCAGCCGCGGACCCCGGCGGCCCATCCGACGACGCCGCCGGGCACCGCGAGTACGGCCAGGTAGGTGGCCACCGCGGCGAAGTAGCTCCAGAAGTCCTCGGGTGCAGGCACTGCTTTCCAGGTGTGTCGTAAGCCGAAATGTGATAGTCGGGTGCGGCCCGGGTCAGCGACCCCCGTACCCTCGACGCCCGTGAGCGCGCACACGAACCCCGCACAGATTACTGAAGACGATTTCGCAGGTTACGACCTCGTCGTCGTCGGGTCCGGTTTCTTCGGTCTGACCGTCGCCGAACGGGCCGCGGCCGAGCTGGGCAAGAAGGTCCTCGTCCTCGAACGGCGTAGCCACATCGGCGGCAACGCCTACTCGGAGCCGGACCCGGAGACCGGGATCGAGGTGCACAAGTACGGCGCGCACCTGTTCCACACGTCGAACAAGCGCGTCTGGGAGTACGTGAACCGCTTCACCGAGTTCACGAACTACCAGCACCGCGTGTTCGCCCGGGTCAAGGACCAGGTCTACTCGTTCCCGATGAACCTGGCCCTGATCAACCAGTTCTTCGGCAAGTCGCACACCCCGGACGAGGCCCGCGAGCTGATCGCGAAGCAGTCGTCGGAGTTCGAGACCGCCAACGCGCAGAACCTCGAGGAGAAGGCGATCTCGCTGATCGGCCGTCCCCTCTACGAGGCGTTCATCAAGGGTTACACCGCGAAGCAGTGGGAGAACGACCCCAAGAACCTGGGCGAGAACATCATCACCCGCCTGCCGGTCCGCTACAACTTCGACAACCGGTACTTCAACGACACCTACGAGGGCCTGCCCGTCAACGGGTACACCGCGTGGCTCGAGAAGATGGCCGAGCACGAGAACATCGAGATCCGGCTGAACGTCGACTACTTCGACGTCCGCGAGCACATCCCGGCGGGCACCCCGACCGTCTACACCGGGCCGCTGGACCGCTACTTCGGCTACTCGGCGGGCCGGTTCACCTGGCGCACCGTCGACTTCGAGTCCGAGGTCGCGCAGACCGGCGACTTCCAGGGCACCTCGGTCGTCAACTACAACGACCAGGAAGTCCCCTACACCCGGATCATCGAGTTCCGGCACTTCCACCCGGAGCGGGACTACCCCAAGGACAAGACGGTCATCTTCCGCGAGTACTCCCGCTTCGCGGGCGAGGAGGACGAGCCGTACTACCCGATCAACACCCCGGACAACCGCGAGAAGCTCGAGGCCTACCGGGAGCTGGCCAAGACCGAGGCACGCGAGAAGAACGTGCTGTTCGGCGGCCGGCTGGGCACGTACAAGTACCTCGACATGCACATGGCCATCGGCTCGGCGCTGTCGGCGTTCGACAACAAGATCGCCCCGCACCTGACCGACGGCGCGCCGCTCGACGGGTCCCTCGATGCTTGAGAAGGGCACCCCGGCGGGTGAGGTCGCGGTCCTGGCGAAGGCCCAGGGCTTTCTGAAGAGTGAAGCTTCGGTTAAGGCTGCGCGCGGCATGTCCCACTTCGGTGAGCACGCCATCGGCTGGTTCGGCCTGGGTCTTCTCGGGGCCGTGGTCGACAAGAAGCGGCGCAAGGACTGGCTCGTCGCCTCGGCCGGTGTGGTGGGTGCGCACGCCGCGTCGATCGCGGTGAAACGCGTGGTCAGGCGGCCCCGACCGGACCACCCGAGCGTGGAGGTACTGGTCGGCACGCCGAGCAAGCTGAGCTTCCCGTCGTCGCACGCGACGTCCACGACGGCGGCGGCGGTGCTCTACTCCGGATTGACCGGGCGTAACCTGGTGCCCGCCCTGGTACCGCCGATGCTGGCCTCGAGGCTCGTGCTCGGCGTTCACTATCCGACAGACGTTCTGGCCGGTGCAGCTCTCGGGGGGCTCGTCGGTGGTCTGATACGACGGAAGCTGAAGAAGAATCCATGAGCGAAACGACCGAGCAGCGCAACAGCGACGAAGCGGCCGTGACTCCTGAGGCACCGGAGACACCGGTGACGGCGGAGGCGACAACGGAGACCGCTTCGCGCGGCCCGTTCGGCCTGGTGGGCGGCGTCATCAAGACGGCGCGGCCCCGGCAGTGGGTGAAGAACGTCCTGGTCTTCGCGGCCCCGTTCTTCGCGTTCTCGAAGTCGACCGACCGCACCGGTCTCCTGATCGACGCGATCATCGCCTTCGTGGCCTTTTCGCTGACAGCGAGCTCGGTCTACCTGATCAACGACGCCATCGACGTCGAGGCCGACCGGGCCCACCCGACCAAGCGCAACCGGCCGATCGCGGCCGGCATCGTGCCGGTCCCCGTCGCGTACGGGGCCGCGGTCGTGTTCTTCCTGGCCGGCCTCGCCGTGTCGTTCGGGGCGAGCTGGCAGCTGGCCGTGGTGCTGGGCGTCTACGAGGCCGTCCAGCTCGGCTACTGCTTCGGCCTGAAGCACCAGCCGGTGGTCGACCTGGCCATCGTCGGCTCCGGCTTCCTGATGCGCTCGATCGCGGGCGGCGTCGCGGGCGGTATCGCCCTTTCGCAGTGGTTCCTGCTGGTCACGGCGTTCGGCTCGCTGTTCATGGTCGCCGGCAAGCGCTACGCGGAGATCATGCTGTTCGAGCGCACCGGCGCGAAGATCCGCTCGTCGCTGAAGAAGTATTCGGCCAGCTACCTGCGGTTCGTCTGGGCGACGTCGGCGGCGATCCTGATCATGTCGTACTGCTTGTGGGCGTTCGAGATCCGCCAGACCGAGCACAACTCGGTGTGGGCGCTCATCTCGATGGTCCCGTTCCTGGTGGCGGTCCTGCGCTACGCGGTCGACGTCGACGGCGGCATCGCGGGCGAGCCCGAGGAGATCGCGCTCAAGGACCGCATCCTGCAGGTGCTCGGCGCGAGCTGGGTGATCACGCTGTTCCTGGCGTTCTACCTGTGAGCTCTCATGGCGGATCGACAGGTTCGTTTCAGCTGACGCACAGCTGAGCGGCGCACCCTGAGGTGGTGGGGGGCGGGCACTGCGCCCGTCCCCGTGACCACAGGAGCGACGATGAACGACCAGCCGCGCGAAGTCCCGGAGGGGACCGAGAAGCCGACCGTCGAGCAGCCCACGGCGCAGTCCGCGGCCGACCAGCCGACGGCACAGCAACCGGTCGCGCCGGAGCCTGGCGAGACGACTGCTTTGCCGAGCGCCGCGCCGGGCCAGGAGCCTGCGACTCAGGCGGCGCCCACCGCCGCGCCGGGCCAGGAGCCCGCGACTCAGGCGGCGCCCACCGCCGCGCCGGGCCGGCCGGCCGCGACCACCGCTTTGCCGAACGCCGCCCAGGGCGAGCCCGCCGCGCAGCCGCCTGCCGGAACCACCGCCCTGCCCAACGCAGCGCAGGCGGGCGACCAGACCGCGGCCCACGGGCAGCAGCCGCCGCCCACCCCGCAGCTCTCCCAGCCCGGCCCCGGCCAGGCCTACGGCGCCTGGGGCCCACCGCCGGCTGCCGCCCCTCGGCAGCCCGGCGGCTTCCGGCGGTTCGTCGGCCACCGCGCCACCCAGCTCGTCGGCGTCGGCGTCCTCGGCCTGCTGATCGGCGGGGGCATCGTCGGCGGGATCGCCGCCGCGACCCACCACGGCGGTCCGCGCAACGGCCACCCCGGCATCCACCGCCAGTACGGCGGCCCCAACCAGGGCCCGGACGGCCGCGGCTTCCCGGGCCGCGGCGGCGGAAATTCCGGCAACTCGGGCAATTCCGGCGGCGGCAACGGCATTTGACCGCTGTGGGCTGAGCCACCCGTACCCCGCTCAGATCACAGAAGCATCACGGGCGAGGTACGGTGTCCGGGATGCGAAGCGCCTCCGCAGAACTCCCCGAGGCCGCCGGTGCGCTGCCGGCGGTCGTCCCCCTTGCCCGCTCGTGGGCCCTCCCGGCCGGTGCCGCGGCGGCCTCCGCGCTGATGTTCGCCCTGGTCAGCAGCCATCTCATCGATGACACCTACATCACGCTGTCCTACGCGAAGAACCTCGCCTTCCACGGCCACTGGGGCCTGATCGAGCAGGGGACGGCGAACACCGCGACGTCCCCGCTGAACGTCCTGGCCCTGGCCGCGGTCACCTTCGTCGTCCGCGACGCCGTGCTGGCCGCCGGGATCGTGTTCGTCGCCGCCCAGGTGCTGCTCGTCCTCGGCCTGCGCCGGCTGGGCGAGCGGGCCGGGCTGCCGGCGGCGTTCACGCCCGTGGCGTTCGCGTTGCTGCTGCTCAACCCGCTGCTGCTGTCGTCGGTCGGGCTGGAGGTCGCGCTCGGCGCCACCGGTGTCGTCTGGACGCTGGTCTACGCGGGCGAGCGCAAGGCCGGCCGCCTCGGCGTCGTGATCGGGCTGCTCGCGCTCGTCCGGATCGACCTGCTGCTGATCGCGGCGGTGGTGTTCGCGGCCCGCCGCGAGTTCTGGGCCGGCATCTGGCGGACGGCGTTCGCCACCTTCGCCGTGACGCTGCCGTGGTTCGCGTTCAGCTGGGTCGTGCTCGGCTCGGCCGTGCCGGACACGCTGGTCATCAAGATCAGCCAGCAGTCCTGGGGCCCGTTCAGCTTCACCAACGGCCCGCTCCTGTACTGGCGCAACTTCCCGGCCGAGGCGGCGCTGTCGTTCCTGCCGCTGCCGCTCGCGGGCCTGGCCGGCGTCGTCTGGATCGTCCAGTACCGCCGCGGTTCCGAGGTGGCCCGCCGCCTGACGCCGTTCGCGGCACTGGCCGTCGCGAGCGCCCTGCACTACCTGGCCTACAGCCGCCTCGGCGTCCCGCCGTACCACTGGTACTACGCGCCGAGCATCATCGGCGCGACGATCTTCCTGGCGGCGTGCGCGAGCGCGGTGCCGGACCGCGTCCGCCGCGGAACGTGGACGGCCGCGGGGGTGGTCCTCGCGGCGAGCGTCGCGGCGTACGCGCTGCCGGGCCTGCCCCGCCAGTTCGCGCCGATCACCAGCAACCACGCGTCGACGACGGAGTACCGCGAGATCGGCCGCCAGCTGGCCGCGATCGCCCACGGCCGCACGGTGGAGACGGCCGGCGAGGTGGGCGCGCTGGCGTACGCGTGCGACTGCGAGCTGGTGGACGAGTTCTCCGACCGCGGCGCGGTCGACCCCGCGATCAGCGAGACGAAGCGCCGCAGCGGCGACCTCGGCCGTGCGCTGCTGGAGGCCAACTTCCACAACTTCGACCACAGCGTCGCGCCGATCAGCCCGGACCTGGTCCTGGCCACGACCCGGCGCACCCCACCCCCGACGGCGCTGGCGAGCTGGCGGATCGACTCCCCGTGGATGGGCGTCCAGAACCTGTACCTGATGCCCGCTCACGCGGCGGGCAGCTGATCCCGGCCGCGGAACACCCGGTTGAGCGTGCCCTCGCGGGCGAGCAGCACCTGTGTGACGACCTGGAGCAGCACGAAGCTCCCGATCGACAACGCCGTGTCGAGGCCCGGCACCACGTCCACGGGCAGCGTGTACGCCATGACGATGCTGCCCGCGCTGTGCAGCAGCCCGCCGACACCCCACACGACCGCCAGCACCCGCCAGACCCGCCGGAACGACGCCGTGTCCGCCCAGCGGGCCTCCAGCGCCGCCGCCCGGCCGGGCAGCAGGGCCAGCGTGGCCTGGTACGTCGTCGGGCGGCGGCCGATCCACAGGCTCGCGAGCATCCACCCGCCGATCAGCACGCTGAACCACGCGCCGCGGACCAGCTGCAGCCGCGCGTCGCCGGTCAGCAGCGTCGTCGCCAGGCCCACCGCCACGATCAGCAGCACGAAGACGCCCATGCCGTCGACCCGGCGGTGCCGCGCGGCCAGGTACAGCACCCGCAGCGCCGGCGGGAGGCCGCTCAGCGTCAGCGCCCAGACCGGCGCGACGTCGAACGCGCGCAGCAGGTAGTAGCCGCCGACCGGGGCGGCGAGGTCGCAGAGCAGCGTGCCGAGCATGCCTCCGAGCATCGGTGACGAGGGCGGCCGCCGGCATCGTCGAGCCGGCTCGTCACGCATCCACCGTCCGGTTGATGCCCAGCCGTTGCCGGGTCAGCTTCACGCCGAGGAGCACGCTGCCCACGGTCAGCACGCTGTCGAGGAAGGGCACGACGTCCACCGGCAGCGTGAACGCCATCACGACGACCGCGCACCCCAGCAGCAGGCACCCGGCGCCCCACCACAGCGTCGCCGAGCGCCACCGCTCCCGGAACGCCCGGGAAACGCCCCACAGCCGATCGAGGGACCCGGCGCGCGCGGGCTGGAGCGCGCACACCGCCCGGAACAGCAGCGGCCGCCGCCCGACGACCAGGCTGGCCAGCATGACCGCGCCGAGCGGCAGCGTGAGCCACGCGCTGCGGACGAGCAGCAGCCGGGCGTCACCGGAGAACACCGCCACCGCGGCGTTGACGAGCAGCACGGCCAGCACGAACGCGCTGACCGGGTCGATCCGCCGGTGCCGCACCAGGACGTACCCGGTCCGCAGCACCGGCGGCACGGCGCTGACCAGCAGCGCCCACAGCGCGTCGACCTCGAAGGAGCGCAGGACGTAGTACAGGGCCATCGGGAGGGCGACGTCGCGGAGCAGCATCGTCAGCCCACCGCGGTCGCTCGTCGTGTTCACCATGACGACAGTCTGTTTCGACCACCTGGTGCGCACATCGGCGTGCGGGCCGGGCCCGGATGGAACCCGGGGTCAACCCCGGGGTGGAGACGTCAGATCGGGAGCTTGCGGAAGATCGGCCGCGGGACGTGCCGCAGCGCCGACATCACCAGCCGGAACTGCGCCGGCGCCCACACCAGGTCCTTGCCCGCGCGCGCGGCGGTGACCGCGGTCTCGGCGACCTGCTCGGCCGTCTGCGCCAGGGGAGCGTCCTTCAGGCCCTCGGTCATCTTCGTCTTGACGTGGCCCGGGCGGACGACTGTCACCTGCACGCCGTGTGGGGCGAGCGCCTCGCCGAGGCCCAGGTAGAAGCCGTCGAAACCGGCCTTCGTCGAGCCGTACACGAAGTTGGACCGCCGGACGCGCTCACCGGCCACCGACGACAGCGCGATCACTGTGCCGTGGCCCTGAGCCTTGAGCTTCTCCGACAGCGCGACGCCGACCGACACCGCGGCGGTGTAGTTCACCGTGGCCAGCTCGACGGCCTTCGCGTGGTCCTGCCAGACCTCTTCGGGGTCACCGAGCAGGCCGAACGCGACGACCGCCACGTCGATGTCGCCGCCCTCGAACGCCTTGGCCAGCACCGTGGGGTGCGACGCCGTGTCCTTGGCGTCGAAGTCCACAGTGGACACCTCGGCGCCGCGGTCCTTCAGGCGCTGCGCGGCCGCGTCGAGCCGCGGCGACGGACGCGCCGCGAGCACGACCCGCAGCGGCTTCTCGGCCAGGTACTTCTCGGCGATCGCCAGCGCGATGTCGGACGTGCCGCCGAGCAGGAGCAGGGACTGGGGGTTGCCCACCGCGTCGATCACAGTTCGAGCCTCCGGCTCATGTCAGAGGCGAAAACGCCTTCGGGGTCAACGGAAGCGCGGATCTTGCGCCACTCTTCGAGCCGCGGGTACATCTTCGCGAACGTCTCCGCGGAGGTCCGCGAGTCCTTCGCCGTGTACAGCCGGCCACCCGCCGCGAGCACGGCGTCGTCGAGCTCCAGGCAGAACCGGCTCAGGCCGTCCTTGATCGGGAAGTCGACGCTGAGCATCCAGCCCGGCGACGGCCACGACATCGGCGCCGGGTTGGCGTCGCCCATGCGCTTGAACACGTTGAGGAACGAGTAGTGGCCCGAGGTCGCGATCCGCCGGCAGATGGCCTTGAGCTGGTCCTCCGCGCCGAACGGCACCGAGAACTGGTACTGCAGGAAGCCCTTGGAGCCGTAGGCGCGGTTCCACTCGCTGAGCATGTCCAGCGGGTGGTAGAACTGCGTCAGGTTCTGGATCTTGCCGCGCGCGCCCTTCTTGGGCACGGTCTTCTGCCACAGCTCGTTGATGAGCCCGAAGGTGAGCTTGTTGCCCAGGCCGTTCGGGAAGACGTCCGGCAGGGTCGCCAGCTGCGGCGCGTCGAACTTGAGCGGCTCGGACCGCAGCTTCGGCGGCAGCTGGTCGAGCTTCGCCAGCGAGCCCCGCGAGAACGTCGCCCGGCCGAGGCGGTGGTCGGAGGAGATCAGGTCCGGCACCGACATCGAGTAGTCGTAGGTCAGGTCCGAGCCGTCGGTGAACAGGCCGAGCGTCTCGTCGAGGTTCGCCGTGCGGTCGGCGTCCACGATGAAGTACGCGGTCTCGGTCTTCTTCATCCGGACGATGGCCCGGACGATGATCCCGGTCAGCCCGATGCCCGCGACGGTCGCCCAGAACAGCTCCGATTCGGGGCCCTCCGGGGTGAGCGTGCGCACCTGGCCGTCGGCGGTCAGCAGGTCCATCGACACGACGTGGTTGCCGAAGCTGCCCGCGCTGTGGTGGTTCTTGCCGTGGATGTCGTTGGCGATCGCGCCGCCGATCGTCACCTGCCGGGTGCCCGGCAGCACCGGGACCCACAGGCCGTAGGGCAGCGCCTCGCGCATCAGCTTGTCGAGGCTGACGCCGGCGTCGAGGTCCACGAGACCCGAGTCCGGGTCGATCGAGTGGATCCGGTCGAGCGCGGTCATGTCGATGACGAGGCCGCCCGCGTTCTGCGCGGGGTCGCCGTAGGACCGGCCGAGGCCACGCGCGATGACGCCGCGTTCGCCGGCCTGGCGCACGGCCTTGGCGATGGTCTCGACGTCCGGCGTGCTCAGGACGTCGGCGACGGTCGGCGCGGTGCGTCCCCAGCCGGAAAGCGTGCGACGCTGTGTCTCGGGGGATTGGGTCACCCGACCAGGGTAGCCACGCCGAACGGCGCCCGAGACGTGACCCTGAAGTGGCCGTCTCTACACTTTGCGCATCAAGGCACAAGCGCCCGCGCGGGTGACCATGACTCAGGCAACGAGGTAATGCAGTGGTGGCGACCGATCCGCAAGCCGACGTGACGGCTGCTCAGTCCTCCCCCGGACTGCTGGGCCAGCTCATCCGCTTCGCCCTGATCGGGGGCTTCTGCGCCCTGGTCGACCTGGGCACGTACACCCTGCTGACGCAGGTGGCCGGGATGGCCGCTTCACCGTGGGTCGACATCGCCCGCGCTATCAGTTTCATCGTGGGCACGACCACGGCGTTCTTCCTGAACCGGAAGTTCACGTTCGCCGGCGGGCGCAAGGACGGCAAGGCGCAGATCGGCTCGTTCGTCCTGCTCTACACCGTGACGTTCTTCGTCGCGGTCGGGGTGAACCAGCTGATGCTGAACGTGCTGCCGGAGTCCGCCTGGCAGCACACACTGTGCTGGGCCGTGTCGCAGGCCACCGCCACGGTGATCAATTTCGTGATGCTCAAGTGGGTCGTGTTCCGCGAGCCGTCGACCGAGGAGAACTGAGGAACTCAATGCCCGGTAAAACAGCCACCCCGGCGCCGACCACCGAAGCCGGCGCGGCCGCCGAGACGCGGTTCACCGAGCACACTCCGCAGGGTCGCCTGACGGCGCAGCGCGGTCTCTACGCCGGTCCGGCGCCGATCGTCAGCAAGGACCTCTACGCCGAGCTGGAGTGGGGTTCGGCCGTGCGCGAGCGTGCGGTCATCACCCTCGAGCCCGCCTCCAAGGTGTCCGGCAACACGTACTTCGGGCGGTTCCCGGCCAGTTACTGGCAGCGGTGGACGACGGTGACGGAGGTGGCGGTCGAGGCGGTCGTGACCGGTACCGGTCTGCTGTCGATGGGTGCCTCCGACGTCGAGGGTGAGCCGCGGGTGGTGGCGGCCGAGCAGGTCGCCGACGCCAAGCAGGCCAAGGTGACCCTGACCGGCAAGCTGGACAAGTTCTACGACGGTGGCGCGCTCTGGCTGGACCTGGAGACCGAGGGTGGCCAGACGCTGCGGGTGGAGCAGGTCCGCTGGACGGTCGAGGCGCCGGAGAAGATCCGCCCGACCGCGGTGACGATCTGCACGATGAACCGTGC